>NZ_JAKSXN010000060.1 GCF_022427145.1 Paenibacillus timonensis
CTTTGCCCGAAAAGGTCTTTTGGTTTGCAGGGTCTCTGCTTATGCCCGTCCCCGTAAAATCAACTCGATTTCGTTCATTTGCTCCGGGGTCAGCGGACCATAGGAGATGGCCTCCGCCGCTTCCTCCACCTGCTTGACGTTCTTCAACCCCGGGATCGGGATCGTGCATGCGCTTTTCCCCCAAATCCAGGCCAGCGCCCCCTGTACCAGGCTCCGGCCGCCGGACGTCAGAATTTCGCGGACCGCGTCCAGCTTCGCCAAATATTCGGCTTTGGGTTTGCCGTCCTTAAAGTACAGCACCCACTCGTGGCTGCTCCCGCGCACATCCTCGGCCGGCAGGTTCGACGAAGCCGTAAACTTGCCGCTTAACAGTCCCATCGCCAGCGGAGAATTGTTGACGCTGCTCAGACCGTGCCGCTCGCACAATTCCACCATGGCGCTATCGTTGGAGAGCACATTAAAAGGATGCTGGATGGCGGCGCCGGAGGACCGCTGAGCAAACTGCTCAGCGCAGGCCGTGTTTGCGGTGCTCCAGCCGTATTCGCGGATGAGGCCCTCCTGCTTTAACCGTTCCAGCGCATCGATGGCCGCGTCAAGCTGCTCGGCCGAGAACTCGCCCGGGTGAATCTGGTACAAATCGATGTAATCCGTGGCGAGGCGCCGTAAGGAGGCCTGGCAGGCGGAGCGGATGTAGCCGGGGGACACATCGATATTCGTAAACACGTTGCGGCTTGCAGCATCATACGTAAAGCCGAATTTCGTGGCGACGACGGCGTCTTGCCGCCGGCCTCGCAGCGCCTGCCCGATGATCTCCTCGCTGTGGCCGGTGCCGTAAGCATCCGCCGTATCGATGAAATTGATCCCCCGTTCCAGCGCGGTTTCGATTGCCCGAATCGACTCCGCGTCATGGATATCGCCCCAACCGTCCGGCAGGCCGTCCAGCCAAAACGGTCCCCCGATCGCCCATCCCCCGAACCCGAGCGGACTGACCCGAAGCGAAGAGCCTATCGATTTCTTTTCCATTTCCCAATTCCTCCCTATTCCTTTGGAATGCACCCTCAGTATAATAAAAGAAATCGGTTCTTTTTAGAGCCATTTTCAATCTATTTTCAGGAACCAATTTCGAGGAAAGAAGGACCTTGCCATGTTCGGAATCCAACTTGACCCTGCCTTGGACATGTCGATTACGGCCCAGCTCTGCCGGCAAATCCGGCAAAAAATCGAAAAGAGCGAATTCGGCGAAGGATTGCGGCTCCCCCCCACCCGAAAGCTGGCCGCGGAATTCGGCATTGCCCGAAATGTAGTCATCGACGCTTATGAGCAATTAATCGCGGAGGGTTATCTCATCGGCCAATCGGGCTCCGGGACTTATGTGGCCGGGGGAATACGGGCGGGCCTTCCCAGCGCTGACGAAGACGTAGGGCACGAGGTCGAACGGCGGACGGACGAGCCGGTTCCCCCGAGTCCCGGGGACCTCATCGATTTCGAGATCGGAACGCCGGATTTGCGTCAATTTCCTCGGCAGCTTTGGGCGAAATATTTGAAGGAAGCGGCGGAAGCGATGCCGAACGGTTCCTTCGATTACGGTGATATCCGCGGTGAGGAATCCCTGCGCAGGGAAATTTCCGCTTACTTGCACCGAACGAGAGGCATGCGCTGCCATCCGGTCCAAATCATGATCGTATCCGGCTCCTCCGAAGGCTTTGCCTTGATCGCCCAGACGCTGCGGGAGCGATTTGACGGCGTGTACCTGGAGGATCCGACAATCGAGTTCACGCAACATATTTTTCGTGGGGCCGGTTATCGGATTTCGCCGGTCGCCGTAGACAACGCGGGCATGAAGCTGTTCGAGCTTCCCGCGTGGGAACCGGGGCATCTCATGCTGTTGACGCCCTCCCACCAGTTCCCGGGCGGAGGTATTTTGCCGATTCAGCGGCGGCAGCAGGCGGTCCGGCTCGCAGAGGAGGCCGGCTCCTATCTCATCGAGGATGACTACGACGGGGATTTTCGTCTGAAGGGAGTCCCCATCCCGCCACTCCAAACCTTAAACCCCGATCGCGTGATCTACGTGGGAACGTTCAGCAAAACGCTGGCCCCAGGCTTGCGCCTGGGCTTTCTCGTCCTCCCGCGTCATCTCGTCCGGCCAGTAGCCGATCTGCGGGAAGCCCAAAATTTGCGCACCCCCTCTTGGTCCCAAGCCGCTTTGGCGAGGTTCATGCAGGATGGCCGATTGGACCGGCATATCCACAAAATGAAAAACACCTATCGCCAGCGGCGGCAATTGCTGATCGGGGCTTTGAAACGCCATTTCGGCGACCGCGCGCTCATCCAAGGCGACGAGGCCGGGATGCACCTGCAAGTCGAGATGACCATGGTTCCCGCCGGAGTCGATTGGTCCAAGGCCCAGGCCTACGGCGTTCGCGTTTACGGCGTCGAGGACTACTGCCTGATCAAAGGGAACTACACGCGGCATATCCTGCTCGGCTATGGCAACCTTCCCGAAGAGAATATTGAAGCGGGGATCGCACGGTTGCGAGAGTTTATAGTGGTTAACGCTTGTCGAAACTGTTGACGACAGGCCGATGTTTCAGGCGGCTTACCTCACACGATATCCGTCTTTGACGATACAGGAGAACCTCGATGAAAAAGATATGGCACATCTACAAAACGGATTTGACAAACATCATCAAAGTGCCGACAGGCTTACTACTCATGGTCGCGCTGCCGTTTTGCCATCCGTTTATGCTTGGGTCAATTTGAAAGCCATGTGGGACCCTTATACCCACACGGGAGGCATCAAGGTTGCCGTCACCAGCAAGGATGAAGGAGCGACCGTACAGAATCGGACGATCCGTATCGGCGACGAAATACTAAAGAGTTTGAGAAGCAATCAACAGTTAGGTTGGACGTTCGTTGACGAAAATGAAGCCGCACGAGGAGTCCTGCATGGCGATTATTATGCCAGCCTGCTGATCCCTGCTGACTTCTCCGCCAAGATCGCCAGCTTCGTGAGCGGCGTCGTCCAAAAACCGGCAATCTATTACTCGGTGAACGAAAAGGTGAATGCCATTGCCCCGAAAATAACGGAAAAAGGCGCATCGAACATTTCTGCCCAAATCAACCGTAATTTTATCGAAGCCGTAAGCGAAGCCGTATTTGCAGAACTAAAGCGGCTTGGCATGGAAATCACGCGTCAGCTGCCGACCATCCGCAGAATGGAGAGCTTTGTGTTCGAGCTGGAATCTCGATTGCCGGTCATCGAGGAGGTCGGCGTTAAAACGATCGAATTGGAACGCAAGCTGCCCGAAATCCAGGCTAAGTCCGCGAAAATCATGGAGCTGGAGCAGCTCGTCCCTGAGATGACCCGGGTCGGGAACACCGTTCTGGCCCTAGAGGAACGCTGGCCCCAAGTGACTCAAGCGGCGCAAGCGGCGATTGCCGTTCTGGAGCCACTGCCGGATATCAGCCAGGCCGCGGACGGGATTCAAAGACTTGACGCCCGGTTCGCTGAAGCCGAGGGGGCTTTGATCCAAGCGATTGATACGGCCGATCGGGCGAGAGAATGGACGGCATCCCTACTCGAAGATCTGAACAGAGCCGAGTCGCTCGCCAATAACTACGGAACGGTATCGACACAACGATCCCGCTTGTCTCAGGATGTTCAACAGGCCCAGGCCGGAATCCAGCTCGCTGAGGCCCAACTCAACACCTTAAGAAATGAGCTGTCGCAATATCGTTTGCAGCTTCACGGGGCAGCGTCACACATCCAGGGGGATGCGGAAGCCCTTGCGGATCTCGAGAACCGGTTACCGGCAATCCTCCGCAGCGATTTGAAGGCGATCGGGGATAAGCTAACGATAGCCGCTGATTTTGTACGGGATGAGCTGCCTGCCGTGGAGGAGGATATTCACAGATTGACCAACCTGTATCAAGCCAAGTTTGGGATGGCCGAAGATGCGGTTCACCGGGCAGCGGATTTCGCCCGCCATGATTTGCCGCAATTCGAGCAGGCCGTTCGCAAAGCGGCGAACGAGATTAGACAAGCTCAGGGGAACGAGCGCATCAATGAACTGGTTAAGCTGATGCACAGCGATTTGAAGGAGGAAAGCGAGTTTCTGGCGAACCCCGTGACGATCAAGGAGGATAAAAAGTTCCCGATCCCTAATTATGGATCGGCCATGTCCCCCTTTTATACGACGTTGGCTTTATGGGTTGGGGCGATGCTGTTGGTCTCTTTACTGAAGACAGAAGTGGATGATCCAGGAGGCCAGTACAGAAGTTATCACGTCTATTTCGGCCGAATGATGACTTTCTTGACCATCGGGATGTTTCAAGCGTTGATCGTCACCTTTGGGGACATGTATATCCTGGGGACCTACGTCGTAAACAAGGCCGCATTTCCGCTGTTTGCCGTTCTGATCAGCATCGTGTTCGTCACGCTGACGTATACGATGGTTTCCCTATTCGGCGATGTCGGTAAGGGATTAGCGATCATTTTCCTCGTGCTTCAGTTCTCCAGCTCGGGCGGAACCTTTCCGGTCAGCACCTCGGGTCCGTTCTTCCAGGCCCTGAATCCTTTTATGCCGTTCACCTATGGCGTCAGCGTTCTAAGGGAGTCGGTAGGGGGCATGGTGGCGGATATCGTCCTCAAAGATATTTCGGTGTTGTGCCTGTTTGTTGCCATTTGCTGCGTGCTGGCGCCCGTACTGAAAAAACCGCTCGGCGGTCTGACTCAACGCTTAGCGAAGCAGGCGAAGAAAACCAAGCTGATTCATTGATGGGTTCCATTCCCTAAGCTACTTTTACCGTTCGTTCTCATATGCTAAGATAGGGGGGAAGGGGTGACACGTTATGGCACGCAGCAAGGAGTTCGAGGAAAATGAAGTCCTCCTGAAGGCAATGCATTTATTCTGGGAACAGGGGTATGAGAAGACTTCCCTTCAAGATCTGGTTGAGCATATGGGGATTCATCGCCGCAGCTTGTACGATACGTTCGGGGACAAGCACACGCTTTTTATCAAAACGATGGAGCGGTATGCGAAGCTTACGGACGCTACCCTGAAAGCCGAAGCCCAGCGCGGTCGCACGGCAAAGGAATCCATCCGCCTGATCTTCGACTATCTGATTGAAACCAAAGGCGAGCAACCGATCGGATGCTTCTTTGTGAACTCGGCAACCGAGTTGGCCTATAGGGATCCCGCCGTAAGCGAATTGACGAACGAGGGATTTAGCAAGGAAGAGCAATTGCTGGAAGAGCTCATCCAACAAGGGCAACAAGCAGGGGAAATTTCGGCCCATCAAGAACCTAGTTTGCTTGCGTCCAGTTTGCATACGTCCATGATTGGAATTCGGGTCCTACGACGTGCATCCGCTGATAAAAAGAAACTCCATCAAATCGCGAACGTCTCGATGTCCATCCTCGATAAATAAGTAGTCGTTTATTATCAAACAGAAAGCCCGCAAACGAATCGTTTGCGGGCTTAGTCAGTAATCTCCATTGAAAACGGATCAGGCCGTTTCGATCCGAACTGCTTGCGTCTGCGCCTCTATACATAAAGCCGCCGCTTTAAACGCATGCTCCTGTGGCATCGCGTTTTCCGTCCCGTTCAGGATATCCAATAAGAATGCGCCGAAATACGGGTACCCCACTTTCCCGGAGCAGTCATAGTGGAATTCGCCTTCGTGATTCACCAAATAGAGATGATTGCCGGACGTTTCCCGGGCGATGTCGATGTATTTGCGAATTTCGATATAACCTTCCGTCCCCAGGATGAGGGTTCTGCCGTCGCCCCACGTCCCCAAGCCGTCGGGAGTCAGCCAATCCACCCGGAAATAGAAGGTCGCCCCGTTATCCGCTACCAGCGTCGCGTCGCCGAAATCCTCGAATCTGGGGTAGGCCTTGAACTTGTAATTGGCGACCTTGCTATGCAGGACCTTCGCATTCTTTGCCCCTGCGTAATGCAGAAATTGCTCGATCTGATGGGACCCGATATCGCATAAGATCCCGCCGAAACAGTCCGGATCAAAGAACCAATCCGGCCGAGCCTTGGGGTTGGCGCGATGCGGGCCTGTGCCGATCACCTGTACCACGCGGCCGACGGCGCCTTCCTCGATCAACTGGCCGGCAAACACGGCGCTCTCCACGTGCAAGCGTTCGCCGTAATAGATCCCCCATTTGAGCCCCGTCTCTTCCGTTTTCCGTCGCGCCCGATCGACCTGCTCCAACGTGGTAAAGGCCGGCTTATCGGCAAAATAATGCTTGCCGTGCTCCATCGCCCGAAGCCCTAATGCGCATCGGTCGGCAGGAATGCAAGCCGATGCGACCAGTTTGATCTGCGGATCCTTCCAAATCTCTTCTTCGGACTCGGCCGCCTCCGCTTGAGGAAAGGCCTCGATGAATCGCTTTACCTTCTCCGGATCCGGATCGTAAACCGCTGCGAGCTCGGCTCCGGCCTCGATCAATCCGTTGCACATTCCGTAGATATGTCCATGATCCAATCCGATGGCCGCAAACCGGAATTCGCCCTCCCCGACTACCGGGCTCGGCTTTCCTTTTGGGGCGTAGTTCATGCCGTCTAGCTTCTCCGTCATGGCGTTTGCTCCCTTCTCCCCCTTAGCTATTGCCTCCCGAGGTGATATGGTTGTCGCTGAAATTCTCCACGCTGGTCTTCTTCTCGTAAAAATAGGTCGCGTTCTGCAAGATCCCCTCTCGCGTATAAAAAGGGCTATCCGGACCCAGCGGCAGCTTCACCGTTTGCCCGGTGCTGGCCGACTGGTAAATTGCCGTAATCAGCTCCAGCGTTCTTCGGCCTTGAATGCCGTCCACCAGCACGGGCGAGCCCTGTTCGATCGCATTCAGGACGTCGTGGATTTGGCCGCGATGACCTTCATACGGAAGCTCGGGTTGCTCATCGTATGCTTGCTGAATTCGGGCTTCCAGCTCCTCATCCTGCTCGGGGAATCCGTTTGGCTTCGAAACGGAAGCCGCCACCTTCCAAGGTGCGGACACTCGCGCGTGCTTCCCCTGGAAGATCAACTGCTGCTCCTGGCCGTGATGCACGACGGAGCTGGTCAGTTGGGCTAATGCCCCGTTATCGTAACGGGCGATGGCGACAGAGATGTCCTCGACCTCGGCATTGTCATGGGAGGTGTTGCTCATCACCGCGGTGATCTCGGCTGGCATGCCGTTCATCCATTGAAAAATATCGATATGATGCACCGCATGGTTCAGCGTGCAACCGCCGCCTTCCTTCTCCCAGGTTCCTCTCCACCACAGATCATAGTAACAATGGCCTCTCCACCAGTAAGAGTCGACTTGGGCGTGCACGATCGGCCCCATGAGCTTCGTGTCCAATACCCGCTTCAGCTTCATCATGGGGGTGGTGAACCGGTTTTGCGCCACGACGGATAACATTCTCCCGCTCTGCTCCACCGCCTCGTTCATCCGGTCGCATTCCTCCAGCGAAGAAGCCATCGGCTTTTCGACGATCACGTGCTTACCTGCTTTCAAAAAAGCGATCGCCGTCTCCGCATGGGTATACGGAGGCGTGCATACGGATACCAGGTCGATGTCGCTGCGTTGGAGCATTTCCGAGTAGTCGGCGTAAATTTCCGCATCCAGTTGAAATTGATCCGCTTTTTGCCGCGCCTTCTCTGGATAAATATCGCAGATTGCCACAATGCGGCACTGCTCCGGGAACTGCAAATACGCTTGAATATGGGCCGGCGATATCGCGCCGGCGCCGATTACCGCTACCTGTATCAATCGGCTCCCCTCCTGTTACTTCTTGTAAAACTCGTCGTAGGCCGCCTGTTTCCCTTCCATGACCGTCTTGCCGCCCATGGACATATATTCCTCGACCTTCTGGTCATAGACCTTGTCGAATTGATCCGGTTTAGCCGTGACGATCTTGGCCAGCATTTCTTTTTCGAAATCCTCCAGGATTTTGGCGTATTTGATTTCGGCATCCACCGCAATATCCACGCGAGGCAGGGTATACCCGTCGTTGGTGCCTGCTTGAATGCTCTTGACGGTGAAATCCTTAAAGTCAGGATCGAAGGCATTGGCCGCAATGTTCTTGTTCGGGTCCTCCGTCGAAATGTACTTGCCATTCAAAATAATGCAGTAATCATAGTAGTTGTACAGCAGGTTCTGAGCCTCCGGCGTATTCAGCAGCAGCGGCAGCCCCTCTTCGCTCATTTCGTAAGATACGCCTTCCTCGCCGTTTTGCAGCACCAGGATGTTGTTCGGATCAGCCATCCAGTTCAAATATTTCACGGCTGCCTCCGCGTTTTTGCTCGTCGCCGGGATCATAATGTAAGCGCCGGTCGGGTCATAGATCGGCTTCGGATGTTTCCCGTCGGGAGTGGAGAACGGATCGATGGCCTCCAGCACCGCGTTCGGATTATTCGCCTTCAGGTTGGCATAGTACCCGTTGTACACCGGTTCATTGGTATTGGGCGTGCCCGCCCCGGCAACGCTGTTCACGACTTGCTGGGCGAACGCCTGGCTAAAGTCGTCGCTGAGCGCAAAATCCGGGTCGATCAATCCTTCGTTGTACATCTGGTTCAGCAATCGGTACCCCTCTTTGCTTCCCGGCTGGAGCCAGCGGGGGACTGCATACAGATCTTTGTCCGTAATTTCGTCCCATTTCCAGAACGAATTGACCAATGGCATCATATGAAACACGTCGATGTAGCTGTAAGGGACGACCTTGCCTCCCGTTTTGCCAGGATCCTTCTCTTTAAAGGCACGCATGGCATCCACGAATTGCTCCGTCGTTTCAGGAAGCGGAAGATTTAATTGATCCAGCCAGTCCTTGCGGATAAAGGTAGTGGTCTGAGCTTGAATCACGCGAAGCGCGGGAAGAGTGTATTGCTTCCCATCAAACACACCATAAGGCAAAGAAGGCTCCAGCACTTTCTTCAAGTTCGGCCCATGCTGATCGATGAGCGGTCCCAGGTCGGTTAAGCCTCCGCTTTTCACGTAGTTTTGCACGGTAGGCTTGTTATACGTGAACACGATGTCCGGAGCGGAGCCCGAGGCCATCAGGACGTTCAGCTTATCCACCTCTTCGGCGCGCGGCACCGTGACGAACTCGACGTCGATATTGTTCGGGTCACCGAAATTTTTCTGGATATACTGGGTCATGAAGTTATCCGTTATTGGCGGCTCCCCCGCCGGCGTATTGTTGCGGTCAAACAGCTCCACTTTCAAGGTAATCCGTTCCCCTTTCGGTTCGGACTCCTTGGCATTGTTCGTCGCCGCGGCATTCCCGCCGCCGTTCCCCTCTCCGCCGGATTTGCCGTTGTTCCCCCCGCCGCCGCAGCCCGCCAAAGCCAAGCTCGCGGCCAGGACCAACGCAACTAGGGCGAACATCGAGGAGCGTATTGGTTTGCGCATGGTGTTGCCTCCCTTTTCGATTAGTTTTGTATATAGTGACCTTCGGCGCAGCCATCAAGGCCGATGGTCCGCCGAAGAGCAACTATCGAAATCGACTTGCCTCCACCGGGACTACCCTTTGACGGCCCCCTGCAGCATGCCGGAAATGAAATACTTCTGCAGCCAGGGGTAGACCAGCAATATCGGCACGGTGGCAAACATGATGCTGGCCGACTGGATGCCTTGGGGAATCGGAGTCGCGGCGTTAAAGCCTTCTTGCGCCGTGGCATCGTTCACCTGGCTGTTGATGACCATCTGATAAAGCTTGAGCTGAAGCGGGTACAGATTCTTATCGTTGATATAAAACAAGGCGTCCTGAAACATGTTCCACCGGTCCACGGCCGAATACAGCCCAATGGTTGCGAGGATCGGCAACTGAAGCGGGAGGACCACCCGGAGCAGAAACCGGAAATGGCCGCAGCCGTCCATCCAGGCCGAGTCCTCCAGCTCATGAGGAACCCCGGAGAAGGAAGTCCTCATAATGATCAGCAGGAACGCATTGATCATCAGAGGCAAAATGAGCGACAGAGGCGAATTTAACAGGCCCAGCTCTTTGACGAGCAAGTAATTGGGGATGATCCCGGGATTAAAAAACATCGTGACGACGATCAAGCCGAACATCACGTTTCGTCCCGTGAAGTTTCTCCGGCTTAACGCATACGCGGCCATAATGGTCATCACCAAAGCGACTGCGGTATAGACGGCAACCAGAATCACCGTCAGCGCTAGGGAACGCATCATGGAGATGTCCCCGAAAACCGCGGAATACGCATGGAAGTTCCAGTCGACCGGCCACAGGAACACTTCCCCCGACATAATGGCCCGGTTGCCGCTGAAGGATAAGGCGAAGATATGGATCATCGGCACGACGCAAAATAAGGCGAACAGTCCGATGAACACGATGACGATGGTATCGATCACTTTATCAACCGGATTCCGAATCACGCGAGCTCCCTCCTTGGCTAGAAGATGCCTTGCTGGTTTACTTTTCTAGAAATGAGTTCGGCCGTGAGCAGCAGAATCAGCCCGATGACCGACTGGAACAATCCTACGGCCGTCGCCAGCGCGAATTGCGCCGATTGAATCCCAACCGTGTACACATAGGTGCTGATCACCTGAGCGACATCCATGACGTAACCGTTCTGCAGGGCATACGGCTGTTCGAAGCTGATATCCGCCATATGGCCGATCTGGATGATAAACAACACCACGATCGTCGGCTTGATCCCGGGCAGCGTAATATGCCAGATTCGTCGCAGCCGGCTCGCCCCGTCTACCTCGGCGGCTTCGTACAGCTCCTTATTGATCCCTGTAAGCGCTGCCAAGTATAGGATCGTTCCCCAGCCCGCATAGTGCCATACCCCGGCTCCCGTGTAGGTCAGAATCCAAAGCACCGTGTCTTCGAGGAACGGAATCGGTTTGCCGCCGAGGCTTTTCATCAATTCATTCACGCTGCCCGTATTGGTGGCTAGCAATTGAATGACCATCCCGCCGACGATGACCCAGGAAATAAAGTGAGGCAAATACAGCAAGGTTTGGCTTACGCGCTTGTACCATCGGACGCGCAGCTCGTTCAGCATGATCGCCAGGATGATCGGAATCGGAAAGGTAAGCAAGGAGAGAACGTTCAACATCAAGGTGTTGCGCAGCGCTTTATAAAACTGCGGCATCCCAAATATTTCCCGAAATACGTCCCATCCGACCCACTCGCTGGCCCAGATCCCCTTAAAAATGTTGTAGTCCTTAAAAGCAACTACGACGCCCGCCATCGGAATGTACTTAAATACGATAAAGAACGTCATCGGCAAGAGCATCAGAAGATACAAAGGCCACTGCCGCTGAAAAGCGGCCATGCCATTCTTGCGCCGTTTGACGGGGAGCGGTGAACGCGCCCGCCTGACTTCCGTTTGCATCGGCATCCTCCTTTCGGTTGGTAAGTCCATGGCTTGGTTGCAGCTAACTATACACGAGGGGAAGACGATGGAAAATTCTCCTTTTTTACAGGCTTCTTCTCTTTTCAATGCGGGTTTTTCACCTTTTTTATATGCCTAACCTTTGTTCCATCAGCGGGTTAACAGGTGGTTTCAGGCATAAAAAAACGCCCCATTCAGGGAGTGCTCCCTGCTTGGGACGGTTTTCAGCTCATCCTGCTCGTCATGTACGATTGGCCATTATCGAATGCCGCGGTTCTGCTCCTTATAGGCCTGGTGCTTCTCTTCGCGGACCTGCTGTCCGCCCATGGATAAATACTCCGCCACTTCCTCATCGTATACGGCATCGAATTCCTCCGGCTCCGCCGTGATCACCTTCACGAAGATCTCGTCGCTCTTCTCATTCAAGATGGCCGCATAACGAATTTCGGAAGATAAGACCGCATGGATGCGCGGGGTCTCGATCCCGTCGTTCATGCCGTATTCCACGCTTTTGCGCGTAAATTCCTCGAATCGCGCATTGGACGCGTTGGCTTTCAGGTTCATGCGTTCGTCCTGGCTGCTGACATATTTCCCGTTCAAGATGATGCAATAGTCGAAATAATTAAATAACAAGCGGTCCGCATCCTCGTTCTCCAGGGTAACCGGCACGCCATCCTCCATCCGGTACGTTACTCCCTCCACGCCGTTCTGCAGCGTAATGATGTTCTCCGGCTGTGCCATCCAATTCAAGTACTTGATGGCAGCCTCGGCGTTTTTGCTCGTTTTCGGAACCATGATGTACATGCCCGTTTTTTCCAAAATCGGCTTGGGCTTCTCGCCGCTTGCGCTTGTGAAGGGATCGATCGGCATCAGGGTGGCGTTCGGATCATTCCTTTGCAATTCAGCAAGATATCCCATATATACCGGCTCATTCGTGTTTGGGGTTGCGGCACCTACGCGGCCGTTCACCAAGTCCTTCTGAAATTGTTGGGCGAACCGGTCCAGATGAAAGTCCGGGTCGATCAGACCCTCATGATACAGGCGGTTCAGAAACCGGAACGCCTCCTTGTTTCCGGGCATCGCCCAACCCGGTTCGGCGTATAAGTCCTCCTTGGTGATCCGGTCCCAATCCCAAAACGAATACTGTAGCGGGGCCGTGTGATAATAATCGATTTGACCGTAGGGATAGATGACCTCCCCGTTCTTCCGCAGCCGGTTTTCTTTAAACGCCTGAAGCGCCCGGTAAAAATCCTCCGTCGTCTCCGGCAAAGGCAATCCGGCTTCCCGGAGCCAATCCTCCCGGATCAGAGTCGTGCTTCGGGCCGTTAGCACCCGTTTGGCCGGAATCGCAAACTGTGTTTCCTGAATCCGTCCGTAACTCAGGATATCTTCTCCCAGAAGCTGCTTCAGCCTTGAGCCGTATCGTTCCAGTAAGGGCGACAGATCGGTTAATTTGCCCTGCGTGTAAAAATTGTAGACGGTCGGCAGGTCGTACGTAAACACGAGATCCGGCGCTTGATTCGCGGCCATCAACACCTGCAAGCGCCTGACTTCGTCCGCACGGGGGACGGTAACGAATTCCACCCGGATCCGCTCCGGATCCCCGAAGTGCTCTTGAATGTACCGCGTCATCGCGTTATCAGTGATCGTCGGCGCGCCGATCGGCTTGTTGCTGCGCTCGAACAATTCAATTCTTAGCGTGGTCCAGCCGTCGTCAGCTGCCGCTAATCCGTCCGCTGCTATGGGCCGGACCGGGTCCGACGCCAAGCTTATCCAATTCGATCCTTCGATCCCGCTGCATCCCGCCAATAAACCCAGCAAAACGACGAATGCCAGCTTCGATAACCATGACCTCGAAAGCGGCATAGCGCACCTCCTCCCTCTTTGGGACGACTCTGTTTTAAATCGTACGGTACATATTGCGGTACTCCCCTGGCGGAATGTCCTGAAATTTCTTGAAGGCACGGTAGAAGGAATTGACGTTCTGGTAACCGCTATGCTCCGCCACCGACTGGATCGAGTCCTCGGTTTCCAGCAAGAGCTGTTTGGCCTGCTGCATCCGGACCTTCAAGACGTAATCCACGAATTTCTCCCCCATCTCCTCTTTGAAAATAACGCTCAGCGCGCTGGGCTGAAGGTTCAGGTAATCGCTGACCTGGACCAGGGAGAGACCCGGATCGGCGAAATGCGCATCGATGAAATGTTTGGCCTGCATGGCCAAGCTGTGGTGCCTGCGGGCTTGCCGATCCTCTTCTGCATAAGCCTCGAACTGGTTCATGAGGCTCATGAACTGTTCCTGAAATTCCTCCAACGTCTCCGCTGTCTCGGTCAGGCCGGCGAACCGATCCTGATAATCTTCTTTCCAGCGGGTTTGAATCGGGGAGGACAAGGCCAGCACCGCCTTATCCATCCGTTTGATGAACGCCTGGGCAAACTCCGCCATATCCCGCTTGCGAAACCGCATCTTCCCCAGTTCGCCGAAGATCTGCGTTAATTTTTCCCGCCATTCGCTTTCATTCATGCGGAAAGACTGGGCGGCGTAATCCAGGGCTTGGAGGTACGCATATCGATCCAGATTTAGGATGCCGGCGCTTTTCCGATTGTCGATGACCGAATGTAAACCGATCACCGTTTTGAGTTCCACGTTCTCCAACGCGTTCCGATAGGAGTCCGCGAGGGTTTCGATCGACTTCGAATCCGCCCCGATTCCGATGGACAACGTCAGCTCCAGATGCTGATGAATCCATTTTTTGAATTCCTCTGCATAGGCGATGGCCGCCTGGTTGCTGCGCGGATCGGAAGCCGTATGATGCACGACGAAAGCGATGCGGTGCGGTTCCATCCAGGCATGCCATACAAACGAATGATGGCTTTGCCCCAGATCGCGGAAGGCGCTCTCGATAATAAATTTGAGCAAATGCTGGTCTTTGACCTTGTATTTGTCCGTAAACGCGGCATACCGGTCCAGCTCCGCCACCATCACGCCTAACCGGTCGTAGGGGGCCGATAGGTTGAACTCGCCTAGCCGCTGCCGAAATTCTTCATCCGTCAACACGAGATGCCCGGCCAACACGTCGTGAAAAAGCCGCTGCTGCCGCAGCAAACTGTCCTCCTTATGCAGGCTCTCGTAATCCAGCGACCGCTTCAAGAGGTGGTCCAGCGCCATTTCGATGAACGTGAACTCGTTGTTCGCTCCTTTGATGCCCAGTTCCTCGCTTTTCCGGTTCGAAAATTGGCTGACCTTTTCCGTAATCGATTGGATGGGCTTGTAGTGGATGTGGGTCACGATCGTAAACCCGATCAGGGCCAGCAGGATCAAGATAACCCAAATGACCATCCACGCGTTCGAGAAGAGGGATAGCCAGTTGTAGCCCTGGTCATGAACCCCCTCCGAGAGATAAGTCCAGCCGGTATAATCGGATTGAACCTGAATCGTGTCCATGGCAGATTCCGAATCCGGCATCACCTCAGCGGAAGCTGCATTAACTAGGCGAACTTGATTGTAATCGCTTTCACTTAATGAATTGAGATATTCCAGAAAAGAGCGCTGGTACACGTTCACCACGAGGGCCCCCCGCATGTCGTCCCCGGTATAAGCAAATTTCACCAAGGAGACGACCTGCTGCGCTTCCTCCCCTTGGGGCAGATAGGCAAAGGACCGCGGATTAAACCAGCCTGCGGATTCTTTCCTACCGTAGTTGGACGCCAAGAAGCCCGCATCGCCAAACGCCCCCAGCGAATTGGATCCCAAATCCGAAATGATCCGTTGTTCGGCTTCATTGTAGATATAAATGGTGTTGGCAAAAGGCAATGCCAAGCTCAATTCAATCATCTTTTTCTGCAGCAGGAAATCATCCAGCGCATCCTTGGGGCCGTTCGTGAAGTAGTTCTGAATCTCGCCATCCATCAACAATTTGCTGACGACGTTGCGTTCGATCAACATGAGATTCGCATCTGCGTTAAAGACGATCCGATCCAAGATCGCTTTGTTGGTCTCCAGGTATTTTCGCTCGGAAGCGTTGTTGAGGGCCAGGAAAATCATGAAGATCATGGAGGAAATGATGACGAAGAGAATCGGAGCATAGGAAAGAATCGTACGGTAATACCAGTTCATTCTCATATACAACTCTCCCAAACCGTTTCATTCATTATAAGAGATCCCATTCGTGTTGTTAATTAACAATTTATTCGGGATTCTCCTTTTTTATTTAAGTTTTTAGATATTCATTGCACTGCGTCGCTGTGAGACCTTAAAATGTTAATTAAGTAAATTTTACATTTTTTAATAGAACAAAGTAGGGGATGATCTGTTGAGGACAATAAAACGCTTGGCTTTATGTTCCATTATCCTGGTTATCGTACTGGCAGCCGGCATCGCGGGTATCGCGGAAACGGCTTTTGGTGCAGCCGCCCGCAAAGCCATCGCCACGGAAGTCGTCGGCGAGGTTTATGTGGCGAAAAGCGGAGGTACGAAGGAACTACGCGTATTTGACGGAATGACCTTCGAGGAAGGAGATCTGATCCATGTCGGAAAAGGCGGAAGCTTAACGCTCCGGGTCTCCGACCGTGACGATGAGATCGTTCTCGGCGAGAATTGGAGCGGTACGTTGTCCAAGCTGCGGAAGAACGCTTCCGGTGGAACCGAGACGGCTTTCCATACCTGGTCGGGTTCGATGATGAACAGCGTCCAGGATCTTGCCGGAACGCACGGCTCTTACCAGGTCGAGACGCCGACAACCGAAATGGGCGTTCAAGGGACCCACTTCATGGTCGCCGTCGATCCGGTTCTCGGTTCGACGTATGCCGCCGTATTGTCCGGAAGAGTCGCCGTATCGCCAATGGCGCCCGGATCCATCGGCGAATCGGGCGGGGGGAATGGATCGGGCGGTATGATCGTGCTGCCGGCACAGCAAATCGAGATGTTGCCCCAATCCTCGCCCGCCAACACCGTGATCGACCCCCAGCAGTTGATCCCCCTGTCTGCCAATTCGGTCCTGGCCAGCCTGATCGAATCGACAGGTAAAATCGATCAAGAGCTTCAGCAGCAGGTCTCAACCCCGGCGGGGCAAACGCCTCTCTCCTCCGATTACTATCAAGATTCCATCCAGCGGATTATTAATCAATCGAACGGCCTGTTGTCCCAACAAGAGATCCAAAGCCTGCTGGATCAAGCCCATCCAAACGGCGGAGCCCCTTCTTCTTATGCTCCGTTCCGGCCGGTGACCGCCCCGGCGAATCCTTTAGCCAACGATCCGGAGTATGTGAAGCGGCAGGAACAGTTGGCGGAGGCGAAAGCCAAGCAACAGCAACAGATTGCTGCGAAAGAGGAAAAGAAACTCGCCATCATCAATTCAAACCAGACGCTGATTCAGCAGATCCAGCAGCAAGCCGAAGAACTAAGGCAACAAAACGAGCGGAAGGCGCAGGAAAAAATGCAAGAAGCTATCGATCGGTACTTGTCCGACCTGGCTGAAGCGCAAAGAAATGCGCTTGAAGATCGCATTCAGCAGAAAGAAGCGGAAAAGATCCGGCAGCAGCAAGGGACGAAGAATCCCGGCACCAAGAATCCTCCCGACACGAAGCAGCCCTCCGACGGAAGCTCGGGCGGAGGAAGCTCGGGCGGAAATTCTCCCGGACCGGTCCTGCTCGCAACCTCTACGACGGTCCAAGTCAGTCCCGCCTCGATCTATGCAGGCGAACCTTTCGTCTTGACTGCCCGCGTGACGATCTCCCAAACGGAACGCCCCGTACCGGACGGCACATCCGTAGCCTTCCGGATGGGGACGCAAACGATCGCTACGGCGTCAACGCTTAACGGCGTAGCCACCGCCAGCATTTCATCCGAAGAAAGCTTCGCGAAGCTTAACGCCGGGGACTACAGTGTCAGCGCACTAACCGCCGGAACGTCAACGACGCAAGCCAGCACGTCCTTCCCGGCCGTGCTGAAGGTCAACAAGGGGGAGACCACGACGGCAGTTACGACACCTCACCGGGAAGTCATGATCGGCGAAACGATTCCGTTTACCGTTCGCGTGACGCCGCCGCACGGTTCAACGCCGATCACCGGCGACGTCAAACTGTATGAAGCGGATCGGGAACTCGCAACAGGGCCTCTTGGTGCCGACGGCACCGTGACCTTCAACGTACCGATCGAAGGAGAGGCTACGGGAGAACCGCGCACTTATAGAGCGGTGTTCGCCGGAACGGAGAAGCTTGCAGGCAGTGAAGGTACGGTACAGCTGCTCGTCTCGGAGATGGAACTTCCGGCCTATGCTTTTATGCGAATCGAGCGGATTTCTCCGACGCAGCTTCAAGCGGTCATTTCGCTCGACCGGTTCGCCGGCGAAATGAAGCTATACGAGGCGGAGCTAGAGATCGCTCACGGCACCGGCTTAGAACTGCAACAGGGCGAAGGAATCACCTATTACAACTCCGGTAAATTCACGCCGTCCACGGTGACGGATTCGGTATACGTCAGCGATGGAGAGTATGACGGGGAAGCGGTTAAAGTTGCGAATTATTCCTTCAGTGTGGAGGGCGGAATCGCCTTCGAGGGCGAAGAGGTTTTTGCCTTGTTTCCATTCACGATTGTAGATCCGTTATCCAGCGACGGGATCACGGTGATCTCCTGGAGATTTTACGACCAAGACGGCAATCCGATCGAGGTCCGTACAGAGGAAGAATAAGCGAGCAGGCAAGCCCAATTCCTAAAGAATAAGGAGAACTTATGAAAATCTATCGAGCATTTGGCGTCTGCGGGTTGGCGGGCGCCTTGATATGGGGAAGCGTCCTCCCCGCCAGCGCGGCGATCGATTCGCCGGAGGGCAGACCGCTGATCGAAACAAAGGATGCGGCCGGCAGCGGCGAATACGAGGAATGGAACGGGGCCGCGGGTGAGGCGGCGTTCCGCCATCCCGCCGCGTTGCTCGCGTTGCCGGACGGATCGGTGCTGGTATCCGATACGGACAATCATCGGATTCGCATCGTTCGAAACGATCGCGCAGCCGTTTACGCCGGAACGGAATGGAATCTTCTGACGGGGGACGGAGGACACCCGCTGGGAGCCTACGCCGACGGCCCAGCCGACACCAGCTTCTTCTCGAGCCCTTTGGGGATCGCTTCCGACGCCAAAGGAAACGTGTATGTGGCAGACCAGGGAAACCATGCCGTCCGCAAAATCTCGCCGGACGGCACCGTATCCACTCTTGCCGGCAGCGGATTATTAGGGAACGCGGACGGGAAAGGGAGCGCCGCTTCCTTCTACGCCCCGTCCGACGTCGCTGTTGATCCGGCAGGCAATGTCTATGTCGCCGATACGCTGAACCACGCGATTCGGAAGATCGGCGCCGACGGCCAAGTGACGACGCTTAACGCTTTGCCGGAGCGGACTGCCGAAATCTTCAGCGGCGTCGTGGAAGGAACCGGCGACTTCCGGGACGGCCCGATCGCTGAAGCGCGGTTCAACGAGCCTACCGGGCTGGCGCTCGACGCGAAGGGCAACCTCTACATTAGCGATACCGGCAACCAACGCATCCGCTACATGGATTTCGAGGCGGGAACCGTACGTACGATCGCGGGAGGCGGCGAATTGGCTGAGAATAAGCTCTACGTCGAAGGAGCTTATGTCGACGGGCCTGCCGGCGCGGCTCGATTTTTCAGCCCCCGCGGCATTGCCATTGACGCCGTAGGCGGCGTCTACATCGCGGACAGCCTGAACCATGCCGTTCGCTATCTGAAGGACGGACGCGTGACGACGATCGCGGGTCAGGCCGGCGAGCATGGCAACGCCAACGGGATCGACGAGGCGGCGAGGCTGTACCGGCCGTCCGACGTTTCGATCGATAAGGACGGCGATCTTTACGTGGCGGATACGTTCAACAACAAAGTACGCAAGATCGAGTTCTACGCGTTGCCGAGCGGTTGGCAAGCAAACGGGACGATCCGCGTCCTTCATAATCAACAGGAAATCAAGTTAGCCACGCCTCCGGCGTTGAAGGACGGCCGGGTCATGCTGCCGGTGCGCGCCGTAGCGGAGACGCTCGGGTATACGGTAACCTACAAGGATGACAAGGTCGCCTTAACAGGGCCTAACGGGAAGTCGGTAACCTTGACGGTCGGCTCTCCCGAGGTAACCTTGGGTACGGCCCCAGGGACAACCGTACGGTTAGAAGCCTCGCCATATACTCATAAGGGCATCACCTATGTCCCCGTTCGGTTGATTGCCGAGCCTTTAGGCACCGCGGTCGACTGGCACGCGGAGACCAAGACGTTATTGCTGCGGGACTAATATCCGTCATAAATGGACCGGCCCCCATGCCAAGCTTGCGAGGCATGAGGGCCGGTCTGATTTTTTTTACCTCTTCTCCAAATGAAGGAGCGGATAGGGCCGTCCGGAACCGTCCAGCTCCGACCGTCCGGTCTGCACGAATCCCAATCGGCGATAGAAGGCGCGTGCGCCGTCATTTTGCTCGTTGACGTCCACTTGCAATGCAGGGCCGATCCGTGCCTCCGCATGTTCGACGAGTCGACGTCCTATGCCTTTCCCATGATGATCCGGATGAACAAAAAGCGTTTCGATCTTGGCCCCGTTCAGTCCAATAAACCCGACCGGTTCATCATTCTCGAGATACATCCAAATCTCCGCTTCTTTCAGCGCTCCGCCTCGTACGAGTTGGCGGTAAAACTGAACATCCTCCTCCGCCAAAAAAGCGTGGGTTTCCCTAACCGCCTTCTCCCAGATCTCCACTAGCTTGTCATAATCCTGCTCGTCATGCAGGACGATCATGTGCTGCACCCAAATTCCCCTCCCGTCATCTACAGACGCTTTAGCACCCCTGCCAAGGCCTGACTATTTCTCCTATTATACCGTCTATTTTTGATCCGCCCAACGCCACCATGCCCATGTCCCGAGATAGCCCGCAAAGCCTACAACGATAAGGATGATGTAGCTTGCCGGCTCCAGCGGAAACGCCGCCCCGCCGCTTCGCGCCAGCTGAAGAGCCGGGATCGACCAAGGCAGATAGGCGCCAAGCTGCGTCGGTCCCGTAATCAAAGCGACCATCAGCGTACAGAAGGCAAACGCCATCGGGGCCAGATAACCGCGCGATACGCAGGCGATCAGAACGACCGGGCCGCACAGCAATAGATGAAGTCCGGAAATAATCAGCAACTGGAGCAAGTGCTGCAGCATTTGATCCACCGAAAAACCGGGCACTCCCACGATAAAGCCCAATAAGAGGGCAAAGGCAAAGGTGATCAGAATGATCATCAGACACCCGGCAATCGCCGACGCCGATTTGGCGGCAACGATTTTGCCTCGCGAGACGGGAAGGGCCAGCAAGTCCTTCATCGTCCGGTCAGTGTATTCGCGGCCAAACGTCCACCCCGCCACCGCGCCAAAGCCGACGATGCCAAACACGCTTGCGAACATAAACGCGACATTCCCCAAATACGTGGCCCAGTCCCCTTCGCCAACGCGAATCGTCGTAACGAATAAGAAGAACACCAAGGTTCCCCACAACACATAAGATCGGAACAGCTTGATATTTTCGGTCCGGATGGCTGTAAGCAACGAATTCATACGTGAACTGCTCCCTTCGCTCCAATCGTTTTCAGAAAATAAGCTTCCAAATCTTCTTCCTCTACCTTCAATAAAGCAAGCGGGAGACGCGCATCCGTCAGCAGCTTCGCCACGGTCTCCGGTTGTCGGATGGCGTGTTCATCGGATACCTCCAATCCCCCGTTATCGGTCGCCCGGACATGATAACCGCCATTGATCAAAACAGTTCGTGCAGCCTCCGTCTGATCGTAGACCCCGATATAGAGCCGCTTTTGCCGGAGTTGTTCAAATTCATCCGCTGACAGTTCCTGCAGAAGTACCCCTCGATGAATGATTCCGATTCGGGTGGCGATCTTCGAAATCTCCTCTAAAATATGGCTGGAGATAAAGACGGTCACTCCGTGCCGTTCAGCTAGATTACGGAGCAATTCACGGACTTCAACGATTCCGGCCGGATCGAGCGCGTTGGTGGGTTCGTCCAAAATCAGGATGTCCGGTCGATGCAGCATTGCTTTGGCCAATCCCAGCTTTTGCGCATTGCCGAGCGATAAATGTCTGGCTTGCGTATCCGCATAGTCACTCATTTGCAGCTTCTCCATGACGGCCTCCACGGCACCCTGATCTCGGATTCCGCGCAGCCTCGCAAACAGCATCAAGTTCTCCCTGACCGTAAATCCGGGATAAGCCGCCGGTGTCTCCACCAGATAACCGACGCGTTTCCAAAGCGCTTCTCCTCCCTCGGCCAACCTTTTGCCGAAGAGCCTTACCTCTCCCGAGCTAGGCTTGATCATGCCGAGCAAACAGCGGATCGTCGTTGTTTTGCCCGCGCCGTTCAGGCCCAGAAACCCATAGATCTCCCCTTTCCTTACCGTAATCGATACATCGTCAACGACCGTTCGGCTGCCATAACGTTGGGTCAGATGCTCGGTGCGGATGATTTCTTCCATTGCGGATACCCTCCTCTTATTTGATATGAGCTCCAAATATTGATTGAACGTTCGTTGAGTCAAATAAGCAAAAAAATTTATTCCGCCCACATTTGCGCGTAAAAATCGGCGATCCGCCGCATCTCTTCCTGCCGAAGCATCCGGCCATTCATACCTTCCCGGACGACGAGGAACACAATATGGGACAAAAACTGCGAAGCCGCCATCTCAACATCCATGGTTCGTACGCCTCCCCGGTCAGACAGCTTCGATAAATAATCGGCCAGGGCTTCGAACGGTTGTTTTGTCAGTTCATTTAAGGCATCCTGAAGCTCTTGGCCAAGCAAATTGCGCTCGCGCATCAGGATCTGAAAATAAGGCTGATCTTCCTGGATCCGCTGGGTGATCCCCTCGATTAACGGAAGTAAAACCTCCTCTAACTGCGCCCCGCCTTGAAACAATTCTCTGAAAAACTCCACAAATTTGGAAATTCTGTCCTCCTGCGCGGTTTGCAGCACCGATTTCAGGATCTCCAACTTGCCCCCGGGAAAATAATGATAGGTTAACGCCTCCGCCATGCCGATCTCTTTATTTAATTCGCGCATGGAGGTCGCATGATATCCCTTCTCCGCAAACAGCCGTTTGGCGGTATCCAGGATTTGCTGCCGGCGTTCGGCCGCCTGCAGATCCCGGCTGGTCATTCGGTGGGTTGTTTTTCGCTCGGTTGGCATCGGTAGACCTTCCTTCTTTTCACTAAACGATCGTTGAGTAAATCATAACCGCTGGATGTGTTGGAGTCAAGTTGTGCGATACCTTTGCAACGCCGTAAAGTAAAAAGCCGTCGAGGCACGGACCTCGACAGCCTTAGTTTACTGTTTGGTAATCATCCACGTGACGCCGAATTTATCGATTACTTCTCCATAATGAGCTCCCCATGGTTGAAGGGCGAACGGATACTTACTCTCTCCGCCCTGACTTAAGTTGGCATAGGCCGCCGTGGCTTCCGCCAAATCATCATAAACGATGGAAATGCTAGTGCTGCGATTGTACGAAACGGGCTCAAATGAATCCGCGAACATTAAGGTGTTCGTCCCAGCTACGTTCACAGCCAGATGCATGACCTTCTCCTTCATCGCCTCAGGTGTTCCCGGCGCCTCCCCATAGGTAGCAAGAAATTGAATTTCCCCGCCTAAAGACTCGATGTAAAAATTAGCCTGGCGTCTTGCATCCTCCGACATCAAATAAGCGTAAATTTGGGCTCCCATTCTAAATCAACAACCTTCCTCCGTAATTTGGTCTTTCTGTAAATGTAGACGAAGGAATGGAGCTGAATTCATCGGTAAAGGAAAAAACGGCAGTCCTCGGACGAAAAGCTCGTCTCTAGGCTACCGTTCCATTTTGCGTAGCGATTTTAATGATTAAATCAATTCGGATTTTTGCAGTAGTTTCTTCATGGTCACGGCGACCTCCGCTCTACTCATGAATGCTTTTGGGGCAAGCAGGTTCGCGCCTCTCCCCGAAACCATTCCTGCCCGCAGGCAGTCCGCGATTCCCGCCATCGCCCATGGCGATGCATCCGCGATATCCGTGAAGGACGAAAGTCCTTCTTCCGTCTCTTGCTGGGGGAGTTTGGACTTCAAGCCGGTGAGCGCCATCGCTTTGGCCAGGACGGTCAGCGCTTGTTCCCGCGTCATTTTGTCCGACGGATGGAAAGTCCCGTTCTCGAACCCGTCGATGAAATGATAGGCATAAGCTGTATTTACTGCCCCGCTGTACCATGCCGTAGATTTTACGTCCGTGAACCGGGACGGGCCGTTCTCCAGCTCCAATCCCAAGGCGCTGACCAGAATGGCCGCAAACTCTGCACGCGTAATATCGCGGTCGGGATCAAATATGCCTTCCGCAGTTCCGCCGACGATCATACGGGAACCCATGTCGTTCACTGCCTCCTTGGCCCAATGCGTCGAAACATCCGGGAACTCCACCGGGTGCCAAACTACGGCGTAGGTACTGTTGGTTAAGCTTTTCGCTATGGCATATCGCTGCCCATCGATGACCATAACCTTCGTGGGAACATGCCGTACCGTGCCATCCGGCTCGACGACGATAGCCGTCGTGATTTGAAGAGGGTCCGCGCCGTTTGGAATCGCGATTGTGCGTTCCACATAACCGCCAAATCCCGTTACTTCAACCTTGTTATCCTCCAAGACGCCACGCACCGTAAAATTCAACGGCGGTGCGACAAGGCTGGATTTTTGTTGCGCAGCCGCATGGTTAACAGCTTCCATGATATCGGATGTCGGGACGGCGATTTCGATTTGAACCTTCAGATCCGTCGAAGCGTCATCGGCGCCCAACTGATCTTTGAGGTTGTCGAAATTGAGCTGCGATACGGGCAATGTGTACGCGGCACGCTTCGAAGTAATCTCAATGACCGCCTGCTTTAGCGCCATGCGCTGCAAGATGCGTCCGCCTATTTCTCCCACTACGACATCCGATTCGGCATTCACCCGGATCGAAACGACCGGGCGCTGCATCGCGGCGAGTCGGGCCCCCAGCTTTTCCCCATCGATAACCACGGTAGTCACCGTTTGATTATTTACGATAGCCGTCTTCACCGTGCCGACCTGCTCCAATTTGCCGTTAATCAGCACATTTGCGGCTTCCGGGACGGGGACTTGAGCGGTTGGAACAGGGGCAGGGACTGGAGCAGGAGCTGGCTCCTTTCCACCGCCGCTGGATGTCGTGGTAAGGACGAGCGGGGCGGAGGCTTGGGAAGCCGGACTGCGGCCTGCGTCGTTGATCGCCCTTACCGTAAAGGTGTAAACGCCGTCCGGCAAGCCCGGAATCGTAATCGGACCCGCCGTCCCCGATACGACGATATTGCCCGGAGAAGCCGTTACCTCGTACGAGGTAATCGCACTCCCTCCATTGTCCGTAGGAGGCGTAAAGGAGACGATAGCCGAATGGTTTCCGGCTACGGCCGTCACCTGGGTTGGTGCCGCCGGAACGTTCTTGGGCACGGCGCTGACTTCATTGGATGCGGCGCTGTCGCCGCCGGGATTCGTCGCTTTAACCCTAAAATAGTAAGTCGTCCCGTTGGTCAAGCCTGTTGCGTCATAGCTGTATACCGATCCGCTGACGGTTGCTACCGGATCGTCATAATCGCCGGAAGATGATCGCTGATACACAGCGTAAGTTACCGTACCGTAGACGGGGGCCCACTGGATCAGAACATGGCCGTCCCCCGCCGTCACCGAATCGATGACCGGTCCGGCAAGCGATGGCCAAGGCAGCATCACGGGCGCGCTCGCGACCCCCGCCAAACCTGCTGCGTCAAAAGCCAATCGGGCGCCATTCACACCTGCCGCGTTGGTTGCGCCCAGGTCGCTAAAGGTAACAACGCCTGCGTTTGCCGTGGCTGTGGTTGTTCCCGTAAGCGTCCACGCCCCCGTATCTTGCTTCGACACGGCGACGACGGTAGCACTATCGTTGACGCTCACATTCCCATAGTCGTCAAGCAGCGTTACGACAGGCTGCTGCGCGAAGGTTCCCCCATTGCTAGACGGAGCGGCAATGTCCGTGGTCAACCTCATTTCCGTCGCGCTGCCTGCGATTGGCGTGATCGTCAAAGGATCCGCCGCCGGCATGTTCACGCCCGCTACGCTCAAGCTGAGGGTCTGCGCCGCCGCTTTGTTCAGACTCAAGTCCATCGTGGCCACGCCGCCGGTAAAGTTCACGGTGACGACGTTAGGCGAAGCGGTCAAAGCTACCCCATCAAGGCTGCCGTAGGAGCCGTCCGGCGCCTGCAAGTAGCCCGAGAGCGTTACGTCATGCGGCCCAGTAAATGCAGTATCCGTGTCGCCCGTTCCATCCTTTACGGTCAACGTAATCTCATCGTCCGCACCGGCGACTGGATTCAGCGTTGCCGCCGAAGCGCTAACTGTACGTGCAGGAGCTACCGGGAGCGTTACGGGCAGGCTCGTAATTTGCGCTAGTACTCCGGCATGAAAGACCAGTTGAGCACCGGTTATGCTCGCCGCATTGGTTGCGCCAAGATCGCTGAAGGGGGCAACGCCCGCGCTTGCCGTAACCGAAGTCGTTCCCTTCAGCGTCCAATCGCCGGCGTCCTTCTTCAACGCGGTGACAACGGTTGAACTGTCGTTGACGCTCACATTCCCATAGGCATCGAGCAGTGTTACGACCGGCTGCTGCGTGAATACCCCGCCATTGCTGGACGGTGCCGCAATGTCCGTAGTCAGCTTCATTGCCGACGCATTACCTGCGATTGGCGTGAAGTTGAGCGGATTGGCCGACGGCGTGCTTACGCCTGCTACGTTAATGGAGATGACCTGCGCTTGAGCAAAGTGCAGTATTAATCCCGCCGTAGCAACGCCGTTTGTGAAGTTCACGCCAACGACCGTTGAATCCGACATCAGGGGCGCACCGTTGAAACTCCCATAGGAGCCATCCGGGGCCGGCAGGTAACCTGAGATCGTAACCTCATGCGTTCCGTTAAACGCCGTATCTCGATTGCCAAATGCATCCGACACGCTCAAATTAACCGCATTGCTCGCCCCGACAATCGGCGTGTGCGTTCCCGTTGAGGCGGTGACCGCAGACGGCGGTCCGGGTAAGAACTGAACCGTGGCCTTCGCCGCCAAGGCATTACCTCCGACGGTTGCGCTGATCGTCGAGGTGCCTGCCGTGGTAGAGGCCGTCAGCGTAGCCGTATAGGTACCGTTGTTATGATCCATTACGCTGCCAACCGAACCTAACGTCGAGGAGATGGCCACCGCCGCTCCCCCGGTCGTAATATAGCTGCCTTGCCGGTCCTTAAGCCGCACCGTCACCGTTGCCTGGCTCGTCCCATCTGCCACCAAGCTGGATGTATCAACAGATAATTCACTCTCCTCCACAGAAACCGAGTAATCCGGAATCATGTAAGTCCTGAACGTAAGGTCTATACCATATGCGAACGTATATCCCCTCGGATAGTCGTCACTAGGGCTAGTATACCACCCAAAACCTGATGCCCCGCCTTGCTCGGTGGAAACAACCATTCTGTACATCGTGTTCCGCTTCAACTCCGGGCCGTCCGCGGGAAAATCAACCCTCACCCAGCCAGATTTATAACCTGCACTCGAGCTCCCGGTAACCAGCAGTACCGACGGATTGCTTTCCTCATAAATATTTACCAGGATAGCCCCGGGTGAACCGTTCGTGTCCATCAGATTGAGTTCTATACCGCTGAGTTTCCCAGTAATCGACGGCGCAAAAGTCTGAAAACGCGAGCTTTCCTGATTCACCCACACGTTCCCATTTATTAAGGACTGTTCTTGATCAAGGATCTCAATTTCTGCAGCGGATGCTTCGCCAACCGGAAAACCAAAAGCCATCGTTAAGATAAGAAGTACCGCAATCCATTGCTTGTGTATTTTCAACACGTTCATTCGTCGTTAATCTCCATTCGTTTCAATGTTAGTCCCCTTGCCGTCCCCTTGGCCTCCTATTTCAAGTGGCCAACGTGTAGCAAGTCCCTACGACTAAAGCCCCCACAAAAAAGAGGCCGAAATACCACAACCAAAACTTCAGGCGCATGTTGGCTCCGTCATCCCACCACAATTTTACGAAGATTACGATTCCTAATAGCATGACGCTAACGAATGCAACCAAAAAATCCCCCATTTTTCAACTCACCCATTCCCTTCAACACCTTCACATCTTCGCGAATATATTCATTAAAATTAAAACAACCCCGTGTCTTTCTCCATACCTCCAAAGGAGTATCTTTTCATTCGAGCGTTGAATCGGGAGAGAGATCTACCCCAAAAGGGGTATGGCGTTTTCGGTTGCAGCGCTTTATGATAATGACCATATTCATTAAAAAAAAATGCAAATGGTTCCCTCAAGAAAGGAGACGCCGATGTTAGCCGGTCAAACTGTAAATGAGGCCCGAGGAAACCGGGTTTCTCTCGTGATCAACATCATCAGCCATAGTTTATACATCCTATCCCTCCCCGTTTTGTATGTTGTAGCCATGTTCTCCGCCATGCTGTTCGACGACCCGGGTTCCGAGCCTTTTTGGCCGGCCACGGTGTTTTATTACGCTTTAAAAAGCTATCCCTACATCGCCATCGCGATGATCGTCTTAGCCTGGATTTTGTTCAAAAGAAGGCAATACCGCTGGACTTACGTGCTGAACGCGGTTCCCATCGTTTTCATGTTGCTCGGGACCTTGCCTTTTGTGATTTTCGGCGAATAAACAAGGCCTAAATTTGAAAATTCAAATTGTTAGAAAACCTTGATTCCATTAATATAGGAGGTAACGTTGTTGGATTTGAGGTGCTAAGGCCATGGGGAACCATCATCATAACGAGCGCGGCACTGCCGGAATGCAGACTGGACAAGTCGTCTCCGGTATGACGCTTAGAGAATATTTGAATCGATTTACCTACATAGAACCCAAAGTTTTTGTGAAAATAGCCAGGTCGCTGACCACCTGTGTCGGCAAGCTTCATCAGCAGCAAACCCTTCATCTCGATTTACGGCCGGAACGGATCGGAATCCACCCCACTACGCTGCAAGTTGATTTGTTGGACTCGGGGGATGCCGTATCCCGGACGACCGGTGGTTACTTGCGACCGGGTGGAAGCGGTGTTTCCAATGAGTCCCTCCCCTATTGCTCTCCTGAAAATACCGGACGAATGCAGCGACCTATAGATGAACGAAGCGACCTCTATTCGTTAGGGGTCATTTTCTATGAAATGCTGGCCGGGGCCCTTCCTTTTCAGTCGGACAATCCGTTGGAATGGATTTATATGCACTTAACGCAAAGTCCGGCGTCTCTATCGGATCGAGGTCGAGTGCTGCCCTACGGTTTGGAATCCATTGTGATGAAGCTTCTCGAGAAAAATCCCGATCAACGTTACCAAAATACCGGTTATCTGAATGCCGACCTGGACAAAATCGGTTTTTCTCATCAGACGTTATTCATAGAGCAAGGTTTCTACGGTCGGGAACACGAGGCTTCCATGCTCTCGCAGGCTTTCTATTCCACTTGTCTAGGTTCTACGGAAATCGTTTATGTTTCAGGCGAAGCGGGGATTGGGAAGACGAGCTTAATTGAAGAGGTTTTTCGAAATCAGCAGCTTACCCGGAATTTCTTCTACATCACCGGCAAATTCGAACAAATCTCCACAGAAAGCCCTTATCATGCCATCATCCAGGCTTTTCGCGGGTTGATGCGGCATTTGCTTGGCCAACGAAAAGATCAAATCGAGCGATGGAGACAGAAGCTGAAGTTCGCTTTAGGCATAAATGCGAATGTCATGACGGAAATCATTCCTGAGGCCGGACTGATCCTGGGAGATACATCGCCTTCGGAAAAGCTGCAGGCACCCGAGACGCAAAAGCGCTTTTTTTATGTTTTTCGGAAATTTGTTCAGGTTCTGGCCTCGAAAGAGCACCCGCTCGTCCTTGTCATCGACGATTTGCAGTGGGCGGATTTCTCATCACTTCAGCTCATCCATACGCTATTATGCGATCCGGAGTGCCAATATTTGATGTTTGTGTGCGCCTACCGGGATACAGAGATGGACCAAAGCAAGCTGCCCGGTTACGCTCCCGGCGGAAGGGGCATCGATCAGGCTGCCACCGTCCGCCAAATCCATCTCTCCCCGCTCAGCCTTACACATCTAAATCGAATCGTGATGGAGACGCTAAATCGTCCGGCAGAGGATACCTTCCCCCTGACAGAACTCCTGTACCATCAATCCGGAGGCAACCCGTTTCATTTCAAACAAATCTGGCTTCGTCTTCAGGACGATCACATTCTGCGATACAACGATAAGCTCCGGCGCTGGAAGTGGGATTTGGGTCGGATCATCGAGCAGATTCCCAGCTACGCCATCGACGATTTGATCGAGCATAAGCTAAGTCGCCTGCCTGCTGCATCGCAAGAGCTGCTTCATGTAGCGGCCTGCGTGGGAAGCAGCTTCGATCCTGATTTCATCGCCCGCGTTTTGAACCGTTCGCAAGACGAAATGTCCGGCGAATGGTCTTCCCTCGAGGCGGAGGGCCTGATCCTCTCTTCTGCCACAGGCGAATTTCAGTTCGCCCACGACCATATTCAGGAGCTGGCGTATAACCGGATCGATGATCTTTCAAAACAGGACATTCACGTACGTATTGGAAGATACCTGCTGGAACAGAACGCCCTGGGCGGAGACTTGCCGTTTGATATCGTGAACCATTTAAACCGGGGATCGCAAAAGATAACAGGCGATCAAGAATTAATTTCGCTAATCAGACTGAATCTCGATGCAGGCCATCGCGCGAAGTCCTCTTCCGCTTACGACGTGGCGCTCGGATACTTTAATAGGGCCATAGAATTGCTTGACGCGAAAGCCTGGAGCGGTGAGTTTGAGCTCGCCTTCGAATTGCACGCCCAAAAGGCGGAATGCGAGTATTTGAGCGGCAATCACGAAGCGTCCGACCGGGTCATCGGCGTTTTGACCGCCCATGCCCGAAACTCGATTGAACGCAGCCGCGTGCAAATGATCCGAATCATGCAATGCGTCAACCAGGGAAAATATCTGGAGAGTATCGCGTTAGGCCTTGAAAGCTTACGAGAGCATAACATTTACATACCGCTTGAACCGGAAGGTTCCATGCTGGAAATGGAAGAGAGTCGGATCGATATCCTTCTCCAGGACCCGTTCGACAAGTTCGACAAGCTGGTTCAGTTGGAGGAAATGAACGATCCCGACCGGATCGCCGCAATGAATCTGATCTATGCGATTATTGCTGCTACCTTTTTCTCCGATAAGAAGGTTTTCTTTCTATTGGTATGCAGAGCCATCGAGCTTTCCGTAAAGCATGGCAACACGCCTGCCTCCGCAGCCATTTATTCCTCTTTCGGGATGCTGCAGGGCATCACGCTCGGCAAATACGATAAAGGCATGAAGCTAGCCAAGATCGCCATCGAGCTTGCGGAACGCTACAAGGTTACGCCGATCAAAAGCCTTACTTATTTGATCTACGGCGGCGTACTATGCCAATTTGCCGGTGATGCCCGGGAAGGCGACGATTATTTGGTCAAGGCGCTCCGGTTCGGCTTGGATTCGGGGGATTACGTATTTGCCAGCTATTCGATGGGAGCGCACGTAAATTCATTATTTACGCGAGCCACCTTAAGTGATTTGTCCAAAACGATGGCGGAATACCTGACCGTTTTGGCCACTACAAAGGATGAGTTCGTAAGGCAAAACTTTTTCCTTTACCAAGGATGGGTTAAGGCCCTTCAGGGGCGGACCATTGCACCCGACTCCTTTAGCGACGCTGAATTTAGTGAAGAAGAGTTTTTGAGTCGTATTAGCCAAGATGACACTGCAGCGACCAGTTTGTTTCAATACTGCACCTATAAAGTCCAACTTCATTATTTGTTGGGGAATCATCAGGAAGCCATTCGTTGGGCGCGGGAAGCCAATACCCATGAGGCATATGCTACGCATTTGCCTCATTTGCCGGAATGCCTGTTTTATGAAACGCTAGCCCTTTTAGCCGAATCTCCGCGATCGGAACATTGGTTGCAAATGAAAGAATACGCGATTCGCAACATTTCCCGTTTCGGCAATTGGGCCGAGTGGAGTCCGGTCAATTTCCAACCACGGCATGACCTGCTTCAAGCGGAGTTGGCACGTTCCGACGGCCAACTCTCCATGGCCGAGGCTTTGTATGATAAGGCGATTCGAGAAGCAAGAGAACGAGACGATATCCGAACAACAAGCCTAGCGGGCGAACTCGCGGCTAACCACTTCTGGAGTCGCGGCCAGAGAAAGTCGGCGTTGTATTATTTGGAGTTGGGATTAAAGGGGTATACGAAATGGGAGGTTTACTTGAAGTCAACGCAATTGGAGGAGCGCCTCCTGCGTTGGCAACAGCATGAAGAGGCCCGCGTAACGGCTGATCCATCATCGGCTTCGACAGACGATCCTAATGCCGTACTAGCGGAGGAGGCTGCCGACATACGGCACGATTTCGCTTCCATGGACAACCTTGATGTAGCAGCGATTCTCCAAACGACGCAAACGATCTCGAATCTGGCCGACACGGACGCCATGCTTGCGGAAATCATGAATGCCATGATGAAACATGCGGGGGCAAGCAACGGTGCTCTGCTGACGGGCCATCATGATGATCTTTACCTTCAGGTGTACGTTGACGCGGAGGCTCCAACTGCTCCTTTTCCCGTGGAACTGAATGACAGTTCCCTTCTTCCGGAAGGAATCATCCGTTATGTCTTTCGTACGCAAGAGGCGGTCCTATATGCCGCGGGAGAGGAAAGCTGGCTAATTCATAACCCGTATATCGCGAAGTACCGGCCGCAATCGGTGCTCTGCATCCCCGTCATGCTTCACGGCATGATGTTGGGCGTACTTTACCTTGAAAACAGGCTGGCAAGCGGCGTATTTTCGCACGATCAGGCTGCGTTTCTTTTGGCTATGGCTTCATACGGTATATTGATGTGCGTCTTGCAAGGATCGACGGAACCTTCCCCTGCGGAGCCGGATTCAGCGGAAGACTCCGCTCCGCAACCGGACAGGATCGAAGAACCGCTGACGGAACGTGAGGTTGAGGTGCTTGGTTTGCTGGCGGCAGGATTATCCAACAAGGAGATCGCAGACCATTTGATTATCGCCATCGGTACGGTAAAAGTCCATGTAAAAAATATTTTTGCCAAATTAAAGGTCAACCGTCGCACAAAAGCCATCGCGCAAGCCAAGGAATTGAAACTTCTGGATTAACTCCGTACGT
>NZ_JAKSXN010000061.1 GCF_022427145.1 Paenibacillus timonensis
TTTTATGCAAAGGGGCCGCTTTTGTTCACGGCGTTCCACACGCCAAGTGCTTTATTGATAGAAATTGCGGATCCAGCGATGGGATTTCAGCTTGGCAACTTGTTCAACGCTTAGGCCACGGCCATCGCCGACCGGCATGTTGCGCTCGACGTTGCGGACCGTCCGCATCCCCGGGATAACCGTCGATACCGCGGGGTGGCTCAGCACGTAACGCAGCGCGATTTCCGGCATCTCCTCCAGCGAGACGCCCAGGTCAGCGGCGATCTTCTGTACCCGGTCGAACACTTCCTGCTTCCGGTCGCCGCGGAAATAATGGTTGCGAAAGTCGCCTTCATCGAACGTCGTACCTGACGTCACTTTGCCGGTTAAGCCGCCTTCGTCCAATGCGACGCGGACGATCACGCCGACATTGTGCTTCTCGCAGGCCGGCAGCAGGTGGTCTTCCGGACTTTGATCGAAAATATTATAGATGACTTGAACCGTATCCACGACCCCGGTCTCAATCAATTTGATCGCATTTTCCGGCTGATGGTCGTTGATGGAGACGCCGAAATGGCGGATTTTCCCCTGCTCCTTCAGCTTCTGTATGCCTTCCAGCCAGGAGCCCTGGCCCACCCACTCGTCAGACCAGACGTGGAACTGCTGCACGTCGATCGTCTCCAAGCCGAGATGGCTGAGGCTCCGTTCGGTGCAAGCGATCACGTGCTCCGCGGTAAACGTTTCGTCGGCGGACACGCCGGCGTGTGCCGGCCATTGGCCGTTTTTCGGCGGAATTTTGGTGGCCACGTAAATGTCCTTGCCTTTCGCCGCCTGCTCGCGGACGACCTGTCCCACCAGCTTCTCGCTGTGGCCGTCCCCGTACCCGAGCGCGGTATCGATAAAATTAAGGCCCAGCTCAATGGAGCGGCGCAGCGCCTGCAGCGACTCGTCGTCGCTGGCCCCGATCCATCCGGATTTACCGATCCCCCAGGCCCCGTAGCCGATCTCGGAAATCCGCAGCCCGGTTCGGCCAAGCGTTCTGTAATTCATCCGTTCTTCCTCCTGTCGCGTGCAAAATGGTCCTACGCCCCCATTATACGCCCGCCGGACAGGCCCCCGCAAAAGGGACGCGCACCTTAGTTGCCCAAGTGGCCGCCAGCCGGTTCGCGATCCGCTGATAATTCGCGCCGGACGGGTACCCCGGGACGAATCTCAAGCCGCTCGCCATCGTGCAGGATGTCCAAGCCTTCCCCCTCCTGCAGCGTATAGGTGACCTGCTCCCGGTCAAAGAACACCTCGAGCCGCTGTCCCCGGTGCATCACCTTAAACCGGCAGCTCTCCCATTGCGGAGGCAGCACCGGTCGGAAGCCCAACCTGCCGCCACGGTCAAGCCGCATCCCGCCAAACCCGTTCACGACCGCCATCCACGAGCCCGCCATCGCCGCGGTATGCAGTCCGTCCTTGGCATTGCCGTTGACGTCGTCCAGATCCATACGCACCGTCCGGCCAAAATAGTCGTAAGCGGCCTCCAGCTCGCCAATCTCGGCGGCGATGATGCTGTGGATGCACGGCGACAGCGACGAATCATGCGTCGTCAGCGGTTCGTAATACCGGTAGTTGCGGATTTTCTCTTCCCGCGAAAACTGCTCGCCCAGCAAAAAAAGCGCCAACACCAGATCGGCCTGCTTCAGCACCTGATGACGGTAGATGACGAGCGGATGGTAGTGAAGCAGCAGCGGATAGTTTTCCGGCGGCGTGCCGGCGAAATCCCATTTTCGCTTGGACAAGAACGTATCGTCCTGCGCATAGATTCCCAATTCCTCGTCATACGGGACGTACATCTTGTCCGCCGCCTGCTCCCAGCCAAGGATTTCCTCTTCCGTGAGACCAATCTTCTGCTCAAGCAAGGCGTATTCTGAAGGGTAACGCTCGCGCATCAGCCCCGCCGTCTCGCAGGCATACCGGAGGTGTTCGCGGGCCATGAGGTTCGTATAGGCGTTGTTGTTCACCAGTGCCGTGTATTCGTCCGGCCCGGTCACGCCGTCGATGCAAAAAGCGCCGTCCCGGGCCGGATCGTAATGGCCGAGGTCGACCCAAAACCGCGACGTCTCGAACAGGATCTCGGCGCCTTGCTGCGCGAGAAACGCCTCGTCCCCCGTCGCCTGGACGTACTGGCGGATGCCGTAAGCGATGTCGGCGTTAATATGCGCCTGCGCGGTGCCCGCCGGGAAAAAGGCGGAGTTCTCCTCCCCGCCGATCGTCCGCCACGGATACAGCGCGCCCCGCTGCGCCATCCCCTTCGCCCGCTCCCGCGCCTGCTCCAGCGTGCGGTAGCGGAACTCCAGCAAGGCCCGGCCGATCTCCGGCGTCGTGAAGGTAAAGAAGGGCAGCACATACATTTCGGTATCCCAGAAATAATGCCCTTCGTACCCTTCGCCGGTGAGTCCCTTGGCGGCCATGCTGGTCCGCCCGTCGCGTCCGGCCGATTGCAGCAGGCCAAACGCGTTAAACCGCAGCCCCTGCTGGAGCGCGGGATCGCCTTTGATCTCCACGTCGGCGCGGCTCCAGAACGCGTCCAGATAAGCGTGCTGCTCCTCGGCCAGCCCGTCGAAGCCGCGGCTTTCGGCCAAGCGCAGCGCGCCTTTGCTTTGCATCAGCAGCTCCTCCTCCCGGGTCTCCCGGGACGTATGGTGGCTGATGAATTTGCTCAGCGAGACGGTATCGCCCCGGCGCAGCGCCACGTCGTACTGCACCGACATCCGCTGCCTGTCGTGCTTCTCCGACAGGCTATACGAAGCGGACGGCGGCAGCGCCAGCCGGTGGCTCATCGCCGTCAGCAGCGCGAAGCGGCTATGCCGCGTGCGCTGCTTGAGCCAGCCACCGCCGCGCCCGTCGCTCCCCGCCTCCTCGAACAGGAGGCTGGGCTCCGTGCGGCGCGTCCCCAGGCGCGGATCCCCGCCCCGGTCCGGCGGCCCCTCCGCTTCGGCGATGTCCCCGTCCATCGCCGAGCAAAGGGACACGGTGCCGGCGAAGTTCAGCGCCGTCACCTCGTAGTGGATCGCCGCCAGATGCCGATGGGTCAGCGACACCAGGCGGCGGATATGGATCAGCACGCGGTGGCCGGCCGGGGATTCCCATTCGACCAGCCGATGCAGCACGCCGCTTTGCATATGCAGCACTCTTTTGTAGAACTTCACATGCCCCCGGTTCAGATGAAAGGTTTCGCCTTCGACGGACAGCTTGAGGATCCCGGCGTCGGTCACGTTCAGCATCGCCTGGCCTTCGGCCGGATACCCGTACGCCCCTTCGGGATAATGGATCGGTGCCGTGTCATAGAACCCGTTCACGTAATTGCCCCGCACTGAGGCGCCTTCCTTCCCGTGGTACCCTTCCTCAAAATAGCCGCGCATCCCGATGTACCCGTTCCCCAAGGCAAACAAACTTTCCTTGCGCTGATTGTCCTTCTCGTCGTAAGCATCCTCGACCAGGCTCCATTCCCTTGGCGATTGCAGTGCCGCCGGATGTCCTTCAGACCGTTTGTTCATCCTTTCACCGAGCCTCCCATCAGCCCTCTGACAAAGTATTTTTGCAGCAGGAAGAAGATCGCAAGCGGCATCAGCATGGAAATAAACGCCGCGGACGTGAGCAGATGCCAGTCGTTACCTCTCGAACCGACGAGGTCGGCGATTTTCATCGACATCACCTGCACGCTCGGCTGGTTGCCGATGAAGATCAGCGATACCAGGTAATCGTTCCATACCCACAGGAACTGGAAGATACCGATCGAAGCGAGCGCCGGCACGGACAACGGCAGGATCAACCGGGAAAAGATCGTGAAATGGCTCGCCCCGTCGATGAAGGCCGACTCGAACAAATCCTTCGGCAACTGGCTGATGAAGTTATACATAAAGTATGTCACGAGCGGCAAGCCGAAGGCGGTATGCGCCAGCCAGATCCCCAGGTAGCTGCCGTTGAGGCCCAGCGCGGTGTAATCCTTGAGCACCGGGATGAGCGCGACCTGCAGCGGAATGACCAGCATGGCGATGATGACCACGAACAGCGTTTTGCGTCCGGGGAACCGCAGCCAAGCGAACGCGTAAGCGGCGAACGAAGCGATCAGCACCGGGATGACCGTCGCCGGCACGGCGATCGTCAGCGTGTTCCAGAACGCCTGGGACAACCCGGTCCCTTTCTGAATCGATTCGTTGCCGTCGGCCAGTTTCAGCTTATATTCCTTGCCGGACAGCACGTTCTTGTAATTCTCCAGCGTCAGCGCCGGCTTGAACTCCCAGCCTTGCTCCTGCACGTTCAGCGTGCGGGCCCGGCGGTTCTCCCAAATCAGCCGCTGGTCGTCGCTTAGCACCCCGGCTTTTAGCTCGTCGTCGCTGTAGGTTTGCCCGTCCACTTCAATCGGCTCGCGCAAATCGATGTCCTTAGAGAGCTGAATCGTCTCCGCATTCGTCCATTCCCGATGGGGGAACACGTTCCACCAGCCGGTTTGCAAAATATCCGACGCCGGCCGGAACGAGGAGATCAACAGTCCTAACGTCGGGATAAGCCATAATAAGCAGATGACGCCCAGAACGAGATTCACGATCGTTTTGCCGCGTTTTCGTTTGGTTCCTGCCGTACGTCCCTGATTCGTACCCGCCATTAAAATCCCCCCTGCTTGCGAATCTGCCGCAAATTAAAGAAGATGACCGGCATGACGGCAATCAGCAGGACGATCGCCAGCGTGGAGCCGTACCCGAAGTTGCGGTACATGAAAAACTGCCGATAGAACTGCGTGGCCACCACTTCAGTCCCGTATTGCCCGCCCGTCATGACCATGACGACGTCGAAGATTTTCAGCGTAAACACGATGATGGTGGTCGTCACCGTCAGAATGGTCGCAGAGATAAACGGGATGATGATGCGGAAGAAAATTTTGATCTCTCCGGCCCCGTCCACGCGCGCCGCTTCTAGGATGTCGTCCGGGACGCCTTTGATCGCCGCGGAGAAGATCACCATGGCAAACCCGGTTTGCATCCAGATCAGGATCAGGATGAGAAACAGATTATTCCAGGGCTGCAGCATGCTGGTCCAGGCCTGCGCTTCCCCGCCTAAGGCGGTGACGATGGCGTTTAGCAAACCGATCTGCTCGTCGCCGGGTTGGTAATAGTATACGAACTTCCAGATGACCCCCGCCGCGACGAACGAGATCGCCATCGGCATGAAGATGATCGACTTGGCGATCTTCTCGTAGCTGCTGCGGTCGGCGAGGATCGCGATCAGCAGCCCGAACCCTACGCAAGCCAGCGTGCCGAGGAACACCCAAAGCAGGTTGTTGCGCAGCGCCGTCCCCATCAGCTTGTCGGTGAAGATCGCCGCATAGTTGGCGAGACCGACGAATTTCTCCGACGAAGCGTTAAAGAAGCTTAAGTACAACGTCCGGACGGCGGGCAACACCAGCAGCCATCCCAGCAGAAGAACCGCCGGGCCGATGAAAATAAACGGCAGCACCCTCCGCCGAACCTGCTCGGGATACTATTGTGAGCGTTACTTCCGGAAGCATAAAGCATAGATCGCGAAACTGGCCGGCTGACGAATCGCCGGTGGATTCCAAAAAAGAAGGGGCGTTCTGCCGGAACCCACGTCACGGCTCGCGCGCCCCTCCAGCGGTGCTTATTTTGACTTAGGATCGCAGCGTCCTAGATAGGCTTAGTTCTTCCAGCCTTCCTGAATTTGCGCCAGCGCTTCGTCCAGCGTGGCCGTGCCGCTCACGTAGTCGGTCATGCCCTTCCAGAAGGTACCGGCGCCTACTTTGCCCGGCATCAGGTCGGAGCCGTCGAACCGCAGCGTGGAAGCCTCCTGCACGAGCTGAGCCATGCGGCGATCGGCTTCGGAGGTGTACCAATCCAGCGAAGCGTCGTTCATCGGCGCGATCACGCCGCCCGATTGCACCCACGTCTTGATCGATTCCCCGGTCGTAAAAAATTCCAAGACGGCTCGAACTTCAGGACGGTCGTTAAACATCGCATAGATATCGCCGGCCACCAGCACCGGCTTGCCGTATTGCTCGTCGATGGGCGGCAGGTAGAACCAGTCGTAATCTTCATCGACTTTTGCCGTTTCCGGGAAAAAGCTCGTAATAAAGTTACCTTGGCGGTGAAGCCAAACCTTCGGCGGATTGTCGAACATCGGTGCCGGCGAATCGCCAAAAGCCGTGGTGACGATCGATTTCGTTCCGCCGTACACATAATCCGGGTTCATCCAGATTTCCGACATCACTTCCACGGCATGCTTGACTTCCGGGGAAGTGAACGGCAGCTCGCCTTTGACCCATTTATCGTAGTTTTCCGGCGAGGTCGTGCGAAGCATGATGTCCTCCACCCAGTCTGTGGCCGGCCAGCCCGTTGCTGCACCGCTTTCGATGCCGATGGCCCAAGCGGTATCGCCGTCTTTGGCGATTTGCTCCGTCAGCGCCATCAGCTCATCCCAGGTTTGCGGAACGGTGTAGCCCGCTTCCTCAAACTGTTTCTTCGGATACCACACCAAGCTCTTCACGTTGCTGCGGTTCCATATGCCGGCCATGATTTTTCCGTCCTTGCCGTCCATCGTCGCCATGTCCAGCCAGCTTTGGTTGTAGTTGGCCTTCAGTTTCTCCTGATCGAGAATGTTGGTAAGATCAACCACCTTGCCGGTTTTGGCTACGGCGGCCAACAAGCCCGGCTGCGGGAAGTCTGCGATGTCGGGCGCGTTCCCGCCGTCCACGCGAACGTTGATCGTCGCCTCAAACTCCTTGGATCCTTCATATTGGATGTCGATCCCCGTTTTCTCCTCGAAATCCTTGATGCTCGTTTCGAACTTCACTTGGTCGGCGTCCACGAACGGGCCGAACATCGTCACCTTAGTGCCTTTGTATTCGCCCTTTAACGCCAGTTCCAGCGGCGAGCCGGTGGCTGCGGCGTCATTCGTAGCCGCGCCTTCGTTCGTATTCTGCTCCGTGGTTCCGGTGTTGGCCGGGGCCGCCGGTTCGTTATTCGCCGCATTGTTTCCGCCGCCGCAGCCGCTGAGGAGAAGCGTGAACGATAAGCCGCTAACGAGCAGTAAAGAAGCCCATTTTGATCTTTTTTTCATTGACCTTTCATCCCCTTCGATATTTATTAGAAAAAAACCATCTGAAGGTCTGGCTGACAATGGAACGTTGTCCGGCAAATCACCTCCTTGCAATGCTTTTCAAAGGCGGACGAACGCCTATGTATCCGTTTTCAATCCATTTTGGTATAAGTGTATGACCCGCCCTATTCGGATGTTCCGATTTTTTGAAAAGCTTTTCAGATTTTTCGGGTCAGCGGTTTTAGCGACTACTTTCACACCAATAAGTATCACGCCAGTGAACTTCCGCAGGTTGGCAATTCATCGGGTTTGCATGGTTTACATGGTTTGGAGTGGTTTAGTAAGTTCTTGTTGATGGGTGGCTTTTGGGAAGTTCATTCACGTTGGTGATGTGGGGTTGGTTCGTGCTGATACTGTGCGCATGCGTTGGTAGGGTACGTTCGTGCTGGTACAGTTCGTTCGTGTCGGAAACATGGAGGTTGTTGGGCCGTTAAATCGTAGTTGCTCTTTCCCGTGACGATTCGCGGACGATGAGTTTATGTTGGAGGACTTCTCTGGGCACCGCCACGCTGCCAGTCGTCAACAGCTCATGCAGCTTCTCCGCCGCACGGTGGCCTAGATCATAGATGGGTTGGGATATCGTAGTCAGCTTTGGAATATACATGCCGGCCATGCGGTGGTTGTCGAAGCCGATGACGGACACCTGCCCCGGCACCAGAATATGCCGGTCCCGGAGATACGAAATCGTGCCCATGGCGAATTCGTCCGCAACGCAGAACACGGCGGTCAAATCGGGATGCTCGGTAAACAGCTCGTGCGCGGCCTGATAGGCATGCTCAAAATAATGGCTGGCAAACTTCACGTTAGCGATATTGGAGGTCAGCCCGTATTCCGTCATGGCCCGGACAAACCCCGCGTAACGCGGTGGTCCGGAGATCGAGTTGTCGTGATTGAAGCCAATCATGCCGATTTGGCGGTGCCCCAGCTCGATCAGATAAGCGGCGGCGTCATAAGCTGCCGCCTCGTCGTCGACCTCGACGCAAGGAATCTCGTATTCGTCCGAATGTGACGAGACCATCACGAACGGAATGCGGCAGGCCACGAGCTTCTCGTAATACTCCGGAAACATTTTGTCGCTGGCGAACACGATGCCGTCCACCTGCTTCTCATGAAACGTGGCGATGTACGACAGCAGCCGCTCCTTATCGCGGTCCGTGTTGCAGATCATCAGGCTGTAGCCCAGCTTGATGCAGGCATCCTGCATTCCCCGGATCATTCCTGCGTAATACATGTTTTCAATATCGGGAATCAACAGCCCCAGGGTAAAAGACTTCTTGTAAATCAATCCGCGGGCGAACGCATTCGGCTGATAATTCAGCTCCTCGATCGCTGCCAGCACTCGCTGCCGCTTGCTCTCCACCACCGTCGCCGGCGCGTTCATCACGCGCGAGACCGTGCTGATGGAGACGCCCGCTCTTTGGGCAACGTCGCGAATCGTCGGTTTGGTTTTGTTTTTGTTCATCGTCGGTATCCTCGGTTTTGAAAAGCTTTTCAATGCGATTATAACAAGGGATATTTTGGAATACAAGAGTTTTTTGAAGCGCTTACAAAAATAGGGCCAACGGTGCCGTTTCGCCCCCTTTTTCACCATTATCCCTTTGAGTCCGGTTGCGCGCATTAGCTGCCCATTGGAAGCCGGAAATTACGTGTATATGTCGTCCATTGGACCGAGGGGCACGTAAGAGTTTCCCTCTGGGGGCCGGTGGTCGCGTGTATATTACGCCTTTGGGGGACAGTGATCGCGTATATGCTACCTCATTGGGACCCGTGAATCAGTGTATATGACGCCTTCGGGGGCCGGGCAAATCACGTCTATCCTTCGGAGGCCGGGGATCGCGTGTTACGCTTCGCCCTTGGGTAAAGTCCGCTTGTCGCGTGTACGTTGCTCCCCGGTGTCCGATTATCACGGATCCATTACGCCCCTAGCGTCCAATTAGACCGTGTTTATCTAGCCCCATAGGGTTTGGCTCGCGTAAAAGACCTTACTCCCCTCGGCTCCGGCACTCCGGGCTAGGCGTTAATTCTACTCTGCGCGCTCTAACGGAACCAGATGACGCTAATGTCCATTTCCCGCACAATTTCCCGTTCTAACGGAACGTAGGGACTTTATTTGACGTAAACCAAGCCCACTCTGGCACATTTGAGTCAAATAACGCCTTCTGGTTCCGTTAGAATTTCGGACCCATGATTTCCCGCCAAATAAGGGCTCTACGTTCCGTTAGGAACGGTAGGATGTAGGATGAGCACACTGGGACCATGCTGCAATAGAACGATTTCAGCTCATAGCTCATATTTCCGATGTTCCTCATCCTAACATCAACCTGATCGCAGGCCGCACGCCGTCACGCGCCAGACTGACATTGGCATAGCTGCGGATGCTGCTCCCCGTACCGATGAAATGGGCGCGCGAAGGCTTGTTGCCCTGCGTGCGCAGCCACCACCAGGAACAGCCCTCTTCCTTGCCGTTCCGCAGGACATAATTGTCCTTCTCATTCTTATCGTATACGTAGAGGCTGCAGCCGTCGGGCTTCTTCAATTTCGCATAGTCCGTTCCCACGGCGGTCAACCACGCTTTGCCGAGGACGGCGGTTAACGCCTTGATCTCCGTCACGCTAAGCAAAAACACCTTGTCCTCCGTATCCGGACTGCCCTCGCCGTTATCCCCACAATGAGTAGTCATGATCATTTTTTGCTCATCGGCCCCAAAGGCCGTCGCGTAGAACTCCTCGTTTAACCACTGCCGCAAATCGCAGTCGCGCCATGTGGTATCCACCGCATCACGCCACGAAATATCTGCGTTCTTCCCGTGATATCGCTTGCATTCCAAGATCTCCTCACTCAACAGAAACAGCTCGCTGCCCATGTTTTGGAGAACCCGCCATACGATAGGCCGTACTTCCCCGTCGGCTGACTGCGGGTACAAGCCGAACGTCATCCGTTCGCCGGGCTGGATGGCATGCACGGAAGCAGGTTGGTAGCCTCGATCCATTTCATTTCCCCTCCTTTTTTCCAGTCTATCTATCTTACAACAAGTTCCTGGGGGGGCCGCAACCACAAAACGACGGAAGTGTTTCGTGATCATAAACCCCTCTACCTCCAACTACCTTGACACACATAGTAATATGTTTTACATTGTTTTTAAAGAGGTGAACGCATGAACGACAGCGCCATCAGCCGGGATTTGATCCGCGGCCATATCGATACCATTATTCTCCGGGTGCTGCTGGAGGGAGATAACTACGGGTATGAAATCATGAAGTCCATTTCCGTCATCAGCCAGGGGCGTTACGAATTGAAGGAGCCGTCGCTCTACACCAGCTTAAAGCGATTGGAGTCCCAGCAGTTGATCGAGTCCTATTGGGGGGAAGATCGCAGCTTGGGCGGGCGGCGTAAATATTACCATGTCACCCTTGCGGGAGCCGAGGTTTACAAAGCCAATTTGTCGGCATGGAAAATCTCCCGCGAGATCATAGATGTGCTGATCGAGAAACAGGAGGGATCCCCATCGTGAATCCGCTGCAAAAACATGTGGACCGTTTATTTGCCGGCTACCCGGCAACCGTGCGTATCCGTGAGCTGAAGGAGGAAATCGTCAGCAACCTGGAAGCCAAAGCCGCCGATTTCATGGCCGGCGGAATGGATTACGAACATGCCGTCCAGGCTGCCACGGCCAGCTTGACCCGCATCGACGGGCTAATTGACGAGCATCCGTTAATCTATGTGAACCGCTATCGTCTCGAGCTCCTGCAAAGAATGCTGTTTTTTTCGCTCATCCTGTGGATTTTCACCATTCCTTTGCGCATGATCGAACGCACGCCGCTAAGTTTCTTGTTCCTAACCCTTGTCCTGATCCTTGGAATCCTCTATCTGGCGCTGAACTTCGTTTGGCGTGGCGATGCGCTTGAGGCTACGGAACCGCGGAATTTCCATGTTGCCCGGCGTCGAAGCCGGATCGTGTGGCTGTTGTGGGGCCTGTTCATCCTCGTCACCGTGCTGGCGATCACGGCCCTCCGGTTCGGCAGCAATATCTGGTTTGGCCATCAAGTGAAAATCGGCGGTCCGTATCAGTTTGCCGTACTCGGTATCCAATACGCCAAGCCGTTTCTCACGATCTTGATTCCGTTGGCTTTCCAGACGAGCGCCACGTTGATTTCGAAACACGAGGCGGGTGAACAGGAATGAGGACCCGGCAACGCAGCCGACGTTGGAATATCGGAATTCTCGCCTTGGTTCTCGCCGGTCTGGTCTGTTTTGGCATGGTGGAGGGCGTGGCCCTGCCACTCCAGGATCATCGCGAGGACCGGTACAACTCAGCGCAAAATAGCCCCCTAACCCATGACATCGCCCGTACTTCCCATTACGCAACGCGTTACATGGGCAATGCCTCCAAAGTGACGGGGCTGTTCCGTTCCCTCCCGCTCGGGCCGATTCGTTCCTTTGCCTTGGATCCGGACGTATTCACGGTGCAGGTGAATCTGGATGCCTCGGCACCGATGGCGGAAATCGATCGCGATCGGGCTTATCTATACAGCGCAACGGCGGCTTTCGCTTATATCGATAACCTGGAGGCGGTGATTTTCAACGAAGGTTCGGTGGCGTACCGCGTGACGCGCGAGGGTCTGCTGACCTGGTACGGCATGGATGGGTTTGCGGCCTTAACCGCCGACAGCGCCGTTTGGAAAACGGAGGTGCAAGACAAACTGGCGGAACAAGACTACGCGCGGCGAGCATTCCAGGAGCTTTTCCGCGAATCAAAAACTCTATCCGTTTAACGCTTCCTCCTCCCAATGCTTTTATCCGATAAAGCCTTTTGCCGTACTCATCTATAAGGGAAATCCAGGCGCCCCGTTCACAACCGGTTTCAAAAAAAAGTCGATCAGGAATTGGTTTCCTGACCGACTTTTGTTCGTTTTGTGCGTCATTTCTCTTCTTCCTGCCTCTTGATCATCTCCAGAAACTCGAGAATGATGTCGGAAACGGCGTCCTCTTCGGACATATGGATAAACTTGCTTATATGCACAATGTCGCCCTTAAACAGCTCGATTAACTTTAACGTCGATTCGGGATCGTTTTCCCTGGCCTTTTGAAGCAAATTCAGGAACTCATCATCATCCGGGACAACTCTTTGATCATCTTTCGTTTCCATTTGTTCACCCCTTGCTGACTCATATTCAACTCGCGGGCGACTTCCCCCTCCGTTTTGTCCTGCAAGTAAATCTTGGAGATGATCGTTTTCCCCGTCGTGGAAGGAAGCGCGTTGATCAGCTGTCTCACAACGATTTTATTATCAGAAGATGAGGTGAAGCAGGTTACGGCCGGCTCGACTCCATTGAATGAACATTCCCGTTTTCTGACGACTCTCGCTCTGTATTGAACCCTCCATGCGATCCGATAAACTTCTTTCCGGTATTGCTCGTACACGGTATGTTGTTCCTTCAAAACTACCTCCCCCATTCATTTTCATCTTCTATGTATAGGGAATTTTCAAGGGGGTTTTCACAACCAAATTTATATAGGTAATTATGATTATAACATTTTTTCTATATTTTGGTTGTACCTAGGCAAACTTTTTTTCCCCATATTGTGAAGGGCCCAAAAAATCCAAGGAGGTAACAATTATGCAGGTCGCGGATATTGTGTCGTTGGTTGCCAATGTAGGTTTTCCGGTCACGCTTTGCTTCATCCTGATCAAATATGTGCTGCAAACCGTCGGCGATAAACTGGGCAAAATCGAAGTTTCCCTGCAGGCCCTCTCCGAGGAGGTGCAGCGGCTGGACGCCATTCTGGACGAAGACCGGCAGCCCTCCGGAGCCTCCGGCAATAAAGAATCTAGGAAACTGTGAAAATTCGTAGGCCGAAGGTTGTACCGCGAAAGCAGGCAAAAAATACCCCTATTTATATCTATGACGGGCCCGGCAAAGTTAGAACATTTGATGTCAGAAAAAAAGCCCCATGCTCCGCTATCCCTTTCGTTACGGGGACTGTTCGTCGAAGCATGAGGCTTTTTGAGTTTCGGCGATCGGGGCTCTCGTTTACGGTTTGGCGAGCCCTTGGTGTAAGGCGTCCAGCAGCTGATGCGTCCGGTCGCAGCCGTACTCCCAGAACATCACGCCGGCCAGCTCCTGCGCCTTGACGTATTCGCATTTGCAACGAACCGACGTTTCATCGTCGTACGAGATAAACGTTTGGCCGTCGAACAGATACGGCGCTTTCGCCTCGTCGTCCCAGTAGCGGACAAATCCGTTACGGCCGATATACTCGGCGGTCAGCGCAGTAAAGTCCGGACCGTAGCCTCCCGGGCCGGGGGACATTTGATGCAGTCCGCGGTTGACGTTCGGCACGTCCTTCCACATGCGGGAATAAAACGCCGCGCCGATGACGATTTTCTCCTTCGGCACCCCGGCCCGGACGAACAGGTTCACCGAAGCGTCGACGCTGATGCGGAACAGGTCCCCTGTACCTGTATACAGATTGGTGTGGTGCCCGGTCAACGTCTGGAAGCCACCGCGCATGTCGTAGGTCATCAACTGTACGAAATCGAGGTAACGCTGGACCTCGGCCATCTCCGTGCCGTCGATGTAATATTGGTCTGCCCCGGCGGCGATCGTCAGGCCATAATGGCGGGCGTCCCGTTCGCCTTGCCGGTCCAGCGCCTCCCGTATCGTCCGCAGCAGCCGCGTGAAATTCGCCTTATCGTCCGGACGGGCGGCAATGCCCGCCTCGGCATAGCAGGGGTACTCCCAGTCCAGGTCGACCCCGTCAAAAGCATGCTCCGTGACGGCCCGGACCGCCGACTCGGCCATCGCCTGACGGCCGGCTTCCGTCGAGGCGGCTTCCGAGAAGCCGCCGGCGCTCCAACCGCCTACGGACAGCAGGACCGTCAGTCCGGGATGATCCCGTTTCAATTCGGGCAGCAGCCCCAAATTCTGCAGATGTTCCGTTTCGATCCGGTCCTCTCTCACCTGTCCGAAGGCGATATTCAGGTGAGTCAGCTTCATCAAATCTTCCTTCGTCAGCTCAGGGAGATGGCGGTCGCTGATATATCCCGCCACCACATAGTTCCGGCTCATTTGCGCTCCTCCCTTGGCTTGCGCGGCCATCGGCGCAAACCTATCGTCAATTTGTACGGCTAAATGTACCGCTACAAGTCGCTTAACACCTGCAGCGCTTCCTTCCCGCTCCCCGGCTTATAGCCGGACTGCACGTAACGGATGTTCCCCTCGCGGTCCAGCGCATACAGGTGCGGGAAGCCCCCGCTCCCTAGCGGGATGCCAGCGTCCGTTAACCGGCGGAGCGCCGAGTGGCCGGGGTCGCCCGCGAATACCGCCCCCTCCGGCAAGCCGGCAACGGCGGCTTCAGGGACAGCAGGAGCCGGCGCCCCCTCCTCGCTGCCGAGAACAAAGACAACCGGGATCCCGAGCACGTCGAACGTTTCCGCAAGCTCGCCTGTTTCGCGCAGCAGATGCTTCGAGGGTTCCCGATCCGGCTCCAGCCAGGCGATCATTGCGCCTTGCGCCCCTTGGCAAAGCGCGCCCAACGTCGTTGCGGTCCCGTCCGCCCGCCATAGCGGCGTTTGCGAATCAGGGATTCCGTACACCGGGATGTGTTGCGACGGAGCCGGAAACGTCAGCGTAACCTCCGTCTCCGCCTGCTCGGCAACAACGCAATACGTCAGCCGTCCCAGCACCGTGCCGTCTTTCAGCCGTACGCCCGAAGTGATCCGGTAGCCCCCTGGCTCCACCTCAAACGCCGCATCGTACACATCGGTTTTGCCATGTGGATACTGCAGCGTTTTATAGAACCCGCCTTCCAGCCGGGCGATCGTGAAATTCTCCATGTACGAGGCGGCCGGCGCGTCGGTTCGGCCATCCGCTTCGCGGCGCAGCCGCAGCTTGCCGATAGGAGGGCGGGCCTCCGCCACCGTCTTGGCTCCCTCTTCTCGAACCGGCCCGATCTCGGCGTCCACCCACGTTCCGCCCGTATAATATTGCGGTTTCTGCTCGCTGGGATGCAGCCTTGCCGGAATGCCGAAGCTCCGGCATAAGGCGACGAATAAGATGTCCAGCGAACCTTTGTCGGCAGCGCGCAGTTGGAACGTGCCCAGCGGCCCCGCTTTCCCACGCAGGTTCCCCGGCCCTTCGCGCAGCTCCCAGCCTTCATTCAACAGCCTTGCGATTCGGGAAGGATCCGCTTGATAGAAGGCGACCTCCGCTTCGGTAAAGCGGGCCTGCAGCCCCTTCCGGTAAGGACCGATCATCTCAAACAAGACCCGCGGGCACATGACATACGGCACGAACAGCTCCCGTGCGTACGAATCCTTCCATGGCAGCGCTCCGGCCAAATGGTCGTCCAGCGTCTCCCGCATCGTATCGGTCAAATCCTTCTCCCGCAGGCTTTCCAGCAGGAGCAGCGGCCACTCCCCGTGCTCCGGGACACGCTTCTCCAGGAAAGCGGCGATCTCCCGGCTGTTGCCCCGGGCAGGTTCGAGCACCTTCCACACCCGCTCCGCCGGCAACCCGAGCTGGGCGGCGAGCTGATCCGCTTCCGCCTCCGTCAGAAACGTCTCCTCGTAACCCCGACGCAAGGCGGCCCCTTCAGCCACCCGCTCTTCATGACGACGCACCCGCTCCGCGGAGAGCGGTTCGGATTCCGGACCGTCCAGCTCCGGCGGAGGCACCATCTCGAAGTCTTCCGACCCTTCGGGCTGGTCCGGCAACCCGCCGCTTAACGCAACCTCGAACCGGTCGCCATCGGCGATCCGGATCTTTCGCTGGCCCCAGGCCCTGTCCCGCACGGCCCGGACGATCAGGTCGCCGTAACCGGTCGTGAACCGGGCTTCGCCCCGGTCATCGGTCATGAGCTCAGCCAAGGGGAACAGTTCGGCATAGTTGTACAGCTGGAACTGCACCCTCGCCCCGGCCGCCGGCGTGCCGTCCGGCTCCCTTACCTCCACGGCGATCGTCCGGGTAGGCGCATAATTCGCCAACAGGTTCAACTCCGCATACGGCCCGCCCTTGACGGTAATTTCCTCCGGTCCGGGGTAGGTCGCGGGGACGCGGGTGTGCACCAGCATCGCCCGTCGCGCCGGACCGCTGAACCAGCCCTGGTCCAGGCGGGCTTCCGGCTCGCAGGCGCCGATGTAATGCCACTTGCCGTCGGCCCAAGCTTCGACCCAAGCGTGGTTATCGTCGCAGTGCGCCCAGCGCGGCGTATAACACTGCCGCGCCGGAATGCCGATGCTGCGCAGCGCCGCAACCGCCAGCGTCGATTCCTCGCCGCAGCGCCCGCGCGCATTGCGGATCATCCCCAGCGGCGACAGCGTGCGCAGGTCGCTGCCGATGTAGGTGGCTTTTTCATGGCACCAGTAATTCGCCTCGAGAATCGCCTCCGCCATCGATAACCCCGTCGTCCGCGGTCCCAGCTCCGCATAAATCGCTTCGCGGAAGTCCTCGATGTTCTCGGTGTTCACCCGGGCCGGCAGCACGAAATGCAAGAAGAGCTGATCCGGTACCCGTTCGCCCCAAGGCGCCCGTTTGCGGACGGCCAGCGCATGGCGGACATGGGCCAAAAACAACGAGCCGTCGTAATCAGCCAGATCGTTTAGCGGCATATGCACATACAGGAATTTCAGGGCCCACGTCTCTTCGGCGGTCAGCGAGCCGTCAAATACGCCAAACAGCGCCTTTTCCCGGCCCCGGCCCAGCGTTCGAATTTCTGCAAACTTACGTTCAATCTGCTCCATCTCCCGTTCGCTCAGCGAAAACGCCGGCGTCTCCACGCTCATCTACGATCGCTCCTTCCACAGTTTTCCGTCTTCCCGGATATAGAAAATCCCTTTCCCGTCCGAAGCCGCCGCGGAAATCTCGAATCTCCCGCCCGCCGCCTCGACCTTCGGCCGAATGCCGAACGCGTTCCTCTCTTCCGCGCTGACGAGCTCCGTGAGCTCCGCAGTAAACCGGCCGAAACGGGCATGATGGTTCCGCTGCCGGTAATACAGCCGGCGCAGCTCCCATTTGACGTATTCGTCCTGCGGCAGCGGGAAACCGGTGGATCCGCCGCCCTCATCGACCCCCTCGTCGGCAAAGACCACATAACCCCAAAGCTCGGGATAATGCATGTTCACGATTCCCTGCGGGGACCATACCCAGTTGTCTTCGGGATAGGGTTTCCCGGTCTCGGGATTGGTTTTCTTGACGTACCGGCCGTCTTGCACCTCGACCTGCCATTCCACCCGGGAGAAGTTCACCCGCCAGAACTCGCCCGGTACCGGCGGCCGTCCCTCCGGCGCGCATTCGCGCAACGCGGCCCACGGCAGCGCAACCTCTACGCTCCACAGGCGGTTCTTCGCGGAAGGATCGTTCAACCCGCCGTCGATATGCACCGCGGTGCGCAATCCGCGAATGTCCCAGCCGTTCACCGGCGGACCGCCGTCCCGATACGGCTTGATGAGCAGCAAATCCCACACCGTATTCAACGCGTTGATTTCGAATTCATAATACAAATGGCTGTCGCCGTCCGGGTCGATGAAGATTTCAAAATCGTTGTCATGGAAAATCACCGAGTCCCGTTCCGTCAGCGTCGCCCAAATTTCGTCCTCCTCCATTTCGGCGGCCACATAGAAGTAATCGTCATCCCACAGCATCTTCGCCCGCGTCCGTTTGCCCGGCTTGGGCCGAACGTCGCCTTCGATATCCACGAAGTCGCCGGTCCATGCGGCGGCGTCCCAAAACGGCTTGTCGATTCGCCCGTCCAAGACGAGCGGCCCTGCCATGGCCCGCTTGCAGACATAGGTTTTCGGCGCAAATTCGATCGCCGGTTCAGGCACTTCGCTGTAGTTCACGGTCGTTCTCTCTCCCTTCCTGAGTAAAGTAAAGTCCTCCCAACTCTAACGGAACTCAGAGCCGCTATTGGGGTGAAAACAAGCGGTTCAAAAAATTTAACGGAACCAGCAGACCTTATTTGACAGGTTTGGGTATGATTCAGCCCATGATCGAGCCAATAGCGGCTCTACGTTCCGTTAAAGTTTGAAACTGCTTTTTTTCGGCGAATAAGGTCTTTCCGTTCCGTTACGCCGTCAGGACAAACGAGTTATCGCCAAGTAAGCCCGCAAATCCTTCATTGCACTATCGCGCCCCATCATGTGCAGACGGAGCGGTGCAACCAGTGAACGTTCGCCCCTCCCGCGCCCCAGCGTCAAAAGGGACGAAGCCACCTCGCTTCACCGAATGCGCAGCACGATCGCGATCGGCGTCTCGCCCTGCCGCAAGGCGTCGGGAAGTCGAACCGCAACCCCGCCCTCCGGAGTCGGGCGGAAGTCCAACCCTTCGGCGCCGCCAACCAGGTCGATCCGGCCGATGCCTGAAGCGGGAAGCGGCAGAATCAGCTCCTCCGCCACCGCCTCGGCATCCTCTCGTATCAACGCTAACGCGTATCTTGTCTCTCCCTTGCGAGTGAAGAAAATGTTCCCGGAAGCGTAAGGCTCGCAAATCCGCGTCCCGTAAATCGCTTCGCCGTAAACCTTCAACCACTCGCCTAACCCCTTCATCCGCTCGAGCGCCGGTCTCGGCAGCCGTCCGTCCGGCTGCGGCCCGACGTTCAGCGCCAGATTGCCGCCCTTGGCGACGATTTCGACGAGCAGGTGGACCAGCTCGCGAACGGACTTATAGCTGTCGCTGTAGCTGAACGAGAACGAATGTCCCATGGTGATGCAGCTCTCCCAAGGGACCGTGAGCGGCCGCTCCGGAACGGTTTGCTCCGGCGTGATCAGGTTCTCGTAGGGCCCGCCAACCGTACGGTCCGCCGTCAGCAGCCACGGCTGGATCTGCCGCGCCTTCTCCACCACCTCGCCGAGCCGGATGTCCTGTCCGCGGCGGGCGTTCACCCACCCGGCGTCCAGCCACAGCATATCGATGCGGCCGTACCGCGTCATCAGCTCCATGATTTGCTCATGGGTAAACTGGACGAACCGCTCCCACAGCCAAGGGTATCGCTTCGGATCGTACGAAGGCCCGCGCCACATGCGGCTGCCCCGTTCCATGCCCGGCGCCCAATAATACGGCGTATGCCAGTCCGCCTTGGAGAAATAGGCGGAGATCGCCAACCCTTCCGCGCGGAACGCATCGAACAGCTCCCGGCAGATGTCTGCATACCGATGCGTATGGAACGGACAGTCCGGCCCGGTGATCCGGTAGTCGGTCGTATGGGTATCCCACATGCAAAACCCGTCATGGTGCTTCGTCGTAAACGTCAAATATTTAAACCCGCCCTCGGCAGCGGATTTGGCCCATTGCTCAGGTTGAAAGCGGATCGGATGAAACGTGCGGTTTAAATCAAAATATTCCTGTTTGAACCGCTCCATGTCTTCCGTCCAGTCGATGTCGTTCCGGGACCAATCCCCGTCTTCGTCGCTGAGCGCCCAGGACTCCACCAGCCCAAGCTGGGAGTAGGGCCCCCAGTGCATCATCAAGCCCAGCTTCTGATCCTGGAACCATTCCAGGCGTTCCAGAATCACGGAATCTTCCGGCTTTACCCAATTTCGTTCGCTGCTGTAATTGTGCACGCCTTGCTCCACCGCCGGCTCAGCCGCAAAAGGCGCCTCGGAGGGCGCCTCGTTCTGCGGCTCGCAGGGCGGCTCCTGTATCGCGGATTTCTCCTCGCTCATGGATGCCTCCTTGTCTCGGTCCGAAAATGATTGCTTGTTAACGATTTACGATTAGCCTTCTTGGTTCCAGCGGTCGTAGGCCGCCTGATACACCTCGGCGACGCGGTCGCTGCCCATCTTCTTCAACTGGCTGACGTACTTATCCCAGTTGTCGAGCGACTCCTGGCCGGTCACGAATTTCGCTTCCATTTGCGTCACATACGTATCCAGGTCGGACAGCAAGGCGGATACCTCGGATTGCTCCTCCGTCGTCAGGAAGGCATTCGGGAACGGCGGCTTGCCGATCGGAGCCAATTTCTCTTGCGTTTGCTGGTCGATCCATTCGTCGAATTCGCTCTTCAGGCCGTTCGTCAGCTCTTTCAGGTTGACGCCCGGGGTCAGAATTCCATAGTTTGGCGTAATCGTTCCGCGGTACTCCTCGCGGTCCTTGCCGCCAGGCACCGGCAGCCATTCCTTCACCTTGTTCTCCTTATCCTTGTATTTCCACAGCAGTCCTTCCGGACCTTGCGTCCACAGGGTTGCGCCCTCATAGCCGTATTGGTAATCGATCCAGCGCATCGTCGCTTCCGGATTCGGGTTGCTCTTCGTAATCGCGAAGGTCCCGTTGGCCGACATGCCCGGATGTTTTCCGTAAACCGGCGTACCGGCGATTTCACTGGCGACCGGCGTCATCAGCGGATGATCGGCGTTCGGCTCCCCGCCAAGCGTGAAGTAAGGATGATAATCGCTGAACAAGGCCACTTGATTATTTTTGCCCTTCGCTTTCTTCTGGTCGTCGGTTTGGGAGAACGTCTCGTGGTCCAGCAGTTCTTCCTTCCACAAGCGGTTCATGAAGGTCAAATATCCCTTATAACCTTCCTCTTGCGGCGAATAGTGCACTTTGCCCTCCTTATCGGAATAGATGACCGTGTCATACATCCCCCAGAACCCGAGGAAGAACATCCGCAGATCGTCCAGCTTGACGGACGAGAGCGGGATTTCGTCGGCTTTGCCGTTGCCGTTCGGGTCTTCTTCTTTGACCCGCTTCAGGTAAGCGTACAGCTCTTCCGTCGTCTTCGGCTCTTCCGCGTTCAACGCCTTCAGGAACTTGCCGTTATACCACATCGGGCCGCGGTACCATACCGCTGCGGTATCGATGAACGGCAGGGCATAAATATGTCCGTCCGTCGTCGTGATGTTTTTGCGTACGTCCGGGTTCTCGTCGAGGATCTTTTTCAAGTTAGGAGCATAGTTGTCAATCAAATCTTCCAGAGGAATCAGAATGCCTTGGCTGCCGTAGGTGACTTGCTCCGCCGGGGTAATGTCTGCCGCATACAGCATGTCCGGCAGGTCGCCGCTGGCGAAAACCAGGTTTTTCTTCGTACTGAAGCTATCGATCGGCGAGGTTTGGAACTCCACTTTGATGCCCGACAGCTTCTCCATCTCTTGCGTGACGGGCATCGTGTTCCAATCCGCCATCCCGGCGTCGGGAGCGAACATCGTCAGCGTAAGCGGCTCATCGACAATCGGAAATCCGTCTTTCTTTACGCCTCCGGCATTTTCGGAATTGGATGCGTTCGTCCCCGAGTTCGCCCCGCCTCCCGAATTGCCTGCCGTATTGCCGCCCGCCGTATTGCCGGACGAACCGCAGGCTGCCAGCAGCGAGGCCAACAGGAGCAAGCTCAGGGCTAACGCTCCGCGTCTTTTCAGCTTCTGCATGAATGAATCCTCCTTTTGAATAGGTTTTGATGTATGGCAAGATCATCCCTTGACGGAACCGATCATGACACCTTGCACAAAATAGCGTTGCAGGAAAGGATACACGACGATGACGGGCAGCGTGGCCACGATGATCACCGCATATTTGACCAGGGCGGCGACTTCCGCCCGGTTGTTCAGTGCCGTCGCCGTGGCGGCATCGATGGTGCCGGTTTGCGCCGACATCTCCTGCAGGACGAGAATTTGCCGGAGCACCAGTTGAAGCGGATATTTCCCGTGGTCATTCAAGTAAATCATGGCCGAGAAGTAACTGTTCCAGTGACCCACCCCGAAGAACAACGCCATCACCGCAATAATGGAGGTCGACAAGGGCAGGATGATGCGGAAAAACAGCCGGAAGTTGCTGCACCCGTCGATCTCCGCGGCCTCCTGCAGCTCCTTCGGGATATTCGACTGAAAATACGTCCGGCACACGATGAGATTCCAGACGGACGTGGCTCCCGGCAATATCAAGGACCACATGCTGTTGACCAACCCCAAATCCTTGATCAGTAAATACGTCGGCACCAGGCCTCCGCTGAAGAACATCGTCACCATGAAGATCCCCATGAACAAATTCCGGCCAACGAAGTCTTTGCGGCTGAGGGCGTAAGCGGCCGGAATCGTCACTGCCAAATTGACCATGGTACCCACAACGGTATAAAGAATCGTGTTTCCGTAGCCGGTCCAGATTTGGGGATCGCGGAACACCCGCTGATACCCTTCTAAGGTGATGCCCATCGGCCACAACCACATCTCCCCGGAAGCCACGTATTTCGGGGTGCTGATCGAGGCGCTGATGATATACAGAATCGGATAAGCGACGATGACGAGTGCCAGAAACAGAAACGCATAGTTGCAGGCTAAAAATAGGCGGTCCCGCCGAGTTTCCTTAATTGCCGATATCACGTTCCCCACTCCTTTCTTCTACCATAGGCTGTTTTCGCTGGTACGCCGAACGATCTGGTTGACGGTGACGAGCAGGATCGCGTTCACGACGGAATTAAACAAACCGACCGCCGTGGAGAAGCTGTATTGTGCATCCAGCAATCCTGACCGATAGACGAACGTTGAGATGACGTCGGAGGATTCCATGTTCAGCGGGTTTTGCAGGAGCAGGATCTTTTCAAACCCCACGCCCAGCAGGCTGCCCATATTCAGAATCATCAGGATCGTGATCGTCGGCAGGATCGCCGGAATATTGATGTAACGGATCCGCTGCATTCGCGAAGCCCCGTCGAGGATGGCCGCTTCGTGCAGCCCCGGATCGACCCCGGTCAACGCGGCCAAATAGATAATCGTTCCCCAGCCGGTGCCCTGCCACACATCGGAGAACACGTACACCGTTTTAAACCAGCGGGGATCGGTCAGAAAGTCGGGAGGCGTAAACCCAAACGCTTCGATCACATTGACGATCATTCCCGTCGAAGGCGTCAGAAACGTAATGATCATCCCGGCCATGACGACCATCGAGATAAAATGCGGCGCATAGGTTACGGTCTGTACCGTACGTTTGAAAAAGCCGTCCTTCACCTCGTTAAACGCCAGGGCCAGGATAATCGGAAGCGGGAACCCTACGACCAGCCCATACAGGCTAATACCCAGCGTGTTCCAGATCAGGTCCCAGAAATAATAAGAATTGAAGAACCGGACGAAATGGTCGAAGCCCACCCATGGACTGCCCAAAATCCCGTTGACGGGAATAAAGTTCTTGAATGCGATCTGAATCCCGTACATCGGCACGTAACTAAAGATCAGAATGCTTAATAATGCAGGAGCGATAAAAATGTACAGCTGCCAATTCCGGAGGATTTTTTTCCTAAGTTTTCTATTCGGAGCGAACGGGGTCACGGGCCTGGTGTCAAATACGGTTGGCGCGCTTTTCTGCATCGGCGTCTCCTCCTTTTTTTCTGAAGTGTACCGGAGCCCCCGGGACCACGTAAATATGTCATTTTGCTTTACGTTAACAAACCGGCAAGGCAAATTTTACAAATCCGTCGATTTTCATGTTATTAAAGTTAACACGCGCTTGTCCCGGAATAGAGGCGGCGATGTGTATTTTTTTACCGACAATGTCCCGACCCACGGCAAAAACAGGCGATAAACAAGCCCCGGTAAGCAAAAACAACATGCTTCTTCCGAGAGACCCGCTACTTTCTTCCCTTGCGTTATCCGTTAAACTCCTTTACATTTTAGATAAAAAAATAGAGCGGACAGGGGGCAGACGCAAAGTGAAGCTGAATTATTTCAAGTCAAAACTGTTTCAAAAGTACACCTGGTCTTACTTGTTCATGCTGCTGGTTCCACTTGCCTTGTTATCGGTCTTCATCTATAACAGCGCGGTCCGCAATCTCCGCTCCGAAATCGAACAATCCCATCTGAATCAGCTGTCTCAGGCGAAAACGATCGTCGACAGCCATGTCAAGCAACTGAGCGACATTGCCTCGCGGGTTGCTTACGACGTACAGTTGGCCCGCTACCGCGTACACGACCCGTATTACAGCCTCGAAGCGATCAATGCACTCAAAAATTACAAAGCGACCAGCCCGATCATCGGGGAGATGTTCTTGTATTTTCATGGGGACGAGAAGATTTATTCCACCGCAGGGATGACGAGCCTGGACGTATTTCATGAGCATTATCATTTTCTGGACTGGGAAGGACCAAAACTGGTCGAGGATCTGAACTCCGTCAAATTTCCCGTCATTCAGCCAACCGAAATGCTCAACCAAAATGGAACGATGCAGCAGTCGGTTTTGGCCTATCTCGTTCCCATTACGCCCAACAATCCGAACCCGCATGGGACATTAATGTACTTAATCCGGAAGTCGGAATTGACCGGACTGATCGATACCATTCTCGGCAACTACGAAGGATCTTCCTATATTTTCGATAACAACGGCCAGGTTATGGCCTCCAACAACAACCAAGAACAGCCGCTTCAGGGATCGGACCTGCAAGAATTGTTTGCGCTTTCAACAGGCATCCACAGCGTCGATTTGGGGGGAGTCCCGCATTCCGTCGTTTCCGTCAAGTCGGACACGAACGGCTGGGAATATGTCACTTTGATGCCCAGCTCCCAATTTCTTGGCAGCGTGCTGCACCTGCGCAGCCTGATGATTCTGCTCTTGACCGTGCTCGTCGTCGTCGGCACCGCGGCCGCGTTGATCTTGGCGCGGCGCCAGTTCCATCCGATCCTCGATCTGGTCGAGTTCGCCGACTCCAAATCGAAATCCGCGGGGCCGGCCGCCGTACCGCGCAAAGCCGGAAACGAACTGGACCGCATCCGCACGGCGCTGCAGGAATACAGCTCGCGGGCCGATCTGCAGGAGCCGTATGCGCGCAACCATTTTCTATTGATGCTGCTGAAATACGGGAACGCCCGCAGCCTGGTGCCGCAGCTATTAAGCTCGCTGGAGATTAACTTGGCCCAAGCCCATTATTTCGCCATGGTCATCGGCCGGGATGAGGCGCCGAAGAGCCGATTGGACAGCCACGATTGGCAAGCGATGATCGGCCGGCTGGCGGCGGCGGAGATCCCCGATTACGGCGCCTGCCTGTACAGCGTCGAGCTGCCCAAGCCGGGGCAGATCGCGCTGATCGTCGGATTCGATAAGGTCGAATCCTGGTCCGGACCCGACCAGTTCCGCCGGATCGTGCATCGCATTCACGACGACCTGCTGGAGCGGTTCCGCATCGACCCCGTGATCGGCGTTGGTACTTATTACAACGATCCCGACCAATTGAACCAATCCTTTATCGAAGCTTGCTCGGCTTTCGAATCGCGGATGTTTGCCGGACACGGCAGCATCACGTTCTTCGAGAAGCTGTCCCAAACGCCGGGAGAAACGTCTTGGGTGCCGAAGAACGAGCTGCTGAAGCTGTCCCAAAGCTTGAAGCAAGGCAGCTATGAGGTCGCAGCCCAAACGATCGGCGAGGCGATGAACGTCCTGCGAGGACCCGATCTGACCGTCGAGATGAAGCGCTGCATCAGCTTCGACATCTTGAACGCCATTCTGCGCACGGGCATGGAGATGGGCGTGCGCGACTGGACGCCCGATATTCCCGGATCCGATGCGTTTAATTCCCTGCAAGAGCTGGAGCGCCACTTCCTTAGCCTGGCCTCCCGAATCTGCGAGTTGGCCCTGCAGAACGAACGCAAGGAAGAACACTCCCTCATGGACCGGATCATCGCCTATATCGACAGCAACTATATGGACCATGCATTAAGCTTGGAGGCGATCTCCTGCAAGTATTCGATTTCGGTATCCTATTTCAGCCGCTCCTTCAAGGACCAAATGGGGATCAACTTCGTCCAATACATCTGGCAAAAAAGAATGATGGCGGTCATGAACGATCTGACGTCGACCAACGATCCGCTTAAAGACATCATTCAGCGGGTCGGCTACCTGGACACGCCGAACTTCATTCGAAAGTTCAAGAAGGAAACCGGCTTGACCCCGGGTCAGTATCGCAAGCTCTACTCGCAAACGGAGTCAAGCGAACCGCCGATGTCGGACTCGGCCGATGTCGGGTAAGCCGTTACGGAACGCAAAAAAAGGCAGCCTAAGCTTCAGCGCTTAGACTGCCTTTTCGTTGAACTTAAGATTTACTTTCCGCAGCATTTCTTGTACTTCAAACCGCTTCCGCAAGGGCAGGGTTCATTGCGGCCAACCTTGCTCGACCGAACCTGCTTGACGATATGCCCTCGTATGGAGGCAATCGCCGGTGAATTCCCGGCCCCCTCCTGCATCCGGCGCAGCTCGTCCAGCGTATGTCCGGCATTGGACCACATCCGGGTGTGGTCGTATACGTCGGTGATGAGGGCGACGGTTTGTTTAGCCTGCTCTTGGGACGTAAAATCCAGATCCCGTCTCTCAAACTCGTAGAGAAGATCCTGCAGCGAGGCTTCCATCGAGCAGCCGAGCTGAATGTCGTCGACCAAATATTCCGCGCTTTCTTGATCCAGGCGGAATTCTTTCGTGACGAACTCCCGCAGCGCCGCAAGCTGCGGAGTGATCTCAAAGTAATCGTGATCCGCATAGTTGAGCAGCTCTTGCCGGTCCGGAACGTAATAAGGTTTCCCCTGCACTTTGTCCATGAGGTCCTCGAACTCTTTGTCTTCCATGTCCAAGGATGCGATGTATCCGTGCCGCAGCTCGAAATACTGATCCGTCCGCTCGAGAAACCCTTCAACGTGCTGCAGCAGTTCCTCTTCCGTGACGGATGCGTCGCCGTTCTGGGCATGGATGATCTCTGCCAGCTTGGCCGGCGTGATCAGTCCGTACAGATTGATCGCCGCCATCAGGTAGGTATAAAGTTGATGGCTTCTTTGCAGCGCCTGCCGGAATGCCGGTTGATCCTGCTTCCGGAAGGCAGCCTTCACTTCGTCCGGAATGACCATGTGCAGCCGATTGTCCTCGAAGAAGGTAAACAGCAAGCCGCGGTCCAGGAAGTAATAGTAGTATCCAAAGGGCGTAGCGTTACTTGGTTGATAGGAACCGTCCAGCAGCGAGCTGAACAGTTCCCATTCTTTGGGCCGACTATGGATTAAGGCCCCCTGTAGCGTTTCCGGGTCCTCAATGCCAGCCTGCACGGCAGCGGCCAGCTCCTCCTTCTTCATCTTGGAGCGGCCGGAGATATGATAAAGGGAGGCAACGGCGGCAAGCCGGGTTTTGGTCAGGCTTGGCAGGATATCGGTCAAACGCTCCATCTTCTCGCCGATGATGGCGTGTTTGATGTTGTTTTCCTCCAACATTTGATGTGTCTCATCGATCATGTAAAACTACTCCTTCTTCATTTCATTCAAACGGATATTTCAAACCCCATTGCCCGCGGATTTGATCCATCAGGCGCAGGATCGCCAGCGATTCGTCCAGCGGAATGTCGCCGCTTTCGGTCAGCCCGGCGTTCAGCGCCCGTCCGACGGCCTCCGCTTCATAAGCGTATCCTTTAAAAGCGCGGTCATCGCTGACCGTCTCGGGCTCTTCCCCGTCGACGTACAACGTCGCCGAGGTCGCATTAAGGAAACCGGGAACGTAAATCTTCCCGTTCGTCCCATGGATATACGCGTCGTTGCCGATCGCCAGACGGACGGCGCCGTTCAGGGATGCGGCTGCGCCGTTTTCGTAGGTCAACAGTACGGAGAAATGTTCGTCGACCCCCGTTTCTCCGATATGGGCCGTGCTTTGAATGCTTTGCGGGTGCGGCCCCAGCACCATGGACGCGAACGAAACCGGGTAGATGCCGGCATCCAGCATCGCCCCGCCGCCAAGCTCCGGATTCAGCAGCCGCCCGGCCGGATCCCAGCCCGCCCGGAAGCCGAAGTCGGCCTTCACCAGCCGTACTTCACCGATCCGTCCGGCCGCCAGCCATTCCCGCACGCGGCGGATGACCGGCAAGAACCGCGTCCACATCGCTTCCATCAAGAACAACTTGTGTTGGCGCGCATAGGTTACCAGTTCCTCCAGCTCGGCAGCGTTGACCGTAAAAGGCTTCTCGCACAGGACCGCTTTGCCCGCCCGCAGCGCGGTCATGACGTTGTCTTTATGGGAAGGATGGGGGGTTGCCACATAGACGGCGTCCACGTCCGGGTCGGCCACCAGCTCCTCGTAGCTTCCGTACGCTTTGGGAATTCCGAATTTCTCGGCAAACGCCTTCGCCTTCTCCAGGTTCCTCGACCCGATGGCGTAAGCTTCGCCGTTACTTGCGTAAGCCAGATCCCCCGCAAACGACCCGGCGATGCCTCCGGCCGCCATAATCCCCCACTTGATTGTCGCTTCTCCCATTGATCTTTCCTCCTTCGGCGCGATCCTTACTTAGATTAATTATACCTTTTTGCGCGGGATGAGGAAACGGAGCGGGGTATGATATAATCAGGAAGCGCGGGAGGAAGCCAGTTCCCGCTAATTCGCCATTTGAGAGGTTGGGCAGCATGCTGACGTTTGAGCAGAAATTGGAAGTCTTCAAATCATTCCCCGAGTTGGAGCAGAGGAACGTCTCGCTGGGCCGGGTCAATTTTCACTATGAAGGCAGCGCGTATGACAAAAAAACCGTCGTTTACCACCTGCACCCGAACGGGAACGGCTATGTTTACGCCGGGCATCTCGACGGTTTTGAGACCGATGATAAAGGGTTCGTCAACATCCGGGAAATGGCGGTGCCGGAGCTGCGCCGTTTGGTCAGGGAGTCGATCGACGCTCTTTCCGTCCGGGAGGAGGAAGGTCCCTCTTCGCGCCCGGGAACAACGGAAGCCCCTGCCCGCAACGCGTTCCCCGGCGGCGTGTGGACCAATGCCAAAGGCGAGAAGCTGACGCTCAAATACGAAGACGACCTGTGGTATATCTACTCCGGCTTGAGTCTGGAGATGGCCTTTGAAACCCGCGAGGAGGCCGGCGAATACTTGGCAGAGGAAGGCTTTTCTCCGTCAAAAGGGTGATCGGATCCCCCAGCCAACAATTAAAACCCCAACGACCATGCCTTACTGGGCATGGTTTTTTTATTTATGCCAAAAAAAGTTTGAATTTGTTCAATAAATTGTTTGATTTTTGACACAAAATGTTCAATAATTAAGTCAGACACAAATTGTTCACAATTTGTTCGGCCAGTGAAAAGTAAAGGAGCGAATCCTCATGTGGCAACCGGAGAAATTGAAAGGCAACGCTTTTCTGTGGATTATTGGACTGGGCACGTTCTACGCGGTTTTCTACACGGTATTTACCCTTCTCTCGATTCACGGTCAATAAGTCACGCTTCTTGTAACCGCTGCCATGGGCGGTAGGCCTCGATGCCGTTTCCGCACCATGCCGATAACGATAGCTATCCCCTGTCCCAAACACGCATGCCGCCTAGCCGGTGGGGTCCTCCTCCCGCGCGAAGCGGCGTTTTTGTTTTTGCCGGAGATGCAAAGCAAGGTATAATACGTTACGTGGCCGCTACCGGCACATCACCAACTGAATCTAAGGAGTTTTCAACTTGAAAAATCTGCTCGTCACCGGTTACCGCGCCCATGAGCTCGGCATTTACGGCCAGAAGCATCCCGGCATCCCATATATCCGCCAAGCCATAGCGAGCCGCCTCATCCCCTTGCTGGAGGAAGGTCTGGAGTGGGTCATTACGCCCGGCCAATACGGCGTTGACCTGTGGGCTTGCGAAGCCGTGTTCGACTTAAAGAAGCGGTACCCGCAGTTGAAATGCTCGATCATCACCGCCTATAGCCATCAAGAGGAGAAATGGAGCGACGAGAAAAAGGACTACTATATGCAAATTCTCCGCCAAGTCGACCATTATGCGGCGGCCAGCAAGGAATCCTATGTCGGCCCTTGGCAGTTCACCGGTCGGGACGAGCTGCTGTTCCGCAAAACCGACGGCCTCCTGCTCGTCTATGACGAGGATGCGGGCGAGGCCAGCCCGAAATTTTTCAAAGAACGCGCCTTAAAGAAGCAGGCCCAAGACGGCTACGTCTACCTCAATATCGGCTCCGAAGAAATTCAAGCGATCGCAAACGAAGAACAGGAGCGGGCTTACGCCGATAGCGACATCCGCCCGGAGGAATCGGATCCGGTCTAACCCCTCCGGTCTCTTATCCCCTCCCTGATCCGCCTTGTCTCCCATTCCGCAAAGCTCCTTTTGTCACCTTCCACCCGCCTCCGGACTACACTAATAGCATGAAAATCGCTTTCAGTGCAGCATGCGGTTTGCATAGCAAAGGAGGTATTCCCATGAGCGAAAGGCAGCTCCCTACCGTTGCTTATTTCAGCATGGAGTACGGTCTTCATTCCGATTTCAAAATGTATGCCGGAGGACTTGGCATCCTCGCCGGCGATTTCATCAAAGGGGCCAAAGACATGGGCGCCCCGCTTGTCGCCATCGGCATCAAGTGGAAGCAAGGTTATACCGACCAGCGGATCGGCGAAGATGGACGGCCCTACGATACGTTTACCGACCACGAATATGATTTTCTTGAGGATACCGGCGTGACGGTTACCGTGACAGTCAAAAACGCCGAGGTCCCCTGCAAAGTATGGAAAACCGAACAGTTTGGCAACAACCCGCTCTATCTGCTGGACACCGATCTTCCGGAGAGCGGCAACGGTTGGATCACCGCCCGTTTGTACGGCGGCGGCTTCGGCGAGGAGCGCATTGCCCAGGAAATCGTGCTTGGCATCGGAGGCGTGAAGGCGCTTCGCGCGCTGGGCATCCCGGTGGACGTCTACCACTTCAACGAGGGGCACGCCGCTTTGGCCGCCACGGAGCTCATCCGCGAAAAAATGCAGGCCGGGCTCACCTTCGAGTCAGCCTGGCGGGATACGCGCGAAACCGTCGTCTTTACGACCCACACGCCGGTCAAGGAGGGCAACGAAGCCCATGCGCTGGAAGCGCTGGAAGCGATGTCCGCGTTTAACGGGTTAAGCCGCGACCAAATGGAGCGGATCGGCGGCAACCCGTTTAACATGACCGTCGCCGGTTTGCGCCTCGCCCGCCGGGCTAACGCGGTGGCCGCACTACATGCCGAGACCGCAGGACGCATGTGGAAGGATGTGGCCGGCCGCGCGGAGATCATCGGGATCACCAATGCGATCCACCTGCCGACCTGGGCCGACCCCCGGATGCTTCGCGCTTATGAAGAGGGCGGCGATTTATGGGCTGCACATCTGGAATTGAAGCGCGAGCTGATCGAGTTGATCCGCGAGCGCTCGGGAGCCGAGCTGGACCCGGAACGGCTGCTGATCGGGTTCTCGCGCCGGGCTGCGCCGTACAAACGCAGCGACCTGATCTTTTCCTGGCCGGACTTGATCGCCCCCTACCTCGAATCCGGCCGGATCCAGCTCGTGTTCTCGGGCAAAGCCCATCCGAACGACGAAACCGGCAAGCAGATCGTCAGCAACCTGGTGGCGATGATGAAGCACTATCCCGGCAGCGTCGTGTTCCTGGAGAACTACGACATGACGATCGGCGCCAAACTGACGCGCGGCGCGGACGTTTGGCTGAACAACCCGCGCCGGCCGCTGGAGGCGAGCGGCACCTCGGGGATGAAAGCCGCCGTCAACGGCGTGCTGAACTGCTCGGTGCTCGACGGCTGGTGGCCGGAGGCCTGCCTGGACGGCGAAAACGGCTGGCAGATCGGCGGCGGCTTCGAGTCGGCCGACCCGGGCGAGCTGGACCGGCACGACGGCGAAGCGCTCTACGACACGCTGCTGGAGCGGGTCGTGCCGACCTACTACGAGGATCGCCCCCGCTGGGTGCAGATGATGCGGCGCAGTATCGAAACAACCCGCGAGGCGTTTTCGACCCGGCGGATGCTGGAGGAATATTACCGGAAGCTGTATATGCGGTAAACGCGCGGATGAAGCAAAAAAACTATGGTGCGAGGGGCAGCCCCTTGAACCATAGTTTTTTTCGGTGTGGATGCAGGCCCACTCCCCTCCGCACCTTTAAT
>NZ_JAKSXN010000062.1 GCF_022427145.1 Paenibacillus timonensis
TCGGTTTAGGTGTTGGGGAACATGAGCTAGCAGAACCCTCCGGCATCTGCTACAATCGAACGCATAGCCGATGAAGGGGGAAGCGACGCATGTATCTGTACCGTTTGGAGGCCGACACCTCGGCCGGTCCGTTCGTGATCATCATCGCCGCCGAAGGGGAAGAGCAGGCGTTTGCCGCGGCCGAAGAACATTTGCAGCGGCAGGTGTTGCCCGCGCCCGTGGTCACGGAGCTGTCGATCGTGGAGAAGAAGCGCATCGTACCCGGGGCAGGGTACGTGGTGGCTACCCGCAGCGAGCTGCGCTAAACGGAAGAAGCCCGTGACCGGGTCTAGGTCACGGGCTTCGATGCGTTTATGGCGTGTCCGCCGGATGAACCTGGTTACTGCCGAGACGGCGCTGGATCACAACCAGGCGATACAACAGCAGGACGGCGGCTACGGCCAGGCCGGTGATGAGGCCGACCCAGTAGCCGTATGGGCCCTGCGGCGTGTAGTTGGCCAACACGAACCCCAGCGGTAGCCCGATGATCCAATAGGCCAACAAGGAGATCCAGAAGCCGGGGCTGACGTCTTTATAACCGCGCAGCACGCCTTGCGTTGGCGTAGCGATGGCGTCGGACATCTGGAAGAAGATCGCGTACACCAGAAAGTGCTTGATCAGCGAAACGACCTCGGGTTCGCTCGAATAAAGCTGCGCGACGCCCTGGCGGAACAGCATCAGCAGGACGGCGGTCGCCAAAGCCATGGCCGCGGCGGTTCCGATGCCGAGGGCAGCGTATTGCCGGGCGTCTTTCAGCCGGGCGGCGCCGGTCTCGAAGCCGACGAGGATCGTCAGCGCCAGGCAGATGCTGAGCGGGATCATGTAGAGCGTCGAAGCGAAATTGTTCGCCGCCTGATGGGCAGCGATCGTCAAGGTGTCGAACCGGCTCATCAGCAGCGTCACGGCGGCGAAGACCGCCGTTTCGAAGAAGATGGCGAAGCCGATCGGCACGCCGAGATTCATCAGCTCCCGCCATTTGGCCAGCGAAATGCGATGCAGCTTGCGGAAGACGCCGTACGAGACGAACGGTTCTTGGCGATGCACGATCCACAAAGCGATCAGGAAGATGCACCAGTACGTAAAGGCCGTGGCGATCCCGGAGCCGATGCCGCCGAGACGAGGAAAGCCGCCGTGCCCAAAAATAAGCAAATACCCGGCGCCTACGTTTAACGGGAGCGAGATCAGCGTGATCATCATCGAAACCCGCGTTTGCCCCAGTGCGTCAATGAACGAGCGCAGCACGATGTAGCCGAACAAGGGGACGATTCCCGTGGAAATCGCAACCAGGAAATAAAAAGCGACATGATGGACCTTCGGTTCGAGATTCATCGTGTTCAGCAGGGGGGAGACCGACAACGCGCCGACCAGCAGGACGACCAGACTCACCGCTACCGACAGCCATATCGCCTGAATGACATGATAGCCGACTTTGTTCCTCTGGCCGGCGCCAACCAGTTGCGAAACGATAGGCGTGATGCCCATCAGGATGCCGCTGAGCCCGGTCTGCACCGGGATCCACAGGCTCGAACCGATCGCCGTGCCCGCTAGGTCAGCCGGGCTGGCATGGCCGGACATCATCGTATCGAAGAAGGTCATCAGCGACATCGTCACCTGGGTGATCAGGATCGGGATCAAAATGCGTAAAAATTGAGCGTACTTTTGCTTTAAGGTATAGGTTTGATTCATAAGCCGACATAACTCCGATCATCAAAGGGTTACTTGAGTTCAAGCCGAACCAAACCCGGGCGAAGGGCCCGGGTTTGGCGGCGGTGTAGCATTATTATTCATAAGCGACGCCGGAAGTATAACGGTTAGAAGCGTTCCATAGCAGAAACTCATCCACCTTCATTTCCTTCAGCGCCCGGATTTGTTCTTCCACTTCATGTTTACCGTATTTGATGTAATGCCCGCTCCCCAGCCAGCTGGCGGTAAAGTCTTGAATCCACGGCCGAATGATCGGCTGCGTATCGCCGAGCTCCGAGAGCTTCGTTTGCGTATCCTGGACCGCGCCCTTGATCGTCTGGTAAGGAGCTCTGTCGGGATCCTTGGCGTTAAACCAACCCGTGGTGTAATGGCTCGGATAGATCATCGGACAAATCACGTCGACGTTGTCGGAGATTTTCACGAAATCCTGGCCAATCCCTTCGGCTGCCGGGACCGACGCGGCATATCCGAAGATGTCCACGGAAACCCGGATGCCTAACGGTTCCAGCTCATCTTTGGCATATTTGACGAAGGAGGAGACCGCATCAACGCGGCTCATCTCATTTTTCGTATAACTCAGACTGTCCGCCCGTTTCTCGAAACCTTCGGGGAAACGCACGTAGTCGAATTGGATTTCCTTGAAGCCGAGTTTGGCCGCCTCCTTGGCAATGGCGATATTATAATCCCAAACCTCTTTGCTGTAAGGATTGACGAAGCTGTCCCCCTTGCCGTTGCTCCACACGGATCCATCCTTGTGGCGGAACGAGAGCTCCGGGTGCTTCTTGGCCAGAATCGTATCCTTAAACACTACGATCCGGGCGATCGGATAAATATCATGCTTCTGCAATCGGGCCATTAACGCGTCGATGTCGCGAATGAACGGCTGCGGTTTTCCCCACTCGTTCAGCTCGGGGTTATCCGTTTTGTAGGTGATATACCCCAGATCATCCTTGATGTCGATGACCATCGCATTCAGCTCGGTCTTATCGACGAGATCAACCAGCTGGTTCATGCGAGATCCCCCGGCGCTATATGCCGTAACATAAATGCCTTTGACTTTGGGGGCATCAACTTGCGGGTCAGCTTTCAGATCCGACGGTTTGATAGGATTGTCCAGTCGTCCTTCCGCTAGATTCACCGAAAAGGTGTGGGCGACGGACGACATCATGGAGTTCGCCGGCTCATTCCCCGCGGCTTGCTCCTGCGGCGCAGCTCCGCTGCCCGTACTCAAGGCCAGAAGTAGTAATGTCCAGATGATGTTCATGATATCTCTCCCTTGTTTGCACTCGCTACTCATTATATCGGAAGAAGGGCCTTCAGAAGGAACAGGAATGTCACAATTGGTAAAAAGTTTCAGAGTTTCATAGAGGAAAAAAACGCAAAAAAGTCGTTTCCTTTGCCGGGGCAAAAGAAACGACTTCGTCCTGCCTGTAAGCGTTACATATTTAATGAAGAAACGCCGGGTTTTGATGCTCGCAGATGCTGAATTGAATAATCTCCAGCGCGTCCTGCGGTTCCAAGATGGTCAGGCCATCCCGGAGGAGAATCGTCGAATTCAGTTCCCTTTGGTTCAGAAAAGGCAGCATATCCGGAAACCATTTCTTAACGATCTGTTCCAGTTTTACCGTTTCCATTTCCATTTCCACATCCATCACCCTTTCCTTTCAGAATCATTCACTGCGGAATCAATCCTAAATCGGAAAAGCAAAAAGCCTGTGAAATACGGGGTAAGCTGAACCCTATAAAGTTACATAGGAACCGCTGTGATTATTATAACAAAGAAGCGGCCGTTTGAAAACGGCCGCTTCTTTCAAGAAAACGCTTAACGGCGGCGAAAAGAGCCCATTACCCCGACCGTTTCCACGATATTGACGAACGCAGCGGGATCGGTTTGCTTGATGATTTCCCGCAGTTCGGCTAATTCATAACGGGTCGTGACGGTCATCAGCATATCTTTTTCCTTGTGGGAAAAGGCGCCTTGGGTCTTCATCAACGTCACCCCGCGAGGCAGCGACAGCAGCCGGTCGAGCATCGCTTCGGTTTTGTCGGTGATGATGAACAACGTCACTTTGATATGGCTGATATGAATCAGGTCGACGACCTTACCGGATATATAGATGGATACCATCGAAGCTAAAGCGAGATCCCAGTTCCCCTCGAGATAGCCCATGGCCAGAATGACGATCCCGTTCAGTCCGACGATCACGTTCCCGACCGGGAAATCGCGGAAGCGGGTTACGATCGAACCGACGATGTCGAAACCGCCGGACGAACCGCCGACGCGGAACGAGATGCCGCTGCCGATGCCTACCAGCACGCCGCCGAATACCGCGGAGAGCAGCGTATCCGACGACAGCAGCTTGTCCGGCGTCGGAATCAGGGCGATGAACCAGGTTGTGGCGGCAACCGATAAGATGCTTAACCCGATAAACCGCTTCCCCAGCAAAAATAAGCCGGCGATCAACAGCGGCACGTTATAAGCCAAATACATCGTGCTGATGCTGAGCGGAGAAAAGTAGGCGGTCAGCATCGCCAACCCCGAAACCCCGCCGCTAAGCAAATGAAGCGGTACGAGGAACAGATTAAAACCCGCGGCGATCATCGCTGCCCCGAGTAGAATGACGACCGCATTTCTGATTTCCTTCAACACAATCTTTCACCTCACGAAAATAAAGGAAGTATCCCAACCTGCTTGCTGGTATTCCATTTATGTTTTGTGCTATAATGTTTGAGATATTCTTGAGTAGGTACTCTTTTCCAATTTTCAAGCTAGAACTATGTAAAATTTACGGGCGGATTGGACAGCCTATTAACGTTTGAAGCGGGAGTCCAAAGTCAGGTTTTGAGCGTGATCAAAACAGGACTAAACGCTACTTAAGAATACCGTTAAGCTGGTGGAATGTCCACTAAATAGAAGGGGTATGAATACATTGAACACATTCGCAGATTTCGGCCTAGAGCCTAAAGTATTGCAAGCCATTACCGAACTTGGATTTGAAGAAGCGACGCCGATTCAGGCCAAATCGATCCCGATCGCTTTGACGGGGCGCGATTTGATCGGACAAGCCCAAACCGGTACCGGGAAAACCGCGGCCTTCGGCCTGCCGCTCATCAACAAAATCCCGAAAGAAGAAGACCGTATCGTTGCGTTGATTATGACGCCAACCCGGGAGCTGGCCATTCAGGTCGCCGAAGAAATCGGCAAGCTGTCCCGCTTTAAAGGCACCCGCTCTCTTCCTATCTACGGCGGACAAGACATCGTACGCCAAATTCGCGCATTGAAGAAGAAGCCCCAGATTATTATCGGCACGCCGGGCCGTTTACTTGACCACATTAACCGGAAAACGATCAAGCTTGACGATGTGCAAACCGTCGTTCTCGACGAAGCGGACGAAATGCTCGACATGGGCTTTATGGACGACATTCAGTCGATCCTGAAGCTGGTTCCCGAAGAGCGTCAAACGATGTTGTTCTCCGCAACGATGCCGGCGAATATTCAGAAGCTGGCTCAGCAGTTCCTGAAAGATCCGGAGCATGTATCCGTGATTCCGAAGCAGGTCAGCGCCCCGCTGATCGACCAAGCTTACATCGAGGTACACGAACGTCAGAAATTCGACGCTTTGACCCGTTTGCTGGATATGGAGTCTCCGGAGCTTGCCATCGTGTTCGGCCGGACGAAACGCCGTGTCGACGAACTGTCCGAAGCCCTGCAGAAGCAAGGTTATTCCGCCGACGGCCTTCACGGCGACCTGTCGCAGAACCAGCGCGATAACGTCATGCGCAAATTCCGCGACGGCAGCATCGACGTGCTGGTTGCAACCGACGTGGCCGCACGTGGTTTGGACGTCTCCGGCGTGACCCACGTCGTGAACTTCGACCTGCCGCAGGATCCGGAAAGTTATGTGCACCGGATCGGCCGTACCGGCCGTGCCGGCAAAGAAGGGGCGGCTTGGTCCTTCGTGACGCCGCGCGAAATCGATCATCTGCGCTTTATCGAACGGATTACACGCCATAAGATCGCCCGCAAGCCGCTGCCGAGCATCGCGGAAGCGATCGAAGGCAAGCAACGCATTATTGCTGAACGCTTGATCGAGCTCGTGGAGAACGGTGAACTGAACGAAAACAAAGGCATCGCCATCCAATTGCTGGAGCAATACGATTCGGTGAACCTGCTGGCAGCCGCGTTTAAGCTGATTACAGGCGATAAGAACGAGAAAACCAGCATCGAGCTGACGCCGGAAGAACCGATTCGCGTGAAACGCCGCAACCCGGATATCCGTTCCAGCGGCCGGAAGCCGTCGGGTTACGGCAACCGCAGCGGCGGCGGAGGCTACCGTCGCGATTCCCAAGGCGGCCGCGGTGGTTACAATAAAGGCGGCGGCGGTTATAACCGTGACGGCGGACGCGATTCCTACCGTTCCTCCGACCGCAAGCCTCGTACCGGTTCGGGCGGCGGGGAGCGCAGACCTTCCAAATACAATGACAACTCCTCGTTCGACAACTAAGATGAGTTTGTCATAAAATCAAAAAAAAGAAGACGGAGGAAACTCCGTCTTCTTCGTTTTTGTTCATTACAGAAGGATCGTACGGCTCACGATAACGAGCAGAATGAACAATACCAGAATCGTACCCGTAGAGGTCCAGAAACCTCCGCCATATCCTACACCGGACATGTGATAACCTCCTTTGATGATGTTGATGTTTTGAAGTTACGGTATATACTATGGCACAGAGGCCCTCTAAGATTAGACGCTTACCCATGGCGGCGCAAATTAGGCGCTGGAACGAGCTGGACGAATCATGTATAGTTAATATAGGCAGAGCTATTGCACTATACAATGCTTGAGAGGGGAACTTTACTTGGAATACAAAGGTTTTATGGGCGGATTTTATAGAATCACCGAATGGATTATGCGGATCGCCGGCAGCAATCTGTTGTGGCTGTTGTGCTCATCGCCCTTTATGATCGTGTTGGCGATGAAGCTGTTGTTGGTGCTGCAATCGCCGACGCCTCAGCCGGAGACGCTGACGATTTGGGTTATGGGCATTTTGGCACCGTTTACACTGTTTCCGGCAACGGCCGCTTTATTTTCCGTGACCCGGAAATGGGTAATGGGGGAAAGCGATTTGAGCATCATCAAAGTCTATTTCAAGGGATACAAGGAAAACTACAAGCAGAGTATGATCGGCGGCATTTTCTATACGCTCCTGTTTGCCATCATGTACGTGGATTATGAAGTCTACATGAACCAAATGAACAATCTGCAGATGATCGGCATGGTGATGCTGTTTTTCCTGTTGATTCTGTTCCTTTCTTTGTTTAACTTCTTTTCGCTGGTATCCCATTACCATCTGGGCGCGGTCCAATTGATCAAGAACGCGATCCTGTTCACGATTCTTCGGCCGTTCCGGACGTTGTCCACGCTGATTTGCGCCGGCGTGCTTGGATTTCTGACCCTGCGCTTCGGCTGGCTGATCTTCTTCGGGTTCGGGAGCTTGACCGCTTTCGTCGCGTTCTACAACTTCTACATCGCTTATAACAAGATCCAGGAGAAGGTAGAGCGGATGCGCCAGTCGGAAGATTCGCCGAATGCCAGCAGCACCGCACAGGACGACGAGGATTTGACCCTGGATTTGCCGACGAGCGAGGAGAAGGAAAAAGATTGATTTTGCAAGCCTGTTTTCCCATCATCTTCCTTGCCCGGTGAGTTTACATTTGCTTAACGAAGCCGTATAATAGGTTTACGTCCTGCGATGTGCGTTTCGGTTTCAGTTATTTTGAACCAATGACGGTTATCTCGGGAGACCTAAATTGCGCCGCCGCTGAAAGGCCCTATCCATTGGATGCGGGGACTTCAAAATCGTCGCTGCGGTCACCCACCTGCGGGTGCAGGTTCGAGATAATGTAATCGGACGGCATAGGCGGGTCTATGATCAAGCATGTGAACGGCACCTTGTACTCTTTTCGTCACAGAAAAGGGGCAAGGTGCTTTTTTGTTTGCGCCGAAATGCCCAGGCTCGCTTTTGTTTGTCTTCCAAGAATGTTAAACTAAGAATTAAGAAAACGCATACCCAGTCAAATGGGGTCAGGATCGTGAAGGAGGAAGGACAGTTGTCATTTAAGAGAACGTTAACCGGCATTTTCCGCAGCCAGGAAGGAACCAGCGACCGCGCGAAGGTGCCCGAACTCAAAACCAGGTATTATTCATTGTCCAAAGAGAAGTGCTGGGAGGAAGTCTCCTCGACCTTGAAGAAAATCCCCGGCTATAAAGTACTGCACGAGGTACCGTCCGTTGGCGAGATTACGTTGGAGAAACGGACCAGCCTTGGGCGCATGATGGATATCACCGTGTCGATCGTATCCACGGGTCCGGTGCGAAGCGCGGTTGATATTTATTCCGCGACGCGTGGATCGATGGGGGACCTTGGCGCGAATTACCGCAACATCCTTCAGCTCTTCGCCGTGCTGGATAAGAAGATGGCAGCCCATAAAGTATCCTCGAACTTGTAAATTCCGTTACGCAACGCAAAAAAAAGCGAGCAGGGAGAGACCTCTCCTACTCGCTTTTCGTTTGTGCCCGGGGAATTAGGACAGCAGCGCTTTAACGGCAGCCACCGGTTTTTCGTAATCCGGATGCTCGGTCATTTCGTTCAATACTTCGACGTATTGAATCTTGTTGTCTTTATCCAGTACGAACACGGCGCGCATGTCGAGCGCGAACTCTTTAATAAGTACGCCATAGGCTTTGCCGAAAGAGTTGTCTTTGTAGTCCGACAGGGTGACAACCCGGTCGACGCCGGCGGCGCCGCACCAGCGGGCTTGGGCAAAAGGAAGATCGGCGCTTACGGTCAGCACGACCACGTCTTCGCCAAGGCCGGCGGCTTCCTGGTTGAATCGGCGGGTTTGCGCGTCGCAGACGCCCGTATCGAGCGAAGGAACCACGCTGATCAGCTTGATCTTGCCGGCATAGTCCTGCAGGGTTGCTTCTTCCAGCAGGTTTTTATTCAAGCGGAAATCCGGAGCCGTATCGCCGACCTTAAGTTCCGGGCCGATCAGCGTGATCGGATTGCCTTTAAATGTAGCTGCATTTGCGCGTTCTTGGGCCATGTTCATTTCCTCCTAGACAGATGGATTTATTCAGTCAAATTTAATTATAATCGTTTTGAAAAGAAAATGTCCAACATTAGGAAAAACAAAGGTAAGGAGGATTCCGATGATCTTCTTAAGATACGAAAGCTGGAGAAGTTACCTGCGGTATTATCCCGTGACCTGCTTGCTCTTGGCTGCCAATATCATCATGTTTATCGTGCTTGCAATGAACGGGGGTTCCACGAATCATTATGCGCTGCTTAAGTATGGTGCGCTGACCAATATTCCTGAGTTGGCCGGCCAGGGCTGGCGGTTGTTTACTTCCATGTTCCTGCACCGGGGGTTCGACCACCTGTTTTCGAACTCCTTTGCGATCCTGGTGTTTGCGCCGCCGCTGGAGCGTTTGCTGGGTTGGTGGCGTTACGCGCTTCTCTACTTGGGTAGCGGCTTGGTTGGGAACCTGATCAGCATGGGACTCCACCCGGTCGGTGCGGATATTCATATCTCCGTTGGGGCGTCAGGCGCTGTCTACGGCGTGTATGGTGCTTTTCTCTATATTGCCCTACTGCAGCGTCATCTGATGGATGAGAGCTCGCGAAAAACGCTGTACAGCCTTTTAATTATCGGGGTAATCTATTCGGTATTGGTTCCGCAGATCAATCTGGCTGCACATCTTGGCGGCCTTGTTGGGGGATTTTTCATTTACGGGCTGATCATCCGCTTGTTAAAACGGCGTTGAACCCAAGGAATGTAAATGGTACATTAAATTTAGGGTTTTAGGCTATTGTAAATGTTCGATGTTCGTAGCACATGCGAAATGGAGCGATCAGATTCGTGGAATTAAGACAACTGCAATATTTTGTGAAAGTGGCGAGAAAAGAGCACGTGACTCAAGCTGCCGAGGAGCTGCACGTCGCCCAATCGGCGGTAAGCCGGCAAATTCACCAGCTCGAGCAGGAGCTTGGCGTCAATTTGTTCATGCAGAAGGGCAGGAATCTCCATCTCACCGCCGTTGGGCAGCTGTTCTGCAGCCGAGTGGAGATGATTCTCAAGGATCTCGACCGGGCCGTGAGCGAGGTGCACGAATTTCTCGATCCGGAGCAGGGGGAAATCCGCTTAGGGTTCCCGAATAGTTTAGGCATTCATATGATTCCCAGCGTGGTGGCGGAATTCCGCAAGCTATATCCCAATGTGAAGTTTCGTTTCAGACAAGGCACTTATCCTACCTTAATTCGCGATGTCGTTTCAGGGGAAGTGGATTTAGCTTTTATTTCTCCGTTTCCGGAAAATCATGATCAGGTTACGGGCAACGTGGTGTTGACGGAGGATTTGGTGGCGATCCTTCCGCCGGGGCATCCTTTGGCCGGCGAGCAAAGCATCAAGCTCAGCCAATTGAAGGACGAAAAGTTCATTTTGTTCAGCAAAGGGTATTCCCTTCGGCCGATCGTTTGGCATGCCTGCCTGGAGGCGGGGTTTACGCCGAAAATCGCCTTTGAGGGCGAAGAGACAGATACGATCCGGGGGCTGGTGGCCGCCGGAATGGGCGTCAGCCTGCTGCCGGAGATGGCGCTGTTTCAGAGCTTTACGCTCCAGCCAATCCGCGTGAGGATCTCCGAACCGAAGGTCACGCGAACCATCGGGCTAATCCATCGGGCAGACGAGAAGCTTCCGCTTGTAGCGCAATCGTTCCGGTTATTTCTACTGGAATACTTTGGACTTCAGGTCGATACGCCGCCGAGTCAGTGATCCCATAGTTATGTAAACGTTTGCTGGATATGAAACAAAAAAGGCTGCACGATATCTAGCCGTTAGGCTTGGTCCGTGCAGCCTTTATTATTTCTTGTTGATTACTCGCGGTTGCTCGTGAAAATCAGAATGTAGCGAAGCAGCTCCAGGATGGAGATCAAAGCGGCTGCTACATAAGTCAATGCCGCGGCGTTTAACACTTTGCCGACTCCGCGCGATTCATTCGGCGAGATAAAGCCTTGCTCAAGCATCACCTTGCGAGCCCGGCTGCTGGCGTTAAATTCGACCGGCAGCGTGACGATCTGGAACAAGACGGCGGCCGAGAAGAAGATAATCCCGAGGCCGATCAGGTTCAACGCGCCGAAGAGAAACCCGGCCAAGAGCAAGAAGGGTGCGATCCCGGATGCGAAATTCACCAGCGGGAACATCCGATGGCGCAGCACCAGCATCGGGTATTTCTGCTTATGCTGGATTGCGTGTCCTACTTCGTGGCAGGCTACGGCGACGGCGGAAATGGAGCTCTCATAGTACACCGGCTCAGACAAACGGACGACACGGTGAATCGGATCGTAATGGTCCGTTAAGGCGCCGCGTACCGGCTCGATCGGAACGTCGTATAGGCCGTTGGCGTCGAGCATGCGTCTTGCGGCGTCATGGCCGGTTAAACCGTAGAGGTTCGATACCTTCGCCCATTTGTTAAAGGTGCCTTTGACCCGAAACTGCGCCCACAAGGAGAGCCCGAAGGCAAGCAGAATAGGGATCAGCATCACGTCTGAATACATGAATCATTCCTCCATCTGATAAAGTTGTCAAAGAAGTAAACAGAGGTTGATTAGAAATATAGTTAGGAAAAAGGCCCGTGGTTCATTAATAGCCGGATGGCTTCCATGCAGGCTAAGCTTTGCGGCAACAAGTTCGCGAATGCGCGTTTCGCCTGATTGGGCTGTAAGCTGGAAATGAGCGGTTCGAGCTCCTTGACCTCGCGTTCCAGCTGCTGCATATGGAGCTCCAGCGAACTCAGCTTCTCGGTCACCTGCTCTTCAGGGGTCACGCGGTTCCACTGGTCCAGCTTCTCGCGGATCTCTTCCAACGTATATTTCTCCTGTTTCATTTGATTAATACGTTCCAGCCTGGTCAAGGTTTCAGCACTGTATAAACGATAGTTCGTCTGGGTGCGTTTTTCCGGGGAGATCAGCCCGAGCTTCGTATAATAATCGATCGTCCGCTCGCTGACATCGGCTGCTTTCGCCAATTCTCCGATCCGGTACAGTTTCTTTACTCCAATTTCATCACCTCTCCCGACTATTCCAAAGGATTGCTACTATATTCTATTTTATTTATCCTCATGATACTTAACAACAAGCATACAGTCAAACGTTATGCTTTATTTTTGCCAGTAACTATAAGACAGGTCTCTCTAATACCTAACATAAGATGTTAATATAATTGCAAAAGAACGATTTTTTTTCAAAAAACTATTGTCATCCCTGTATGTTTCTCTTATAATCACATTAATAATTCATTTTGTGTAAGGAAACTTAACATTAGGGGAGTGTTAAAGATGAAGAAGAAGTGGCTTTACGGTGGACTCATTTTTCTCGCGTCATTTGCTTTTCCGGTCTCGGCATTCGCAGCGGAGGGAGAGGTTACCGCTCCGGTACTGGAGCTGGGCCTGAATTCGCTTTTTGTATTCGTCGCAGCCATGCTGGTGTTCTTTATGCAAGCCGGTTTCGCTTTGCTTGAAGCAGGGACCGTGCGGATGAAGAACGCCGGACACGTTGCAGGCAAAACGGTCCTGACTTTAGGGATTTCCGTCCTTGCTTGGTGGCTGCTTGGCTTCGGTTTCGCTTTCGGCGACGGCAACAGCTTCCTGGGTACGACCGGATTTCTGTTCGGCGGCGAAGGGGATATCGGTTCTTTCAGCGTATTCGCCGAAATCGGCGTACCGTTAAATCTGATGTTCCTGTTCCAAATGGCATTTGCGGCCGTATCGCTGGCAATCGCCTGCGGCGGGATGGCGGAGCGCGCTAAGCTCAGCGTTTATATCATCTTCGGCACGATCTTTATCGTCTTGATCTATCCGATCGTCGCTCACTGGGTATGGGGCGGAGGCTGGCTCGGCAACTTGGGTATGCAAGATTACGCCGGTTCGACGGTCGTTCACTTAACCGGTGCGACAGCGGCGCTTGCGGCAACCATTTTGCTTAAACCGCGCCTTGGCAAATACAATAAAGACGGGAAACCGAACAACATTCCTGGACATAACCAAGTACTGACGGTTCTCGGCGTCATTATCCTGTGGATCGGCTGGTTCGGTTTCAACCCAGGTAGCGCATTAACTCCGATGAACGATGGATTCTTTGGTTATGTCTTGATGACGACGAATCTGGCCGCAGCGGCTGGTGCCGTTGCAGCACTGCTCATCTCCTGGGCGGTCATGGGCAAATCGGATATTCCAAGCATGTTGAACGGCGTGCTTGCCGCTCTCGTAGCCATTACCGGTTCTTGTGCTTTCGTTGACGCTTGGGCTTCCATCATCATCGGCGCGGTTGCCGGAATCTTGACCTTCTTTACGGCTAGATGGTTTGAACGCGCCGGGTTGGATGATCCGATTTATGCTTTCTCCGTTCACGGCATCGCCGGGGTATGGGGCGCAATTTCCACCGGTTTGTTCGCAACGCCGGAATTGGCTGAGAAAACAGGCGTAGGTAAAGCGGGCTTGTTCTATGGCGGTGGCTTTGGGCAATTGGGAGTACAGCTGCTTGGGGTCATCGGAACCTTCGCTTTCGTGCTGGTGCTGTCGTTCCTCGTTCTTGGAATCATGAAATGGACGATGGGGCTGCGCGTCACCGAGGAAGAGGAAACCATGGGCCTGGACATCAGCGAGCATGGCACCTACGGTTATCCGGAGCAAATGAACTTGCTGAACAAAAATACTTCGTCCGGCATTCCTGCCGAATAAGAGAAGATATTGATCCTGGCATAATACGTCGGGAGAGGAAAGGAAGTTGGGGGCCATGAGTCATGACACGGCCATGAATAACGCAAGTTTGAACGCGATCCGGTCTGCCGCGACTCCCGCTTTGCTGAAGGCGGCCAGAATCGATGAGCAGAATCGCTTGTACGGCAAGCTGACATCGATGCCGATTCAAGCCTGGAACCGGGAGGTCTCGGACCTGCATGATGCCGTCATGACCCAAGCTTGCCGATGTTGCGAAGAGGAAATGATCCGGGAGGGCTTTGGCCCTCCTCCTTCGCATTATGCTTTTATTGCTTTTGGGAGCGCCGGCCGGGCAGAACCGACGTTATGGAGCGACCAGGACAATGGCTTAATTTACGGGGAAGGCGATGTAGAGGAGCTGGAGGCTTATTTTGAACCATTTGGCCGCAAGCTTTCAGAGATCCTCGAACAGGTCGGATACCCCCCGTGTCCCGGCAGCGTTATGCTGTCCAATCCATTATGGCGCGGTAACCTTGCTTCGTGGGAGAGGCAACTGTTGGAATGGAGGGACGTCCTTGCCTGGGAACAGGTCAGGTATTTGATGATAGCCGCCGATTTGCGCCATATCTGCGGGGATGCGGCGCTGACGGGCGCTTTGCGCCAAACCATGAAAATGATTATGGAGGCGGATCAAGGAAGCGATCGCGATGTGGTGACGGCCATCCTGCGCAATACGGTCCGACATAAAGCGGCGCTGAATATTTTGGGGCAAGTCATCACGGAGCAAAGCGGCGAACATGCCGGGGACTTTGACGTCAAATACGGGCTCTACATCCCGATCGTCAATGCCGTGCGTTATTTGGCTTTGCAATACGGGGTCGAGGCTTCGGCCACTTGGGAGAGAATTTCCCAACTGGTTCAGTTGGAGGCCGTTCCGACCCGGTGGCTGGAATCCTGCAGTCGGGCATTCGACACGGCGGTGAAGCTTAGATCCCTCGTCTCGCCGGAAACGGAAGACGGCCTGCTCACGGGCACCCACTACTTGCCTCAAGAGATGTTAAAACAGAAAGAGCTCCGGCGCGAACTGCGGGAATCGCTCAGCACGGTGAAGGTGATGTACCGCACCCTCCAAAGGCAGCACCGGTATGCGGAAAGGAAATGGTTATGAAAGAACCGATGAAGGGAAATGGTGGTTTTTGGGATGCTTTCAAAGGCGGCGGAGTGTCGCCAAGGATCGCCTCGATGCTTGGTGCGCCCAGCGCGCAGCAAATCGCATTCGTTCGTTCTTTGACCAAAGGACAGCGTCGTCCGGAGACGCTTCACGTTCCGCTGAGTGAATTGAAAACGGCGGTCTTCGATCTGGAGACGACAGGATTTCATTACCATTACGGTGATGAAATCTTGTCCTTTGGGGCCGTTAAGGTAGAGGGGGAACAGATCAGCGACGAGGTGTATTATTCGCTCGCTAAACCGGCCTGTCAAATCCCTGAACGGATTATCGAATTAACCGGGATTACGCCGGAGATGGCTCAGTCCGCTCCCACCTTGCTGGAGGCGCTGCGCGAATTTATGGCGTTCGTCGATGACCGGGTGCTGGTTGCGCACGGCAGCGCACACGATAAAGCCTTTTTGGACGTGGCGTTATGGAAAACAACCAAAGCCCATCTCGGGCACCGGGTGCTCGATACGATGATGATCGCCCGCAAACTGGAGCCGGAGCGCCGTATTTCGGGCGGATTGGACGATTGGCTGGCGGTGTACGGTATTCCGGTTACCCAGCGTCATCACGCTTTGGAAGATTCCAAGATGACCGCTCACCTGTGGACGGCATTAATCGAGCGGTTGAAAGAACATAACGTGATCACTTTGGGTGACTTGTACACCTATTTGAGTAAGACGTAAGTACCTCTGCAGCGCCATGGACTTATTTACCTTCATGTCCAACTTCAAGCTTGACGGGAAAGAGTGCGTAATCCCCGTCATGTGAATCGATGCCATACGCATGAATCCTGAAGCCGTCCGGTTCGCCGGGCGGCTTGTTGTATTCCTGGGCCAGCCGACCACCGATCATGTACAGGTGAATTCGGGCGGCAAAGTTCGGCAACTGGAGCAAATCCTCTCGCGACGGCAGCGGTAGCGAGCTGGGATGGGTGTGATAAAGGCCGATCAACCGGGGATCGAAGCAGCTTCGGACCCAGACTGATGGGTCGAGTTCAAAGGCATGATGCGGGGCTTTGGAATGATTGGCAACAGGAAGATAACGTTCGATTCGTCCTCCCATGCGTCCGTCAAACGTTCCGAACAGCAGGCCGCAAGCTTCCATCGGGTACCGCTGTCGTCCATCCCGCAGCATTTCATCTTGAACTCCCAATGGTAAGATCCAGAACTGATTCATAATGCAGGCTCCCGTCAATGAATTAAGGTGCAAGGTTCACCTATTTCTCAATTTATTGTAACAAATCGTTAAAAAAGGGTACAATATTTACGGTAACCGTAATTTATAACCACATGAAGGCATAAAAAGGACGGGCACAGAATGAAACGTAATCGATGGGTACTAGCTGCATTGTTGATGCTGCTGGCGATCGCTTTACTGGACCGGGGCGGGCAGGAAGGATGGTTTGCGAGCTTCGGCGGCGGCTCCAAGGCGAGCCAGGACGAACCTTCCATCAGCGCCATGGCGGCAGAGGGAGCGCCGAAGCCTGGAACGGCCGCGCCTGCTTTTTCGTTGCCGGCGCTGGACGGGAAAACGTACGAGGTTGGCGGCAAGCGGGATAAGGTGCTGCTGTTGAATTTTTGGGCTTCCTGGTGCGATCCATGCAAGGAGGAAGCACCCGAACTGAAAGCGTTAGCTGAGAAATACAAAGATACGCTGGATATTTATGCCGTCAATGTCACGTTATACGACAAGCTCGATGAGGCTAAGGCTTTCGTCAAAGAGTATGGCTACACGTTCCCCGTCCTGTTGGACGAAAAGGAAGAGGTTTACCGGATGTTTAACGGCATTGCTTTTCCGACGAACGTATTGATCGACGAGCAGGGAGTCATTCGGGACGTCATCGTTGGGGTCATCCCGCCGGAGGAACTGGAAGCCAAAATCAAAAACTTGATTTAACGCAAAGAAGGCCTGAATCACCACGCCGATACGTGGGTTCGGGCCTTCTTTTTTACGGCTATTTTGGTTTAGTGGTTGACCAATCCCCAACCGGCGGAGGGGATCTCTTCGTAGCCTTCACGTTTTGTCTGCCCCAGCAGCGCGTAACTGATACTATCGACGAGCGCTTCCCAGCTCGCTTCGATGACGTTGCTCGAGACGCCGACGGTGTTCCAGGAGTTGTGGAAATCCCGGGACTCGATCAGAACACGCACTTTCGAAGCGGTGGCGTCCTTGTCGTCGAGTACGCGTACCTTGTAATCGGACAGGTGCATGTCTTTCAAGCCCGGGTAATAGGTGATCAGCGCTTTGCGGAGCGCATTGTCGAGCGCGTTGACCGGGCCGTTGCCTTCCGCCGCGGTGTAAATGCTTGCCCCGTCGATTCTCAGCTTGACGAAGGCTTCGGAAACGACCGGCCGGTCGGCGGCCTTCTCCACCAGCATCTTAAACGATTCAAAGACGAACAGTTCCTTTAAATCGCCATTCGCTTGGCGAAGAAGGAGCTCAAGGGACGCATCCGCGCCTTCGAATTGATATCCTTGATGCTCCAGCTCTTTGATTTTGGCGATGACCTGTTTGGTGTTTTCGTTTTCCGGATCGAAATCGATCCCCATTTCCTGCGCTTTGGACAGAATGTTGCTTTGACCCGCCAACTCGGATACGAGCACGCGCTGGCGATTACCGACCAGCTCCGGAGCGATATGCTCATACGTCCGCGAATCGCGAAGGATGGCGGAGACGTGGATGCCGCCTTTGTGGGCGAATGCCGCGTTCCCGACGTATGGCTGGTTGACCGGCATATGCACGTTGGCGATCTCGCTGATGTAGCGGGCGGTGCTGGTCAACTGCTTCAACCGGTCGGGTTCGAGCACCTCGTAACCAAGCTTCAGTTGCAGATTCGGGATGATCGAGCATAGGTTGGCATTGCCGCAGCGCTCGCCGTATCCGTTCATCGTACCTTGGATTTGCGTAGCTCCGGCCCGGACGGCGCTAATCGAGTTGGCGACCGCCAGCTCGCAGTCGTTATGGGTATGGATGCCCAGCTTCGAGCCGGAAATCGCCCCGGACATCGCGCTGACGATGTCGTATACCTCATGCGGCATCGTGCCGCCGTTCGTGTCGCACATCACCAGCCAGTCGGCGCCGGCTTCTTCCGCTTTGCGCAAGACGGAGAGCGCGTAGTCGGGGTTGTTTTTGTACCCGTCAAAGAAATGCTCGGCGTCAAAAATGACCTCAAGCCCCTGCTGTTTCAAATAGGCTATCGAATCGAAAATCATGGCTAGATTCTCTTCCAGGGTGGTCTGCAAGGCGGTATGCACATGGAAATCCCACGATTTCCCCACCAGGGTTGCCGCCTGAACGCCGGCTTCCACCATCCGATTGAGGTTGGCATCATGTTCAGCAAGACTGTCTTTCCGACGCGTGCTGCCAAAAGCGGTGATCTTTGCCTGGAGATGCAGCTCCTTGACCCGCTTGAAAAATTCAATGTCTTTCCCGTTGCTGCCCGGAATTCCACCTTCAATGTAATGGACCCCAAGGTGATCCAGCTTTCTGGCGATCTTCAGCTTGTCGTCCGCCGACAGGCTGATGCCTTCGCCTTGAGTACCGTCGCGCAAGGTTGTGTCGAAGATGGATATTGGCTTTGACATGATCGAAGTATCCCCCTTTGGCAATGTATGAGGGTGGTTAGCTCTCACCGCATGTTTAGTTTTTAATTAATAATTATAACACCTACATTTTAAATGTAACACGCTTTTTTGCGAATCGGCATCGCCGATATTGACCGGCTTTCCGGGGACGGGTATGCTGAACTTAGGAGTAACGTATGATAAATGAGGGGAAGAAAGTGAGAGATACCGCTGATTTTTACCCTGCCCGGGGAAGAGTCGTTTTGCACGTCGACATGAACGCTTTTTATTGCTCGGTCCATGAAGCGGAAGAGCCCGGCAAGTATCGAAACCGGCCTACCGCGGTAGCCGGAAGCGTAGAGCTGCGCAAGGGCGTGATCGTCACTTGCTCGTATACCGCGCGAAAAATGGGGGTGTCCACCGGGATGACCGTCAGCCAGGGGCTGAAAAAATGTCCCGAGCTCATCGTCATCCAGCCGGACTTCCACTTATATCGCAAGTATTCCAGGGCATTCATGGACATAGCTTATGAATACACGCCGCTCCTTCAGGCCGTCTCCATTGACGAATGTTATCTGGATATTACCGGGTCCAAGCAATTCGGCACACCGCTTGACATTGCAAACGAAATCCAGCAGCGGATCCGCCACGAGTTGGGTCTTCCCTGCTCGATCGGCATCGCGCCGAACAAATTGCTTGCCAAGATGGCTTCGGATATGAAAAAACCGAACGGCATTACCGTCCTGCGCATACGTGACGTGCCGAAGCTGCTTTGGGACAAACCGTGCAGCGATCTGTTTGGCATCGGGCGAAAAACGGCCGACAAGCTGAAGACGATGCGCATTTATACGATCGGGCAGCTTGCGGCCGCCGACGAACGTAAGTTGATCGAGCGTTTTGGGGTGGCCGGCTCTTGGATGAAGCGGGCAGCGAACGGGATCGACGATTCGCCGGTCAGCGATGAGCGCGAAAAAAATAAATCGATCGGCCACACCACAACGCTGCCGCGCGATATCAGCCGGATGGAGGACGTGCAGCGGGTACTGCTGAACATTGCCGATCAGGTAGCACGGCGGCTGCGTCGGCAAAGTCTGATGGCGCAAACGATACAGATCACGATCCGTACCCCGGACATGAAGACGATCACCCGCTCCCAGAGCCTGGATACGGTAACCGAACAGGCGGAAGAAATTTACCGTGAAGCCTGCGAGTTGTACCGAAGACACTGGAGCGAAGACAAGCCGGTCCGGCTGCTCGGGATTACGTTGCAAAATTTGGTTCCCAAAGAGGAATCCGCGCTGCAGCTGGATTTGTTCGAGTACGAACGGCAGCCTAAAAAAGAGTCGCTAACGCGTACGATGGATATGCTAAGAGATAAGTTCGGCGAAGACGCCGTATTGACCGCCGGCATGCTAACCGACGACCCGTCGGCTTTGATCCGCAATCATCGGGTTCGAGGGACTTCGCTGCAAACGGACTTTCTTCGAGAGAACCGGGACGATTCGGATTTGGACGGACCTCGTACAGTCAAGGAATGATCACGTTTTGGAATTGGAATAATACGGAAAATGCATTGAAATTGCAAACTATTTATATTATATTGGTCATGGTGATATAAAACGCACCGGACTCGTACCGTTATTCAGGAGGCAGATAAGAGATGGCGAAATATACTTGGGTTGAGAAAGACACTTGCATCGCTTGTGGCGCTTGCGGCGCGACAGCACCGGATATCTACGATTATGACGATGAGGGTTTGGCCGAAGTGATTTATGGCGAAGACGGCAATCGCGGAAATACGGAGATTCCGGAAGATTTGTATGACGATCTCCAGGACGCTTGCGACGGCTGCCCGACGGACTCCATCAAAATTGCGGATGAGCCGTTCAATAAAGAAGGCTAAACCTTAGAATAACTGATTCAAAGAGCGCCCTTTGCCGATTTTGGCAGGGGCGTTCTTTTTTGTCCGGATACCGGACTACTCTAGTGCCTTGGGAATAGAATATGATATGATAATATGAAAATAAATTCATCAAAAAAGGTGGTTATTCCTTGATCGGTAGAAGCGGAAATCCTACTCTTCGCGATTCAACCTTTGAACGGCCGGAATCGTTCTCCGGCATGCAGCAAATGACGATTGAAGGCACGGTCAACAAAGCGTTTATTACGCTGGTTATCCTGTTGGGCAGTGCGTTCAGCACATGGATGCTTTACTTTGACGGTTATAGCGTAGGCGGCATGGCCGTTGCCGGCGCAGTCATCGGCATGATCCTGGCCTTGATCGTCAGCTTCGTACCTCGGACTTCGCCTTACTTGGTCCCTCTTTACGCGATTGCGGAAGGGATGTTCCTGGGGGCCATTTCGGCGACTTACGAAACCCTGTACAACGGCATTATCCTGCAGGCCGCATTGCTTACGATGGCCGTTTTCCTGGCGCTGCTCTTGGCGTATAAAACGCGCTTGATCAAAGCTACGGAGAATTTTAAGCTGGGTGTGTTTGCGGCAACCGCCGGAGTAGCGTTGGTGTATTTGGCCAGCTTTATCCTCGGTTTCTTCGGGATCAACATCCCGTATTTGCACAGCAATGACTGGATCGGCATCGGCATTTCGCTGGTGATCGTGATCATCGCGGCGCTGAATCTGGTGCTGGACTTTGACTTCATCGAGAACGGCGCTGAGCGGGGCGCTCCGAAATACATGGAATGGTACGGCGCTTTTGGCCTGATGGTCACGTTGGTCTGGCTGTATCTGGAGCTCGTTCGTCTATTGGCAAAATTAGCAAGCCGCGATTAATTTTATTCAGCAGTAAATTTGGGACAGGGATGGTAATTGGGCGGGTTGAGCCGGCGGCTCAGCGTGCGTCAATGCGATCTCTGTCCTTTCTTTTTGCATACTTTGCACGATTATCCCGTTGGGTCAGGGAGAGTGGTTGATGCACACTTTGCACGATTATCCCGTTGGGTCAGGAGGTGCAGTTGATGCGCACCTTGCACGATTATCCCGTTCGATCAGGTAGTAAGCCCGCTTATCAGGCGGCAGGTGAAAGAAGTAGATGAGATTGGCGTTGGATCAGCCGGCGATAGGGGATTCTCGGTGTCGCCATACAGATGCGAAGCAATTCGCGTCGCATCGTTGCTATCGCTCCGGGTAAGCGAAGACGTCGACGTACGGTGTATTCGTTCAGGTAAGCTTGGAGATGCTTTTGTCCCAAGGCGACATAAGTACTTACTAGTGATTCCCACGCTTCATGTACAACTTTTCGCAAGGGCCAGTACAGCCGGTAAGCCAGTGGAAACGACTCCACCGCCGATGTACAGGCATCTACCTCTCTACTGATAAATGCGGCGAGTTCGTGGCGATTCGCCCTTTTACCGTTTCCTGGCTTATGGGGGACCAGGCGGATTTTGACCTGTGCCACCTCGCCCGACTCCGTAACGGTGCAGCCAGCTACGACTGCCGAGGTATGCCGATCCAGGGATGGGCGCCGGGACGGGGGAGTCCCGTACTGATCGCAGTTTACCTTTACGTCTCCGCTCAACAGCTCGCTGGCATCGAACTCTCCAAGGGCATAGCGAATTTTGTGCAGCATTAACCAAGCGGTCTTGTAGGTAACCCGGATCACCTGACTCAGTCGCATTGCCGAGATGCCGTCAGGGTGCAGAAATAACTCCAACGCCTGGAACCACTTCAACAGAGGCAGATGCGTTCCTTCAAAAATCGTGCCGACCAATGGCGACGTTTGATGGCCGCAGCTTTCGCATTCGAACAAGGGAATACGCCGGGAGGTGAGACGACTGCATCGGGTATAAGCGCAACGAGGGCAAACAAAGCCATTCGGCCACTTCATGGCGATCAGCGCATCCATACAGTCCTGTTCAGAACTAAAACGGTTGTTGAAAGATTGATGAAATGTACCCGCATTGATCTCCATATCCGCTACCTCCCCAAAGCCAATTTTACGTACGTATGTTCCCTTTCTCCTAAATTATACCAAACATACGTTCTCTTTTCAATAGAAAAGTGAGCTTGAACCCGCTTATTTTTCCAATCTCCGCCAACCTGAGCGAAAGGGATAATCGTGAAAAGCGCCCCACAGAGACACCCTGACTCGAGACGAGACCGGTTTCACTCCTCGGGACCTCTTTGGTTAGGTATTAAGTCGCAAAATTGAGAAATTGGTGAATATTGGGTCAGTATCACGGTTCTCTCTGCCGATATAAGTAAATAATGGCGATCTCTCAACTCTCTCGGATGGAGGAACTGATGGGGAACTCGGCTTATCTTAAAAAATACGTGGAAAACCACCCGAACAATAAAATGGCCTGGTATCTGCTGGGCAAGGAATACGAAGCGAGCGGACAAGCGGGGAAAGCCCACTATTGCTATATTCAGGCAGGCAACGTGTACGAAGCGTTCGAAGCCAGCAAAATCCCGCTGCCGGAAGAGGTGTTGTCCGGCTATAAGGAAGGGCTGATGAAGGAAACGCACCGGCGAGAGAAGCGACGCCGGTTCGCGCGCAAGCTCAGCCTGGCGCTGCTGATCGCGCTGCTGGCGTGGATTCCCTCAGCCCATGCGCCGGGGGACCGGCAGGCGCATGGGCCCGTATCCGCCGGCGCCGATCTCGGCGAGGCGCCGGCGGACGTGCTGGAGCCCGCGGCGGACCCGGCGGGCGGAGGCGCGCCTCCGGCGGCGCCGGCCTTCCCGGGGCCGGCGTTCACCGCCATCGGCTTCGGCGGCGATCCCGCCGGGACGCAGGCGGAGGCCGTAGGCGGTTTGCTCGCGCTGCAGCGGCAAACCGGCTTTGTCCCGATCCATGCCGCGGCGCTTGGCATGGATCGGACCGGCGACTGGCTGGTCTGGTCGGACGACCTGCCTGTCGTGTTCGGCTTGGAGCAAAGTCCGGACGATGGCCGGACGACGCTCCAAGCCTATGATCCGGCGGCATGCGAGTGCGCGCCGCCGGATCCGGCCGAGCTTCAGCAGCAAGCGAGGAAGTGGATTCCGCAGCAGGAATCGCTGGGCGTGCTAGCTTCGGCGATGACCCAATACAAGCAGGCCAAAGGAGCTTGGCCTTCCAGCCTGCAAGACCTGACCGGACCGTACCCCGACAACTGGATCGCCGGGACCGATCCGACCATGGCGCAGGCGTTTGGCCCGCTCCTGGTGCAGTTGAAGAACAACGGTTCCGCCGCATCGGGAAATGGTCATGCGAAAGCGGCGCTCGCCGAGGGAATGGCTCCGGGGCAACGGCCGTTTTTTGCCGAGCCATATGAAACTATCGTCGATACGAAAGAGCATGTACTGGCGGTGGTCAGCGGGAATGTGTTGATTCGGAGTTACCCGGTTGGTTTGGGCGGCGATCGGACGCCGGAGGGCACGTTTGCCATTTCGGAGAAAGTGGTGAACCCGAACGGGAAGGATGACGGAGAGTTTGGCAGCCGGGGCATGCAGCTGTCGGATACGAATTACGCGATCCATGGAACGAACGAGCCGGACAGCATCGGGAAGGACGAATCGCTGGGCTGCATCCGGATGGGCAAGAAGGATGTGGAGGAGCTGTTCGATCTTGTTCCGAAAGGAACGAAGGTGAAGATCGGAAAGGGGATTTTGCCGAAGCTGAAAAACGTCCCGGCGGATCGTTTCGCCTTGGGCGACAGACAGGATCAGACCAATCCCCACCGCACATACCACTGGCTGGACTAGTTTAGGTCACGATCAAAAGGACGGCAGTCACGATGACGAGCGCGGCAACGATGGAAATCGACCAGATGAGCGCTTTCTTGTTGACTTCGTCCTTTTTTTGCTGGAGTGTAGGCGGTTTGCGTTTCGTTGACATGAGAACATTTCCCCTCTCTAACCTAGTCTTAAGCGATATTGGAGGTGCTTTCCCCTTTATTGTAACGGCTTTCATCGCAAAATTCCATCACCATGTTGTTTCTTTCACGTGCCGATTAGGTTAAACTTTTCTTTTCCAACGGAAACGGCTAAACTGATAATAGCAGAATCATGCAAAGCGTAAGATCGGAGTGAACAGAAAAACGTGTTGTATCGCGCATTGGGAAAGCCGGTGTTTTTCCGGATGGATCCGGAGAATGCCCATCATCTCGTTATCGATGGATTACATACTGCCGCTGCCGTCCCCGGAATGATTCCTCTCTTACGAGGGATGTACGGCGTGCCGGAATCGCCGGAGCTGGCGACGAACTTATTCGGAATTCATTTTCCTTCCCCGGTGGGATTGGCCGCCGGTCTAGATAAAAATGCCGATGCGGTGCCGGGTTTTTCCGCGATCGGATTCGGGTTCATGGAAGTTGGCACGGTAACGCCGCTGGGGCAACCCGGGAACGACCGACCCCGGTTGTTCCGCCTGCCTCCCGAGGAAGCGCTGATCAACCGGATGGGGTTCAATAACCGCGGAACGGAAGCGATGGCGAAGCGCCTGCAAGCGCTGAAGCGCCGTCCGATTCCGATCGCCGTCAACATCGGCAAAAACAAAACAACGCCAAACGAAGAAGCCTACCGCGATTATGAAAAATGCATTTCGGCTTTATACGAATATGCCGATTTTTTCGTCGTGAACATCAGTTCACCAAATACGCCGGACCTGCGTAAATTGCAGCATGGCAATGATCTGGCTTCGCTGCTGGCCGCCGTCACGGACCGGATGGCGGTCGAAGCGGAGCGGTACGGCAAATCGAAGGCGGTGCTGGTCAAAATCGCGCCGGACGTCAGCTTTGACGAGCTGGAATACATGGTCGAAACCATCCAAAACAGCGGCGTATCAGGTTTGATCGCCACGAATACGACGTTGTCCCGGGATGGGATAACGCACGTCAACGCCCGAGAAACCGGTGGCCTGAGCGGGAAGCCGCTTGGCGCGCGATCGACGGAGATCATTTCCCGCGTCTATCGGCAGACGGGCGGCCGCTTGCCGATCATCGGTTCGGGCGGGATTTTCACGGCGGACGATGCCTACGCCAAAATTCGGGCCGGCGCTAGCCTGGTTGAAATCTATACCGCGCTGATCTACGAGGGCCCGGAAATTAACCGCAAGCTGCACCGCGGGCTACGGGAGCTGCTGCGGCGGGACGGCTATCGCCATATTTCCGAGGCGGTTGGGGCGGACCACCGATAAGCGGGCCGGCTGAAGCCAAGCCGGGGGACAGAAGACAGGAGGCATAAGGATGGACAGTAGAGATTGGGGAACATTTTTGCTTCCATATGAACAAGCCGTTGAGGAGCTAAAAGTCAAATTCAAGACGATGCGCTCCGAACTGAAGAAACGCGAAGAGTACGCGCCGATCGAATTCGTCACCGGGCGGGTCAAGAAAATATCCAGCATCCTGGATAAGGCGAAACGGTACAACGTGGCTCTGGAGGATCTGGAGACCGGGATCGAGGATATCGCCGGCATCCGGATCATGTGTCAGTTCGTGGAGGATATCCGCCGAGTGGCGGAATACATCCGTATGCGCAAGGACCTGAAAGTCCTTTACGAAAAAGATTATATTACCAATTATAAAGAAAGCGGGTATCGCAGCTTTCATATGATCGTGGAATATCCGGTGCAAACCGCGCTGGGCCAAAAGCAAGTGTTGGCGGAAATCCAGATTCGCACGCTGGCGATGAATTTCTGGGCGACCATCGAGCATTCCTTGAACTACAAATATCGGGAAAGCCTGCCCGAGGAGATGCGGGGCCGGCTCAAAAAGGCCGCTGAAGCCGCATTCGTCCTCGACAATGAAATGTCCAGCATTCGTCAGGAGATATTGGTCGCGCAGAAGAGCTTTGAGGACGATTCCAACATTGTCTCCTCGGTGCTTGCTTCGATCCATCAGTTATATTTTTACCATCTGGTTTCTGAAGCGATTGAAGCCCAAGAGCGGTTCAACCGGCTGTGGGAAACGAAGGATTTCGAGGGATTGAAGCAACTGTTGGGCGAAGTGAAGGACCTCATCAAGCAACACAAAAAAGTGGAGGAGCCCGGGGATGAGCTATGAGCCGCTGTTTGTGGCGTACCTCGTGTATTTCAACCGGGACCGCGACTACTTCGAGTGCCACGAGGTGCTCGAGGAGCTGTGGCTGGAGCGGGGTCATGATCCGCTGTACAAAGGACTGCTGCAGATCGCCGTTGGCTTGTTCCATGCGCGTCGCGGCAACTTGTCCGGCGGGCGAAAAATGCTGCTCTCCGCTTTAGAGCGGCTCTCTCCGTATCCGGAACTGACGTTGGGCATCGACCTAGGAAAGCTCCGTCGGGAAACGGATGAATACGTTAGGGCGATGGCAGACGGGGAGAATCAGGCTTTTGCCTATTACGATTTGACGATCCATCTGCTGGATCCGGTACTGATTCGCGCGGTGGAGGCGGCTTCGGATAAGATCGCCCCGAACATTCCTCAGCGGCGAACTCCGCAGCGCGGGGCCAAGCATGAGGAACGGCAACAGAAGCTGGACCAAAGGAAAGCACGTTAACATGGCAGATTTCGACCCGTCCCCCAGTGCAGGGGAGACGGGCGTTTTGCGGTAGGAAACGATTCGGATAAATATATAGAATGGATGGGACGGGCTGGCATGGCGGTACAACCACCGAAGGAATTTTTGGAGCGCATGCGGGAGCTGCTGGGAGGAGAATATGATGCTTTTTACGCCTCCTATGGCAATCCCCGTTTTGCGGGAATCCGCGTCAACACGCTAAAAATCGATCCGGCTGAATTCCGGGAGGCGGCGCCGTTCGAATTGCGACCGATTCCCTGGTGCAAGACGGGGTATTATGTCGATGAGCAGACGAAGCCGGGCAAACATCCGTATTATCATGCCGGGCTGTATTACATCCAGGAGCCAAGCGCCATGGCGCCGGTGGAGCTGCTGGATGTCGCACCCGGGGAGCGGGTGCTTGATCTCTGCGCGGCCCCGGGCGGTAAGTCGACGCAAATCGCGGCCAAGCTGCGGGGCAGCGGCATGCTGGTAACCAACGATATTAACGCAGAGCGGACCAAAGCCTTGGCTAAAAATATCGAGCTCTACGGCGTGCGCAACGCGGTTGTGCTGGCCGAGTCGCCGGAGCGGATCGCGCGGGCGTTTCCGTATTCCTTTGATAAAATCCTGATCGATGCGCCTTGCTCGGGCGAAGGCATGTTCCGGAAAGACGAGGATATGGCCCGCTTATGGGAACCGGAGTGGGTGCGGAAATATGCCGGCATGCAGCGGGATATTTTGCAGTCAGCTGCGGCTTTGCTGGCGCCTGGCGGGAGAATCGTATACTCTACTTGTACGTTTGCGCCGGAAGAAAACGAGGCGACGATCGCGGATTTCCTGTTGGAGCATCCGGAGTTCCGGGTGGTTCCGCTGGGTCCCAAACCCTGCATTTCCCCCGGACGGCCGGAGTGGTTAACCTGGTTGGCCGAGCGGGGAGAAGGCCGGGTCTATCCGCCGGAAATCGCTGCACAAACCGCCGGCTGCGGCCGGCTCTGGCCGCATAAGGTGGAGGGCGAGGGGCATTTTCTTGCCGTGTTGGAGCGGCAAGGGGAAGGACAACCCCAGGAGGAAGACGCTGGATATGGTATCCTTGTCTCGGAAAGAGGCGGTCAAACCCAAAGCAAACGGGATTCTCGTCAAGGCCATCGGGGTCGCCCCGGTGCTGGGCGTGATGCCAAAGCAATGGACGAGCGGGAAGTGCTGGAAAGCTGGCGTGCCTTTGCCCGGGAGCACCTTAATGAGGCGGAGCTGCCGGGGGAACCGCTGCTGTTTGGCGGCAACGTCTACCTGTCCCCGTTGGGCAAGGAGCGCCTTGACGGCTTGAAGGTGGTCCGTCCGGGCTGGTATGTTGGCACCGTGAAGAACGGCCGGCTGACGCCCGGACAGCCTTTGGCAACGGCGCTGTCGCCAACGGAAGCGGTTCGGGTCCTGGATTTGGACGCTTCGGACGGCGAAGCGATCCGATACCTGAAGGGAGAAACGCTTCAGGTGGAAGCGGCCCGGATTCGTTGCCGGGAGGGGGTCGGTCTGAAAGGATACGTGCTGGTCACCGTCGACGGCCATTCGCTGGGCTGGGGCAAATGGCAGGATGGTTTGCTGAAGAATGAATATCCCGCGGGCTGGAGGTGGACGTAAGATGAGTACCGGCAAAAAAACGCAACGACTGGATAAAATTCTGGGCCATCTCGGCTACGGAACCCGATCGGAAATCAAAAAATACGTCAAACAGGGCCGGGTCGCGATCAACGGCGCGGTCGTCAAGGACAGCGGCATCCAGTGCGATCCCGTAGTGGATGTCGTGGAGCTGGACGGAGAGCGGATCTTTTACCGCGAGTTCGTTTATTTGATGCTGCATAAGCCGCCAGGCGTCATCTCGGCTACCGAGGATGCCCGCGAGAAAACCGTGCTCGATTTGCTCCCGACGGACTTTCAAGTGTTCTCGCCGTTCCCCGTCGGTCGGCTGGACAAGGACACGGAGGGCCTGCTGCTGCTGACCAATGACGGCCAGCTGGCCCACGACCTGTTGTCTCCGCGCAAGCATGTGCCCAAAACGTACGAGGCTATCGTCCTCGGCCATGTCGGCGACGAGGAAGCCGCCCGGTTCCGGGAGGGCGTCGAGCTCGACGACGGCTATGTCACCCTGCCCGCCGAGCTGAACGTGCTGGAGCACGGCGCCGAAGCGGACGGAACCCGCATCTCCCGCATCCAGCTGACCATCTCGGAGGGGAAATTCCATCAGGTTAAGCGGATGTTTGAAGCCGTCGGCTCGCGGGTTACTTACCTGAAGCGCCTGTCGATGGGGCCGCTCGTCCTCGACGAGTCCTTGCCGCTCGGCGCCTTCCGCGAGTTGACCGAGTCCGAGCTGAACGCCCTGCGGACGTACAAAAGCAAAAGTAACTAGCGTTCCGCTCTACCGTGAGCGATACCCGCAGGGAGAGCGCCGGGTTTGCTGGCCTGAAGCCAAGAAGCACGCAGCAGCTCCCAACAAACCAGCGGTTTGCACTACAAGTGAGCGATTCCCGCAGGGAGAGCGCCGGGTTTGCTGGTATGAAGCCAAGAAGCACGCAGCAGCTCCCAACAAACCAGCGGTTCGCGCTACAAGTGAGCGATTCCCGCAGGGAGAGCGCCGGGTTTGCTGGCATGAAGCCAAGAAGTCCGTTGCAGCTCCCAACAAACCAGCGGTTCGCGCTACAAGTGAGCGATTCCCGCAGGGAGAGCGCCTTAGCTGCACGAGGTAGAGCGTGCCCGTAGGGCGACAAGCGGCTCATCGCACGCTTGCCTGCCCGGGTGCGCCGACAGGAGTAGGGATGAGCAGCACGGTTTACCAGGGTACCCGGGAGCGTCTCAAGTAAGACGTACCCGAAGGGGGAAAAGCGTTCTGCGAGCCAAAGTTAGCGATCCCCGGAGGGGTGAGCGTGCAGGAGCGCCTCTTGCACTCCCACGTTCTTCTCTTTTGCGGGAGACCAGAGGGCAGCAGGCCCTCGGGCCCCCTCCCTTACGGTAAGGGAGGGATGGGGAGGGTTGAGAAAGAAAGGAGAGACACCACACATGAAATACAAACTGATCGCTTTGGATGTAGACGGCACGCTGCTCACGGACGACCACGTGCTAACCCCGGGAACGATCGAGACGATCCGGGCTATCGCGGAGCAAGGCACGGAATTCGTGTTGTGCACCGGCCGGGCCCCGCGGAGCTCGATTCCCTATATGCGCGAGCTCGGACTGGACGGTTACGTCATCAGCCATAACGGAGCGGCGACGGTGGACGTGCGGACCGAGGAAATCGTCCACGAGTTCGCGTTGAATCCGCACGGGCTGGAACCGTATATGGATTATTGCCGCAAGAACAACGTCCATTTTGACGTAAACACCACCTTTGCGCTGTATGTGGAAAACGCGGCGGGGCTCACCAAGGAAGCGTTGGACATGTACCACCAATTCCTGATGGAGCCGGAGGATATGCCGGGTTGGGCGGATTTTAGCCATCCGATCGTGAAATTCACCGCCGCCGGCGAGATGGACCAGTTGGACCGCGTATACGCAGACTGGAGCCAATGGACGCAGGAGTTTAATATGCTGCGCAGCGGCGATTTTTTCATCGACTTGATGCATAAAGAGGCCTCCAAGGGGGCAGCCCTGCAGAAGTTGGCCGAAAAGCGCGGTATCCCGGCTGAAAATGTCATGGCGATCGGCAATTATTATAACGACTTAACGATGCTCACCTATGCCGGGTTAGGCGTAGCCATGGACAATTCTCCGCTCGACGTGAAAGCAGCCGCCAATGCCGTAACAGCCTCGAATAACGAGGAAGGCGTGAGGCGGGCCTTGGAAAAGTACTGTTTGGAAGGGCAGCTGCGCTAAGTCAAAAAAGCCGAACCCGGAAA
>NZ_JAKSXN010000063.1 GCF_022427145.1 Paenibacillus timonensis
CCGTACAGGCCTTATTTGACGATTTCCCGTGTATTTCCCGTTGTAACGGACTCCAGTGACCTTAATGAGCCATTATTGCAGCCGACTCGCTGCGTTTCCTCGGAATAAGGTCTCCTAGGTCCGTTAGAGTCGGAAAGAACCCTCGGAGCGTCAAATAACGTCTCTGTAGTCCGTTAGCTGCAGAAAGGCGGCTTCGGAACGTAAGTGCACCAACGCACTGCGCATGCTGCAAAACATGCAACGCCGATCAAGCGTATTGAATATACTTAAAGGAGGGCCTCCCATGGCCGGAAGAAAACCCGAAGAAATGCAGGACGTCACGCTGCTGGGCAACCAGGGCGTAAAATATCCTTTTGACTACGCGCCCGAGGTGCTGGAGAGCTTCGACAATAAGCACCCGTACCGCGATTATTTCGTAAAGTTCAACTGTCCGGAATTCACCAGCCTTTGCCCGATCACCGGACAGCCTGACTTCGCCACCATCTACATCAGTTACATTCCCGACGTCAAAATGGTGGAAAGCAAATCGTTGAAGCTGTATCTGTTCAGCTTCCGCAATCATGGCGATTTCCACGAGGACTGCGTCAATATCATCATGAACGATCTGATTAAGCTCATGGATCCGAAGTACATTGAAGTTTGGGGCAAATTTACGCCGCGCGGCGGCATCTCCATCGATCCCTACACCAACTACGGCCGTCCCGGCACCAAATACGAAGCGATGGCGGAACACCGTCTGCTGAATCACGACATGTATCCGGAGAAGATCGATAACCGTTAAGGTCCTGGCTTGAGCATGCAGAACCGGACCTTGTCATTCGAGAGAGGAGAACCTCATGAAACCGAAAGTGTTTATCTCCCGGCCGATTCCCCCGGAAGTCGAAAACTACCTGGCCGAGCATTGCGAAATCCGCAAATGGGACGGTGAAGGTCCAATCAGCCGAGACCAGCTGCTAGCCAGCCTAAGCGATATCGAGGGCCTGTTGACCGCAGACCGCACCATCAATCAAGAGCTGTTGGATCATGCGCCTAAGCTGAAAGTCGTCAGCAATATCAGCGTCGGGTACAACAACTTTGATCTCGAAGCGATGAAAGCCCGCGGCGTGATCGGAACCAACACGTCGGCCGTCCTGAACGACACGGTCGCCGATCTGATCTTCGCGCTGATGCTGGACGTGGCCCGCCGGATATCGGAACTGGACAAATACGTCAAGGCGGGGCAATGGAAACGCGGCGACGGTCAAAATCTATTCGGCTTGGACGTCCACCACAAGAAGCTTGGCATCATCGGGATGGGCGAAATCGGCGAAGCCGTTGCCCACCGGGGGCAATTCGGCTTCGGGATGGAAGTGCTGTACCACAACCGCAGCCGCAGACCTGAGGCCGAAGCCAAGCTGGGCGCCGTTTATTGCACCTTGGACGAATTGCTCAAGGAAGCGGATTTTATCGTGCTGATCACGCCGCTCACACCGGAAACGCGGAAGCTGATCGGCGAGCGCGAATTTGCCTTGATGAAGCCGACGGCCGTGTTCGTCAACGCCTCGAGAGGGGCTACCGTCGACGAACAAGCGATGACCGCCGCTTTGCAAAACCGGCAAATCTACGGCGCGGGACTCGACGTGTTCGAGAAGGAACCGATCGATCCGGACCATCCGCTGCTGAAGCTGCCTAACGTCGTGACCTTGCCGCATATCGGTTCGGCCACGGATCAAACCCGTCGGCAAATGGCGATGCGGGCCGCCGAAAACCTGGTCGCCGCGCTTGAAGGCCGGACGCCGCCAAGCTTGGTTAAGGAACTGCGGCCAGACTGAGCGGGGCATGCTCGCACTAGGCGTACTTAAGCAGGCTTAAGCAAACATAGTCAAGCAATCCATGCTCTCTCTTTCTAGCTCGCCTTCACCTCGAAAATACAAATCAAAAAAACTCCCCGGGTCCCGTATGCAAAAGTCGCGTACGGTGCCCGGGGAGTTTCTTATTCCTCTTCGATCAGCAAATCGGCCGGATCGCGGTCCCCCAACCGTCCGGCCTCGGCATCCGCAAATAACCGGCGCAACCAGGAGAGCTCCGTTCGGGCATGCTCGTAACGGCCGGCCATCAGGTGCAGCACGCTCCGCGGCACGATCCCCCGATGTTCTTCGTAGACCTGGTAGCTCAAATTGACCTGATGCTCCGCCTCCCGAATGCGGTCCCGCAGTAAATCAGCCACCTTGTCGCGCTCCCCATGCCTTGCGAACACCAAGGCAACATGCAGCGGATGATAACCGGAGACTTCCTCCTGAAAACGATCGATCAGCAGCTTGTGAAAATACTCTCGCCCCTTGTCCGTGATCCGGTATACCGTCTTGTCCGGGCGTCCGCCGGTTTGGATCGTTTCCACGGCTTCGATATACGCTTCCTTGGCCAATTGGTCAACCGCGTAATACAGCGAGCCGGCTTTGAAATTGCCGTGCTGGTCAAGGAAACGGTCCCGGATGCGGATCAGCATCTCATAGGGATGCTGATCCTCCTCAAGCAATAGGCCCAGGATGCAGAGGCGAATCGCTAAAGCCTTCATCGTTCGTTAACCCTGCTGATTCGAAGGCTTAACCGAAGCACGCTCGATCCGGTCCTTCGGCATCGCGAATACGACCAGCACCGCACAAACGGTTGGAACCAGTGCCCACATAAACGTATGGGCGATCGAAGTGGACAAGGCTTCAGTGATTTTATCCAAAATCGCAGGCGGAATCAGCGCTCTTTTCTCCGGACTCAGCGCCTCCCGGGTATCGCCGAAATTCGCCCCGCCTTGTCCCATGCCGGCGAACGCATCGGTCATCGCTCCCGACATCAGATTGCGCTGCACGATGCCAAAAATCGTAATCCCCAGCGTCATCCCGAGCGAACGGAGGAACGAGTTGGTCGAGGTTGCCGCTCCGCGTTGCCGCATGTCGAAATGATGCACGGACGCCATGCTGAGCACCGAGAAGGAGAACCCGACGCCAAAGCCCGTCAGAATACTGTAAACCGTAAGCAGCAGACGGGATGTATCGTTTGTCAAAGTGCTAAGCGCAAAGATTCCGCCGACGAAGCAAATGACCGACAGGGCCATGACCGTGCGGTAAGGAATGCGGGAAGCGAGCATTCCACCGAGCATGCTGCCGATGACCGAGCCGATCATCATCGGCATCAAAATAATGCCGGAGTTGGTCGCCGAGCCGCCGTATACGCCTTGCACGAAGATCGGAATGTACACCGTAGCGACGATAAAGACGCTCCCGTAAAATAAAGCCAGCAAACAACTTGTCGCGTAAAGCCGGTTTTTAAACATGTCAAACGAAATGATCGGCTCCCGCGCTTTCGTTTCGAGCAGCAGGAAAGCAACGAACAGCACGGCAAATCCCGCAAACAAGCCCAGTATCACGCCGGAACCCCATGCGTATTTCTCCCCGCCCAGCTCCAGCGCAAACATCAGGCACACCACGGCACCCACCAAGGTAAATGCCCCGCCCCAGTCGATCTGCTGCTTCGCATGCGTCAACGATTCTTTGTAGTAAGCGATAATCAGCGCCAGCGACACGATCCCGATCGGCACGTTGATGTAAAATACCCAATGCCAGCTAAGCGAGTCGGTAATGAAGGCACCCAGCAGCGGGCCAAAAATGCTCGACGTGCCAAAGACGGCGCCGAGCAAGCCGGTCATTTTCCCGCGCTGCTCCACCGGGAAAATGTCGTAGATGATCGTAAACGCAATCGGCATCAGCGCGCCTCCGCCGATCCCTTGGATCGCCCGGAAGATGCTGAGCTGAACGATGCTGCCGGCAAGCCCGCATAATACGGATCCGAGCAGGAACATCACGATGCCGAACAAGAAGAAGCGTTTCCGGCCGTACATGTCCGACAGCTTGCCAAAAATCGGCGTTCCCGCCATGACGGTGACCATATAGGCCGAAGTCACCCAAACGAACTGTTCCATCCCGCCGAGATCGGCGACGATCGTCCCCATTGCGGTCGTCACGATCGTATTATCCATCGCCGACATCAGGATCGCTAGCATCAACCCGATCAGGATGAACCGGGTATGGTCTTTCTTTTCAGTAGCCAATATCTTCTCTCCTTTGTTTCTTATTCAAATTTGAATATATTATCTCTTCCTATTTTATTGAAAATATTTAAAAAGTAAACCTTTTGAACAAAAAAACCGTTCCCTCCTCCTTGCCTGCCGAAAACTATCGTTCTCGCGCGCTTTGCCCTATAATGGAACAAGAGATCGAACGAAAGGAAGTTTTTTCAAAATGAATGAAAAATGGACCGAATTAGAACGCAAAATGCGAGAGTCCGGCGTCAACACGCTATTGATTACCGATCCGAAGCACGTGTATTACCTTACCGGCTTCTTAAGCAATCCGCATGAACGCTTTCTCGGCGCCGTCCTCCAAGCCGGTAGCGAACCTTTCCTGGTTGTCCCTGCCCTCGATGAGGAAGCGGCCCGCAATGCCACGGACCTTACGGAGATTCTCACGCACGGCGATACGGACGATCCTTATGCCCTCCTGAACGGGCGCCTTGCCGGCACGCTTGGCACGATCGGCTTCGAGAAGGAGCAGGTGTCCGTGGCTAATTTTGAGCGAATGCAGGAGAAGCTGGCGTTTTCTAGATATATGGATGTAGGACCTTGGCTTCGGGACATGCGGGTGCGCAAAAGCTCGGAAGAGGTCGACAAAATCAAGCATGCCGTACGTTTGATCGAACAGGTGCTCAGCGAATCATTGAAAAAAGCAAAGGAAGGCGTAAGCGAAAGCGAGCTCGTTGCGGAAGTCGAGTACCAAATCCGCAAGCTTGGCGCAGACGGTCCTTCCTTTGATTCCATGGTGCTGTCCGGCGAGAAAACGGCCCTGCCGCACGGGGTTCCCGGCGATCGACAGATCCGCCGCGGGGATCTCCTCATGTTCGACATCGGCGTGTATGCGGACGGCTACGCCTCGGATATCACCCGCACCTTCGGGGTTGGCGAGCTCTCCAAGGAGCTGGTCCGGATTTATGAAACCGTACTTGCCGCCAACGAAGCGGCGATTGCTGCCATCCGGCCGGGCGTCACCTTCGCCTCCATCGACCGCGCCGCACGCGAAGTGATCGAAGCTGCCGGCTACGGTCCTTATTTCATCCATCGGCTGGGTCATGGGCTAGGGATTGACGTGCACGAGTTCCCTTCCGTTCATGGAGAGAACGAATTTTTGCTGGCAGAGGGCCACGTTTTTACCGTTGAACCGGGCGTCTATGTGCCGGGGGTCGGAGGGGTGCGCATTGAAGACGATGTGCTGGTGACCGCAACCGGCGTGGAAGTCCTCACTTCCTATCCGAAACAAATGACTTATATCTGACACAGGATGTTATATATCAATCTGATAGAGCCTTCTGCTTCAGAAAGAGCCGAAAGGCTCTTTTTTTCGTCTTTTTCCGATAGATTTAGGTATAATTACATGAAAGTTCTTACGAAAACCAAAAAAAGTACGACTTTTTCGTTTTCAAAGCACATTTTTTCCTATAGAATGATTCTTATGAACCACTGGTTAAAAAGAGAAAACACTGGTTCGACCCATGCATCGATAAAAATCCATTATTTTAAGGGGAACGGAGAGGATTTTCGTGTTCAAGGTCATTAATCGCTCCATAAGCCGCAGACTGATGAGTACCTATGCGGTGATCATTGTCGTATCGTCTCTTTTGTTTAGCGTGAGCTTTTATAACATCACCATGGGGATCATTAACCAAAACGTGCTTCCGCAATTCGATAAAGTGCTGCAGACCAGTACCCAAGACATCTTCAAACGACTGGATACGACCCAAGCCCTACAACTTCTCAGCGGGAAAGATAATTCACGCTTTACGGTGGAGACGTATTTGACGAAAAGCGCCAAGGACTTTAACTTGAGCACCGCCTACCTGCTTCAGCTTCAAGAAGATGGCGCCACCGTGTTGGCGACGAACGAGAATTCCGGCATGAAACCCGGCGACAAGCTGGAGGTTCAGCCGGCCATGACCGAGGCGTCCAAAAGCGGTGTACATATCAGCGATCTGTACTCCGACCAATTCGGCTCGCATAAAACGGCCTTCATCGCCATTCCCGGCAGCAAAGCCATGCTCGCCGTAGGCCTTGACGCGACCTTCATCGATAAGAAGAAGGACCAGATTTTATACATATGTATCGGAATAACCCTACTCGTCATTATTGCGGGCATGGCGGCGGCTTACTTTGTCAGCATGCGGATCACGAAGCCGATGAAGAAGCTGGTGGCGATTACGGAAAAAATGGCCGGCGGCGATTTCCGCCAAACGGTCGAAGTGAAAGGGAATGACGAAGTCGCCCAATTAGCCGGCAGCTTCCGGGCCATGACCAATCAGCTTAAGGACATGTTCGCCGCCGTCATGGAAACGTCCCACGCGGTAGTAGGCGGCTCGGAAAACTTGTCCCGGTCGGTAACGACGTTTGAGGATTTGATCTCCCGTTCCAATGCGGCCACCCAGGAAATCGAAGCCGGCAGCATGACGATCGCGTCGGCCGCGGCCGAGAACGCCCGTGCGATGGAGGAAATCTCGCAGGGCGTGCAGCATATCGCCGCTTCGTCCGCCGAAGTCACCGAGCGGATCGGACAAGCCGCCGATGAAGCCGGCACCGGCAATACGTTGGCGCAGACGGCCGTCACGCAAATGCAGCACGTGGAAGATGCCGCGAACCGGACGCTCGAGCATATCCGTACCTTAAACGACCGTTCGGAATCGATTTCGAACGTCGTCGGGACGATCACGGAAATCACGAAGCAGATTAATATTTTGGCGCTCAACGCCGCGATTGAAGCCGCACGGGCCGGCGAGCACGGCAAAGGGTTCGCCGTCGTCGCCGAGGAAGTCCGCAAGCTGGCCGAGCAATCCCGCCTGGCGATGGAGGAAATCGGCGAGAACCTGCTTAGCATCCGAGAAGAATCGGAAAATTCTGTCAGCGCGATGCAACGGGCCAGCGAGGAAATCATCTCCGGTACCGAGCGCGTGAAGCAAGCCGGACAAGCGTTCGAACAATTGACGGAGCTCATTCATAACGTCAACCTGACGATTCAATCCGTCTCGGCTTCGACGCAGGAGGTATCTGCCGGCACCGAGGAAGTGACCGCTTCCGTCGAGGAATCGGCCAACATTACGGCCAAATCGCTGGCCAATATGGAGCAAATCGCCAACTACTCGCAGCAGCAGCTCAGCGAAATGGAAAGCCATGCGCGCACGGTGCGTTCGCTGCATGAGCAAGCGTTGTCGCTGCAGGAATCGATTGCGAAATTCCGGATTTAACCGGCGACGCTAATCAAAAAAACGTACCCTGACCCCCCGGATATCCCGGGGTTGACGGTCAGGGTACGTTTTTTTATCCGGTAAAGGACATTTCGTTTACGGAAACAACCTCGTTCCGCTCCCTCTCCGGCTTCTTCCAATAGGCTTCGCTGCCCGGCAAATCATCGAACCAGGCGGCATCGTCCGGGCAAGGCAAGATCATGAATTTACCGTACTCATTATCCCGCGACTGATGATATTTGAGATAAGCGTGGCCGTCTTCAATCGCCAGGATTTCGATTTTGCCCGACGAGTGGCTCATTGACAGGCGCACGCGCTTGCCGAGACCCGAAGTGCGGGCTTTGGCTTCCTCAACCAGCCGATACGCCCGTTTCAGCGGAATGACGAAATCGGCATTCCCGGCAACCGGCCGGTTGATAAAGAAATAGTAGGGGGTCACCCCGGCCCAGGATAACCGATCCAGCAATTCGCCAAGCACGGCCGCATCGTCATTGATGCCTTTGAGGATCGGCGTTTGGTTGACCACGATCGCCCCTGCGTCGTGCAGCGCCTGGAAACCTCGTTTGGCCTCGGGGGTAATTTCGCGCGGATGATTGATATGCGCCATGACATAAATACGTTGGTCTACGGTGGAGAATTCCCTGATCAGATCCAGCAGTTCCGGATCTTCGTAAATGCGCATCGGGTTAAAGACGGGGATTTTGGAGCCAAGCCGGATGATTTTGACATGCTCGATGGCCCGCAGCTGTTCGAGAATCGAACGCAGCTTCCGGGTGGCCAGGATCAGGCTGTCGCCGCCGGTCAGGAGGACGTTGTTGATCTCGGGATGTTGCGCGATGTACTCGATGCCCGGCGTCACATCCGACATGGCCTCCTTCACATCGTTGCGGAATAGCCGTTTGCGAAAGCAATAGCGGCAGTAGGAGCCGCAAACCTCGGAGACGATCAGCAGCGCGGTCGTCCGGTATTTGTGCTGGCAGCCGGGAACCGCATAGTTGGCCGCCTCGTCGGAAGCGTCCCAGCGCCCGTATTCCTTCAGCTCTCCCGTATTCGGAATCACCAGCTTGCGGATCGGGTCCTCCGGATCGTTCCAATCGATCAGATTCAGATAGTAATCATTCACCCGAAAGACGAATTGGTCCGTAATCGGCTGCAACTCCTGCCGCTCCTGCTCGGACAACTCGCTCACCTTGGCGATGTCGGTGATGTACTTCGGATTTGCCACAATCATCTCCTCCTTTAATGGGATCGATGCGTAAAGAAGAAGCCGGAAACCTTGCAGTGAATGCGAGTACTCCGCCGAATGCTCGGGTCAAAGGTCTTGGAGAACGCAAAAAGACCCCGTACAAATAACAGGGTCATGGGTTGATGACTGAAAGAAAATCGAGATGACCCATCCACTGCAAACGAGGTTAGCTGACGGGCTCGGGAAAGATGGTTCCCTACGTATAAACTTGCTACGATTCGCCCCAAAAAGTGGTTCCCCCGCTTTTCGACTTTACCCATCGAAAATTAAGCGTACTTTTATGCTACCTTACCTTCGCCCGATTTGTCAAAGCTTACCTTTTTACGACTTCGGGCGGATGCCAGCGATTTCGTAGACCAGGTCCATCCGCAAATGGCGGCGGACCTGGTCGGCCAGCCGATCGAAAGCCTCCTCCTTCCGCGAGGAGGAAGCGAAGGTAACGCCCAAAGGTTTCAGACCTTTGCCTGCCCGCAGCCCGTCCAACCAGGAGCGCCGCCAGGCATCATTATGAAACAACCCGTGCAGATAAGTTCCGAACACTCTCCCGTCGGCTCGGGCTGCGCCTTCCGGATGCGGGGTGGCTGCAGCTTCTTCTGGCTCCGGCACGTCGGCTTTCAGGGTAAACAAAGGGCTGATGTCTCGAAGTCGCCGGGTGGAGCCGGCATGGATTTCATATCCCTCAATCGGCAATCGGCGGTCCGGGGGGCTCAGCGGAACCGGCTGTCCGTCGATCGTTTGCCCGTGCACGCGTACCGTCTTTTTGCCGGGGAGAAAGGTCGTCGACAAAGGCAGCAAACCCAGTCCCAACGCCGACCTTGGTTCGTCGGATTCTACCGCCTCAGGGTCAAGCAACTGCTCCCCCAGCATTTGATATCCGCCGCAGATGCCGATCAGCTGGACCTGCGTTCCTCCCTCGATCAAACTGCGAATGGCCTCCTCCAGACCTTGATCACGCAAAAATTTCAAATCCCCGATCGTATCCTTTGTCCCCGGTAAAATCACGGCATCCGGACATCCCAGCTCCGAAGGCTTGCTTACGTAACGAAGCGACACGTCCGGTTCGGCGCCTAAAGGATCAAAATCGGTGAAATTGGAAATACGCGGATAACGAATGACCGCGATGTCCAACTCCTTGTCTGCCGCCTTCTCCGGGCGGATTGCGTAGGTATCCAGGACAACGGAATCCTCCGCTTCAATTTCCAGATCCTTCAGGAACGGGAGCACGCCCAATACGGGAATACCGGTCCGCCGCTCCAGCCAATCCAGCCCGGGCTGCAGCAGGGACAAGTCGCCGCGGAATTTATTGATGATGAACCCTTTAACCCGGGCGCGTTCCTGCGGCTCCAACAGCTCCAGCGTGCCGACGAGAAAAGCGAATACGCCGCCGCGGTCGATATCGCCTACCAGGATAACCGGAGCGTCAGCCCATTCCGCCAGATTCATGTTGACGATATCCCGCTGTTTTAGATTGATTTCCGCCGGACTCCCGGCCCCCTCCATGACGACGATGCCGTGCTTCGCGCGGAGCCGGCCGAGCGCCTCCATCACCAGCGGTTTCGCCTGGGGCAGGAATTCCTCCCGATAACTCGACGCACTGAGATGTTGATAAGGGCGCCCATGAACGACGATTTGCGAATGCATGTCCCCGGTCGGTTTGATCAGCACCGGATTCATGTCCGTGGTGGCGACGATGCCGCAAGCCTCCGCCTGGATGCCCTGCGCCCGGCCGATTTCCCGGCCGTCCGGCGTAACATAGGAGTTCAGGGCCATATTTTGCGACTTGAACGGAGCCGGACGTTGTCCATCCTGCGCAAAGATGCGGCACAGCGCTGTCACGATGACGCTTTTGCCCACGTCCGATGCCGTCCCTTGGATCATCAACACGGCGCCCGAAGCGATTTGGTCTTGATCCTTCCCGTGGAGCTTCTCCTGTTTTTCATTCATCCCGTAGTTCCACTCCTTTTCCGAATCGTGTGAGGGATGTCTCGGCAGGCTCTGTTGCACGATTATCCCTTTTCCCAGACTTCTCTGTTTGCCAGCAACCTGATCAAACGGGATAATGGCGCAAAACGTCCGTACACGGGGCGGGGCTTCGCTCACTGCAAAATCAGTACGGCAAGCAGCAGCAAGACAGCTTCCAGCCCTTCACCTAACGCTCCGTACGTATCACCAGTCAGGCCGCCCAGCTTGGCACTAATCCGGCGAGCCGCCCAGGTTCCCGCAGTCCAGGCGAGCAAGGGGGCTAAAACGATATAGATAAGCGAACGCAGCAGGGTCGATTCGTTAGTCCCTACAAGCGACAGGAGCAGGGTGTATAACAGCACCACGACGGATAATGTGACGGCCATGACGGTAGCTCCCCAGGCATCCCGTTCGCCAAAGCCCTGGAATTGGGCAGCCAAGCCCTCGCCTTGCCGGGCTTTCGGCCACCGATGCATCGCGCGGGTCATGAACCAGCGGCTCCATAAAGGAGCCATCAGCAACACGAGCCCCGTTGTCGGCAGGTCTCCTTGAAGGAGGCCCGCCAACAGCGAGGCCTTGAGCAGGAGCAAAAGAACGCAAGCCAGCACCCCCATGGCACCAACCCGGCTGTCTTTCATAATCTCAAGCATTCTCTCGCGCGACCGGTAGCTGAACAGCCCGTCGGCCGTATCCATCCAGCCGTCCAAATGCAGTCCTCCGGTAAGCCAGACCCAGAGGATTAAAGCGAGGACGGCGGCCGGAAACGGCGGAAGCAACCACGCCGCAAGCCAGCCTCCCGCCCAAACGGCGGCGCCGATCGCCGCCCCAACAAGCGGATAATAGGTGATGCTGCGCTTCAACAATTCCGGCGTAAATTCCAGCTCGGCCCGCACCGGGAAGCGGGACAGAAACTGGAAGGCAGCCAAAACCGGCTGTAAAGCTCCAGACTTGCCCTTCCGGGGAGCCGCATCTCGTTTCGATTCGGTCATAAGCGATACTCCCGACTTTTCAGCTCGATAGGGATTCCGGCAGTGACCAGAAAGACCTGATCCGTTATAGAAGCTATCGTACGGTTCAACAGCCCGGCCCAATCCCGGTATAGCCTGCCCAGCGGATATTCGGGCACGATGCCGCTGCCCACCTCGTTGGTTACCATCACCAGCGTACCGGGAAAAGCTTCGACCGCGGCGACCAGCCGCTCGATTTCCCGCGCCAGAACCGCTTCGGCGGCGTCCGGCCCGTCCCCCGCGCCAAGCAGCACGTTCGACAGCCACAGGGTCAGGCAATCGACCAACACGATGGGGAGGGTCCCATCTGCCGGGTCCCCTTGCTCAGCCGGCCGTTCGCCAAGGTCGTGCAGCAGTTCGGCCAGACCCAGCGGCGCTTCATGCGTGGTCCAAGCGAATCCGCTTTGCTCCCGCTGAAGGCGGTGCAGGTTGATCCGGGCTCTCATCTCGTCGTCAAACGCTTGCGCCGTTGCAATATAACAGGCAGCGTTCGCGTGCTTCATCACCCAGCGTTCGGCAAACGTGCTTTTGCCGCTGCGGGCGCCGCCGGTCACCAGGATCTTCATCGCGCCGTCTCCCCGCCATGCCCGCCACTCTCGCCGTTCCCGCCGTCCGCGACGCCGGCGCTCTCGAACGTCGCCATCTCGGCCACGATGCGGCAAGCCGCGTCGACGAGATGCAACGCCAGCACGCCGCCCGTGCCTTCGCCTAGCCGCATGTCCAGCTCCAGCATCGGATTCAGGCCCAGCTCCTGCAGAAGGGCGCGGTGTCCCTGTTCGTGGGAGACATGCGAAGCGATCAGGTAACCGGCTGCCTCCGGCTTGAGGCGCACCGCCAGCAACGCGGCGACGGTCGAAATGAAGCCGTCGATGACGACCGGGCAGCGCCGGGCGGCGGCTCCCAGGATGATGCCGGTCAATCCGGCGATTTCAAGTCCGCCCACCTTGGCCAGCACATCCAGCGGATCGTCCGCATCCGGGCGATTCGCCTCCAGCGCCCGCTCCACGACGGCGATCTTATGCCGCAGCCGTTCATCGTTGACCCCGGTTCCGCGTCCAACGCTCTGCTGCGGCGCAATCCCCATCAGGCTGCTCATGATCGCGGCGCTGGCCGTGGTGTTGCCGATGCCCATCTCCCCGGTGACGAACAGCCGAACGCCTTGGGACACCGCGCCATCTACCACTTCGGCCCCCACTCGAATGGCGGCTTCCGCTTCCTCCCGGCTCATTGCCGGGCCTTTGGCCATGTTCCCTGTCCCGTAACGCAGTTTCCGCTGGACAAGTCCCGGATGCGACAGTTCCGCATTCACTCCGATATCCACGCAAACAACGTCGGCCGAAGCCTGGCGAGCAAGCACATTCACGGCCGCACCGCCAGCCAGGAAGTTAAGTACCATCTGCGGCGTCACCTCCGCCGGAAATGCACTGACTCCTTCCTCGCAGACGCCGTGATCCGCCGCCATCACGATCACCGAACGTTTCGGAAACGCCGGCTTGGCCTCTCCCGTGATCCCGGCCAGCTTTACGGCCAATCCCTCCAATTTGCCGAGACTCCCCGGCGGCTTCGTCAACCGGTCCAAATGAACCCAGGCCGCCTCCATCGCCGCTTCGTCCAGCGGAACGATCGCTTGCGTCAGCTGTCCTACCGAATCGTAACCCATAACCGCATTCCCCTTTCATCATTCCGAGTCCATGCTTCCGTACGTCCACGCTTCATCGTGCCTGTCTATGTGCCCTTGTGCCCTTCTGCCGCCTTCCAAGCGGCGGCTCGTCCCTTAATGCGACCGTTCCCGTTCCCGTTCCCGGCGCAATAATATCTGCGGAACGTCCGAATCCGGATGAGGCACTTGATGCGCCTGAACCCCAAACACCGAGGCGATTAGCTCCGGGGACAAAATGTCCTCCGGTCCCCCCTGATCCACGACCCGACCGCCGCTCATCACAAGAAGATGGCTGCAAAACAACGCAGCCAAATTCAAATCATGCATCACGGAAACGACCGTCAGCCCCGCTTCACGCTGCCAATCGGCGACCATCTCCATAAACTGCATCTGGTAGCGCAAGTCCAAATAGGTCGTCGGTTCATCGAGCAGCACCAGCTCGGGCTGCTGGGCCATCACTTTCCCGAGCGCCACCCGCTGCCGCTGCCCGCCGCTCAGCACCCCCAGCGGACGTTGCTCCAGCTCCTTCAGGTCGAGGCGCTCCATGATCCCATCGATTAAGCGGCGTCCCGCTTCCGCCCCGCCAATCTCCTTGCCGCGCCAATCCTGATGGGCGAAACGTCCCATCTCCACGACCTCGCGGACCGTAAACGCCACGGGCGGAAGCCCATCCTGCTGGAGCACGGCAACCTTGCGCGACAGCTCTTTGCGCGAATAAGCCGCTAGCGGGCGACCCCCCAGCGCGATTGCGCCGGCATCCGGCTGCTCCACGCCGGAGATCAGGTTCAGCAGCGTGGTTTTACCGCTGCCGTTCGGTCCAATCAGACCCCAAAATTCGCCGGGCCCGACCCGCCAATTCACGTCCTTGAGCACCTCTAGCCGGCCAAACGCCTTCGCAACTCCTGTCGCCTCGATCAACGCAGCTCCTCCTCCCTCTGCTTTTTCTTCCGATACAGCAGATACCCAAAGAAAGGCGCTCCCACGAATGCCGTGACGATGCCGAGCGGAATTTCCGTCGGAGCCAGCAGCGAGCGGGCTGCCAGGTCACTCCACATCATGAAGATCCCCCCGCCCAGCGCCGACAGCGGGATGATCAGGCGGTAATCCGGTCCGGTAATCAGGCGGATCATATGCGGAACGACCAGGCCTACGAATCCGATGACCCCGGACACTGACACCGCAGCCGCTGTCATCAGCGTGGCGACGAGCAGCACGGCCAGTTTGGTGCGTTCCACGGCCATCCCGGAGTGGGAAGCCTGACGTTCGCCGAGAGTCAGCAAGTTCAAATGCTTGGCCCGGCTCCACAGGAACAGGGCGCCTACCAGCAAATACGGCAAAAGGATGGCCGTATACGACCATCCGCGCAAGCTTAAACTACCCATCGTCCAATAATAGATTTCATTGATCGTCTTCTTCGACATCGCCGTTAAAAAGGACACGACCGCGCCGAGAAACGACTGCATGACCACGCCGGACAGGACCAGGCTTTCGATGGGCAGCCGCCCGTTCTCTCTAGCCAGCCAGATAACGATCCATAACGTAACCGCCCCCGTCACGAAGGCGACCATCGGCAATGTAAAGATGCCCAGCAGGGAAAACTGCCATCCGAAAAAAATCAGCACGGCCGCGCCGATCGCCGAACCCGACGATACGCCCAGCGTAAAAGGATCCGCCAGCGGGTTGCGCAACACGCCTTGAAAGCCGGCGCCCGCCACGGCAAGCGAAGCGCCAACCAGCATCCCAAGCATTACGCGGGGCAAACGGACCTGTACGACGATTTGCTCTGCCGCCGTACTCCAATCCGGCGTAATCAGGCGGCCAAGTCCCGGGAGCCGGTACAGCAAAATAGCGGCAATGTCCCCGGCCGGCACATAAACGGAGCCGATGCCGATGCAGAACAGCAGCGTCACGGCCAGCAGTACGAGCCCGGCTGCACCGTATCCTGCCCCTCTGCCGCGCGTCATGGCTGGATCAAATCCGGGTGAACCGCCTTGGCGACTTCGATCAGCCCTTGCGTCACGCGAGGGCCCGTACGGCTCAGCAGGTTATCGTCCAAAGCGATGATCCGATTCTCCTTAATGGCCGTAATTTGATCCCATCCCGAACGGCCCTTGATGATGTCGGCCAACGTCTTGTTATTCTCGTCAACCACGCTTTTTGCATACAAAATGACGTCCGGGTTCGCCTGGATGATCTGTTCCTCATTGATTTCGGACCATCCCTCGACATCCGAAGCGACGTTGATGCCGCCGGACAACGTGATCATTTCATCCATGAATTCGCCTTTTCCGACCGTCCAGCCCGGGGAAAATTCGATGTACACCTTTTTCTTCTGATCCTCGCTCAACGAACCTACCGCATCGGTAACGGTTTGGACTTCCTGCTTCATCTTCCCGACGACCTCAGCCGCTTCGCTCTGGTGGTTCGTGATTTCGCCGATCGTTTGGATATGCTCCATGACCGCATCGATCGTCTTCGGATTGGACTGGAACACGGTAAGTCCCATATCCGTCAAGCTTTTGACCGTCGCCGCGTCGATCAGGCTGGCTGCCAGTACCAAATCCGGCTGCGCCGCCACGATCGCTTCTACGTTCACCTGGAATCCGCCCATCCGCGGTTTGTCCTTTACCGCTTCCGGATAATCGTCCAGATCGGATACGCCCGCAACTTGTTCGTCAAGCCCAAGCGCAAACAACACTTCCGTCTCCGACGGTGCCAGCGATACGATTCGTTCCGGCGCCGCGTCAAACGTGAACTCCTTGCCGGTGGAATCCGTCACGGTATACGGATAAGTCGTCTCCTGTGCAGCCGGTTGTTCCGCAGTTGCGTTCGTCCCGGCGTTTTGCGTTTGCTGCGCTGCCTCGGCAGCGTTCCCCGTCCCTTGGTTGACCGCGTTATTGTTACCGCAAGCAGCCAGCACCAGCATCAGTGCCAGCAGCCCCAGGCTCCCGATTCGTTTCCAGTTCTTCATCTCCAGATCTCCCCTTTTTTTTATTCCAGTAGGTAAAGAATCGCCCCGTGCTCCAGCGGTACGTCGTGCAGCCGGACGTCATGCCCAGCCGAACTCCATCCCTCCCGGCAGCAAAGAAAAACCCCAATCCTGGTGGATGGGGTTACGTCTACAAAGTCATGCCGCACGCCTGCATCGCGGAGCGGTTCCCCGATTCGGCGCCAAGCCATGATATTCTTGGCAGAACGTTATCCTTTCCTCGAAGGACCGTCTTGAATTCCCGTGGCAGGTCTCCTGACTTCCAGGTATCGACGAAAGCTCGCCTTCCCATCCCCCTTCGCGGGCGACAGTGGCCTCATGAGCTCGTCCCTGTTTACAGTGGCGGGACCGTGCCGGATTTGCACCGGCTTCCCTTTTAACCCGAAGCGGTACGGTAAGCTTCACCGCTGCTTCAGGACCTACGGGCACAATTTGTACGCTTGTCTTAAGGCTTTCTTCTCTATTGGATTATAGGGGAAAAGCGGGAAACTGACAATATCCAATCCATCTCTCCGGTTTTTAGTACCGCTCCAGCGACAAATCGGCTCCCAAGACGCCGATCGCTTCGCCGCCGCGGCGGATCGGTACGGCCAGCGTCATGCAGCGCCGCTTCGTAATTGCCGAGATATATACCTCGGAGACAACCGTCTCCCCGGCAAGCGCCCGGCGGAACCATTCCCGGCCTTTGGCGTTCAGCAAGCCGGCCTCCGGGATGGACACGACAAAGGAACCGTCCTCCCGGTTTGACCAGGCCGCCTCCAAACCGGGTTCCGCGGCCAAGAGCTCCTCCAGCGCCGCCCGGTGTCCGACCGGTTCCATCGCCAGAAACCGCGGCTGTTCGGCTGCCGTAAGCAGCTTCCGGGCATAGGCCTGTCCTAACGCCACCGCGTCTTCGCCTCCGACGGCGGAGTCCTCCCCCGAATGAACGGATTTGAGCGAGACCATCAGCTCGCCTTGCGCCCGGTCGAGGCCCACGACCACCGTCTGCAGCTTGGAAATATGCTCCCGCTCGGACTCCATACGAGCCAGCGCACCCTCCACATGGACAATGCTCCGGTTTAGAGCTTCATGGACTTCGCCTAACATGGCCTCCATGTTACGTGTCAGTTCGGCTTGTTCCCGGCTTCGCTGCCCCGTCTCGGCAACCAGCCCGTTCACCCCGGCCACTTCCTCCGCGATGAAACGGATATCCTCCCCCATCCGCTTCATCAGGGAAATGCCCTCCAACGCCGAATCCCGGCCGCCTTTCAGCGTAGACTTCACGCGGTCCACATCCGCGGAAATCTGCCGAAACAACGGCGCAGAGCGGCTGATCGCCTCGGTGCTTTGGTCCGCTAATTGGCGCATGCGAACGGCAACGACGTCGAAACCTTTGCCCTGAGCACCCAAGCGAGCCGCTTCAATGGACGCGTTCAGCGCCAGCAAAGCCACCTCCCCGGCGATCTCCTCCAGACTCCGGTACAACGAGCCCAGCTTGCGCGTGTTGGTCTCCAATTCCTCCATCGGCCCGGCAATCGATTCCTGGGAGTCGGCCAACGAACGGATCGTACCGTCTGCCGCTTCCAGCGCCCCGGCCATCCGCACCGCTTCGGCCCGGGCGTGCTCGCTGCGGCTGAGGAGATGCTCCGCGGCGTCATGGATTTGGGAAGCCGAAGCAGCAACCTCTTCCATCGCTGCCAAGCTCTCCTGCACTTGTTCCAGCGAACGTTCGCTGCTTTGCTTCAGCTTCAAATCCTCCGCCGCCGCCGTATCGGCTAACCCTTGCAGCTGTTCGAGGCTTTCGCTCACTTCGCCAACCGCTGCCTGCAGCCGGTCCGCCGCTACCAGCGATTCGTTGAAGACCGAAGTCCAATCGGTCTCCTCCCGCCGAGGTTCGCCAGTCTCTGCCCCAATCGGCTTTCCCCCCTGCGATCCGCTTCTCGGCTTTGCCTCCCGGCCGATTCCCGGTATCAGCAGCGAATAAACCAAGCTTAAAAGCGTCAATAGCGCCAAAACCATGATGTACCACGGCGTCTTCGCCAATACCGAACTAGCCGCAAGCAGTACCGCCAATCCCGCGCCAAGCCAAGCCGCGTATTTTCCCAACCAACGGAGTTGATTCATGTCCCCACCCCTACATGTCATTTTTGCTAACATTATAGAATAGGACTGAAGTCATAAAAAGGTAAAAGTTGGGCATTTCGAGACCCTGTGCAAATAATCGACGCATTTCTATAAATAGAACGATTATTTCAAAAACATGATATCTGGCGCACCCGATTCGTTTGCTGTGAAATTGGTCCTAATGATCTTGCGGCCTACTCCATTTATATGATATTTTTTAATAATACCCATTTTATGGGTCACAAATGAAGGAGTGCTTATCATGAGGTTGCCTTTTCACAATCGATTCATTCAGGAAGCCATTAAGTATGTGAGTCAAGATCAACGACTAATAGGGCTCCTCGCAGGTGGATCCATGATGTACGGGGAAATGGATGAGTACAGTGATCTGGACTTAATCATCGTATACGATAGTGCTTTTCGAGGCGAAATCATGGAACAACGCCACTCACTAGCCGAAAGACTGGGTAACTTACTTTCAGCATTTACAGGCGAACACGTCGGGGAACCTAGATTGCTTATCTGTTTATATGGCCCACCCCCTCTTCATGTCGACCTAAAATTTGTTCAACTGGATGAGCTCGAATCCCGAATTGAGGATCCTTTGATTCTTTGGGAGAAAGGTACTGAGATAACAGCTATCATCAGCAGAACAAGTCCGTCTTTCCCTACCCCTCATCCTCAATGGATTGAAGACCGCTTCTGGGTATGGGTGCATTACTGCGCTACAAAATTAGGAAGAGGCGAAATCTTCGAAATAATCGATACTCTAACATTTATGCGGAATGCAGTGTTGGGGCCATTGGTACTCATTTGTAACGGCCATCTCCCGAGAGGGGTTCGAAAGCTAGAAAAATACGCTCCCAAAGAAGTAGAAGAATTAAGAGGAACCATTCCCATCCACAACTTTGAGAGTTGCTACCACGCTCTAAAAAATACAATCAACATGTATCAACGGTTGCGTCAAGTTTCAGAAATTTCACCGAGGATTGAAGCGGAACGCATCACAATCGAGTTTCTTGAGGGAATCTATTCAGAACGGTCCCAATGACCGAGCCCCCCGCTATAGTTGGTGGGGGGCTTTACTTTGCAAATCGGAGGCAATTACTATTCAAAGGAACCATAAAAAAACGTAACGTAATGCGTTACATTCCTCTACTAACCAACCATACGTTTCGAACGAAATGGCCTTTGGCAACCGTGCAGTGGTCCTTAATGTTCAAGCCCGCAGAAGCGAGATCCCGCTCCAGCGGCTCGGTGGATACGATGACCGCCCTCGGGGCGATTCGCCCCACACTGCTCAACATCCGCCGCCGCTCCTCGGCAAGGAGAACCGAGCACAGATTATAGGGAAGGTCGACGATCGCGGCGTCGTAAGCCCCATCTAGCCCGTTTAAATCGCCGATCCCCAAGAGTTCCGTATCGTCATAACCGAAGTGTCGCAAATTGCTTCTGGCACCGCGAACCGCTACCGGATTGATGTCCCGTCCAACGATATCGATGCCCATCGACAACGCTTCGATCAGCACGTTGCCCATGCCGCAGCACGGGTCGATCGCGCGCTTGCCCTCCGCGGCGGGCACGGCGATATTGACGAGCGCCCGGGCAACCACCGTCGTTAATCCGGTGGAATAGTTGTTCGGTTTCTCTTTGTGCGCAAGCCAGACCGGTTCCGCCGCGCGGCTTATCCCGAGCACCCAATCCTCCTCCCGAGCCAAAAGGCCGAAGGTCACATCGGGGTCACGCATCTCCGCGATGCCGCGAATCCGGGCGCCGATCCGGCGCTCCGCCTCGCGCTCCCCTTCATACGTTAGCCGCCGTCCGCACTTGAGATACCGGATCTTGAAGCTGCGCCCCTCCAAATCCAGCAACGACGCCAGCTCACCAAGCTCAGCCAGGGTAGGTGCGGCAAACAATACATCCAACCGCAGCTGAACGAACGGGCTGCGATTGGGCGGCAACCGGAGCGGGCTTTCCAGGTAAGCCGCCCCCTCAGAAGCCTGCCCAAACAAGGCGCGCTGCTCCATCAGGCACAGCTCCCGCTCGCTCTCATGGCTGGCGAATGGATAAATATAGGTGATGGGGGATGAATTCAAGTTGTGCAGGTTCAAGTTCAATCTAGCGACATCCTCTCTGACGGCTTATCTCCCCATTGTACCAGAAGCTTCACTCTTCCCGCATTTCCGTCAACTGCGCCCAGTACCGTTTAGGCATATGGGACAACCGCCCCTGCGGGTTAAGCCGTTCCCGAATCGCCACCGTGTCGTAAAATTGCTTCCATAACCGGCGGTAAGCCAACTCCTGTTCCCCCGCCTCCGGCAGCACAAGCTCGTCGAGATCCACAATTTCCGTCCGTTCCGCATTTGTCTCCTTCGGGCGATGAATCAGCGCCTGACGATGGGTTTGATCGTAAATCAGAAACGCCTCCCGGCGATACCGGTCACTGAAATGCGGAGCCAAGATCGGCAGTACGCGGTTCTTGGGTTCAATGACGGAAACCAACACGTCGCCGTAAACGGAAAAACGAACGAACCCCATGAATGCGTGGCTCTCCGTGTTCAAGTGCCTCACCGCTTTGCGCAGCCGGTGCACCGTCGTATCGGTCAACATATCCATCGCTGCCCGCCCATAACGGAACCCGAGACGCAAAAAGCGGTAAATCAGCAGATCCTTCTGCGGCTCGCAGGTCAGGAAACCACGCCGGACGAGCTCCTGGGCTTCCGGCGATATCTTACGCCTGATGGCAGCATAGACCCGAGACGCTTTCTCCGGCGAGGTCTCTACCCACCGCGACTCAAATAACGTGACCTGCGGGTCGTCCTCGGCGCGGAGATCGACCAACTCCTCCTTGCGTTCGTAGCTTTCGAACACACAGCTCAACAGGCCGTCGAAGCTCCCGTCATAAGCGTACGCCGCTTCCTTCATCCAAGCAGCCATGCGCCGAGCTCCCTTCCCGCTGTCCCCGCCAATTCCTCGTCGGAGAACAACGACAGCTGCTCCACCTTCGGCTGCGGCAGGAACAGATCGATCTCCTTACGGGACAGCAAGGATCTCAGAATCGTGCTTTCGTTCACCTTTAGCCCCTCCAGCCGACGGCCAGAACAAGTCAGGAAATATTGCGCCCGCTTCAGCACAACTCCCAGCTTCTTTAATCCATGAAAATCAAGTCGCCCCGTTCGCCGCGCCGCCACAATCCGTTTAGCGCTGCGTATGCCGATCCCCGGGACGCGCAGCAGCGTTTCGTAAGGAGCCGTATTGACCTCCACCGGAAAACGATCGATATGCTGGACCGCCCAGTGACATTTCGGATCCATAAATAAATTGAAATTCGGCGTGCGCTCATCGAGCAGCTCCTTGGCTTCAAAGCCGTAGAAACGCAGTAGCCAGTCCGCTTGGTACAGGCGGTGCTCCCGCAGCAGCGGCGGCTTGGTGTCCAGCGACGGCAGCAGCGTATGCTCCGCCACCGGCGTGTAGGCGGAATAATACACCCGCTTCAGCTCATATTTGCGGTATAACGCCTCCGTCAGGTTCAGGATGCTTAGATCACTGTCGGGCGTAGCGCCGATGATGAGCTGGGTACTTTGCCCGCCGGGCACAAACCGGGGGGCGTGGCGGTATTTCACGAGATCGCTGCCGTTCTCGCGAATGCCTTGCCGAATGGTGCGCATCGGCTTCAGGATCGCCTCCTTGCTCTTATCCGGCGCAAGCTGAAGCAAGCTGTCCTGCGACGGCAGCTCGATGTTCACGCTCATGCGGTCCGCGAGTAAGCCGAGCCGGGCAATCAGCGCCGGGTCGGCACCGGGAATCGCCTTCACGTGAATATAGCCGCCGAACCCGTATTGGTTCCGCAGCAGCTCCAGCGTCCGTATCAGTTGTTCCGTCGTATAATCCGGGCTGCGCATGATCCCGGAGCTGAGGAACAATCCTTCGATGTAGTTCCGGCGGTAGAAATGCATCGTCAGCTCCGCCAGCTCCTCCGGCGTAAACGCGGCGCGGCGCGTGTCGTTGGAGCGCCGGTTAACGCAGTATTTGCAGTCATAGATGCAGACGTTCGACATCAGCAGCTTGAGCAGCGAGATGCACCGGCCATCGGCGGCAAAGCTGTGGCAAATGCCGCAAGCGACAGTGTTGCCCACCGCCCGGCTGTCGCCGCTCGCTCCGCTTCCCCGCTCCACGCCGCTGGAGGAACACGATACATCGTATTTGGCCGAATCCGTCAAAATGGTCAGCTTGTCGTATACGTTCATCTTTGCAGCCTCCCTATTGACTGCATTATAAGACGAACGTATGTTCCTGTCAATGAAAGATGAACTACTCCTGTTTGCCGCCGCTGGCCAGCAAGATATTGATATTTTGCTGCTGCCGGTATTCGTTGGGCGTTACGTGATACTTCTTGCGAAACATCTGCGCGAAATGGCGGATGTCCTGATAGCCGAGGTATTCGGCGATCTCCGCGACCTTCAGCTTCGGGTTCAACAGCAGTTGCTTCGCTTGCTCCAGGCGGAGCGAGGTGACGTACTCCTTGTAGCCGAGCCCGACCTTCTGCTTGAACAGCTGGCTGAAATAGGCCGGATTCAGATAGACGATGGATGCGACCTTTTCCAGGGAAATATCCTCGTTGTAGTGCTCCTTGATGAATTGCAAGGCGACGTCGATCGCTTTCTCCCCGCTGCCCTTCGGCGCATCCAGCAAGGTCACCGGCGAATCGGAAGCCTGCTTCATGCGCATGACCACCTGCGGCACGGCCTTGAAATCGTTGTTCAGGCCCGAGAGGACGATCTGGAAAGGCACCTTCAAATAATGCTTCATGTGTGCCTTCACTTCGTCTTGAAACTGGCCGATCCGTTCCGGATCCCGCGGCGTAATCAATCCCAGCAGACTTTGGCGGTCGTAGCTGACGACAAACCCCCGCCCGTGACGCTCGATCAGCTCGGACAGCACATTTTCCACGATAAAATGCTCCAGCCGCACGCTTTTGTCCCCGGCATCCATCTGGACCATCATCAAATAAAAGCTGAGATAATCCTCCATGAACGGGGTCAGGTCCAGATTCCCGATATCCAGGCCCGAGGCCAACCGCTGAAACACGCCTTCGCGCAAATATTTCAAATTGGCTTTCAGAAGCTCCTCTTCCTTGATCAGTTCGCTTTCCTCGCGAATTTCCGCCGCCAGGGTGCCGATGATCTCCTGGAGCCGGGTTTTCCCGATCGGTTTCAGCAGGTAATCTCTTGCCCCCAGCCGCACCGCTTCCTGGGCGTAGGCAAATTCGCTGTGGGCCGAGATGACCACCCACTTGACCTGGGGAAACTTGCGCTTGGAGATGCGCATGAATTCCAGTCCGTTCATTCCCGGCATCAAAATATCGGTCAGCACGATGTCGAACCGCTTCTCCCCCATCAGCTTAACCGCTTCCTCCGCCCCTTCCGCCAAATCCACCGCATATTCCGGATAAATCCGTTTGATCGTCCGCTTGATCCCTTCGCGGATCGCCCTTTCGTCATCGGCAATCAGAATATTCACTTTGAAACGTCTCCTTCCATCGGAAGCGGCAGCATGACGGCCACCTTGGTTCCTTCATCGGGAATGCTCTCGATCTCCAGACCGTAACGTTCGCCGAACATATGCTGCAGCCGGCGATGCAGGTTTTGCAGCCCGATGCCGCCGCTTCCCGTACCGGATTCCTTGGATATTTGCCGGTTTAACGTCTGCTTCAGCCAGGCCAGGCGCTCGGTCCCCATGCCGTTGCCGTTGTCCTCCACGACGATGTTCAACACGTCCCCGACCTCCTGCGTATACAGCTTCAGCACGCCTTGGCGTTTCAAGGATTCGAGCCCGTATTTCACGGCGTTTTCGATGATCGGCTGTAAGGTCATTTTCGGCAGCCGGATGTCCAGCCAGCGTTCGTCGACGGCCGTTTCCACCCGAAGCCGGCCCTCCAGCCGGATCAAGATGATCGTCAAATAATGGTGGATCTGCTCCAGCTCTTCGCGCAGCGTGACCTTCGCCCCATCCTTCCACTCGCTGCTGTAGCGGAACATCGAAGACAACGATAAGACGAGTTCGCCTAGGCGGTCGTTCTCCTTTTCGTCGAGCATCCAGTAAATCATGTCCAGCGTGTTATACAAAAAATGCGGGTTCACCTGCGACTGCAGTGCGTGCAGCTCCGCGTTCTTCTCGCTGACCGAGGAGATTTTGACCCGCTCGATCAGCTCCTCGATCCGGCTGACCATCCGGTTAAACGAAGCGACGAGGATATTGATCTCCTGGTAGGAAGAAACGTTCACCATCCCGCGGAAATTCCCGATCTCCACCTGTTTCATCTCGCGGATCAACTGCTTCAGCGGCTTCGAGAACGTCCGGGACACCAGACTTGCGACGACGGCGGACACGATGATCAGGATCGAGATCACGATGAGCAAATACCGTTTCGTTTCTACCAGCTCAACGTTCAAATCCTGGCGCGGCGTGATGCTGACGACCGACCAGTCGGAGAAAGGCAGCCGGGACGCAACCGTGATGCCGGAGCCCTTTTGCTCCACCACCAAATTGCCGGGTGCCTCCAGCTTGGGGAGGTTCGCCAGCACCGGTGCCGGATCGGTCAGCGACGAGACGACCTGGCCCTGTTGATTGATCAGGTAAACTTGGCTGTGTTCCCCCAGTTTCAAATTATCCAATGCATCCAGCACGGGCCCCGGATTCACCTCGTAGAGGACGATGCCGATCGGTTTGTGCTCGTTCAAATCGTAAATTTGCCGGCCGAAGGCAAACACCGGACTGTCCTCGTTTAAATCGATCAGCGAATGGGCATAAACGCCAAGCCACACCAGTTTCCCGGACGAATCGTGGAGCTGGCGGTACCAGTCTTCCCGAGGATACTCCGAATCGAGCACGTTCATCGAGTTGCCGTAATTGTAGATTTTCCCCCGGTTGGTGATGACGTGAATGCCCACCAGATCGTCGCGCGAATAAAAAATCGCCCCGATGATGTTCGTAATCGACTGCTCGTTGATATAAGCCACCGCCGGCTCGTCGGTTCTCTCGTTCAGCAGGCGGATCATTTCGAAATTGTTCGTGATCGACTTGGACAAGCTGTCGTACCCTTCGTAAAGCAGGCTGAACAGCCCGGCGGTCTGAGCCACGTTTTTTTGCGACAGGTCGCTGATTTTCTCGTGATATTGCTCCGTGGTCCGATTATAGTAAAGCAGGCTAACGATCAGCAAAATGCCCGACATGCAAAAAAGAAACAGCAAAAACAACCGATGGTTTATGGAATGAAAGCCGTTTCGCAACTGTTTTCTCCCTCCCAACCTCGTGTCTTGCTGCTCCTCCATTATAAGTCCGCATCCCTATTTTGCAAGATGATCTCTTTATCCCTTTACGGCCCCCGCAACCATCCCTTTCGTAATTTGGTTCGACAGGAAGAAATAGATCAGAATGACCGGCAGCGCGCCCATGACGAGGAAGGCACCGATCGCCCCGTAGTTCACGGAGTATTGGCTGACGAACGTGTATACCCCAAACGGCAAGGTCTTCAGCTTCTCGGACGAAATAAACGTCGCCGCCAAAATGTATTCGTTCCAAATCGTGATAAAGGTCAAAATGCATACCGTCATCATCGGCGGCACGGATACCGGGATAATGATGCTGCGGAAGATCCGGTAAATGCTCGCCCCGTCGATAAAAGCCGATTCCTCGATTTCCGCCGGGATGCTCTTCATGAACCCGCTGAGGATAAAGACGGCGATCGGGGTGGAAAAAGCGATGTACGGCAAAATGAGCGACAGGTGGGTATTCAGGATATCCACGTTTTTGAAAATCACCATCAGCGGCAGCAATGTAGCCTGCATCGGGATCATCATCCCCATCAAGAACACGGTCATCACCAAACCGCCGTACTTCCAGCGGAACCGTGAAATCGCGTACGCCACCATCGAGCTGAGGAGGATGACGCAGATCATGGTGATCGCGGTCACCATCACGCTGTTCGATAAGTATTTCAAATAGCTGCCAGACTCGTAAGCGTCTTTGTAGTTGTGCCACTGCAGCGCCTTCGGCAAGGCGAAGAAGCTTCCGCCCATGATCTCCTCATTCGTCTTCAAGGAATACAGCAGCAGCCACAACAGCGGGTACAGCTGAGTAACGACCGGAATCGCAAAAAGCACGTATACGATTCCTTTTTTGATTTTGCGCATGGACCTCGCCTCCTTGGCTAGCTGTATTTTTTCTCAAGCTTGTTGAAGATGGAATTGATGATCGCCGTACATACGAGACACAACAGGACCAGGAACGTGGCAATCGCGCTGCCGTACCCGTACTTCAAGGACAGGAACGAGCTGTTGTACATATGCGTCGAGATGACGTCGGTAGCGTGCGCCGGCCCGCCGGCCGTCATGACCATGACGAGGTCGAACGCCTGCAGGGAGCCGATAAACGCCAGGACGATTGATATTTTAAAAATCGGGACGATCAGCGGCATCGTGATGTAACGGTCTGCTTTGAAGCCTTCCGCCCCGTCGATTTTCGCAGCTTCATAAATCTCGTCCGGAATGTTCTGCACTCCGGTGTATTGGATCAACAAATGGTAGCCGAAATACTGCCACAACGATACGAAATACAAGCTGAACATGGCGATCTTCGGCTCGGTCAGCCAGTTATGCGTCCAGCTGTCCAGTCCGAGGGTAATAAGGACGCCGTTCAACATCCCGCCCATCGAGGTCGGGTTATAGATCGTTTTCCAGAGTTGTCCGATAATGACGACCGATAAAATGACCGGCGTAAAATAAATCGACGCCAACGTATTTCCCTTTTTCACATAACGGCTGAGCAAAATGGCGAAAACCAAGCAAAGCGGAATCTCCAGCATGGAGGCTACCGCATAAAGCAGCGTTCTCCGGACCGACGGCCAGAAGACCGGGTCGTTCCAGAACATGTCGCGGAAGTTGGACAACCCCGTAAATTTCGCGGTGGTAATCCCGTCCCAATTCAATAAGCTGGTCCCGAACGAAACGACAATCGGAACAAATACCAGGCACACATACAACAACAGACAAGGCAATACGAAGACGGCTATTGTGCGTGCGGGCACTTTCAGTACTTTCATCTCTCCGCCCCCCAATAGAAATGCGATGCGAAGAAGCGCTCCAGCACGAATGCTCCAAAGGCTACTTCGCATCGATGGAAAGGTAACTTTTTTAGAATATCAGGTAGGGTTCTTGTATAAGGGCTATCGGATTAGGCTTACTGCTTGTTGGCTTCGAAGGCGGTTTGATGCTCCTTGGCCACTTGAGCGGAATCCACTTTCTGAACGAACAGGTTTTGAATGCTGCTCAGGTGAACTTGCGCCGTTGCCGGATTCATCGTATTGTCGAACGCCAGGTCGCCGCCCTTCACTTGGTTGAACAATTCAGCCACGTTGATGGCAAGATCGGAGTATCCGGCAGCTTTCAGGTCGCCGTCGACTTTTTGGCCGAGACCTACCGCGTTTTTGTTTTCAAATTGCTTCTTAGGGAAGTTCAGCGCAAAGAAGTTCAGGAAGTCCTTCGTTTCTTGCAAATGCTCGCTGTTTGCCGATACCGCAAACGCGCTGCCCGGCGCCAGCATGAACTCGTTCGGATCACCTTTGCCGTTCACCGTCGGGAATTGGAACGCACCGACTTTACCCGCAACGGATGAAGCGTCGATCGCCCCCGTCTCCCACGAGCCGATGACCCACATAGCTGCTTGGCCGGATTTGAAGATGTTGCCGCCCGCCGTTGCGTCAATAGAGGTTGCACCGTCCGGGAACGCGCCGGCTTGCACCAGCTCCTGGAATTTGTCGACGGCTTCGATGAACGCCGGATCTTCAAACGTCTTCTTGCCGTCCATCACGTCTTGCAGGAAGCCCGGGCCGCCATTGGTGCGAAGCAGGATGTTCATGAACAGGAACGAGCCGGTCCAGGAGTCCTTCTCCCCGATCGCCAGCGGCGTGATGCCTTTTTCTTTGAAGATCTTCACGTCAGCCAGGAACTCGTCGAATGTTTCCGGGGTTTTGGTGATGCCGGCTTGCTCGAACAGTTCTTTATTGTAATAAACAACTTCGATGTTGTTGCCGTCCGGCAGGGCATACACGTTGCCGTCAAAGCTGTAGTAATCAAGCAGGCCCGCTTGGTACGTGTCCTTCAGACCGTTTTGGTCCAGCATGTCGTTCAGCGGCGCCAGCAGGCCGGCGTCCACGAACGGTTTCATTTGCGCAGCCGGGTTCACGATCGTAATATCCGGAACCTCTTTGGAAGCCGCTTGCGTTTTGAGCTTGATTTTTTGCTGGTCGGTATTCAGCGTGTCGAGCTCGATGTGGATGTTGGGATGCGCCGCTTCATACTCTTCGACCAGCGCATGGATCGTTTTATAGGACGGAGTTGCCGGGTCCGGGTAAATGTTCTGGAACGTGATGGTGATCTTCTCGCCGCTGCTCCCGCTTTTCGCCCCATTTCCGGCCGGCTCGTTCGCCGCCGTATTGTTCTTCGCCGCGCCTCCTCCGCAAGCCGACAGGCTCAGTGCCAGCACGGCGGTTAAAGCGATTGCGGAAGTTCTCTTCCATAGCTTCTTATTGACCATTGAATCATGCCCCCTGTGTTTAGGATAAACTCATTATTATGCCTTTAAGCGCTTTCAACAAGGCGCGAACTTTGGATATCCGGTTGGTTTTTTTTAGGTATGTAGAATTTCCCCTGTTTCCTTGGAATTGGGAATGGAGGGCGAGGCTAAGCGGGGGGGAACGGGTACGGCGTGATACCCTGAATGCGCGCCCAAGGAGTCGGGGCGCCTTGGGGGAAGCGCGGCTTAGGCGAGGGCGAATCAAGGGCGCGAGGGATGGGTGTGATCGTGGGGCGATCGTGGGGCGATGGCTTGATGGTGCGATGGTAAGTAGATGCGATGGTGTGTAGGTGCGATGGTGTGTACGTACGATGGTGTGTAGGGGCGATGGTGTGTAGGTGCAATGGTGTGTAGGGGCGATGGTGTGTAGGGGCGATGGTGTGTAGGTGCAATGGTGTGTAGGGGCGATGATGTGTAGGGGCGATGGTGTGTAGGGGCGATGGTGTGTAGGGGCGATGGTGTGTAGGGGCGATGGTGTATAGGTGCGATGGTGTATAGGTGCGATGGTGTATAGGTGCGATGGTGTGTAGGGGCGATGGTGTGTAGGGGCGATGGGCCTTTTCGCGTGAACATTTCATTCGTGAGATCGTCGGTGCGTTTGGTGCGGTAGATGCGTTTGCTGCTATTGGTGCGGTTGGTGCTTTTGCTGCTATTAATGCTAAC
>NZ_JAKSXN010000064.1 GCF_022427145.1 Paenibacillus timonensis
AACAAGATGAAGCCGCGAGGATCCTCCTCGCGGCTTCTTTATGCTTTTCTTTTATGGGTCAGGAACAAGCCGGGGATAAAGATAAGGGCGAGGACGAGGGTTGAGACGAGAAATCCGGCGTGATACCCCTTCAAGCCATTCGCGACCGTGGGTTGCAAACCTTGGGCCACCGTTGCGACTACGGTCGCGATCACAGCGGAACCAAAGCTCGCGCCCAGGTTCTCGATGATGTTGATTCCAACCCCAGCTTCCGGAAGCTGATGATCATCCAACCCTGTATACGCATCACTCGTTAATGGAAGATTGATCCCCCCAACGCTGGTCCCCCGAATAAACAGGACGAGGGAAATCCACACCATGCTGGTTTGATCGGTGATGAAGATTAGCGGTATGGACCCGAACAGCGAAAGAACCAGGCTAACCATCACCACGTATTTCGCGCCGATTCGGTCGATCATTTTGCCGATCAACGGCCGGGTCACGAGCATCCCGACGCCTTGGGGAATTAATGCCAGCGCCGCTTCGATCGCGGTGAAATGCCGAAAGTGTTGAAAGAACAACGGCAGGATCAACATCGGTCCCATGATAGCCATATTCGCCAAAAACAATCCGACACTGGATGCCAGGAAACTTCGATGCGCAAACAGGTTCATCGGGAGCACGGTTTGATTCTTTTTGAAGCGGTCATATGCGAAGTAAGCGATGGCTAGAGCAAGGCCGATGCCCACCCACACCAAGGTCTCGGAATTGCGAAACGAGGCATGGTCCGCCGCCTTCGTAATTCCGTAGATCAGTGCCGCGCTCATCAGGGACAAGCAGACAACCCCAAACACATCGAGTTTGCTGCCTTTATTAAACGGCTCAAAGTCCGGAATTCTTCTCACCATCAGCGGAGCGGCGATCAGCACGATCAACACGTTGATGAAGAAAATCCAATGCCACGAGGCCCCTTGAACGATGAAACCCCCGATGACGGGTCCCAGGATCGGGCCAAAGATCATCGGCGTGCTGACGATGGCCATCACTCTTCCCAGATAGTCAGGCCCCGCGGTTTTGACCAGTAGCGTGAACATCAGCGTGGTAATGATCCCGGCGCTAAACCCTTGCAGCAAGCGAAAAAAAATGAAGCTGGTAATATTCCAGCTGAAGCCGACGAGGACCGATATGACGCCAAAGGCAACAACGGCACCGATAAAGGTCTTCTTCCCGTTAAATTGGTTCATCAGCCAGCCGGAAACCGGAACCGCCATGGCGAGGGCTAACACATAACCCGTGATGGACCACTGAATGATATCCAGCGTCGTATGGAAATCCTTGGTGAGGACATCGATCGCGATGTTCACCATCGTTGAATCAAGCATGGGGGCAATGGCACCAAGGGCAATCGCCCAGGCGGCCATGAGGATTTCTCTAGGTAACTCTCTTTCTTGTTCTTTGACTTTGTCCATGGTATTCTCCTCTCGGAAGTCGTGCTTTGTTTCCTTGTCAACAAAAAGATAACGCATTATTGTTTCCTTGTCAACAATATAATCACAACAAAAAAGCAGCCCTTCCCCGTTCGGAGTGGACTGCCTGCTTGATCTCTTTTCGATTACTACGCGTTTCTGCCGAAATCGTTCAGCTCGATCCCTTGTTTCTTGATTTCTGCATCCAAATGCCGACTATACTGTTCCATAAAGCGCATCATCTGATCATATTGCTCCTCGGTGACCTGATCGAACACGGCTTTGTCCCGCTCTTGCAACTCCTTATGCAGCTCCTCGTGGATCTCATAGATTTCTTGACCCTTCCCGGTCAGTCTAAAATAGATTTCTTTCTTGTTGTCCGGCTTCTGGTAGCTTTCAATCAGGCCTTTTTCGATCAGCTTCCTCGTCAACTTCGTGATGGCGCCTCTCGTCATGTATAGGGACTCGGCCAGCCGGGTCACGTTGGGATCCGCATGCTTACCAATCGATTCGATACAATGGACTTCGGATGGCTTGACCCCTTTCAGTTGGTCTTCCATCTTCATCTTATTCAGCCAGGCCATCTTGTTAAATAAATCCCGGAACTCTTGGATGACCTGTTCCTGCTTGTTCATCGCCTGTCCTCCCGCCCGTTGGTGCATTACCCTTATTATAGAGAATTCTGCGGGACGTTCCAAGAGATAGGCATCACATCTGAAAGGAGGAACTCGGCCGGCCGATGTCGAAACCTACTCTAGCATACTAGACCTGAGGTGAATTCAGCTTGACGATCTTACAAAACGATTGGGCCCCATTTCTGGAGCCCGAATTCGAGAAACCGTACTATTTGCAGCTCCGCCAGTTTCTGGCGAACGAATATCGCACCAAAACGATCTATCCCGATATGTATGATATTTTCAACGCGCTGCATTATACCTCCTTCGCCGACACCAAAGTGGTGATCCTCGGCCAGGACCCTTACCACGGACCGGGACAGGCGCATGGGCTCAGCTTTTCCGTGAAACCGGGCGTCAAAGCCCCGCCTTCCCTGCAAAACATGTTCAAAGAACTGCGGGACGATTTGGGTTGCCGCATTCCCAACAACGGCGATCTGGTTCCATGGGCCAAGCAAGGGGTACTGCTGCTCAACACCGTGCTGACCGTGCAGGCCGATACTCCCAATTCCCATAAGGACATGGGCTGGGAATCGTTCACCGACAAGGTGATCGAAACGTTAAACGAGAAACATGACCCGGTCGTGTTCCTGCTGTGGGGCAGTCATGCCCAGAAAAAAGCAGCCCTCATCACGAACCGCGAGCATCACTTAATCAAGTCGCCGCACCCCAGCCCTTTGTCGGCCCATCGGGGATTCCTGGGCAGCAAGCCGTTTTCGCGGGCCAATCAATTTTTGCGCTCCAAAGGATTGGCTGAAATCGATTGGCAACTTCCCGATTTGTGATCGGATCGCCATAGAAAGGCGATTCGCTTCAACTCAAACGATGCTTCTAACCAATCCCCCGTCGATCCGCAGCGCAGCCCCATTGATCGCCGAAGAAAGCGGGCTGCTGATATAGGTAACGAAGTGGGCGATTTCCTCCGGCCGAATCAGGCGCTGAATGATCGAAGTCGGCCGGTTTTCGGCCATGAATTTCTTTTCCGCCTCTTCGATGGTCAGACTTTCGTTCGGATAGAGCGTATTCAGCATCGTCTCAACGCCTTCCGTCAACGTCGAGCCGGGCATGACCGTATTGACCGTGACGGCGGTTCCTTTTGTCAGCTCGGCCAAGCTGCGGGACAACGACAGCTGCATCGTTTTCGTCGCGCTGTAATGCGCCATTTCCAGCGACGGCATGACCGCCGCCTCGCTGGCGATAAAGATGACCCGGCCCGTTTGTTTCTCCAGCATCCGCTGCAAATATCCACGAGCTAGCCGCACCCCGCTCATCACGTTGACTTCAAAAAAACGGAACCATTCTTCGTCGGAAATGCCGAAGAACTCGGCCGGTTCGAAGATGCCGAGATTGTTGATCAAGATGTCCAGGTCCGGGTGTTCTTCCATCACTTTACGGCAACCTTCCTCCGTGCCGAGGTCGGCGGCCGCCGGTTTCAGGACGGCTTCCGGCTGCTGCGCCCGGATTGCCGCGATCGCCTGCTCGATCTTATCCGCGCTCCGGCCGTTGATGAGTACAGTCGCCCCTTCCGCCGCCAGCGAGGCGGCAATCGCTTTGCCGATGCCAGCTGTGGAACCGGTGACAAGCGCGATTTTCCCTTTCAATTGCAAATCCATGTTGGATCCCCCCATAACAACACTGATATTTTTGACCCGTTATGTTATTATGCACCCGATAACCCTAGAATTAACAGTACGCACTTTCCGGTAACCTAGGTACCCCGAGGTACCTTAGAAATGCAGCATTCGGAGAATGGGGGGGGAGCTAGGATGAAGCATTGGGCCAATGGCCTGACCCTAAGCCGCATGGGCCTGTCTTGCATCTTGATCTTCGTACTGAACCAACCTGCGGTATTTATCACCATCTATACGATTGCTGCAATGACCGATGTGCTGGACGGAAGGATTGCGCGCCGAACGAATACGGTTAGCTCCATAGGGGCCAAGCTGGATTCAATGGCCGACCTGTTGATGTTCGGGGTGGTGACCTTCGCGTTGGCCCGGTGGGCGGGAGAAGGAATGCGGTTCGTCTGGCCGTATCTTGCCGGTGCCATCGCCATTCGCGTGGTATCCGCAGGTTATGCGGCCTGTAAATTTCGCACCGTAGCGATGATCCATACCTGGAGCAACAAAATCACCGGGTTGCTCGTTTTCGCCGCCCCTTGGCTCATGCTCGCGAAGGGAAACCATCCGCTGATTCTTATCGTTTTGTGCATCGTCTCCGCGGCGAGCGCCACGGAAGAACTGCTGATTCACCTGACCTCAAGGGAGCTTGACGTAAACCGCAAAAGCTGGTTTTGAGCGGTACGGCTCCGGACAGATAAAGCCGGATAGACTGATATCGCGGGGATTATTTCGGCGTTTCCATGTCTTTGGCCAGGGAGGTCAGCTTGCCCACCGTTTTCCAGTTGCGCACCGTAGCATAGGCGTCCAATTTCTGCAGGTTCGCGGCCAGCTTGGAATTCCGGACGCTTTCTTTAAACAGCAAGTAGACCTCCCTGCCTGACGCGCGAAAAAGCTCCTGTTCGTTCGCATAGGCAGCAAAGCGCTCCAGCGCTTCGGCTGCGGGCTCGCTCCGCAAAAAGGCGACATACAGGCTTTCTCCTACCGATGCCGCTTCCGCTGCGGCGATCTCTTCCGCCGTAAAAGGACAGTTCTCCATCGTCGCCCGCAGCTCTGCCGCCGTGCGAAGCACGACCGGGATATCCAGGTGAAAATCGCGGCGGATCACTTCTTCCATCCGCAATCCCAGCATCCCTTCCTCTTCTTCCGAAGCAAACAGGATATTGCCGCTTTGGATATAGGTCTGTACCTCGTTAAATCCCTGTTCGGTCAGAGCATGCTTGAGCTCGGCCATTTTGATCTTATTTTTGCCGCCAACGTTAATCCCCCGCAGCAGCGCGATCCGGATGGTCATCCCCATCGCCTCCTCGTTATGAATTTTGGGCTGCCGACGATTCGTGCCGACGATTCCGTCTCATCAGCCTAAAGCTATACAAGCATCCGGTCAGCGACAGTCCGGTCATGATCCAGTAAAGGACGCGGCCTCCCCAATGGTCGAAAATCAAACCGCCCGCAAACGAAGCGACGATCCCCGATACCCCGAAGAACACCAGCGCCAGGATCGTCTGCCCGGTAGCGCGCCAGGCCTCCGGCACGATCGCATACAAATGCTGCATCGCCGCGGTATAAAAAAACACGAAGGTCACCCCTTGAAGCAGCTGCAGCAGAACGATCATCCCGGCTTGATCCGCGAGGGCGGTCAATCCGAAGCGAAGCACGTAAAACACGCCGGCCCAGGCGATCAGCTTCAGTTCATTCCCCCGCTTCAGAAACCGATGCACCACGGCGAAGCACAAAAACTCCACGATCGTCATGACGAACCAGGTGGTTCCCACGATCGAAAAGCTCCCGCCCATCTCCCGGATATAAATGCCGATATAGGTGTCGTTAGTGCGATGCGGCAGCGCCAATAGAAAAATCAACAGCAGGAAGGATATCGTTGATTTCTGCCCCAAAAACGCTTTGAGCTCGGCAAGCTTCAACGGTTTCGCACTCGCCTCTACATCCTCCTGCGCAAAGCCGATGAGCCAGGTCGCGACGCCGTAACCGAGAAATACCCAGGCAAAGCCGGATGGCCCCGTCCAATCCGTCAAATAACCGATGGCAAACGACGCCGTCGCATACCCGAGCGCCCCGAACATTTTGATCGAACCGTAGTTCACTTTCCGTCTTAACGCCGACTGAAAATTCAAGCTCTCCACCAGCGAATCGGTTGGCATGAAGAAAAAATACATCAACCCGACCAAAGGAACCAGGGCCCAAGGAGACACGGCACGAAACAACGCGAAGCCGAGGACGGTCGAAACTGCCAACGTCAGTAGGAGAATCTTGGTAATCGATTTTCGCCGGTCGCTGACCACGCCCCAAAACGGCTGGGAGAATAACCCGATGAAGCCGCCCGTCCCGATCATCAACCCGATTTCCGTCTCGGGCAATCCAAGACTAGAGAGGTACACCGGGAGGAAGGACAGGAAGATGGCGAATAGCGAAAAATAACTGAAATTGAACACGCGAAGTTTGAACATGGGTCCGATCCTCCTTCCTTTCTATGCCGAAGAGCCGCCCCTCTCGCGAAGCGGCCGCTCCATTTACTATACACCAAGCTTATCGCCCAAACCTAGGCCCGTCCCAAGCGGAGATTGCGGTAACCGACGCCCAGTCAGCGCATACGGTATAGGAAAACCGCCTAAACGAAAGGGGAACGTTCCATTGTTTAATTATTATTATCGGCAGTGCCCCGCAGAGCACTATCCTTACACGGTACAGCCTGGAGACACGCTCAACATGATCGCCTTCCGGCTGGAAGCGAGCGTCATGCGCATCCTCGCGGCGAACCCGGGCCTCGACCCGAATAACCTGCAAGTCGGCCAGGTCATCTGCATCCCCTCCTGCCCGCCGAATCATGTCTCCCGCATTATCGAGCGCGGCGATACGCTGTATCAGATCGCTCAGGATTACGGCGTCAGCGTCGCCAGCATCCTGGAAGCGAACCCGGGCGTTGACCCGAACTCGCTGCGGGTGGGACAACGGCTCTGCATCCCGCAATTCGGCGGCGCTCCCGACGTGACCGGCCAGCGGGAAACGATCACCGCGATGCAAAGCGACATTCGCCTGCTGATCGCGGACAACAGCGTGCAGCAGACGCATCAGAGCAACTATGGCACCTCCGCGCAGACGACCCGCGTCCTGAGCGTGACCCCCCGCGAAATCCGGTTCGAGGCCGTGCCGGTGACGTTTGCCGGCGCTTTCCGCGGTCATTTTACCGCCGGCCGTCGTTATCCCTACTACGTGGATGCCTCCATGGGCGGGAGACGCACCCTCAACGCCAAGGATAACTTCGGGGTATGGCATTCCTTCAATTACAAGGAACCCACCCCGCAATCCTGAATCGGCCGGCAGAACCAATTGGGACAAAAAACGGCGGAGCCTGGATATGCATCCAGGTTCCGCCGGCATCACCGCTTGCCTCGTTTTACCCTTCCTTATTCAACGTCCGCTTCAGGAACTCTCTCGTCCGCTCCTGCTTCGGTTCATTGAAGATCTGCTCCGGCGTTCCCTCCTCGGCGATGACGCCCTGGTCCATAAACACGACCCGGTCCGACACCTCCCGGGCGAACTCCATCTCGTGGGTGACGACGATCATCGTCAGCCCGGAGAAGGCCAACTCCTTCATCACCTTGAGCACCTCGCCGACCATCTCGGGATCCAGCGCTGAGGTCGGCTCGTCGAACAGCAGCACGTCCGGGTCCATGGACAAAGCGCGGGCGATGGCCACCCGCTGCTTTTGCCCGCCGGAGAGCTGCTTCGGCTTGGCATGAATGTATTGCTCCATCCCGACGTTCCGCAAGTATTTCATCGCAATTTCGGTCGCCTCTTCCTTGGAGCGCTTCAGCACCTTGACTTGCCCCACGACGCAGTTGCTGAGCGCGTCATGGTTATTGAACAGGTTAAACTGCTGAAACACCATCCCCAAATGCCGGCGGTACGAGGATACCTTATGCGTATCCCCCAGGATGTTGTTGCCGTTGTAGATAATCTCCCCGCCGCTGGGCTTCTCCAGCAGATTGATGCACCGGAGCAGGGTCGACTTGCCGGAGCCGGAGGAGCCGATGATGCTGACGACTTCCCCTTTGCTGACCGACAGATTGATATCCTTAAGCACCTCATGGGTACCGAAAAATTTGCTCAAATGCCGAATTTCGATGACCTTTTCCATCCTCACTCCTGCTTTCTGCTAGCGCTGCAGCGTATAGCTTTCGGGGCCGTCCAGCCTTTTCTCGATACGCTGTAAAATCTTCGTAACGGTCAGCGTCATGATCAAATACAGCACGCTGGCCACAAAGAACGATTCGAAATACCGGAAGTTGTTCCCGGCAATCGACTTGGTCATGAAGTACAGCTCCGATACGGAAATGACGTTCAGGACCGAAGTATCCTTGATGTTGATAATAAATTGATTGCCCGTCGCCGGCAAAATATGGCGAATCACCTGCGGCAGCACTACGTTGCGCATCGTCTGCCAATGGGTCATCCCGATCGCATGAGCCGCTTCGAACTGTCCTTTGTCCACCGAATAGACGCCGCCGCGCACGATCTCGGCCATATAAGCCCCCGTATTGATGGAGACGATGAAAATCGCCGCGAACGTCCGGTCCATATCGTAGTGGAACAGCAGGGACGACCCGTAAAAAATCGCCATCGCCTGAACGATCATCGGCGTGCCCCGGAAGCATTCGATGTAAACGGTCAGCAGACCGTTCACGAGCTTGAGCAGCCAGCGCTTCATCCCGCGTTCCGGCAGCGGAATCGTACGGACAACGCCGGCCAGCAAACCGATGACCGCCCCGATGATCGTGCCGATCAGCGAAATGTACAAGGTGACCGCCGCTCCGCGCAAGAACATGGGCCAGTTATCGGAGATAATTTGGATAATCCACTCGTAAGTCATTTGTTTTCCTCCCGCACTGCATAAAACCGACTGCAGTCCCGCTGCAGCCGGCTTACGGCAAATGCTTTAAATTAATTCGCTGCAGGTTGGTTCTTGATGGCGTCGTTCATGATCGTGGCCCGCTCGTCTTCGGAAATGCCGGCCAGGATCTCGTTGATTTTCTCCGTCAGCTCGCTGCCTTTCTCCAAACCAACCGCGATGGCGGTATCATCGTCCGAGGTGGTGAAGCCTTCCTTGAATTCGACGTATGCGAAATTCCCGTTGGCCGCCGCGGCGCTGACGCCTTCCGGAAGCTCCGAGACATAACCGTCGATCGCGCCCGATTCCAGGGCGACGCGCATCGCCGGGAAGTTGTCCATGGCCGGCTGTTTGTTAACTCCGTTAATTTGGTCGATGACCGAGTAGTGGAACGTATTCAGCTGGCCGTGATTTTGGCGCCGCTGAAATCTTGGATCGAGGTAGCCCCTTCATAAGAGCTCCCTTTCTTCACCACCATAACCAGGTTCGATTTATAGTAGTTATCCGAGAAATCGATCGTCTTCTTACGCTCCTCCGTCGGGGACATCCCCGCGATGATGGCGTCGATCTTGCCGGACGTCAGCGCCGGAACCAGACCGTCCCATTCGGTTTTCACGATGACCAGCTTCTTGCCGAGGTCGTCGGCAATTTTCTTGGCGATTTCCACATCGTAGCCGCCCGCAAATTCGGCGCTGCCGTCAATCGGAACCCCGCCGTTTGAATCATCGCTTTGCGTCCAGTTAAACGGAGCATAACCCGCTTCAAGTCCTACTTTAAACGTATTATCGTCGTCTTTGCTGCCAGAGCTGCACCCTGCAAGGACAAGAATCGCCGACAACAGCATCAGGATAGATAAGGACCAGGTTTTTCTCATTTTTCTCACTCTCCATGAAAATTAATAGATGAATAACAGAAACAAAAAAACGGCTTCGGGTATACTCCGAGGCCGTTTGTAGGGTTCATTTCCGTTCTGACACCCACTTTCCCCTCGACGAGATAGCGCAACTTAATAGATCGGGTAATCTACCAAGACAGTCCTGCAGCTCTTAACTGCAGACCCAGCAGCGTACAGTGAGCCTGTACCCCGCTTCGGCGACATTTCCTTCTTCCCGGCCTCTTCGCTTGCTCAAGCTCCGCCGAGAACTGTTAAATATCGCGCCTCTACCTCACCATGAAGAATGTGAGGTCTTATTCAATTGTGTCTTAGGATACAATATCAACTCTATTCTGTCAAACTAACATAGGGTGGGAATTGAAGGAATAAAGCCGAATGCGCTACTCGATCGTTATGGAATTCATCTTCGACTTTTCATTGGTCCGCCCGGCTGCGCAGCCGGCATCTTCCTTCCCGGCCAACCGCTCCCTCAACGCTTCGTCCACCACGGTCAACAGCTCGGATTCGCGGGATTTGACCGTTTGCTTCACGGCTTCCGGCAGCGTATCGATCCATTGGTCGGCAAACCGGAATTTCAGCCGGATCAGCTCCTGCAGCACCGCATTATTCATGTTCCCCGCCTCCAAACCGGATTTTTAGCGTATCCGCTTCGAATTTGGCCGCTTGAATGCCCAGGTTCAGCAACGTCCGCGGCAGCGTTATACTTCTTTTGACGCTTCCGGCGCGAATGATCAGCTCCTCGCCTTTTTGGTTCAGGGCCAACTCCTTTTTCTCGGCGAAAGGCATGTAGATGGACAGGATATATTCGTTATCCTCCTTTACGACCTGTTGGGTTCGGGCACTATACTGGATATTTGTCGGATCTCCGTCCCCGAACGTGGCCTCGGCCATCCGTGACAACATTTCCAATCCGACGACTTCGCGTTCGAACAGCGGCGCTTCATATACCGGTACTGGCGAGAAGCTTTCAAGCACCATCTCCTTATATTTGGCCTGAACCGCTTTCCAACCTCGAAAATAATCGTCGGTGATCTGCTGCGGGAACACTTTATTGATGACGATAGCGTCAACGTTATAGTCGTAAATGTTGAGATAGGTGAAGCTGCGCTGTGCCTCTTTGATCACCATCTTTTCGAGGTTCACCACGACGCGGATGCTCGTAATTTCCCGGTCGGACAGGATCTGCCGCATTTCGTCCAACTGGTTATAAATGTTCTCCAGCTCAGACATCACGCCGTCCGAAGGCATCGGAACGCCGATCAGCGGTTCCACGATCGGCTTAACAAGTTTTACCGCCTTGCGTTTCACCGGGAACAGCTTCTCCATCCACCAGCGCAGCAGCTCGGGAAAGCTGAGCAAGGCCAACGTTTCCCCGGTAGGGGCACAGTCGATGATGATGACGTCAAACGTCTTCTCCTTGTAATACTGCAAGATCCGGAGCAAGCTCAACAAATCTTCCATCCCCGGAAACACGGTCAACTCCTCAGTCGTGATATCCTTTACCGCCTTGGCCGTTAGCAGGGAGGTCAAATATTTCTGCACTTTTCCCCAGCTTTTCTCGACCTCGTGGATCGTATCGATTTCCTGCGCCCACAGGTTGTCGCAGATGAGCATCGGTTCGTTCGACAGCTTCACGTCGAGCGAATCCCCCAGGCTGTGGGCCGGATCGGTGCTCACCACCAGCGTCTTCCGCCCGCATTGCGCACTGCGTAATGCCGTCGCTGCCGCGACGCTCGTTTTTCCGACTCCGCCTTTGCCGGTATACAATAAAATTCTCATTCAACCTTGCCTCTCTTTCATTTCGGATATCGAATATTTCGATCAACGAAATATTCGGCGAAAAGAAAACCTGTTTCGCCAAACAGGTTTAGTTATTCGATTTCGATTTTGGTGAGCGGGTTGGCCGCCGCTTCGCTTTCATGATCCGAAGCCGGTTCGGACGCCGTTTTGCTCAGGTTATCCAGCACCTTCAGGAAGATCTGAACCAGCAGCCGCTGCTCCTCTTCGCTGAGTCCTTGAACGAGGAGGTCGGTAAGCCGCCGGAGCGTATCCTTTAACTCTTCAGAGAGCAACGTTCCTTTACCGGTCAGCCGAATCGTCACGATTCGCCGGTCGGTTTCGCTCTTCACCCGAACGATATAGCCGTTCTTCACCAGGCGTTCGATCACGCCCGTCGCAGTGCTCATCGGCACGTTCATCGACGTGGACAGCTGGCTCATCGTAATGTCGCCGTGTTTATCGACCAGCAGCAGCGCAAAGAGCTCTGCTTTGGAAAACTGCATATCCAGCGCAAGCCATTCCTCCGGATAAAAGATCTTCTTGAAATTGTCCAGTATCAAGTCAAACAAGCTGTCCGCCAACCTTTAATTCCTCCTTCGAATATTTCGCGCGCCGAAATATTATGGTTCCATCATAGCTTTACGGCCCCCCGTTGTCAATCCTGTCGGCAGGTCCCGCATAAAATTCGGAGTTGGCGGAACGAACGCCGATATACATCACTGCCGGCCGGCCCTGCCGGTGATATTCTCTACTCAACTTCTGAAACGGAGCAGGGGAGGCTTGAGGCGATGAAACTGGAAATCGTGACTTATACGCTGCAGGCGAACGATCTGGGAACGGAAGCCTACTATCGCGATGTCGCGCGGTTTACGGATGAAGTACTGGAGAAAGCCGGCGCGGAGCCTGGCATTCCCGAAATTGCCAAGTATGCTGCGAGGCGGAGCATGGAACCCGAGGACGTTCGGATTTCCGTACTTGAATTTCTGATGATCGGCGTGTTCTGGAGAAGCTACGGAAAGTTTGCGGCTCCCTTATCCCTGCCGGCGGCGAGTCGATGGCTGCCTCGGCTCTATGCCTGGAAAAGCAAAGGCCCCCGCGTCAGATGGGCCGTCGACCTGCTGAAGGGCTGCTTGAACACGGCGCAGCTCGAAAAAAAACGAAGAGCTGAGCTGCGCGTGCATGTCCGCGGCTTCGGCAAGTTGATCCGCTGGCTGCAAGCCACCGGCGAATTCGGCCCGGAATGCCGCAGGCTGGCCGTCTGGCTGGCGTTTCTGCGAAGCCGGCCCGAGTCCGAGAGCCGGAACCTGCTGCTGCGGGCCATTCGCTTCGCGGGCTGGTTCGAGCGTAGAAGCCGATGCGAGCTCGGGAAATATACGCCGGAAGTAGACGCATTCATTAAAGCACGGCGGAACGCCATGCGATGGAAGGAGAATTTGATGTTCTGCACGCGTGGACGGGTGGAATACCATCTGAATATGGTCGGTGCGGAACTGATGAATCGGGCTTACCGGGAGCGGTTTTTGCGAACAAAGAAGAAAAAGGTGCTTCTTCCGATCTGCATGAGGTTAAAAGGCGAGGCTTCGTGCCAGGCCGTCCGAACGGATGAAGGATGGGTCTGCCAAGGCTGCGCGAAAAACTGCCAAGTGAACCGCATCTCGGCCATGGGGCGAGAGACGGGATTCACCGCGCTGTTGATCCCCCACGCTTCGATCGCGTTCGATCGCCGCAATGCTGCAGACATGCCGGGAGAAACCGGCATCATCGGCGTAGCCTGCCTTCTCAACCTGATCTCCGGCGGCTACCGGGCGAAGGAGCTTGGCTTCGAGCCCCAATGCGTTCTCCTGAATTACGCAGGTTGTGTCAAGCATTGGCATCCTGAGGGGATCGCAACGTCGATCGACCTGAACCAGCTGCAGCAAATACTGCAAGATTCTCCGTAACTCGCTTCTGATTTCATGCGGCATTGCCTTCCCGATACCCAGCCAAACTCGGCCGTTTGACAAAACGGGCGAGTTCTATTGCCATCTGATTAGATCATTGTATAATTAGATATGTGTTTAATTATTTGATCTGGAGGGATGCAATGATGCTGGAGGATCAACAAACGAAAATCAAGGAAACGGTGCTTCGAAACTTTATGGCGGAGGACGGGACGTTAAAGCATTTGCCCGCCCAGCTCAAGAAGAAACTGATCATCCTGGAGCATTTGGCCGCCGGTCTGGAGGCTGGGCGAAGTTATACGGAACCGGAGATTAACGCGTACATCAAACGGTATGACGAGGATTATGCCACGATTCGCCGGGAATGGATCATCCACCGGTTCATGAGCCGGGAGCAGGACGTCTATACCCTAAACCCGCCAGAGCAATGGACAAGATGGGATGAGCTGCATTAGCGGGACGTTTTTTTTCCAGAAGAAAAGGGAATAAACAATAGGGTACACCTATGCTAAGGGGGATTCCCTGATGAAGTTGACGCCGGAGCAGCGCATTCAGCTGCATGAGTTCAACAATCTGACCAAAACGTTAAGCTTCAATATGTACGATGTCTGCTACACCCGGACCAAAGAGGAACGCGAAGCCTATATCGCCTATATCGACGACCAGTACAATTCCGACCGCCTGACGAAAATCCTCAGCACCGTCTCCGAAATTATCGGCGCTCATATTTTGAATATCGCGAACCAGGATTACGTTCCGCAGGGGGCCAGCGTGACCATGCTGATTTCCGAGGGGCCCGTGGTGGAGGTGCCGACCGAGTCGTTTGACGAATCGCCCGGGCCGCTGCCGGACTCCGTCGTGATGCAGCTCGACAAAAGCCATATCACCGTGCACACGTATCCCGAATACGATCCGAACGAGAGCATCAGCACGTTCCGTGCCGACATCGACGTGTCCACCTGCGGGGAGATTTCGCCGCTGAAAGCGCTGAATTACCTGATCCACTCTTTCGAGGCGGACATCATGACCATCGATTACCGCGTTCGCGGGTTCACCCGGGATATCAACGGCCACAAGCTGTTCATCGACCATGATATCAGCTCCATCCAGAACTACATCCCCGACGAAGTGATCGAGCAATATCAGATGATCGACGTCAATGTTTACCCGGAGCATATTTTCCATACGAAATGCAAGCTGAAACAATTTGATCTGAACAATTATTTGTTCGGATATACGAAGGACGAGCTGACGGTGGAGGAGCAGAAGCAGATTACGGCGATGCTCGTGACCGAAATGGATGAAATTTTTTATGGAAAAAATATCGCCTCCGGATCGTTGGAGGACCACTAGGAAAATAGGAAGCAGCCCTTGCCGGGTACGGCTGAGGGCTGCTTTGCTTTTGGAGCGCATATCCTATCGGTTTCGAGCCGTGCGTTCCCGCCGCACCTTTTCCGGAGGAGCTTACTCGCTTAGCGCGGCTTTCAGGGCTTCTAGATTTTGGCGCATCAGCGACAGATAGTCTCGGCCCGCCGCTTCGTCATCGGCCGTCAACCCTTCGATGGGATTAAGCACGGCCGTCTTCGCCCCGATTTCCCGGGCAATCGTTTCGGCGACTTTGGAAGAAACCAGCGTCTCGAAGAAAATCGTCTTCACCTGATGCTCCTCGGCGAACTTCACAATCTCCGTCATCTGCTCCGCCGACGGCTCCTGGTCGGGGGACAACCCGGCGATCGGCACCTGGGTCAGCCCATACTCCCGGGCCAAGTAACCAAATGCGGCATGCTGCGTGATAAAATCCTTACGTTTGGCGTTCGCCAATCCCTCGGCGAAATCCCGGTCCAACTGCTCCAGCTCGGCAGCATATGCGTCGGCGTTTTGCTTATAATCGTCAGCATGCCCCGGGTCCGCCTTGGCCAAGGCAACTTCGATGCGGCGGACTTCCTGAACCGCCAACGCCGGAGACAACCAAACATGCGGATCCAGCCCGCCGTGGTCGTGATCATGATCGTGGTCATGATCGTGATCATGGTCATGGTCGTGAGCCGCTTCCCCTACGTCGGTTTCTGATTCCGCGGCGTGCTCAGCCTCGCTGGCATGCTCCTCTTCCTGACCGTGCTCCTCCTCTTCTCCGCCTTCCATCAACGCGATCCCCTCGCTGGCCTCTACGATCTCCGGCTTGCCGCTGGCGGCGGCGGAAGCCTCCACCTGCTCCAGCCAGCTTTCCATACCCGCGCCGTTCACGATCAGCAGATCGGATTCCGCCAGCTTCCGGATATCCTGGGGGCTTGGCTCCCAGTCGTGGGGTTCCATGCCGCCGGGAACCAGCAGCTCGACCGTCGCCAGATCGCCGGCAACTTGTTTCGTAAATTCGTAGATCGGGTAAAAACTCGTTTGGACCCGCAAGGAACGTTCCCCGTCTCCTGCTCCTCCGGTGCCTGCCGAATTCACTGCGGCATCCGCCGAATTCGCCCCGTTCCCTCCGGCCTGTCCGCCCCCGCCGCAACCGGCGATCGTCAGCGCCAAGCTCAGGCCGACCGCAGCGGCGGCCCGTTTCGCAACTCGCATATTCATCCTTGTCTCTCTCCCTTATTCCATTGATAATCTCTCGCCGTCCCTGGCTGGTGAACTCATGAGTTCCTCTTTGTCCCGCATGGCCCGCTTCATGCTGCGGCCGTTCCTCCGGGCCACTCGGCTCCGGATCTTCTGCCCCGCGATGCCGGTCAATAGAAATAGCAGCAAAATCAATGCAATCGTCCCGCCGGGCGGCATATCCAGGTAATAGGAAGCGGTTAACCCGCTGAAGATCCCCGTTAGGCCGGTGGCGACGGAAATGACGATCGCTGCGGCGAACCCGCGGGCCAAGCGCAGCGCAAGCGATGCCGGCAGGACGATCAGCGAGGACACCAGCAGTACGCCGACGACCGGGATCGCCGCCGCCACCGCCATCCCGGTAAACACCGCGAAGGAGAACGACAACCCCTTCACCGGAACCCCGCCGATTCGAGCGGTTTCTTCGTCAAAGGTCAGACTGTAGAGCGGTCTCCGCAGCACGGCGAAATACGCGGCACCAACCAAGGCGACGCCGGCCATCAACGCCAGCTGGGTGTCGCTCACCGCCACGATCGAGCCGAACAAATACGCGCTGAAGCTTTGGCTTAGGCTGCTTCGCAAGCTCATCAGCACGACGGCGAGCGCCAGCCCCGAGGTCATGACGATGGCGACCGGCATTTCGCTGTATGCCCGGTAGCTCTGACGCAGCTGCTCGATCAGCAGACCGCCAAGGATGGCGGCCACGAAACCGGCCACGGCCGGGCTCCACCCCAGCACGGCCCCCAGCGCCACGCCGGCCAGCGAGACGTGGGACAACGTATCGGCCATCAGCGCCTGGCGCCGCAGCATCAGATAGACGCCGATCACCGGGGCGATGCTTCCGATCAAAGCGCCGGCCCAAAACGCACGCTGCATGAACGCGTAGTCAAACATTGCCATTCCTCGCTTTCCTGTTGCTCCAGGGAAATCACACGGTCCAGATATGCCTCCGCCTCCTCCGGGCCGTGAGTCACCATGATGACCGTCAAGCCGTGCCGGTCCGCCATATGCCGCAGCAGCCGGTAAAATCCTTGCCGGCTTTGCCGGTCCATGCCCGTCGTCGGTTCGTCCAGAACCAGCACCCGGGGCTGCCCGGCCAAGGCCCGGGCGATGCAAATACGCTGCTTCTGTCCGCCCGACAGCTCTCCGATCTTCCGGTGGCGGTGCTCCCACATGCCCACCTGCTTCAGGCTGCGTTCGACGAGCTGCCGCTCTTCCGCGCCAAACCGCCGAAACAGGCCGAGCCGGGGATAACACCCCGACTTCACCAGCTCCAGTACCCGGCTTGGAAACCCGCTGTTAAATGCGGCGACTTGCTGCGGGACGTAGCCCACGTTCAGCCGGCCGTCGTCCAGCGCCTCTTCGTTGATCCGCACGCTCCCGCTCCACGGCTTCAGCAAACCGAGCAGCAGTTTAAGCAGCGTGGTCTTGGCCGCACCGTTCGGGCCGGTAATGCCAACGAATTCGCCAACGTCGATTTCGAGGGATACCCCGTCGATCACCGGCTTGTTACCATAACCAAACACGACGTTTTCCATCGTTGATAAAATCATGTTACCCCTTCTTCTTAAAGCGTAATTATTACGATTAACAGAGCCGACAAATCGCCTATTTATCCGGCGTTGGCCGATTCTTCCACCGAAATCCATGGCAGCGGGTTCGGAAAAGCCGCCCAATCCATCTGCATTTCTTCATCGCTTAACAGGCAGGCGTCAAGCTCCCGTTCGATGCCGGAGCGATCCATTTCGATGCCGATAAACACCAGTTCATTGATCCGGTCGCCCCAAGCCCCGTCCCACCTGCGCCGCAGCTCGGGCTCCTCGGCAAACAGCTCCTCCCGCTGCCAATCGGGCAGCGACGCCAGCCAGTAGCCGGCCGGCCCAAATTGGATCGACGGCCCCGCCTGACTCAAATTCGCCGCCATGTCCGCCTCCGTCGCGATCCAAGCCAAACCTTTGGCACGCACCACTTCTTCCGGCCAATCGCTCATGAATTGCGCCAGCCGCTCCGGATGAAACGGCCGTCTCCGCCGGTAGACGAACGAGCCGATGCCGTACTCCTCCGTTTCCGGCGTATGGCTTTCCTGCTGCAGCTCCTGGATCCAGCCGGCCGATTGGCTGGCTTGCTCGAAGTCGAACAACCCCGTGTTCAGGATTTCCTGCGGATCCACGCGGCCCAAGGTTGAGCGGATCAACTTAGCCGTTGGTTGCAGCTTGCGCAAAACGCCCTCCAGCTCGTTCAACTCCTTCTCGTCAACCAGGTCGCATTTATTCAAAATCAGGATGTCGCACGTCTCGATTTGGTCGATCAACAGATCGACGACGTCGCGGGTATCCCCCTCCCCTGCCTGCTGCCCGCGTTCCAGGAGCGTGTCGCCGGAGGAAAAGTCGTGCCAGAACCGGTAGGCATCCACCACCGTCACCAGGCAGTCCAGCTTGGCGATCCCCGTCAAATCGATCCCCGTCTCCTCATCCGCATAAGTAAACGTTTGGGCGATCGGCACCGGTTCGCTGATGCCCGTCGACTCGATCAATATGTAATCGAACCGCCCCTCCGCCGCCAGCTTCTGAACCTCTCTAAGCAAATCATCGCGAAGCGTGCAGCAGATGCAGCCGTTCGACAGCTCCACCAGCTTCTCCTCCGTGCGCGACAGGCTTCCGCCGGCGCTGATCAACTCCGCGTCGACGTTAATCTCGCTCATGTCATTCACGATCACCGCAACCTTCAGGCCCTGGCGATTGCTCAGGATATGGTTGAGCAGCGTCGTTTTGCCCGAACCCAAATATCCGCACAGCACCGTAACCGGGATCGGAACGTTGCGCGTTGGTTGTTCGTTCATTTGATTCATCCCCTTTCTTTATCAAGGCCGAAGGCCACATTCATCGGGTCTTCGGCTTAATCGTAATTATTACGATTAACAATCCATACTATATCTTCCTTCCTTAGGCTTTGTCAACTATAAATGCAGCCATCCGGACTAATCTATCAGCCCGGTTCTGAATCGCCTTGGAAAATAATAGATATGATACTGCGTTGGATACCGAAAACGTCCATAAGGAGTACGCCATGCATAAACAAGCCCTCACCCGGATGCTGCCGATTCTTGTGCCGGCCGCTTTCGCGCTCGCCTGCCTGACGGTGATGTATCCTTCCCTGATTCGGCAGGTCCCGCTCGACGAGTTGCAAACCTTCAAAATTAACTTTCTCGGCATCTTGCTCGAGGCGCTGCCTTTCGTGCTGGTCGGAGCGCTGCTCTCCTCGCTGCTGCACCTGTTTGTCTCCGAGAACACGCTGCGCCGCTTCATGCCGAAACATCCCGTTCCGGGCATCCTGATCGCTTGCCTGCTCGGACTGATCTTCCCGGTATGCGAATGCGGGATGATACCGCTCATCCGCCGGATGATTCAGAAAGGAATGCCCGTTTACATCGCCGTCGTCTTTATTTTGTCCGGGCCGATCCTGAATCCGGTCGTGTTCGGAGCGACCTACATGGCCTTCCGCCTGTACCCCGAGATGGTGTACGCCCGGATGGGACTAGCCTTTGCCGTGGCTGCCGCCATCGGGGCGATCGTCTACCTGACCTGGAAAGACAATCCCTTAAAACATGCCCTCTCCGCCAGTGCAGACGCGGGTGGCGAACCTCATTCCCCCGCGCATGGGGACAGCAAGCTCGCCGCCGTATTCGTGCATGCCGCAGACGAAGTATTCGAGATGGGCAAATATCTGCTGATCGGTTGCATCCTGACCGCAGGCATCCAGTCGTTCGTCGCCCATGATCAGCTTGCGGACATCGGCGGCGGCCCGGTCAGCAGCTACCTGTTCATGATGGGCTTCGCGTTCCTGCTGTCGCTTTGCTCGACGTCCGATGCGTTTGTGGCCTCCGCCTTTTTGCCGACCTTCTCCGGCGGTTCGCTGCTCGCTTTTCTCGTATTCGGGCCGATGCTTGATTTCAAAAACCTGCTGATGTTGCTCTCCGTGTTCCGCACGAAATTCGTCCTGTATCTCTCCTTCCTGATCTGTACCCTCGTGTTCACGGGTGCGGCGTTAACCGGTACGCTCTGGCTGAATCCCTAGCCTTGCGTTAATAACCCACCCATCACGCCTGATTGCGCTTGAAAGGAGGCTGTTAGCCGCATGAACCAACCTCGCGTTATTCGCCGGCATTATTTGGCCCGGTCGCTGATCCTGCTTGGATTCGCTTTGTTCATCGCCGATCTGACCCGGTCGGGCGCCTTGCATTATTACATCGGCCCCCGCATGGAGCCGTTGATTCGATTCTGCCCCATTCCGCTCGCCGTCATGGCGGTTTGCCTGGCCTACCAGGCGCTGTTCCAGCGGTCTGCCGCCCTCTGCGACTGCGAGCGCCCGCTCTCCGTATCCCGTTGGAAGAACGGAACCGTGTACGGCTTATTTCTGCTCCCGCTGCTGCTCGGGACCTTGCTTCCCGATCAAGCCCTCGGCAGCTCGGCTGCGGCCAAAAAAGGGATGAGCCTCACGTCTCCCCTGCTTGCCTCCGAACGGCTGGAGGAACTTTTTCGGGCGCCGGACCCCTATAACGTTGAATTTGCCGAATTGGCCAAGCGGCTTTACCCGCAGGCCGTCGTCGAGGTGAAGCCGGAAATCTTCTCGGAAACGATCGGGGCGATCGAACTGTTTGCGGAAAAATTCCGCGGCAAAAAAGTCAAGCTGAGCGGATTCGTTTACCAGGAACCGGGACGCCACGGCGGGCAGGGCAACGCGGATGAGCTGATCCTCGGGCGGTTTCTCGTTCTGTGCTGCACCGCGGATTCGGCCCCGTTTGGTCTCGTGGTGACCTCCGATCAACCGATCGAAGGAATTGCAAAAGATACCTGGCTTGAAGTAGAGGGAGTCATTGAACCGCAAATTCGCCAGGGCAAGGCGATCATTACCGTGAAAGCAGAGCGTATTCGGGAAATTCCAAGACCCGAAACGCCCTACGTCTACCCTAGCGAAGATTCGGTAAAAGCGTGGGAGAACCTGTCGAAGGTGGAACCGGCACAATAACCGGCGGATAACAAGGCCTGGAGGAGCCGATGAAGATTATCGGATATAGGCGTCTACGCCGCTCTCATCCGGGCTTGGAGCCCCGCTGCGAACAACTTCCACGTACACGCGGTTCGGTACGCAGATGATCGTTTCCCCGGGACGGGAGATGAAGCCCATCTGCATGGAGATTTTTTTCGGACAATCGGCATAGACCATTTGGATTCCCCCGTTAAAAACTTTCAGGGTATTGTTGCCGAATTCGCTGTGGATCTCGATCGTCTCCTCCCCGCCGCCCAGGGGCACGCTGCGGTAAGATTCGCCGTCCACTTTGATCTCGGCACGGAGCATAGCCGGATCCACCGTGTCCCGGCTCTCCAGCACCTGGCGCAGGAGGAGCCACGCCGAACCCAACAAGACCAGAAACACGATCAGCAGGACGTCGCCCCGCTTCATTTTAAGCATATTCATCCGTCCTATCCCAGGTATTAAACGTAATACTTACGAATAAACATATCTTAAAAACTCGTCACTTCTTTGTCAATGATCCATTCCGAAAGGAGCGAATGCGCCCGATGAATATGGCCATGAAAATACCGGTAGTCGTCCTCAGCGGTTTTCTGGGCAGCGGCAAAACGACCCTGCTGGTCAAGCTGCTGGAGGAGGCTGCCGCACGCGGGTTAAAACCGGGCGTGCTGATGAACGAGCTGGGCAAACGGGATATCGACGGCGAGCTGGTCGCCCGCTCCGCCTCCATCCGTTTTCCGTTGGAAAAACTGCTGGACGGCTGCATCTGCTGCACCAAAAAGGACGAAATCCAGGCGGCCCTGGCCGGCCTGCTTCATCAGGAACCCGACCTGCTGCTGCTGGAGCTCACCGGGGTGGCGAACCCTGAGGAAATCGTCGAACAGTTGGCCGAGCCCGGTCTCCTGTCCAAGCTGTATCTGCACCGCGTCATCACCCTGATTGATGCCGAGCATGCGCTCGAATACAACAGCATCTTCGCCTCGGATAAACAACTCGTTCGTACGCTGCGTTGCCAGCTGTCCGCGGCCGACGACTTGATCATTAACAAAACCGATCTCGTCCCGCCGGCCCATAATCGCAAAGTCACCGAAATGATCCGCAAGTACAATGCCGAAGGACGTGTGCATTACGCCGTCAACGCCAACATTCCGCTTGCTTCCCTCTTTACGGCCATTCATCCGTTGCCGCGGCGTACACCGCTGACGGCCGCCACCGCAGGCGGTTCCCACCGGGGAGCCCGTTCTCCGTTCCAGGTCGTGCAGCCGCACCGGCATTCCCCGGTTGATTCGACATCGGCCGAGCAGGCTCCCACCTCGTTCAGCCGGATCAACACCATCAGTCTGCCGATTCGCGAACCCTTGCAAATCTCCGCCTCCAGGCTGGAGCGGTTCATCAAGAAATGGAACCCCGGGCTGCTTCGAGCCAAAGGATACATACGTTTCTCCCAACCGGAGAGAGCCGCCTACCTGATGCAATATTCCGGCAAGCGGTTCAACTGGGAGGCGATGGATTATGACGGACCGCTTTATCTCGTGCTGATCGGCTATCGCCTTCCCGAACGGACAATCGCCGAGGAATGGGCGTTGCTCCACTGATTGTTTTTGACTCCGTATGACCGATGTCGCATCACCGCCTAAACATTCCCAGATACAATAAAACTGACTCGAAATCGGTCGAATGGGAGGGTACGTCATGAGCACACTGATCGTTTACGCAGGAAAATACGGCACGACGGAAAAGTGCGTCAAAACCTTGGCAGCCAAGATCAACGACCCCGTGGAAATCATTAATTTGCGGCAGCAAGCCGTCCCCGATCTGGCGGAGTTCGACAGCGTCATCGTCGGGGGATCGATCTACTTTGGCCAGTTTCAGCAGGCATGCCGGCAATTTTGCCGCGTCCATTCCACCGAGCTGATGCGAAAAAAGCTAGGTTTGTTTATCTGCTGCGGGACCTTCGAGAAAACCGAAGACTTCCTGCAGGCCTCCTTCCCGGCGGACTTGCTGGCGCATGCCACGGCCAAAGCCGGATTCGGCGGAGAGCTCAGCCTCAAATCGATGAGCCTGCTCGATCGGTTCGTCGCGAGAATGGTCACGCGCGCGGCCCGCAAGGAAGGACGTTCGCTCCCGGCGATCCGCTGGGACGAGGTTGAGCAATTCTCGGCCGCAATCAACCGCCAGGTCGTGTAGGGCAGCCGGTTGGCTCCGGACACGAAAAGGCCGTTCCTCCGCGTCGGCAAATGACGCGGGGAACGGCCCCTTGAGGTTGTGCGGTTATTTTTGATTTTGGCTGACGACGAGATTCACGAGAATATCGATTTGTTTCTCCAGATTCAGTCCGTCCACCATCCAGAATTCTTTGTAGTTCAACAAATACACGTGGTTTTTTTGAACCGCAGGGATATTTTTCCACACCGGTCCATTCATCACTTCTTCTGCGCGTTCCTTCCCGCCGTCCGGCTCATAAACCGTCAGGAACATGTGATCCGCGGCATATTCCGGAACGACCTCCAGGGAAATGTCCGCGCCCGTGGTCGGGAATACTTCTTTCCCGATCTTCTCCTGCGGCTTGAGTCCGAACATTTCATACAGGTTATAACCGGCATCCCGGGTTTTCGGCCATACCCAGAAGCTCTTCGCCCAGATCGAATAGGTGCCGACGGTTTCGTTCGGACCGATGACCTCGCTGAGCTTGGCTTTCGCTTCTTCGGCTTTTTGCTTATACCGGGTAATGAATTCCTCCGCTTGCTGTTCGCGGCCGAGCATTTCGCCAACCGTCTTCACTTCCTCCAGCGGATCAATGCCTTCCCATCCGGCGGTGGCCAGCGTAACGACCGGAGCGATTTTCTTTAATTGCTCCACGATATCGGCCGGCGTGTAAGTCGGCACGATGATCAGGTCTGGCTGCAGTTCCAGCACTTTCTCGACGGAGATGTCGCCGACGCTTTCCACGCCTTCCAGTTCTTTATTCAGCAGCACCGAGTTTTCCAACGCAAGCGAACCCGCGCCGATCGGCTTCACGCCCAATGCAAGCAGGTCGCCCAAGTGCGTAACCGATACGATCCGCTGCGGATCCGTCGGAATTTCCACCTCTTGCCCGGTGAAGTCCTTGTAGATTTTCGTTGCAGCTTGTCCTTCGGCGGCTTTGTTCGTTCCGTTGCCGGATTGCGCATTGCCCGTAGCGCCATTGTTCGCAGCGCCCGCATCGTTTGCCGCATTGCCCGCATTGTTGCCGTTTTGGCCGCAGGCCGCAAGGACGACCGTCAACAGCAGGACCGTCGCCAAAGTAAGAAAGCGATGTTTGAAAACCTTCATCTGTATTGTTCCCCCAATTTCCATTGATAATGATTATCATTATACATAGACCGGGATAAATAATCAATCTTCCGTCGAAAAAATAAAAGGACCATCCCGAGCCATCACTTGGATGGCTCGGGATGGTCCCGTATTTGTTGCTTCTCTGCCGCTTACTCTCTTTCGATGGTAATCCAACCGTCCGCGTCGAAGCTCACCGTCGCTCCAAGCGCTTCCGTCAGGAATCGCAGCGGCACATAGGTAGAGCCGTCCTTATGCACAAACGCGGGTTGACTGAGCTGAACCGTCTTGCCGTCCACCGTCGCTTGCTTGGAACCGACTTTAAGAACAATCTCCTTGCCGGTAAGGTCATCGATCACGACCAATTGGCCGGAACCCGGCGTCCATTTCACTTCGGCGTCAAATTGCTCGGACAAGTAGCGAAGCGGCACGAAGGACGTGCCGTTCTTCGTGATGACTCCGTAGTAATCGCTTTGGGTATCGAGCACAACCTGTTTATGGCTCAATTGGAAGTCATCCTTGAGCAATTTGTACAACGGCGCGACATCCTTAAAGTTGCGCAAAATTTGTCCCGGCGTCGGATCCATTTCGGTGACGTCGAGCACGCCTGCGCGCGTATCCACCTGATCCGTGGTTACCGTCCCGCCGATGTTCCACATTTCGCTGTCGCTGCGCACCTTGATCGCAGAGATCGGAAGCTCCTCGGAAGCCGGGAGCGCCACGTTCAATTCCATCGACTGCTTGCGGATGTTCAGCTTGCCGTCGAAGTAAAGGTCCAGCTTCAGCACCGTGTCTTTCCCGAACACGGTCGCAAGCTCCGGCGTATCCGCGAACAAGCCCGCTACCTCTTCGTCATAAGAAGCAAGCAGCTCTTCCATGCCTTGCTGAAGCTCCTTGTACAGTTCATCCACGGCTTGTTTCTTCGTTTCCTGCGCCAGCTCCGGCGTGAGCTCCGCATCCTCCGGAAGTTCTCCCAGCGAGCTCAGGAACGGCGTCAGCAAATCGTAGTAGCCCGCGATCAGATCCTTGAGCCCCTGCTCATCCTTCACCGCGCTTGCGAGGAACGGCTTAAGCAGCCCGAACAGCTCGTCGCCGCGCACTTCCGCATGCAGGTTTGTCAAGCTCAGCGATTCCCCGTTCACTTGCGACGAGGTTTGCTTCACGGTCAGCACCGAAGGATTCGGAAAATGCTTCAGGACGAATTCCGCGAGTTTGGCGGAAAGCTCCTGCGCCCCGGCTTCCATGGAGCTCGTATCCGCTAAGCCGGGAATGGAAGGCTGCTGGGATATGTACAACGGCTGCTTCGCGCCGTCAACCTGCAGCGCGATCCCCTTGTCGTCCATGGACAAGAGGAATGGAATTTTCTCCTCCTTCAGTCCGACGGAGCCTTTCATGGAAATATGTTGGGTATCCTGCACTTTCGCGCTGTCGATATTCAGGGAGAAAGAATTAATGAGATCGATCGCGGCTTGGTCTTCCGCGGTCAGGTTGGCCGATGCCGACGGTACAACCTCAACGGTAACCGTCTGCTTCGATTCGCTGCTCGTCGTCTTCACGCTGCTTGCCAGCGCTTTGGCCACGTCGAAGCCGCCGACCGCCTGGCATCCCGTGAGCGCTACCAGCAGCAGGGCCAGTGGAATGGCCAGCCATTTGAGTTTTCGCATGGTATATCCTCCTTGTAGTTAATCTCTTCCATTATCGGTTAGATCCGCCCGTTTGTGAATCGGTATTTCCTTGTTTTCGTTAAAAAAAGCTAATTCCTAACCCCGTCCCTTCTCTTCCCCTACGAGCAAAAAATATGCTATAATGGGGTTTGTGCCTAGGGCCTTGTTCCCTTTCGGGCAATTTCAATTGAAGAAGAAGTCCATGCCCTCCCCAATGGCGGGGCGCGTGGGAGAGGTTCGAGAACTCCCTCTATAAAAAACTACAAACGCCCTGCCTTGATTAGGCGGGTTCTTTCGCGCCTGCACGCTCGACTGCATCTTGCACCCGAGTCGTCAGCGCCAAGGAACGCCCTGCCGGTCGAACGGGCTTGTTTTTTTGTGACCAGTTCAAGAACTCTCTTTCTTCTGCCAATGAGCCGGAAAACAGCGTTTTCCCGCTTCACTATCCAAGAAGACGGAGGGTTTTTTTATGCTTAAAAATGAAAAAGCGGTCGTCGTGTTCAGCGGCGGTCAAGACAGCACCACCTGCCTGTTCTGGGCCATCCAACAGTTCGGCGAAGTCGAGGCCGTGACCTTTGATTACGGACAACGCCATAAGTTGGAGATCGACTGCGCGAAATCCATTACCGCCGAGCTCGGCATCAAACACACCGTGCTGGACATGAGCTTGCTCGGCCAGTTAACGCAAAACGCCTTAACGCGCAGCGACATTGCCATCGAGCACCAGGAAGGCGCGCTACCCAGCACGTTCGTGGACGGACGCAATCATCTCTTCCTTAGCTTTGCCGCCGTGTTGGCCAAAGGCGTAGGCGCCAAGCATATCGTCACCGGCGTCTGCGAGACCGATTTCAGCGGATATCCCGACTGCCGCGACGTGTTCGTCAAATCGCTGAACGTGACGTTGAACTTGGCCATGGATTACGAATTCGTGATCCATACGCCGCTTATGTGGATCGACAAGGCGGAAACCTGGAAGCTGGCCGATGAGCTTGGGGCTTTCGAGTTCGTTCGCGAACGGACGCTCACCTGCTACAACGGCGTCATCGGCGACGGGTGCGGCGAATGCCCGGCCTGCAAGCTGAGAAAGGCCGGCCTGGATAAATACTTGCTGGAGCGCCGGGAGGCGAATTTACGATGAACCGGACACCGGGAGAATTTCGCATCGTCGAAGCGCTGCAGAAGCTGGGCCAGGACATCGGCCAGGACCAGTTGCGTTACCACCGTCGCCGGGTGCTGGTCAGCAAGGAGTTCACTTTTGATGCCGCCCACCATCTGCATGCGTATGACGGCAAATGCAAAAACCTGCACGGCCACACCTACAAAGTGGTGTTCGGCATCAGCGGCCGGCCGGACGAAATCGGCATGACCGTTGATTTTGGCACGATCAAGGACATCTGGAAGAACGAAATCGAAGGTTATCTGGACCACCGATATATTAATGAAACGCTGCCGCCTATGAATACGACCGCCGAAAACATGGTGGTGTGGCTGTTCGAGAAAATGGAGGCGGCGCTGCAATCCGAAGCGTATCGGAATCCGGCGTTGGAGGCCCGCACGGAGTTCGTCCGTCTCTACGAAACGCCGACCAGCTACGCCGAAGCGAGACGGGAGTGGATGCGGGATGAGTAAACTAGAAGCCGCACGGGTCTCGATGCCGATGCCGGAGTCGTCTACGCCGCTTCAAGCAACCCGGGAATCAAGGGAAACCCGAGATCCCCGCGAGCTGCCGATCCCCGTCCTGGAGATTTTCGGCCCTACCGTTCAAGGCGAAGGCATGGTGATCGGGCAGAAGACGATGTTCGTCCGCACGGCCGGCTGCGATTACCGCTGCGCTTGGTGCGACTCCGCCTTTACCTGGGACGGCAGCGCGAAGGAATTGATCCGCCGCCTGACCCCGGCGGAAATCCTCGGCGAGCTGCGCGACATTGGCGGCGACCGATTCGCCCATGTCACTTTGTCCGGCGGCAACCCCGCCCTCCTGCCGCAGCTAGCCGGCCTGGTCGAGCTGCTTCACGCCGAAGGCATCGCCGTCGCGGTCGAAACCCAAGGCTCGCGCTGGCAGGACTGGCTGGCTGCGGTCGACCAGGTGACCCTGTCACCGAAGCCGCCAAGCTCGGGCATGGACACCGACTGGGACGCGCTGGACGACATCGTCGCCAAGCTGGCCGCCCGGCCCCACCCGCTCGCCGTCAGCCTGAAGGTCGTCGTGTTTGACGACGACGACCTGGCCTACGCCAAGCGAGTGCACGCCCGCTATCCCGGTGTGCCGATGTATGTGCAGGTCGGCAACCCGGACGTCAAGCGGATGGACATCCAGGAGCATGCGTCCGACCTGCTGCGCCGCTACGAGGCGCTGATCGACAAAGTGGTCGCCACGCCGGACCTGAACGACGTCCGGGTGTTGCCGCAATTGCACGCCCTCGTCTGGGGCAACAAACGCGGCGTGTAGAGGTAGTTCAAAAATCGGAATTGGATCACGAAGCGGGTTCACACTTGCCTTGCCGAGGTT
>NZ_JAKSXN010000065.1 GCF_022427145.1 Paenibacillus timonensis
GATTTTACAACTTTTTCACTTCAATACCGGCTTAGCCGGCTCAATTTGTTGCACATTCTGCAACATTCGACGAGCTCGGCTACGCTTGGGGCAACACACCCACGCCCGTACCCGCATCCTGCTTCGGCCCCGCCTGCGCACAAAAAAGCCGCTGACCGGGACGGACCCATCCGTACTCCCGGTTCAGCGGCTTCTAAAGATATTGGATTAGGCCTGGCTGGCGGCAATCGCCTGCTCCAAATCATAGAGGATGTCGTCGATCGACTCCGTCCCCACGGACAAGCGGATCAAGCCCGGCGTGACGCCGGCGGCCAGCTGCTCCGCTTCCGTCAGCTGCTGATGCGTGGTGCTCGCCGGATGGATGATCAGCGACTTGGAATCGCCGACGTTGGCCAAATGCGAGAACAGCTTCACGTTTTCGATCAGCTTGCGCCCGGCGTCCACGCCGCCGCGGATTTCGAACGTAAGGATGGCGCCTTGGCCTTTCGGCAAATATTTTTGCGCCAGTTCATAGGATTCGTGGCTAGGCAGACCGGCGTAGCTGACCCACTCCACTTGCTCGTGCGCTTCCAGGTATTGCGCCACTTTCAAGGCATTCTGGCTGTGGCGTTCCACGCGCAGATGTAAGGTTTCCAGCCCTTGCAGCAGCAGCCAGGCATTAAACGGCGACAATGAAGCGCCAAGATCGCGCTGCAGTTGGACGCGAGCCTTGATAATGTAAGCCAGCGGACCGACAGCTTGCGTGTATACAACGCCGTGGTAGCTGGGGTCCGGCTCGGTGAGGCCCGGGAATTTCCCGCTGGCGGCCCAATCGAACTTGCCGCTGTCGACGATGATGCCGCCGATCGAGGTACCGTGTCCGCCGATGAACTTGGTTGCCGAATGCACGACGATGTCCGCGCCGAAATCGATCGGACGCAGCAGGTAAGGGCTTGGGAACGTATTGTCGACGATCAGCGGAATGCCATGCTCATGGGCAATCGCGGCGACCGCCTCGATGTCCAGCACGTCGCCTTTCGGGTTGCCCAGCGTTTCGGCGTACAGCGCCTTCGTCTTGTCCGTAATTGCGGCGCGGAAGTTTTCCGGATTCGAGGAATCCACGAACTTCACGTTCACGCCAAGCTTAGGCAGCGTCGTCGAAAACAGATTGTACGTGCCGCCGTACAGCGTCGTGGAGGAGACGATTTCGTCGCCCGCTCCGGCGATATTCAAGATGGAGAAAGTAATCGCTGCCTGACCGGAGGCCGTCGCAAGCGCCCCGACGCCGCCTTCCAGCGCAGCAACGCGCTTCTCGAACACGTCGTTGGTCGGGTTCATGATCCGGGAATAAATATTGCCGAATTCTTTCAAGCCAAACAGGTTAGCCGCATGCTCGGTGTCGCGAAAACCGTAGGACGTCGTTTGGTACAACGGGACTGCCCGGGAGTATGTAGTGGGGTCGATCTCCTGGCCGGCGTGGACCGCCAGCGTTTCGGGGGCATATTGACGCTCTTCAGACATGGATAATTCCTCCTTTAAAATGTTGTTCAAAAAAGTATTTTTCATATTCTCTCACATCTCGTGTGATTTGAAAATAGGAAATCCGATAATTTTTATATGAATTATTCGCATTGGGCTAAACCGGTTGGTATTTGCGGATAAAATACGCATCCTCGAACGTTGGCGCACATTCGCTTAGCCCCGGGAAAAGCGGGGCCTCCCCCACCAGCTTGACATGGATTCCTCCCGCCGTTTCCCGAAATTCGATCAAGCCAGCCTCCGGACACCGGTCGAATTGCTCCCGCGTAAGAACGCCCTCCCAAACCTTGTAGGGCAGGTCCGCCATCCAGGACGTTTTCCCGCCGTAAAAGCGTACCTTCCCCCGATCCAGCCATAACACCTGATCGGCGGCTTCTTCCCATTCGCTCAGCTCATGTACCGCTGCAATCACCGTTCGTCCTTCTGCGTAGCGGTTCAAGTAGGCAATCGCCAGCTTCCGCTCCGCTGTGTCCATACCGTTTAAGGGTTCGTCGAGAAACAGGAACCCCGGGGCGGCCAGCAGCGACTGGGCCAGGGTGATCCGCCGCCGCACGCCTCCGGATAATCGCTTGATCTTGGTATTACGATAAAGCTCCAGCCGAAAGTCGCGGAGCAGCTCTTCGGTCCGTTCCGCATGAAATACGCCCTTCATCTCGGATAAATACAAGAGCAGCTTGTGCGGCGTCATGTTTTCATACAACTCGACCTCAGACGGCATATACCCGATTTGACTGCGCACCAGCGGCAAATCGGCCAGCGCGGACCGCTCCTGGTAAAGGATTTCCCCCCGATGCGGCAGATTCACTGTCGCCAGCAGCTCCAACAGAGTGGTTTTCCCGGCCCCGTTGACCCCGACCAGCAGGGTTAACCCCGGCTTCAGCTGCAGCCGGTCGATTTGCAGGACGAATCCGCCGGCCGGGCGCTCCCGCAGGCCCTCGATGCGGATCATGACCGCGCACCGCCCTGCACGGAGCCGGTCTGCAGGTTCCGGCTGCGAATATATGAACGGAACAGCAGGAGGGCGCCAACCACTAAGAAGCCGGCGTTCATCGCGGTGGCCGTTCCTGCCCCGTGATTCAAGCTCAGGGCCGAGGTCTGGTCGATGAGGACCAACCAGAGGAGGTAGACGCCGCCCGCGGACAGCACCCCCGCCTTATGGCCGTAACGAAACAAGGCGTACATCGCCGCCCCTCCGATGAGCAGGGAAATCCCCAACCATTCCAGCAAAAAGGGAAAAAACGGCAGCGCAGCTTCCCCCGCAGTCGCCACGCGGATGCTCACCACGACGGAACTGATCAGCGCCCAGCCGACGACCAGCGCCATGACCATCAGCATTCGGCTGTAGATCACCAACGCCGGCGGGTAAGGCGTGACGCTCTCGATCGCGCGCATCCCGCGGTCCCAAGTGCGATAACTGTATAACATCGAGGCGATCAGCATGAGCGGCGTGATTAACGAAAACAGGCCGGGCATACGTTCTCCCAGCAGCCAATTGTCGAAAGGCTGCTCCGGATCGACTAAAAACACCAGCATCAAAAAAACGGCCGCCCCGGTCAGCATCAGCGAACGGCGATTCAGGCGGAATTGGCTCCGCAGCAGCCGGCCCAAGGTCGGCGGTTCGATCTCCGCATTAAAATCAAGCGATGCGGCGGCATTTTGCGCTTGAAGGGCGGCGAACTCCGGCTGCAGCGCTTCGATCAAAGCCGCGGTTTCCGACGGCGTCGGCCCCGGTTGCAGCGCCTGCCGCAGCGGCTCGCGCAGCTCCCGTTCCAATCGCTCCAGCTCTTTGTCAATGGAGGGTTCCATGCGTCGGCACCTCACTTTCCTCTTTGCGTATTTTTTGGACTTCCCAGTCCGAAACCGGATGGTCCGCCGAGCGGGCCAGCGCCCGCTTCAGTTTGCGCAATCCTCCGTACAGATGCGACTTCACGGAGCTCAGCGGCAGCTCAAGCAGCTCCGCGATCTCCTGCAGCTTCAAATCATGGAAGAAGCGCATGCGCACCACCTCCTGCTGTACCTCCGGAAGCGTGGTTATCGATTCGGCCAATTGTTGCACCGTTTCCTGCCGTTCGATCAATTCTTCCGCCCGAGGTGCCGGATCGGCATCCTCCGGGATCGTGTCGGTCCCGGCATATTCCGAGCGGTAGGAGGCGCTGCGCCAATAATCCCGGCACAAATTGAGCGCCACCTTATAGAGCCAGGGGCGAAGCTGCTCCATTCCGCCATGCCTTTTCAGGTGGCGGATCAGCCGGATAAACGTCTCCTGAACGATATCCTCCGCCTTGCCCCGATCCCTTAGCTGGCTCGTGACATAGGACAGCAGCGGCCCGTGGTACCTCGTAACCAGCAGCTCGAACGCTTCCTGATCGCCGGCGGCCATTCGCTCGGCCAGCAGCGAATCCGAAATCATGGTATCCCCTCCCCCGTGGATTCGAGTTAAATCCGTATAATTCAACGCCCTGTGGGGCGTTATTCCTCTTCCACGCTGATCCAGCGTTCCCTTCGGCCAATCAACCAAACGGCGAAAGCGAGTAGAAGCAGTGAAGCGATGATCAGGCCGATCCGGTTTTGCGGAAAAGAATGCTGTTTCTTTAAATAGCTAGCATACAGGGTCCACCGACCCAACCATTCGCCGGAGCTGATCGTATCCAGCACCCATACGGCGAAGCCGAGCACCAAACCGCCGTATATTCGGCGAAACGCCACGATTCCGGCCACGGATAAGGAGATGAGCAGCACATAAGCCGGTAGATTCTGAAGAATCAGGGAGCCGGCGGTCATCTCGGCTTTCGGGATCACCTCCGCACCGTTCCATGGATGCCGGGGTGCCCAAATCCCCCCGAAATGCCAGGCATACACCGACATCAAGACGATCCCTAACCCCGCCGTCAATCCAATCGCCATCAGCCATTTTCGGAAGGCCAGCACTCGTAAGGAAACGGGGTAGGTTGCGATGACCTCCATGCCGCCTCCTCCAATTTCCCGTTGGAACAACAGCAGGGGAATGATCAGCGCTACCGAGAACAGGGCCATCTCCGAAAAATAATACACCGTTCTCGGGCGGGAGGGATCACTAAGCAGAATGCTAAGGAGATAGACGGCAAACAGCAGCAGCGCAAGCCAGGCCATCGGTTGCTTATGCACTTTAAACTCCAGGCTCAGTCCACGGAACCCGCTTTGGGCGTCAGTTCGCATCCGCATCGCCCATCACCCGCTTCCATTCTTGTTCCCATTCTTCATACGGAATAGGTCTGAGTCCATCCTCTGCGTCGTTGGGGTTAGGGATTTCCAAACCCAGCGAATAAAAATGGTTCAGCACCTTCTTCACCTGAGCGGTTTTCCCTTCATCCATCGCTTGGGCTACCTGCGTTGCCATCCGCAATCCCACGTGATCCGGATCGGCTTCGTCCGAGGGATCGAACAAGTTGTACAACAAGCCATCCCCCGCCCCTTGTTTCAAGTCCTCGTTTGCGAACCCCTTATACTCACGGAAAAATAGATACCACATTAAGGCCCGAAGCTGCGGCCGCACGTCCTCGGACGCCTTCGGAATATCCGCCTCGCCTTCGTTCGTGCCGAGCAGCATCGCATTCATCAGTTGGTTCGCGTAGTAATCCGGTTCGGTCACCAGCCAGATCAAGTAATAGGTCTTGTTCTCTAGGTCGGGCGAGTGGTTATTGTTCATCGACAGCATCAGCACCTGATCCAGTTGAGGTTCAAAATCGTTGACCCAACCGGCAAAATAGGCGTAAACGCCGGCCCACTTTTCCAGCAATCCCTCGGCGGTCTTCACGCTATAAGGGGTCGTTACCAGGCGAACCGGCAGCTTCGGATTCTTCACTTCCAGAAACTCTCCGCCGTAGAGCTTGACGAACGACGACGATTTGCCTTCGAACACTTGGCCTTCGTCGGTCGATTCCTTTTGCATCAAGTTTCCGTAAAGCTTGGATTCAAACCCGGTTGCCGCGATGCGGAAATGGGCGGACGGAAGCCGCCAACCGCCAAAATCGGCTGCCACCTGCAAAGAATCGCCATCGCTGTTTTTCATGTAAACCGGATAATCCCCCGGCAGCGGATACCAAGCGATATAACCCGGAAGCAAAACGTTTCTCCCCTTCACAAAGGCCAAATACGATCCCTCGGTATAATTCTCGGCGACGTAATCCATCACCTTCCCGGCATATTCCATCTCGACCTGAACGGATTCGTTTGCGGGCAGAGGGGCGGACAAACGGATAGTCAGCTTCTCCCCTACCTGCGAGAACGAGACGGACGAACCCTTCACCGTCAACCGATCCACATGGAACGCGCGATTGAGCGTAAACGCCAGCTCGCTGCGCCCCGTTAGCTGACCTGCCGGGATCTGCATGGCAGCCTTAATTTTCAAGCGGTCATCCGTCTCCCGCTGCAGGCGGATATCATACCGTTCGATCCGAAACGTTTCGACCTTCATGCCATGGAGCGCTTCTGCCGTCTTCACGGCGGGATCGCTTAGCCTCGCATGCAACCCGGCATAACGTTCTCCCCAAATGGACAGATAGGGGACAAAGGCGCCGGCCGCCAGCAGCAAGGCCAATCCCCCGGCCGCCCAGTTGCTCTTCCGAAAAGCGGTTGGGCGCAACCGGTTAAGAAGGACCACGCCGGCCGTCAACAACAGCAGCGTAAACGCCAGCACAAACCAGCGGGATGCCGCCAGTTCGTCCGCGATCAGGCGAATGCCCCACGTTTCGGCATCGGGATCCCCGGTCACGAACAACTGATTGAGATGGAACGTACGCAGCACGTACCATCTGTTGCGATCGAGCAGGAACATATCCAGAAAGAACGTGCCAAACATCCAGGCGCAAAAAGCGATCAAATAGACGGCCCGGTTCGCGATGCAAATCGCGAGCAGCATGGCCAGCGCCAGGGTTACCAGATAGGAAATCTCGAAGGTAAGCAGATAATAAGCCGTAAATTCCCGGGTGATCGAAGATGCTACGTCCATTCGTGAGGAAGCCCGGGCAAACGCGGCGCAGGCCAGCAATGAAAATATCGTAAAATACAAGACCCCTACCGCATACTTCGCCGAGATTCTGGATACATAAGACACCGGCAAGGCTGCATTCCATTCATAGGAGGGGCGGCGGATATCCCGGCGGATCGTCATCACGCCAAGCAGCATCGTCAGCCCCAGGCTCATGGTGTGCAGCAGCGTTAGGTTCGTGTACGCACGGCGAAAGAATAAGATTTCCCGGTCCGGCAGCTTATCGAGATTCCAAAACGCCAGCAAGCCGAACACCACCGGCAATGCCAGCAGCCACCGGTTCCCGAACCACATGCGAAGCTCAAATTGAAACAGGCGTCTCCCTTTGTTCATGAACGAGCCGCCCCTTCCTTCTGGCCCGCTCGCAGCAGGGCCAAATAGCCGTCCTCCAGCGTCGGCGGAACAAGCGCGGCTTCGTCAGCCCCGTCCGGCGGCGCCTGGCCGATGACCCGGCATAACAGGCCGCCTGCCGTCGGTCGCGTGGACACGACGGACATCGGGTCAAGCAAGGCGAACCGGCTCTCGTTAAGGCGAACCTCCCACACCTTGCCGTTTCCGAACTACTGCAGGTCGGCCAGGTCACCAGACAGCTTCACTTTGCCTTTGTCGAGGACGGCGATCTGGCGGCAGTTGCTTTCAATGTCGGCGACGATGTGCGTCGACAACAAGACGATCCGCCCCAGGCTGAAGCGGGTCAGCAGGTTGCGGAACCGGACGCGTTCCTCGGGATCCAGGCCGGCTGTTGGCTCATCCACGATCAGCACCTGCGGTGAACCTAGAAGTGCCTGGGCGATGCCGAGGCGGCGTTTCATGCCGCCGGAATAGGTCTGCACTCTTTTTCGCGCCTTATCCTGCAGGTTCACCTGCTCCAACAAAGTCTCGATCTCCGCCTTGCGTTGCTTCTTGTCCGTCATCCCCTTCATCACCGCGACGTAATCCAAATACTCCACTCCCGTTAGCTGCGGGTACACTTGAAACTGCTGCGGCAGATAACCGATGATCCGGCGGATTTCCTCCGCCTGACGCAGCGGCACGCCAAAGAGCGTCGCTTCGCCCGAAGTCGGCGGCGTGAGCGTGGCCAGAATGCGCATCAGCGACGATTTCCCGGCGCCGTTGGGACCCAAGAGGCCCACCATCCCTTCATTCAGGGTTAGGGTGACATCGTCAAGCGCTAATCCGCCGCGCGTATATTTTTTGGATAAATGATCAATTTGTATCATACTGTTCCTCTTTTCCGAGCGTTTTATCAAGTCATGCCCTCCGCGGGAGGCATCTGTAGCTGTAACGGAAAGAGTCCAAAAAAAGTTTGGATGGACGAAAAAAGGGTGCTATTTCCACACCCGCTCTGGAATAGCACCCTGTTTCTCCTCATGAAGCCTTCTGAAACCGGCTGAAGCCGGACCTCTTCTTAGTAGCTGCTTTGGCCGCTTTGCCCTTGAGCGATCGCCACGCCGGCACTGGTACCTAGGCGCGTTGCCCCCGCTTTAATCATCGCTTCGGCATCAGCCAGCGAACGGACTCCGCCGGACGCCTTGACGCCAACGTCGGGGCCCACCGTTTTGCGCATCAGCTCGACCGCTTCCACGGTGGCTCCGCCGGTCGAAAACCCGGTGGACGTTTTGACGAAATCGGCGCCGGCTTCGACGGACAGTTTGCTGGCCCGGACGATTTCCTCGTCGGTGAGCAGGCAGGTTTCGATAATGACCTTCACCAGCGCTTTGCCGGCCGCGGCCTGAACGACCCCGGCAATATCGCGGCGGACGAAATCGTCGTCGCCGTCCTTAAGCGCGCCGATGTTGATGACCATATCGACTTCGCCAGCGCCTTCGGCGATGGCATGGGCGGCTTCAAACGCCTTGACTTCCGGCGCCGAAGCGCCCAGCGGGAAACCGATCACCGTGCAGACCTTGACCGGGGAGTCTTTCAAGATCTCCGCAGCGGTCTTCACCCAGGTCGGGTTGACGCATACGGAAGCAAAACCGTATTGTTTGGCTTCTTCGGCCAGCTTTAGGATGGCGGCGCGTCCGGCGTCCGCCTTCAGCAGCGTATGATCGATCATGGCGGTAATGGATGGGGATGGGTTTGACAAGGGAATTCCTCCGTTCGTTATTCGAAGTTCTTTTTGGCTGAGCTATTGTTAATATAAGCTGGAAATGGTCACGCCGCTCGGCAGCTTGAACGGGTGCTCCGGATTGATATGATCATAAAACATGATGCCGTTCAAATGGTCGATTTCATGCTGCATCACGATGGCGTCAAAGCCTTTAAAACGCAGTTTGACCTCATTGCCCGCCTCATCGCAGGCTTTGATCTGAACCTTCTCATAGCGTGGAACGAACCCCTGCACCAGGCGGTCCACCGATAAGCAGCCTTCGCTTTCCGGCAAATACGTCATCGCCTGGGAATGGCTGATGATCTTCGGATTATACATGGCTAACGGCCGATCCTTGCCGTTCTCGTCCGTCAGCAAAGCGGCGAACATCCGCTTGTTCAGCCCGATCTGGTTCGCCGATAAACCCACGCCCGCGCGCAGCTTGTATTTCTTCGAAATCTCCGGATCCTGACTATTCTTCAGGAATTGCAGCATCGCCGCCATTTCCTCGCGGTCTTCCTCGGTCGGGGGCACGCTGACGGGCTCCGTCACCACTCTAAGAATAGGTTCCCCTTCTCTTACAATATCATCCATCGTAATGATGTAATCGCGGTTGAATTTACTCATAGATAAACAGTTCATCCACCTTCGTCTGCAAAATATGCGCAAGCTTGAATGCAAGCTCTAGCGTCGGGTCGTACCGGTTGTTCTCCACGCTATTGATCGTTTGGCGCGTCACGCCGCATTCCGCGGCGAGCTCATTTTGGGTTAAGCCCAGCCGCTTCCGGAATTGCTTGATCTTATTGTTCATCGGCACCACCAAAATGTCAAAAGTTTTGGACTTCACCATGGTATCACGACCCGATGGAACTGTCAAAATCAAGATTTCATCTTGATCCCCCAGACGGAATCCTTCCGGAACCCCGCCGCTTCGCGCAGCTTCGGCAGCCGCTCATCCTCCGGATAATGCTGCTCCAAATATTGAACGTAAGCCTCGCGCAAGCGAATCTCCTGATCCAGCTTGTTGTATTCGCTGGGATGCTTCTCCAGCTTCGCCAGCGCGGCATCCCAGCGCGCCAGGTCCGCCTTCGTCGTCCGGCCTTTGCGGGTCCGGTCCGCCAGCGAGGTCAACTCTTCATAAGATTCCCGAAGCTTGGCCGAATATTTGAACTTCCGGTTAAACAAACCCAGCACTACGATCAACAGAAAAAAGAGGATCCACGCCCCGATGTGTTCCACTAACCGCCACCTCCTTAGGCCTTTCGCGCAAAAATAAAGGCTCCCGCTTCCAGGAGCCGCAAAGCCTTCGCATTCCTTGTTAATAGCTTTGTATGCTATTATTTGCTTTATCGCTATGTCGCCTTATTTATATTTGTGCCAGTCCAGCTCGCTCGTATTCAGCAGGTGCTCGAAATCGTTGTCGAGCCGTTTCTGCTCGGCCCGGCGCGCTTCCTCCTTGCGGATGCGAGCCTCCTCCTGGCGGCGTTCCTCATCCTTCTTCAGTTCATCGGCTTGCGCCTTCAGCTTGGCCAGCGTATCCTCGCCAAGGAGATCTTTCAGCGTAGCCGGTTTATCCGCCGCCGCGTTGGCCGGAGCGTTGTGCACGGAACGTCCTTTCTTCTTTCCCATGGATGCTTCACCTCGGTTTCCTTACGTTCCTCATGGTTCAAGCCTAAAGTATCATAGTCGAAAAATCGTTGTCAATACGGCTTGATTTGGTTCAATCCATCGAGGTACAGGCCGAGATTAAACGTCAGACTCTCCTTTAGCTCAAGCGGAAGACCAAACGCTCCGCGGCGTTCCAGTGAGGCGAAGCCGTGAATCAAGCTTCGCAGCCCGCGGACGGCATGCAAGGCTTGCTCCTCCGTGAGCGGATAGCTGCCGAGATAATGCAGGATCAAATCCACCAGGCGCTCCCCGGCTTCCTGCAGCGAGGGGTGTTCAGGGCCCGGTGCCGCTTGCGCCGCATCGTACAGTCCGGGATAGGAACGGGCAAACTCGAGGTAAGCTTCCGCGAAACGCCGGATCGCCGCTTCCCCCGCCCGGTCTCCGACGGATGCGGAGATATGCTCAAATAAACGGTCCAGCGCGTATTTGGCCAATTCCGCACGTATTTGCTCCAGGCCGCTTACGTGGTTGTAGAGAGAAGGCGGCCGGATGCCCAGCTTCTTGGCAACCGAGGTGATCGTCACCGCCTCCAGCCCTTCCGCATTGGCCACGTCGACGGCCGCCATCAGCACCGCCGTGCCGTCAATCCCGATTCTTGGCGACATGCTTATCCTCCTTCCGACCGGTTTTCTCCGCTGCGGTTGCTGCCGGCACCGTCCCTTGCGCGCGTTCGGCCGCCGCAATCGCTTTGGCTATGGCAGCAGCCGGCTGCTCCAGCACCGGCCCGTGCCCCACTGCCAGCAACGAAGGCTTCAGGCCGGCTAGCTTGCGCGCGCTGGCGAGCGCGGTTTCCTTGTGCCAGGTGGCGAGCGCCGGAAACGGAAACAGCGGACGCACGGTGCCGCTCACGGCGATGCCTGCGCGGGTTTGGAAGGCATCGCCGGCGATAAGCGCGCCGCTCCGCGTGTCGAGCAGGGCAAATGACCCCGGCGTATGGCCAGGCGCCGCCACGGCCAGCAGCGAGCCGATGCGCTCCCCATCCGTAAACGTCACATCGGCGCGGCTAGCCAATTTTTTCGGCACCCCACCGCGAATGGGAGTAGCCGGCTCTCCGGGATCAAGTGAGACATCGCCCTCCATCAGGCGCGCATCGCGGAGGGACACGTATACCGGAACCTCGGGAAGCCTCGTTTTCAAGGTATCGAGCGCGCCCACATGGTCGTCATGGACATGGGTCAGGACGATACGCGTCAGCGGCTTGCCGATTTCCTGCACCGCCTGCAGAATTCCATTGGCGCTGTACGGCAAAGCCGCGTCGATTAACGTAACGCCATCCTCTTCCTCCACCAAATAACAATTCACCGGAAACAGCCGGGGCATAAAAGACAGTTGTATTAACTGCCCGTATTTTGTTCTTCTCATCTAATTCGCCTCTCTCTCCCAAAAACTAAAACCTTTAGTTTTATTTTAAACTAATGGCTTTAGTTTTTCAAGAAGCATTTTCCCCATTTTGAAGTCGTACAAGCGTCCTTGGCTGAATATGCTGTACAAGCAGCGATTTAATTTAGTTGGAGGTTTACGCGATGAACAGCTTTCTTAGCTATGTGCTTCTTGGTTTATCTTTATCCGCCCCCATCGGGCCGGTGAATGCCGCGCAACTGGACAAAGGCATTCGCGGCGGGTTCCTGCACGCCTGGTTTGTTGGCCTAGGCGCTTTATCCGCCGACCTGTTGTACATGCTGCTCGTTTATTTCGGCGTGGTCCACTTCCTGAACACCCCGTTCATGAAAACGTTCCTCTGGCTATTCGGTTTCTTCGTACTCACCTATATCGGAATCGACAGTCTCAAGCAAGCCGGCAAAATACCGGCAGGCGAAATGAGGGGCAGCGAGCCGCTGAAAAAATCGTTCCTTTCCGGATTTCTCATGTCGGTCAGCAATCCGCTGTCCATTTTGTTCTGGCTCGGGATCTATGGTTCGGTATTGGCCCAAGCCGCAAATCAAGTGCAAACTCAGGACTTGTTGATCAACAGCGGCGCCATTATCGTTGGGCTGTTGTTATGGGATTTTACCATGGCCGGGTTTGCCAGCGTGTTCCGCAAGCTGCTGACGAACCGGATTCTGGTCCTCATTTCGGTGTTTTCCGGCGTGTCCCTGATCGGCTTCGGGCTCTATTTTGGTTATCAGGCAGCCATCTTGCTAGCGGAGCGGCTGTAAATCACATCACGTCGTTCGCTTCGGGCGCAAGACCATGGATTTGGCTGGGCGGCCCCGCCGCTTGGCCTGTTTTCTCGGCTTCCAGATGGAAAATTGCAGGATTAGCGTAACGATTCCGATGACGCCGACGAACGCCAAGCTGCCCCAAAATCCCGGCCGGCTCGTGTCGTGAAACAAGGTTCCGGTCACCGCTAATGCGATCAGGACCATGCCGCCCCATCGCTTCACTTGACCGAACGCGCTAAGCTTTAGCAGCTTGCCCGACGTGACGAGAATAAAAAACCAGTTATAAAGCAGCAGCAATCCCGCCGACGTCGTAATGTACTCATAAATACGTCCCGGCATCACGAAGGACAGAACCACGGAAGCGGCAAGTCCGGCCGCGGTTAAGCCAATGGCAAATAACGGCCGCTCCCGCCAACTCTTCCGGGCAAACAAGGGCGGCGCATCCTTATCCTTGGCGAGCGTAACGAGCATGGTCGTCACCGCGTACAACGAGGCTACCATCGTGGAGAAGCCGGCCACGATCAGCACGCCGTTAAACACGTGGGGAATAAAAGGCAGCGGATATTTGCCGAGGGCCGTTACGAATGGACTTCGCTTCGGGTCGATGGCGTTCCAGGCAACCAAGGTAACCGCAAGCCCTACCGATAGCAGGTACACCGCCGAGAGCAGCAGCAGCATGATCGTGCCGGACTTCGGCGCTTCCTTCGGATCGCGCAGCCGAATGGCCATCATCCCCATAACCTCGATCCCGCCGAAGGCGTAAAACGCAAAGATAAACCCCGACCACAGCCCCATCCCCCCAGCCGGAAAGAAGGTTTTTGCCGTGTGCGGAAATACCGGCGCTTTGCCGCCGCTCCCGGGAATCCAGCCCATCAGCGCGGCTCCGGCCACGACCAGGAACATCAGGATGGCGGCAATTTTGATGACCGACAATACATTTTCCATCGAATCGAACACTTTGTTTCCGAGCAGAATCACGCCAAGCCCCAGCACCGCGTAGCCGATCGCAAAAATCCACATCGGTACCCCCGGGAACCAAAAACGCGAGAACAAGGATAAGGCCGTCAACTGGCTGCCCATGATGAGCAGCTCCGAGCTCCAATACACCCAGCCGCTGCCAAAGCCCGCCCAGCGCCCAAAGGCCCGTTTCGCATACGAACGGAAGGAACCCTGCTCCGGACGATCCGCGGTCATTCGAGCCAACACCTCAAACACCGTATAGGTACCGACCGCAGCCAGTAGAAACGCGATCAAGATGGATGGACCCGCCATGCGGATCCCGATGCCCGAACCGAGAAAATAACCGGTGCCAATGGTCGATGCCACTCCCAGCAAGGAAAGCTGCCACCAGCGTAAATCCCCCTTTTTTTCCTCTCCGTTTTGTGCCTTCGCCATCACATTTGTCCCCCGTTTCATGGAATTTCATCGGCCCTGCATCCACCTATTGTGCGGCCTCGTTACGGGAAATATGTAACCCCTGTTGCTGTAAAAAAAAGCACCCGAAGCTTCGGCCTGACCGGCGAAACCTCGGGTTACGAACGATTTGTTATTGGCTTGCGTCTTTTGTCGGCTCCTGCCCCAGCTGCCCTGCTTTGGACGGCCAAAATGCCGCTTTGCCAAGCAGCATCGTGATGGCCGGCACGAGGAACGGCCGTACGAGGAACGTGTCAAGCAGCACCCCGACCGCGGCGATGATGCCGAATTGCACCAGCACTTGAATCGGCAGGGTCGCGAGGACGGCAAACGTTCCGGCCAGGATCAGGCCGGCGGAGGTAATCACGCCCCCGGTCTCGTTCACGCCTTCGCGGATGGCATCCTTCAGTGGCATGACCTTGCGCTTCCTCCAAATACTCGAGATCAGGAAGATGTTATAGTCCTCTCCAAGCGCGACCAGGAAGACGAAGGCATACAGCGGGATCAATCCTTGAATGGCCGCGTTGCCCATCAAGTCGTGGAGGACGACCCAACCGATGCCCAGCGCCGCGAAATAGGATAATACGACGGTCAGAATCAAGTACACCATCGCGACGACCGAGCGAAGATAAGCGAGCAGCAGCAAGGCGATCAGCCCGATGACGATCGGGATAATGACCTTCGTATCGCGTGCATTGGTATTTTCGGTATCAAACTGCGTAGCGGTTTGCCCGCTAATCCAAACCTTGTCCTCCGGTTCGCCGATCCCTTGGTCCGCCAGCAAATTCTCCGCGGTTTGCCGCAGCTCCGGAATGTGCTTCATCGCTTCATTCGAGTATGGGTTGAGGTTGAACTGCAGCTCGACCGCCCGAATGTCGGGGTTTGTCTTTCCGCTAGCCGGCTCGGACACCTGGCTGACATAAGGCAAACGGCTAAACGTGCCTTGCAGGTCGACGTCTTTGCCTTCCGTATCAACCATTAATTTGACCGGAGCCAATTCCCCCGGCGTAAATTTATCGGCGATCACCGCAAACCCTTCCCTAGAAGGCGTATCCTCGGGGAAAGAGGAAAGCAGGTCGACGGTATACTCGATCCGGGTCGCTTGCGAAGCCAATACCCCCAGGACCAAAGTCGTCACGATAAAAATCGTCCAGGGACGCTTCGTCACCGTTCGCCCGATCCAACCGGCCGATGCCTTGGGTTTGGGCTGACGTGCGGGTTTTCCCCGGCGTTCGGCCCGTTCCGCCTGCATTTCCGGCGTGCGCGGAATAAACGGGAAGAAGGACGACCGTCCCAAAATAGCCAATAACGCCGGTACTAAAGTTAAGCTGGCGATCCCCATGATCAGGATCGACAAACTGAACGGCACGCCGAAACGTTGCACGGAGCCGTACTTGGCTAACAGCAGCACCAGCAGGGCAATCACGACGGTAAATCCGCTCATGGCGATGGCGCCCGAAGAACCTTTCACCGCGGAAGCCAGCGCTTTCGACTTATCCTTCTCTTCCGTCAACAACTGCCGGAAATGGGAAATCAGGAACAGGCAGTAATCGGTACCCGCCCCGAACAACAGTACGGTCATGATCGAGATGGCCTGCGAGTCGACGGTGATCCAGCCCTGCTCCGCCATTTTGCCAAGGATCGGGCCGGCTACGCCGTAAGCAAAACCAACGGCGATCAGCGGAATGATCGCCAGGATCGGCGAACGATAAATGAGCAGCAAAAGAATCAGCACGATCAAAACGGTGGCGACCATCAGCGAAACGTCGGCGCTCGAGAACAGCCCCACCGCGTCGATCGAGATGCCGGCCGGCCCGGATACCCTTGCCGCCAATCCATTGTCTCCGAGCTTGGCGTCAAACGGATCGCTCCCTAAGATCGCCTTTGCTTGGCCGCGAATCTCCTCCATGCCGGCTTTCATCACGTCGGTTTCCGTCCCTTTGGCGAAAAAGAACGGCAACACCCAGGTCGTGCCGTCTTCGGACGCCTGCTGCTTAAGCACCGGCAGCGGCATTTGCTCGAGCGGGAGCACCAGCTCCATCCCTTCCACCGGATGGGCCGTGAAATGCGACGTCAGCTTCTGCAGGTTGGCGTAATCCTCATCCGTGAGCCCGCCTTCGCGCGTCCAAACCGTTAATGCGGGGATGCCGCTATCGCTCGGGAATTCCTGCTCTGCCAGCTGTTCGGCCATCACCGAGGGCTGGTTCGCATCCAAGTTGGCCGCATTGTTCCGCTCCATCGAGTTCACGCCGGGCCATACGGCGCTTAATCCGCCGGCAAGCAGAATCCAGACGGCAAGCGTGATCCACTTGGTTCTTCGGCCAGCCACCCGTCGGGAAAGCCGGCCTAGTATTTTATCCATAGATGATTCCATCTCCCTTTCTATATGACAAGCTCCGCGTGATTTACATCACTCTGAATATTAATTATATATACCGGAAGGTTAATTATCAAACGAAAAATATGATATAATGTTTGCTCAGTACAAGTTGCTTGAGGTGATGAAGGTTGACCCCGCCGCATAAACGTTCTTTGGGACGGCCCGTCCAGCAGCCGGACGCCCTGGCGACGTCCGAGCAGATCCTGCGTTCCGCATCGCTCTTGTTCATGGAGAAGGGGTATACCTCCGTATCCATGAACCAAGTTGCCGAGCATTGCGGGATCACCAAGGCCAGCGTTTATTATTATTATCCGACCAAACAAGATTTGTTTGTTGCGTCCGTGGCCACGACGCTCGCCCGGGTGAACGGACGAATTCGGAAGCTGCTTCAGGAGCCCGGCACGTTCCGGGAAAGACTGCTTCAAATTACGATCAACTACCTAAGAGTCCCTCAGGTCCACATGGACGAGATGTTTCGCAGCATCCAGCATCATTTGACCGGAGAGCAGCAGGAAACCTTGATCCGCCATGAGAACGATCTCTATGAAACGCTTCGCGAAGGGTTTGCCCAAGCGGCCGAACATGGCGAAATCGTCTGCGACGACCCGAACCTGGTCGCCCATCTGTACGTTTCCATGCTTCGGGTAGGGGAACGCCAGTATGCCGACAAGAACAAGCTGTTTCCTTCGGCAGAACAGGCGGCTGAAGCGATCGTTGCTTTTTTGTGGAGAGGCATTCACATCTAACATCCAGAAGGAGGAAGGGCTGTGGCATTCGGTGTGTCGCGAGAGGAATTGGAGGCATGGAAACGAACGGTGGCCCGCGGCGAAATCGGCTTTTTGACCCATTTCTGGCTGGATCCGCGGTTTCCCGAAGCCAAGACCGTCACCAAGGTCGGCTGCTCCGATTTGGAGCGGCTCAGAGCCTGGTGCGAGGCCCACGACCTTCCCGCCCGATATATTCATAACCGCTCGCCGTTCCCCCATTTCGACCTGATTGGGCCGAAGCAACGGGAAGTGCTGCGGGAAGAGGGGCTATGGGATCAATTGGAACGGTTCCGCCTCTTATGATAAAAGGCTGTTCGCCGGGGTCATTCCCCTGCGAGCAGCCTTTTTGATTTTAAAAGAGCCTTGCCGATGCAAGCGGCTGCACGCCGCCTGCCGTCAGGCAAGGCTCTGGGGATTTGAAAATTATCGTTTATTAAAGATGTCCGTCAGCACCGGCACGATTTGCGACTTGCGGGATACGACGCCCTTCAGCACCGCTTTGTTGTCAGCCAGTTTCACGTTGTAGGCTTGCTCGACGGCATCGGCGGCTTTACCCAGCGCCAAACCGACGGAATCGTTGTTCAGGATGTCGGTTACGACGAACAGGAACAGATCGAGGCCTTTGCTGGCGATGATGCCGTTCAAAGCCGCTTCGATTTCGCTTTGGCGGGACAAGACGTCGTTTACGTCCACGGCGTTCACCTGAGCGATTTCCACCTTGGATCCGCCCATTTCGAACTCTTTGGCATCCAGGGAAATAAGCTGCTCGATCGTTTTATCGCTGAGGTCTGCTCCAGCCTTCAGCATGTCCAGCCCGTACTCTTCGGCGTTGACGCCGGCGATTTCGGCCAGCTCGCGCGCAGCGGCGACGTCCTGCTCGGTGCAGGTCGGCGATTTGAAGAGCAGCGAATCGGAAATGATGGCGGACAGCATCAAACCGGCGATGTTCGCCGGGACGGAGACGCCGTTTTCTTTGTACATTTTGTTCAGGATCGTTGCGGTGCAGCCTACCGGTTCCGCTCGGTAATACAGCGGTCCGCTCGTTTCGAAATTGGCGATCCGGTGATGGTCGATGACCTCGGCTACGCGTACCTGATCAATATCGGAAGCGCTTTGTTGACGCTCGTTATGGTCGACCAGGATAACTTCCTTCGCTTCGCCGGCAACCGTCTCAACCAAGCGAGGCGCTTCGAAGCCGAACCGTTCCAATGCAAAGGCCGTCTCCCCATTGACGCTGCCCAGCCGCACGGGCTCGACGTTCCAGCCCAGCTTGGACTTCAGGTCCGCATAAGCGATCGCCGAACAAATGGTATCCGTATCGGGATTTTTATGACCGAAAATCAATACTTTTTCCATCTCATTACTCCCCTTTTACATGACTTCATGTCAAAAGTATAGCTTATTAGCGGAGGGGCAATCAAGAGTGCGGCCCCCGCTCCATTCTGCGATTTACTTCCCCGGACAAACCGGATACGATCAAAACAGGACAGCTGGAGGTGCCTTGTCTGATCCCGATTGGTGCTCAGTCGTTCTTCAGTCGGCATTCAGCCAACGTTCAGCATCATCGCGCATAATGGAAACATCGCAGTTTAGACAAGCATGGATAGGCGCAAGGGGGATTTTAAGATGAAACAAGTCAAAGGGGCTAAGGTGCTGCTGGTCGATGATGAACCGCATATCGTGCAGTTCCTCGAGCTGGGGCTGCAGAATGAAGGATTTGAGGTGCGTACCGCCGGCGACGGCATGAGCGCGGTCGCGATCGCGGCCGAGTTTCAGCCGCACGTCATCGTTCTGGACGTCATGATGCCGGGGATGGACGGCTGGGAAGTCTGCCGGCTGCTGCGGAAGAACGGCGAGAACGTGTCAATCATCATGCTGACCGCTAAGGACGAGGTGGAAGACCGGGTCAAGGGACTGACGATCGGCGCGGACGATTACGTCGTAAAACCGTTCAGCTTCGAGGAGCTGCTAGCCCGAATCGGCGCCCGTCTGCGCAATCAGTTTCCGGCCCTATACGGTGAAGTGGTGATCGGCCCGTTCCGTTTGGATGACCGCCGCAAGGAGCTCTCCTATTCGGGTCGGGTGCTTGAATTGTCTCCTACCGAATACGAGCTGTTGAAATATTTGATTCTGAACCATGGGATCGTCTTGAGCAAAACGACGATTTTAGATAAAGTCTGGGGTTACGACTTCGGCGGCGAGGAGAATATCGTGGAGGTTTACATCCGCTCTCTGCGCGAGAAATTGAACGACCGAGAGCATCGTTTAATCCGAACGCTGCGCGGCGCGGGCTACCGCGTCGATCTGCCATGAAGCCCTTTGCCGGCGGAAGCCGGAGAAGGGCTAGCGGGAAGGCGATCACGGCCGCCGGGAAGCGGTTGATTGGAGGGCTGCGAAGCCTGCTCTCCCCGAGCTCGCTGCGGTTTCAGTTGCTCTCCAGGTCCCTTTTGATGCTGGCCGTGCTCCTGATTCTGATCGGTGTATTCCAGTACGTCATCATGAAGGACTTCTTATATAAGAACCAAGCCGAAACGATGGCCTCGCAAATGCGCGGCCCGCTCCGGGACGTCTTCACGCGGATAGGCCAGCCGGCCGAACGCTGGGGTTTGCCGAAGCCGGACGCGGGTGCCGCCGGTGCCGGCGCCGGGGCCAACGGGAGCGGACCCGGCGGTGGAGGCGAAAGCGGAGAAGAGAATGGCGGACGTCCTCCGCAATTGTTCATCCCCGGCGCTTCGCTGGCGATCATTAACAGCGATAACGGGTTCATCGATCTGAACGCCGAATCCGGAGCGCCTGCACCGAGGCTGTCCGATGCGGAATATGCCGACTTGTTCCAAGAGGTGCAGCCTATGCGCCCGGGGCCGGACGGCTACCGCGTCATCGAGGATGAGGATGGGAAGGAGCAACTGGTGGTCTTCCGTTCGGTCGGTTTGCCGGGCGAACAAGGCGAACGCGCTTGGCTAGTTCAGATGGGCACCTATACGGCACCGCTGCGCGAAGTCGTGATGCGCCAGCTGCTGACGTTCATCGGTCTCTCTCTCCTGGCGCTGGCCGGGAGTCTGGCGCTTTATCTGCCGATTTTGCGCCGGGCTTTAACGCCGCTCAACCAAATGGTAAGCACCGTGGAGGATACGAATGCCGGCAATCTCGGCAACCGTTTCACGGCCGCTTCCGGCCAATCGGAAATCGATCGGCTGGGCGTATCCTTTAACGGGATGATGGAACGGCTGGAGGGATCATTCGAGGCCGAGCGCGAAGCCAAGGAGCAGATGCGCCGGTTCGTGGCCGATGCTTCCCATGAGCTGCGGACGCCGCTCACCTCGATTCACGGCTTCTTGGAGGTGCTGCTCCGGGGAGCGGCCAACCGGCCAGAGCAGCTGCATACCGCGCTGAACAGCATGCTGGGCGAATCGCAGCGGATGAAGAAGCTGGTCGAGGACTTGCTGACGCTGGCCAAGCTCGACCGCACCCCGGTCGTCCACCGCACGCAGGTGCGCCTGGACGAAGTCATCGCGGAGATGGAGCCGCATCTGCGGATGCTGGCCGGGGAGCGCGAGGTGCGGTTCGATCTGCAGCCGGGGCTGAGCGCGATGTGCGACTGCGACAAGATCAAGCAGGTGGTGTTGAACCTGTTCCACAACGCGGTGCAGCACACCGACCCGCAGCAGGGAACGATCGCCGTACGCCTGTCCGCCCAGCCCGGCCGGGCCAAGCTGGAGGTGCGGGACAACGGACCGGGCATCGCCGCCGAGCATCTGCCGCATGTGTTCGAGCGGTTTTACCGCATCGACGCCTCCCGCACGCGCAAACAAGGCGGGGCCGGGCTTGGGCTGTCGATCTCGCAATCGATCGTCGAGGCCCACGGCGGCAAGATCGAGGTCCACAGCGAGCCGGGTCAAGGCGCGGCCTTCCAGGTGATGCTGCCGGCGATATAGCGGCCTATTGCGTCACTGGAGTCCGTTGCAAAAAAACAAGGGATGCTGCATTATCGCAGCATCCCTTTGTATATTCCGGGCTCCGAGCCCTCAATGACGACCGCGCCGGTCGCCTTGGCGTAGAAATCCTTCGGGCCCGCACCACCGATCGCGGCATAACCGTAGCCGTCCATCCGCATTAAATAGAGCGTATAGAGCAGCAGCTGTTTGCCGATGCCCCGGCCCCGTTCCTGCTCATCGACGCCGGTCGGTCCGAAGAACCCTTTCATCGTGGTATCGTAGCAGGCAAACCCTAGCAGCTTGCCGTTTTCCGTAGCGATGATGCAGGTAATCGGCGCTCGGGAGAAGGCTACCTCGCACTCACTGACCCAGTGCGCGCTGAAGTGCTCGCCTACCCATTTCGCGACAACGTGCTTCTCCGGGCCGATCGCCCGGCGAATCGTAACTCCGGTTCGCGCCTCGTACTGCTCCACCGACTCGAACGGGGGCAGATCGTATAACTTTACTAACATATCGGACATGATCGCTTATCTCCTTTGTTAGAAAGACGTGGTTTTGAGGGCTATTATACGTCTTACCTTCCCATCCGACAACCGTTTTCGAACAAGACAGACACCACGCCATCAGATCAGGCCAAACGTCTCGTCTCCCGTCATTCTACCGCTTCGATGACATACTCCTTGTATCTTCCGTAGTCGCTTTGCCGACACTCCAGTGCCAGCTTCGTGCCATCCTCCTCGTAACTCGTCTCCAGCACGTTGGCATGTTCGTTCAGGTAAGAAACCAGCGATCCCTTATCGTAGGGAATCAGCATGGTGCACTTGATATAGTCCTTGAAAATCCGCCGGCGGATTTCGTCCACCAACTCGGCGATGCCGATGCGGGGTTTGGCGGCCAGATAGACGACATCTCCCTTCACTTCCGGTATGGCCTGTTCCGTCCGGTCGGACTTGTTATAGGCATAGATCGCCGGAATGTCGGTAATGCCGATTTCTTTTAACGTCTGATGCGTGATCTCGATCATCCGCGCGAATTCCGGGTTGGAATAATCCACGACGTGGATCAGCAGGTCGGCTTCGGAGACTTCCTCCAGCGTGGATCGGAACGCCTTGACCAGGTGATGCGGCAGCTTGCTCACGAACCCAACCGTATCCGTCAGCAAAAACGCTTTATTATCCTCCAGCGGGATATTGCGGACGGACGTCTCCAGCGTGGCAAACAGCATATCCTTCTCCAGCACCTGCTTCTCCTGCCCGGGACTATACGTCTCGAGCAGCGCGTTCATGATCGTCGATTTCCCCGCATTGGTATACCCGACGAGCGAGACGACGGGCACGTCGTTCTTCTTGCGCTGCTTGCGCTGGGTTTGGCGGTGGGCGACCAGCGTCTCCAGCTCGCGGCTGAGCGCGGTGATCTTCTCCTCGATCCGCCGGCGGTCGAGCTCCAGCTTCGTTTCCCCCGCGCCGCGGTTCTTCGTGCCGACCCCGCCGCTTTGGCGGCCCAGCGATTCCCGCAGCCCGACGAGCCGCGGCAGCATGTACTTCAGCCGGGCCACCTCGACCTGGAGCTGGGCCTCGCGGGTTTTAGCCCGCTCCGCAAAAATATCCAGGATCAGCAGCGTCCGGTCAATGACCTTGCACTGCAGATCGGATTCCAGGTTGCGGAGCTGCGACGGGGACAGCTCGTCGTTGAAAATAACGAGGTTGCCGCCGTGCGCCTCCAACAGCGCCCGTACCTCTTCGATTTTGCCCGTGCCGATATAATGCGACGGGGTGACCTTGGGCAGATTTTGCGTGAGCACGCCAACGACTTCGATGTCGCAAGCCTCCGTCAAATTGGCCAACTCTTCCATCGAATAGTCGAAATCCGCCTGATGATTCAAATTCACGCCAACCAAGATGGCTTTTTGCTCCAATTGTTGTTGTAGTTGTTCTGTCATAACCGAGTTCCTCCCTTTAGGAAAAAAATAAACACAGGCACGGCACCTGTGTTTACGCAAACGGTTCCCAAAACAGCCCGAAACCCGCGAACAAAGGATAACCATCCCCGTCCGCGTTCCCGGCCAAATCAGGCATATTCTATTCTAAAGTTCCATGCGGTTCCCTTTATCATAGCACACCTATCCCGTTCGCCCTGCACAGGTGCAGAGCCTTTGGCAGTATTCAATTAGCCGCGCAAAGTGGTGAAACGGAATTTAATGTACAACACACGGAACCCTCCGTTCTTATCATAGTGATTCCAGTTTATCACAATTCGTATTCGTTCACAATCGAGGAGTTCCTTTTAAGCTGGTCCGTATGGATTTTCCCGTCTACGATTTCAATGATGCGACGGCATTTTTTTGCAACCTCCATGTCATGTGTGACGATGATAATTGTCTTGCCTTCTCTATTTATTTCCTGTAATAAATCCATAATTTCCTCTCCGGTTTTTCGATCTAAATTACCGGTAGGTTCATCTGCCAAAATGATTTCAGGTTCCCCTACCAAAGCTCTTGCGATGGCAACCCTTTGTTGTTGTCCCCCTGATAATTCATCCGGCTTTTTATGCACGTGTTCTTCCAATCCCACTTTTTGGAGATAGTATCTTGCCTTGGCAACCCTCTCTTTATTTCTTAACCTTCGATAGGTGAGCGGTAGCATCACATTATCCTGTGCAGTGTAATCCTTCAGCAAGGCAAAATACTGAAACACAAAACCGATCATTTGATTTCTCGTGATATGAATCTTATGTCTTCTGACCTGATTCACAGATTGGCCCTCTAAAAAATATTCACCTTCGGAGGGGGAATCCATCAGGCCCAAAATATTTAACAAGGTGCTCTTACCGGAACCTGACGGGCCCATAATCGCAACCAACTCTCCTTGATTAATTGTCAGGTTAATGCCACTCAAGGCTAGAGTCTCATTGGATTTATGACGATACACTTTTTTAAGTTCGCGCAATCTGATCACCTCCATTATTCCATCCCTCCGATTAATGATTTGATCTCTTGTTTTCGAATATATGGATACACAATATAACTCGAACAGACCAGAATTGTCATTAAAATGATGAAAATGAGCAGAAAAATAGGACCATTCATTTTAAAATCCAATACACTAGCCATATCAAATTCGCTTGATTTCTGTAACAGTCTATTGAACTTCGATATGAAATACGCCAAAGATAAGCACGTGCCCATAACCCCAACAATTGAATTTTCAATAATGATTTGACCTAATATCCCTCGCGTGCTCTCACCTAGAGCCAATTTGATTCCAAATTCTCTTTTCCTAATCATAATGGACACGATTGTCGTAATTGCGATACTGATTATCGAGAATAGGATAAAGGAACAACCTAATATAAGTTGAGGAATTTGCGCATAGAAAGTGGCCTTTATATTTTCTCCAACATCTTTCCCTAGACTGTTTAGACTTATATTCACTTTACTCTCTGGAAGTTGAATAATCCGAGTTAACTCATTCAGATTTGCCCCTTCTCGCAACTTCAATACGGTGCCATAGAATAGCCTCGAATACATGGAATCATAGTTGTTGTATCGATCTTCAGGCATAGGAATTAACATGGCTTTATTCAAATTCAAATAAACGTTTGTAGAATTATTATTTACAATGTACTTGTCAGGCAAAAAACCGTTAATTCTGTATTGATCATTAATGAAATCACCTATTTTAAAATATTTTTTGAAATAAGATCCGACGAGAACATTGACTTGTTGATTGTGATTCTTATCGAAATCCTGTCTGGAAAAGCCTTGGCCTTTATCTAACTTCAGGTTTAAAAGGTGATAATAGTTTTCATCAATGACGATTGCATTTATATAAGGATCATCAAGCCCGTCGCTTTTGGTCATCTCCTTCATCAATCTGCTGTCGAGCGGGCCTTTTTTTTCGTCAAGTATTACAATATCCTCATAGTAAGTGCCATATGAAAGAACATCCTGATGATGATCAAGCATTCGATATAATTTCTCAACTTGTTGCTTATCATTTTTATATCTTTCAGTCTCAACCATCCCGAAATTTTTTCCGGGAACAACTAGATAAGTACTGTCCAACTCTAAAAGCGAGTTATTACTCAGGTAGTAAAAGTTATAAAATATATTGCCGGAACTTGTTATGGTAGATAATCCATATGTAAATTGAATCAGCAGAAGTACGGAAATTACCCATCTGTTTCGCAGCGCCTTCAAAGCATCTCTCATTCTGACCATAGCGCGTCTACTCCTTTAATGCTTTGGCAGGTTCAATTTTTAATATATGCAAAACCGGTACAATCGAAGTTATTAACGCAATTATCACGGTAACCAAACTCGCAAGGATAAAAACATATGAACTTGCGCTAATGAGGTAACTTGTATGCTGAAAAATTCCGGCACTTGATTTCGTCAAAAGCAACTGAATGAAGATGGAGCCAAGTGTCGCTAGAAACGCACATAACAATAACTGAGTAATAATATGCACAAATAAATTGAGATTGCTTGCTCCTAAAGCTTTTCTCAAAGCAATATCTTTTCTTTTTAGATAAATCCACAAATAGCTTACAATGATACAATTGATTAAAGCGATCGTAATAAGTTGATACGGGTAACTTAGTACTTCCTTCACCATACCCCTTGCGTCTTTTGCTTGTTTATAAACACTGGTTTCATCTTTCATGTTCGCTTTTACTTCATTATCAAGTTCGCTAATCTTGGAAATAAAAGAACTTATTTCGTACTTTGGATTTTGATTTGATCTGACCAACAACTTCAAAGATTTGCTTCGTTCGATGTTACTTTTAATTGGATCCGGCAAACTGTTCAAATGAATATATGCCTTTAAATGATATGCATCGCTTAGGCCCCTTCCAGCAATCCCTACGACATTATATTCACTGCCCAATACATTGATGGTCCCGACATGATTGGATACTATTTTACCAACGATTATCTCATTGGATTCCGACTCCATCATCGTCCCATTAAGTATTGGGGGGGACCATAACTTATTATTTAAGAGCCCTGTAATTATCATCAAGCCATGTTCCGGATCATTAACTGTGAAATCATTGGTAATTACACTTGAGTTACCAAAATTTGCTTTTGCGATTTTCTGTAGTTCATCGAGATTTATCTCCTTTAGGTTCGTTATTTCCAAAGAATAATAATATCGAAAATGACCGTTTAAGGAATCATAAAAGATTTCATCGAAATAGGACTGGGTTGAAAGAGCGATTTGTATCGGTAATATCGTGAAGAGAAATCCAACAAAAAGCATTATGAATATTTTTCTGCCTATAAAAATATCTTGTATGATCTGTCGCATTTTTCCTCCAAAATAACCAAAACATGAATAGGGCAGATTTTGCCCTATTCACATTCTGGGTTTTATTATTTCTAAGATGTTATATTTTAAAAATGGTCTTACTGAAATCGAATGCTTTTAGTAATTGGGGTACCACCATCTGTCGTGATCCACTCATGATATGAAGTACCACTGCTAACTGGACTGCTAGAAGTGAAAAAAAGACTAACTCTATCAGTCGAAGATGCTGGATTCTTAGGTACAAATCTGTAGTCGCCATTACTAAGACTAGCTGCAACAGTGATTTGGTAAGTATAAGGTTCATTTGCTTGAGCAGTGTATGCATGTACATCTGCAATTGCCCCAACTCCTGTCCAATCTGCCCAAGAGTCCCAAGTGATTGACGCAGATGCTACCGAAGAAATAGCTCCTACTAAACAGGCTGTCAATCCTAGCGTAGCAAACGATTTTTTTAATAGATTTTTCATAACGCAATCTACTCCTTTTCTTTTTTGTTGCGGCCACATCCATATTTTACCTTATGATTTCACCATATTCCATATATTTACTGAAATTTTACATATTTTACAATTTGCATCGTGCTTCACTAATTCTCTGCAATGCACCTTGCAGAGCAACCGAAACAAAGCCACTGAAACAATTTTTCCCTTTCCGCGTATATAAGGAAGAACGAAAGAACAATGGATGGCGCACGCAGTCGGCGGCCTTACGTTGTTGGTCAAAACAAAGGAGGCGGAGCATATGGGCGGATTCGATCCTTCTCCGTTTGGCGGAGGCGGCTTCGCGAGCGGCGGCGATATCATGTTTACGATCGTCCCCGTTTTTATGGTCATTATCTTTGTCGTCTTCATCGTGCTGATGATTTCCAATGGGGTTCGTTACGCCAAGAACGCCCGCTCGCCGAGGGACACGAGATATGCGCGGATCGTCTCTAAGCGGATGGACGTGCGGCGCAGCTCCAGTCACATGAACGAGAATAACGCGATGCACCGCTCGTCCTCCCGGACCTACTATTACATCACGTTGGAGTTCGATAATGGCAGCCGTCAGGAATACTTGGACGTGAAAAATCTGTACGGCCTCGTCGCCGAAGGCGATATCGGTTATGCCGCCGTCCAGGGCGACTGGATTGTAGCGTTCGAGCGCGATACGGCGCCGCGTCCAAGCGGCGGTACTTGCTAACTCTGCCTCTATGCATGAGGCACCAGAAAAAGAAGGTGTTCCAAGGATGATCTTGGGACACCTCTTCGCTTGCTAGAATAGCGCGATAAAATCACCTAATTTCGCAGAAAAATAGCTAGTATTGAGAAATAGGAACTTTTCATCACTCTATTTACTCCAAAAAGCCGCTTATCC
>NZ_JAKSXN010000066.1 GCF_022427145.1 Paenibacillus timonensis
GAAAGAATTGATTTTATCGTTCATAATGTATATATTGTATATATACACTGTTAACAAAATAATCAATCTAAGAAGGTGAAGCATGGATATTTTGCTTTCCCATTCCTCAGGTGAACCGATTTACCTTCAGATTGTCAGGCAAATCCGCGACGCGATCCTGCAAGGAAGGCTGGCGCCGGGAACGGCGCTGCCATCTATTCGCCAGCTGGCCAAGGATTTGCAGATCAGCGTCATCACGACGAAACGAGCATACAACGAATTGGAACAGGAAGGCTTGATCGACTCGGTGGTCGGTAAGGGTTCGTTCGTTTCCGGAGGAAATCAGGAATTTATCCGGGAGCAGCGGCTCAGAGCGCTGGAAAGCAAACTTCGGGAAGTTCTGGAAGAATCCAGAAGCCTCCCGATGTCGACCGATGAACTGATCGAGTGGATCAAACTGTTGGATCACGAAGAAGGAGGGGCTTGAGGATGAATGCGCTGGAAGTGGAAGGACTCGTCAAGCATTACGGAAGCTTTGCTTTGTCAGGAATAAGTTTTACCGTGCCGCAAGGGTACATTACGGGACTGATCGGACCCAACGGAGCCGGGAAAAGCACGGTGATCAAGGCGATCATGGGCATGGTGCTGCCGGAGGAAGGGCGGATCACCGTATTGAACCAACCTGTCACGGGGAATGAAGGCAATTACAAGCAGCATATCGGCTATATTTCCGATGAAAATATCTATTACGAGTATCTGACGATGGAACAAATGAAGCGGATCGTTGCGCCTTTTTACGATCGTTGGGACGATGCCTTGTTCAACAAGTACATGGATTTGTTCGAGCTGCCGAAGCGCAAGAAGATTAAGGATTGCTCCAAGGGGATGAAAATGAAGTTCGCCATCGCCATGGCGCTGGCGCACCACCCGACGCTGCTGATCATGGACGAGCCGACGGCCGGATTGGATCCGGTGTTTCGCCGCGAACTCCTTGATTTGCTGGCCGACTATATTTTGGACGAAACCAATACGATTTTGTTCTCGACGCACTTGACGACGGATTTGGATCGCGTAGCCGATTACGTGACTTTCCTAAACCGTGGGAAGCTCGTCTTTTCGGACAGTAAGGACGAAGTTCTGGAGCAATACGTCATCGTGAAGGGGAGCGGCGAACTCCTGGATGCGGATGTGCGCAGGGAACTGATCGGCGTCAGAGAAACGGCGGTCGGATTCGAAGCGCTGGCGAAGGACCGGGAGCAGGCTTACGCCTTGTTTGGCGGCAACGCGCTGTTTGAACGCCCTACCTTGGAGGAGATCATGTATTATACGGCGAAAGGGGGGAAGGTAACCCATGCCTAGTCTGATCCATTTGGTTCGCAAAGATCTGCTGCTGATGCAGCGATATATATGGCTGTTGGTCATTTATTCGGTCGTGTTCTCCGGATTCGTGCAAACGGACAATTCCCCTTTATACGGCATGCTGCCGGGCATGGTGCTGATTCTGGCTCTGAATGCCGACATGCGGCTGTCCAGCCAGCAATTTCTGGTCAACTTGCCGGTACGCCGCAGTTTCCTTGTCCTGTCCAAATACGCTTCTGCCTTTATGATGATGCTGCTCGCTTTCGTATTCTGCATGCTTGTGAACGCGGGTGCCAATGCGTTTCATGGCCAGCCTGTCGCGATCAACCCCGGGCAAATGATCGGCATCTTCTACGCGCAGGTTTTGTTTATGGCGATTTATATTCCGATCTACTACTGGCTTGGCTTGAAAGGCGCGCAATATCTGAACGTGGCGATGATTATCGTCATTATGATCGGCAGCCAACTGGCGTCTGGTCTGATGAGCGATGAAGATACTCTGCTGCTGTCGTCGGCCGTCAAAGCGCATCCGGCAGCGGCCGGCTTTCTCGGTGCCGGCGTCGTCGGCCTGGCCGTCGTCATTTCGTTCGCGGTGTCGCGATCGATCTTTGCCCGCCGGGATTTATAACCTTTTTTTTGACTAAAAAACACTCCGAAATGGGTAATCTGGATAGAGGCAGGAAGTCTTACCGACTTAGAACCCATTCTCATCTTAGGAGTGTGAAGCCATGACAAGCAATCAGACGACGAACCGCGAACGGTACCGGGGAAGAACCGCGATCATCACCGGGGCCGGTTCCGGCATCGGCAAAGCGGCGGCAGTGAAGCTGGCCAGCGAAGGGGCGCAGATAGCGCTGTTCGATCTGCTGGACGAGCGTACGGAGCAGGCGGCGCGGGAAATCAACGCCATTCGTGAGGGTGCGGCTCGCGCGTATGACGTTGACGTGGCGGACCCGAAACGGGTCGAGCAGGCGGTTCGCGAAGCCGCCGAGCATTTCGGCGGCATCGACGTCGTATTCGCCAATGCGGGCATCAACGGCAAGTTGGCGCCAGTCGAGGATTTAAGCTTCGAGGATTGGGAGAAGACGTTGAGCATCAATCTGACGGGCACGTTCCTGACCGTAAAATATACGGTCCCCTATCTAAAACAACGAGGCGGAGGGAGTATCATCATCACCAGCTCCATCAACGGGAACGATACGTTTTCCGGTTTCGGGATGTCGGCTTACAGCACGACCAAAGCAGGGCAGGTGGCGTTTGCCAAAATGCTAGCCCTAGAGCTGGCCCAGTTCAAAATTCGCGTGAATGCCATCAGCCCCGGCGCGATCTCCACCAATATTGACGCTTCGACGGAGAAATCCAAGGAGTTGCAGGAAATCGTCATTCCGGTCAAATACCCGGAGGGATCGCAGCCTTTAGCGGATGGTCCGGGCAAACCCGAAAACGTCGCGGACCTCGTCGCCTTCCTAGGTTCGGACGAGGCGATTCACATTACCGGAGCCCGGATCGTCATTGACGGGGCGGAGTCGCTGCTATAAGCAAACAACATGAACGCTTTCGCTATTGCGGAGGCGTTTTTCTTTTTACGGACAGGGATGGGCAACCCGAGGGGATGACGGAACTTACGCCTGTGCTATGATAGAAGCAGAAAAGCGCTTGAGGAGGGATCAGGATGCTGTCATGGCTAGCGGAACAAAAAATCGCGGAAGCAATGGCGCGCGGGGAGTTCGACCATTTGCCCGGGAAGGGCAAACCGCTGAATGTGGAGGACTTGTCCGGAGTTCCAGAGGACTTGAGAATGGCTTATAAGCTAATGAAAAACGCCGGATACGTCCCGGAGGAAATCCAACTGCAACAGGAGATGGTCCGGCTTAGCGACCTGCTTGCCGCCTGCGAGGAGGGGCCGGAGAAGCAGGCTTTGAGGAAGCAACTGTCGGAGCAACAGCTACGGCTGAACCTGCTGGCCGACGAGCGCGGCCTGTTGACGAATCCGGCGTTCCGGCAGTATGAAGAGGCGATCCGCCGGAAGCTGGAGTAGTTTCGTCGATTAGGTTGACGTCTTATGGCGGCTATTCGCCGGGGAGAAGCCGTCGCACCATCGCTTCGGTCAGAATAAAGGGCTCCCGCGAAATCCGGTCCAGCCGGAACCTGGGGATTAACTCATCGGCCGGTACGGCTTCCGGACGGTCTAGCAAGCCGCTGATGTAGGCGAGCCAGCCGATGACCGTTTCCGGTTTCGCGCCGGCGGCGCGCAGCGCGGAGATGCCCAGATCGCCATGGCGTTTCGCCAGCCGCCGGCCATCCTCGCCCAGGATCAGGGGAGCGTGGGCGAATGCCGGCGGCGTCAAGCCTAACGCGGCGTAGAGTTGGAGCTGGCGGGGCGTGGAGTCGAGCAGGTCGTCGCCGCGCAGCACATCGGTGATGCCCATCAGGGCATCGTCAACGGTCACCGCCAGCTGATACGAGTACAAGCGATCGGCCCGGCGCACCACGAAATCGCCGCCGCTTCCCGGCGGGAAAACCTGCGTCCCGGCGATGCCGTCGACGAAGCGGACGGCCTCCGGGCCGATCGCAAACCGGAGCGACGGCTCTTTGTGCTGCGCTCGGCGCTCCCGCTCCTCCGGGCTTAAGCCGCGGCAGGTGCCGGGATAGGGCGCACCTTCCGAGGACAGGCCGTGCGGCGCACCGGCCACGGCCAGCAGCTCCGCCCGGCTGCAGAAGCACGGGTACAGCCGTCCGTCCGCAGCAAGTTTCGCCAACGCTTCTTCATACAAGCGGGTTCGCTGGCTCTGCAGATACGGCCCGGAAGCTTCGGAAGCTCCCGGCCCTTCATCCCACTCCAAGCCCAGCCAGCGAAGATCGGCGAGGATGCGTTCCGTAATTTCCGGCTTAGAGCGCTGGATGTCGATGTCTTCGATGCGCAGGACGAAGACCCCTCCAGTTGCGCGCATTTGCAGCCAGGACAGCAGCGCGATTTTGGCGTTGCCCAAGTGCATGTCGCCGGAAGGGGTAGGCGCAAAACGTCCGCGTTTCATGCTGCTTCACTTCCTTGGTTCATCCTAGATTGAATTCGATTTTTCGCATATAAAATGTTGCTGACGTCATAATTTCCGAATTCTATTCGGTTTTTCATATAGATTCTACTCTTACGTGCTCTGATTGCGCAAATTGTTATGAAATATCATATACATTCCGACGTAATCGCCGATAACGTCGAATTCTATTCGATTATTCGCATACATTCATCATATTGCTCCTGATGGGCGATGTTGGGTGGCCCTTTTACAAGCGCGCTTCGGGCTCTTCGTCTTCTACGCCGCTTTCCGGTCTGAAATTGCTGCCGATATTGGGCGCATCCAGCCTTTCGATCTCGATTTTGCGGATCCGGCTGTCTTCGCGCTCGAGTACGGTAAACTGCAAGTCCCCATACAAGAACCGCGTTCCTGCTTCGATATCCAGGTTCTGCCCATAAATCCAGCCGCCGATCGTATCCGCGTCTTCTTCCTCCAACCCGGCCCCCAGCAAATCGTTGATTAAAGAAACCGAAACCTTGCCGTCGACGATAAGGTGATTCGCCGCGACTTCGGTAATTTCCTGCTCTTCCTCCGCATCGAATTCGTCCCGGATGTCGCCGACGATTTCTTCCAGGATGTCCTCGATCGTGACCATGCCGCTCGTGCCGCCGTATTCGTCGATCAGCACGGCGATATGCGAACGTTCCTTCTGCATCTTGGTCAGCAGGGCCGGGAGGGAGATGCTCTCCGAGACGGTCATCACGGGACGAACCAACGAAGTCAGAGGAGCGTCTGCCTGATTCTCGGGGGCGAGAAACAACGCTTTCGTATTCATGACGCCGATAATATCGTCTTTATTTTGGCGGATGACGGGAAATCGGGTGTATTGCTCCTCGCGGATGATCCGCAAATTCTCCTCGCGTGACTTGGCCGCATCCAAGCAAACCATGTCGGTCCTCGGAACCATGATGTCTTTGGCGAGCAGCTCGTCAAAGGCGAAAATCCGGTTCATGTAGCTATACTCGCTTTTGTTGATCTGGCCGCCTTCCAGGCTTTCGCTCAGCAGAATCCGCAGTTCTTCCTCGCTATGCGCGTCGTTCCAGTCCGCCGCAGGTTTTAGGCCCAGCAGCGAAACGATTCGGCGGGACGAACGGTTAAGCAGCCAGAGGAAAGGGGAGAGCAGGGTGCTTAACCCCAGCAACGGCCGGGCAACGGCCAAAACGACGGCTTCGCCGCGCTGGGCCGCCAACACCTGCGGGACCAATCCGCCAAGCACGACATGCAGATAGGTAATCGACACGAAGGCGAGCAGAAAGGAAAAGAAGGTTTCCACCGGCGCGGATAAGGGCAGGCGGACAAATAGGGGGGCTAGCAGGCTGCGTACGGCCGGTTGGCCCAGCCAACCCAACGTCAGCGAGTTGGCCGTGATGGCCAGCTGGCAGGTCGACAACGCCTGGTCGAGCCGTTCCGAGATAGCCCGGAGCGCGGCCGCGCCGCGCCGGCCTTCACGTTCCCAAGCTTCGATGGTCCGAGGGCGTAAGGCACGCAACGAAGCTTCAATGATCACGAACAGCGCGGTCAAGGCGATAAGCAGTAAAATAACGAGCAGCTTGAACATCACGTTTTTCCTCCGATCTCTCAAGTCCGACGACTACTTTGCAGCCTTATGTTAACGACGATCAACGCGCACGCACTACCCTTTACAGGACATGTTCGTTCGCTCTTTAGGCTGGACTCGCGGGACTTGCTCCCTATGGTAAAATGTTTTCATAGTGTAACCCGTAAGGAGAGAATCATGACAAAGCTTCCTTTGCCTATTGATGAAGTTATACCTGAATTGAAAACGGCACTCGGCACGGCGGGAACCGCCGTGTTGCTGGCAGAGCCCGGGGCGGGCAAAACGACGCGGGTTCCGTTATCGCTGCTCGGCGAACCCTGGATGGAGGGACAGCGGATTTTGCTGCTGGAACCACGCCGTTTAGCGGCACGGGCCGCTGCCGTATATATGGCGTCCCAGCTTGGCGAAGCCGTTGGCGAGACGGTCGGTTACCGGATGCGGGGCGAGAGCCGGGTGTCGGCCAAGACGCGAATTACGGTGGTGACCGAAGGGATATTGACGCGGCTGCTGCAGCAGGACCCGACGCTGCTCGGAACGGGTCTGGTCATATTCGATGAATTCCATGAGCGCAGCCTGCATGCCGATCTTGGACTGGCGTTGGCTTGGCAAAGCCGCCAACTGCTCCGCGAAGACTTGCGGCTGCTGGTGATGTCGGCGACGCTGGATGCCCGGCCGATCGCCGACTTGCTGGACGGCGCACCGATTGTGCAAAGCCGTGGGCGGATGTTCCCGGTGGAAACGGTGTATGCGCCGGGAACGCCCAAGGAGCCGCTGGAACGTACGGTCCAACGCGCGGTACTCCGCGCGTTGGCGGCGCACGACGGCAGTGTGCTCGTGTTTTTGCCCGGCGCGCGGGAGATCCGCCGCGTCGAATCGCTGCTGGCGGGCGAGCTGCCGGCCGGCGTCCTTCTGGCGCCGCTGTACGGCGCGTTGCCGCAGGCGGAGCAGCGGCAGGCGATCGAACCGGCACCGGCGGGGCGGCGCAAGGTCGTGCTAGCGACGTCGATCGCCGAGTCGAGCTTGACCGTGGACGGCGTGACGGTGGTGATCGACGGCGGTCTCCGCCGCACGTCGTTGTTCTCGCCGCGCACCGGCATGAGCCGGCTCGTGACGGCCCGCGCGGCCCGCGACTCCGCCGACCAGCGGCGGGGACGCGCCGGGCGGACGGCGCCCGGCGTGTGCTACCGCCTATGGAGCGAGGCGGAGGACCGCCTGCTAGCGGCGCGGACGCCGCCGGAGATGCTCGAGGCGGACCTCGCGCCGCTCGCGCTGGAGCTGGCGGCATGGGGCGCCGCCGCGCCGGACGAGCTGGCGTGGCTCGACGCGCCGCCGCCGGCGCCGTACGCGCGGGCCGTCCAGCTGCTGCGCCAGCTGGACGCGCTCGATGCGGCCGGGCGCATCACCGCCCACGGCCGCCGCATGGCCGCGCTCGGGCTGCACCCGCGCCTCGCGCATATGCTCCTGCGGGCGCGCGAGCTCGGGCTCGGCGCGCCGGCATGCGCGTTGGCCGCGCTGCTCGAGGAGCGCGACCTGCTGCGCGGGCCAGCCGGCCGCGACGCGGATCTGCGCGGCCGGCTGGCGCTGGTGCTGGCCGCGTCCGGCCGGACGTCCGCCGCGGCGCAGGAGCCCGCGCCGGACGGGCTGCGGCGCGTCGCCGCGCTCGCTCGCCAGTGGGAGCAGCGGCTCGCCGAGCTGGAGCGGCTCGCATTCACTGAGCCGGCCGGCGCTGCATCGCCCGGCTCGCCCGATACGTCCGCCGAGCTCGGCGGACCGGTCGTCCCCGATGCCGAGGACGACCCCGATTTCGAGCCGACGGACGTTGCCGGGTCCGCCGGCCAGCCGGACGAAGAAGCACCGTCCGCGGCAACCGAGCAGGCCTCGCATTTCCGTGCAGCCGGATCCCCTGCCGACGGGACAGACCTTGACCGCTGCTGCGGCTTGCTCGTCTCCTTTGCCTATCCGGATCGGATCGCTTTCCGCCGCCCCGACGGTCGTTATTTGATGCGCAACGGGCGGGGCGCCCAATTGCTCTCCAAGGACGCGCTGGGTCTCTCGGCGTTCCTGGCGATTGCCGAAGTGGATGACGAGGGGACGGAAGGACGAATTCTGCTGGCGGCTCCGCTGGAAGAAGAAGAGGTATACCGCCATCACGGGGCGGATATCGCCGAGGAGCGGAGCGCGGAGTGGGATGACGCTTCCGGTACGGTGCGGGCGAGAATTCGCCGAACCTTCGGCGCGATCGTACTGCGGGAGCAGCCGGATCCTGCGCCCGGCCCCGAGCAGATTACGCAAGCGCTGCTTGATGCGGTTGCCGCCAAAGGCGTCGCCATCCTGCCGTGGACGGAGAAGGCCCGTAAGCTGCAGGAGCGGCTGATGTTCTTGCACCACCTGAACGAGGAGTGGCCGGATGTCTCCGAAGAGACGTTGGCAGCGACCGCCGAGGAGTGGCTGGCGCCGTATTTGTCCGGTGTCCGCAAGCGGGCGGATCTGCAGGCGTTGTCTCTATACAGCATGCTGGAGAACTTGCTGACTTGGCCACAGCAGCAGGAGTTGAACGCGGAAGCGCCAACGCACCTGCTCGTCCCCAGCGGCTCGAAAATCCAGGTGCATTACGATGGGCCTCAAGCCCCTTATGCCGCTGTACGTCTTCAAGAAGTGTTCGGCATGATGGAGACGCCGCGAATCGGTTTCGGGCGGGTTCCGATCACGCTGCATTTGCTATCACCGGCCAGCCGTCCGGTTCAGGTCACCTCGGACCTGCGTAATTTTTGGCAACACACCTATTTCGAAGTGAAAAAAGATCTGAAGGGCCGTTACCCGAAGCATTACTGGCCGGATGACCCGCTTCAGGCGACCGCGACCCGAAAGGTACGGCCGGATGGGCAGCGTTAAGCAGGGATGGATGTGAACCGCTGACTTGAGATGTGAATTGTATGCGAAAAATCGATTACAATTTGCTTGAATCAGCCGATTCTGCGGGATCTATATGAAAATTCATATAGATATGTGTTATGGGGAGGCGGAAGCCGATTATCTATATGAAAAATCGAATAGATTTCACGAATTCAAAGTTTCGCGACAAAATGTATATGAAAAATCGAATACATTGACTTAACCGTGTGCAATCACACGCCGTAAACGCGGCGATCTTTAGAGATCGCTGCGTTTTTTGCGTTTTGCGAACCGCGAATTCGATTAAATAATAGAAATTTATCCTTTTATCACCAAATCTATTATGATTTAATAGATTTGTAAGCTTTCCAGAGACTTCCTAATGGCGCCGGGACAAGCTTTGGAGGCTTACCGGTTATGAGGCGTCTTGTTGCTAGCTTTATTCCAATCCAATTTCGATTGAAAGAGAGGGATTTAAGTGATGCATTCCATGAGAACCCGAAGTTTCGCCATGAAGTGGAAGCTGTTTACCATGACCTGTCTCGCCTTATCTCTATTGCTTCCGGGAGGCCTGCTCCAACCGAAGGCCGCCCAGGCGGCCGACCCCTACAAAATCGTCGCCTATTATCCATCTTGGGGTGCGTATACCCGAAATTTTAATGTCTTTGATATCGATGCCTCCAAGATTACCCATATCAATTATGCTTTCGCCGATAGCCTGGGACGGCCGGCACGGCAATCCGGACCCGGCCGGGCCGAATCCGGTAACCTGGCCGACGCAAGACGAGAAAGGCCAAACGATTAACGTGCCCAACGGCACGATCGTATTGGGCGACCCCTGGATCGATGCCGGTAAACAGTTTCCCGGCGACACCTGGGATCAGCCGATCGCCGGGAATATCCATCAGCTGAACAAGCTGAAGCAGGCGAATCCACACTTGAAGACGATCATCTCGGTGGGCGGATGGACTTGGTCCAACCGGTTCAGCGATGTGGCCGCCAGCCAGGTCACGCGTGAAACATTCGCTAACTCGGCCGTCGATTTCCTGCGCAAGTTCAATTTCGACGGCATCGATTTGGACTGGGAGTATCCGGTTGCCGGCGGATTGCCCGGGAACAGCTATCGTCCGGAGGATAAGCAGAACTATACGAAGCTGCTGCGGGAAACTCGCAATAAGCTGGATGCGGCCGGAGCCGCGGACGGCAAAAGATATTTGCTGACGATCGCCTCGGGAGCTTCGCCCTCTTTCGTCAGCAATACGGAACTTGGCAATATCGCATCCATCGTCGATTGGATCAATATCATGACCTATGATTTCAACGGCGGCTGGCAGCAAATCACGGCCCACAATGCGCCGCTGTACTACGATCCGGCAGCAGGCAGTGCCGGCGTGCCCAGCGCCTCGGTATTTAACGCCGACACCGCGGTACAGGGCCATTTGAACGCCGGCGTGCCTGCCAATAAATTGGTGCTTGGCATTCCGTTTTACGGCCGCGGCTGGGATGGCGCGAACAATGCGGGCAACGGGCAGTACCAAAGCGCCAGCGGGGCCTCTTCCGTAGGAACCTGGGAGGCCGGTTCTTTTGATTACTATGATTTGGAAGCGAACTATCTCAATAAGAACGGTTATACCCGGTATTGGAACGATACGGCCAAGGTTCCCTACTTGTATAATGCTTCGAACCGACGGTTCATCTCCTACGACGATCCGCAATCGCTCGGCTACAAAACCGATTATATCAAGAACCGCGGCCTTGCCGGAGCCATGTTCTGGGAGCTGAGCGGTGACCGCAACAAAACACTGCAAACCAAGCTGAGAAGCGATTTGGGCGGCGGCGTAACGCCACCGGAAGACACGTTGGCTCCGTCAGCGCCAACCGGCGTGACGGCCACCTCCAAGACGGCCACCTCCGTAACCTTAACCTGGCAGCCATCCTCCGATAACGTGGGCGTTGTTCGTTACGACGTATCCCGTAACGGAGCGCAAGCGGCCAGCGTATCGGGGACGACAGCCACGATCAGCGGGCTTGCGCCGGCCACGGCTTATAGCTTTACGGTCGTGGCGCGGGATGCTGCGGGCAATGTCTCGCCAGCCAGCGCTCCGCTGACGGTAACGACCGAACCCGGAACCACCCCGGGGGACACCATCGCTCCGACCACCCCAAGCAACGTTGCGGTGACGGCCAAAACCTCGTCCAGCGTCAGCCTGAGTTGGAGCGCTTCGACCGATAACGTGGGCGTGACAGGTTACGAGGTTTACAACGGCAATCAACTCGTCACGACGGTGACAGGGACAACCGCTACGATCAGCGGTCTTACGCCATCGACCCCGTATACGTTTACCGTGAAGGCGAAAGATGCAGCAGGCAACTTCTCGCCAGCAAGCAACGCCGTGACCGTCACGACGGATTCGACCGGTTCGGGACCGGCAGCGTGGGCGCCGTACACGTCATATGCTGTCAATCAACTCGTGACGTACAACGGAGTAACCTATAAAGTGATTCAAGCCCATACGTCGTTGCCGGGTTGGGAACCGGATAAGGTGCCTGCCTTGTTCCAGGCGCAATGAGGGGAAAACTGTGAATTTCTGACATTGCGTGAACGCTTTCAATTTTTCTATTGACGCTAGGGATAGCTTGAATTATTATAATCACATAACCGAAAACCAAATGACTTCTGGCGTGTTACCATGGATTCAAAATGGGCATGAGCCAAGGAAAGCAGTCCTACTTTATATAGGCTTCTTTTCTTGGCTCTTATTTTTTTGCGCCCGTTTCTCCTGGCACTCCGGGAACAGGCATAGAGTTCCCGCGAAGTTGCCAGAATATAGGAAGTAAGTTAGGAGGAGAGTCACTTGTTTTCCAAATGGAGAAAGAAAAGCACCGAGAGTAAGGTTTTAGAAATCCTGTCGCCGCTATCCGGGGAGGCCGTACCGTTAGCCCAAGTACCGGATGAAGCTTTTGCCGGTGGCCATATGGGGCCGGGATTGGCGGTCGAACCTCGTGAAGGACGACTGGTCGCGCCGTTTGACGGCAAAATCGTTCATGTGATCAAAAGCAGCCATGCCGTGATGATGGAGCATCCGTCAGGCTTGCAATTTCTGTTCCATCTCGGGATTAATACCGTGTCGCTCAAAGGCGAGGGCTTTACCGCCCATGTGGCCGTGGGTGACAAAGTCAAAGCGGGTCAGCTGCTGATCGAGTTCGATCTCGCGACCATTCGCGAAGCCGGTTATCCGGTGATCTCGCCAATTATAGTAACAAACGCCGGGGAAGTGACGAACAGCGTGGAAACCATCACCGGTCCTGTGACGGCAGGCGGAAACGTCATTTTGAAGGCGGTTTTACAATAAAATTTTGTAGTAAGGAAAGGATGGTTTGTGCATGCTAGCTTTTCTCCAGAAAATCGGTAAGTCACTGATGCTGCCGGTTGCAACACTGCCTGCGGCCGCGATTCTGCTCAGGTTCGGCAGCATCGACTACATCAAGGATTTTCACCTGGGGGATGGGGTTGGGGGATTCCTCAACACGTATATCGCTCCGTTCCTGGCAGCCGGTGGGGGAACGATCTTCGATAATCTTCCACTTATTTTTGCTGTCGGCGTAGCGATCGGTTTGGCCGGAGATGCGGTAGCCGCTTTGTCCGCTGTGATCGGTCATCTGATTTTGCTGAACGTGCTTGGTAGAGTACCGGGCATTTTCCCAGGACTCATGCAATCCGCCGACACCAAACTGAACATGGGCGTTCTAGGCGGGATTATCGTAGGTTGTATTTCGGCTTATCTCTACAAACGGTACCATAATATCAAGCTGCCGGATTGGTTAGGTTTCTTCGGGGGAAAACGATTTGTTCCGATGGTCACCGCGGTAACGATGGTCATCGTCGGTTTGATCTTCGGCTTGATTTGGGGTCCGGTTCAAACCGCCTTGGATATCTTTGGAGATTGGGTTACCAGCTTGGGCGGCTTCGGTTCGGCTATCCATATCGTTGCCAACCGCTTGCTGATTCCGTTTGGCCTTCACCACATCATCAACTCGATCGTATGGTTCCAAATCGGTGACTTCACCAACGCCGCAGGCGACGTCATTCACGGCGACCTGTACCGGTTCTTCGCTGGCGACAAAACGGCAGGCATGTTCATGACCGGCTTCTTCCCGATCATGATGTTTGGTCTTCCGGCCGCTGCCTTTGCGATCATTCATACGGCTAGACCGGAAAGACGCAAAATGGTCAGCTCCATCTTCCTGGGGGCTGCACTGGCTTCCTTCCTAACAGGGATCACGGAGCCGTTGGAGTTTGCCTTTATGTTCGTTGCCCCGCTGCTTTATGCCGTTCACGCGGTCCTGTCGGGGGTTGCGGCTTACGTGACTTACGCGCTGGGCATGAAGCTTGGTTTCGGCTTCTCCGCCGGCTTCATCGATTATGCGATAAACTATCAAATCTCGACCAAGCCGTTGCTGCTGATACCGGTTGGTTTGGTTACGGCGGTTGTTTACTATGTGATCTTCCGCTTCATGATCGTCAAGTTCAATTTGAAAACGCCAGGCCGTGAAGATGCCGAAGATATTGCCGAAGTGGTAGAGGAAGTTCCTTCCGGAACAGGCAAAGCTTCCACCGACAACCGTTCGGCCAAGATCCTGGCTAACATCGGCGGACCGGACAACATCGAATCCGTGGATGCGTGCATTACCCGCCTTCGCCTCGTCGTCAAGGACGATAAACAAGTCAACGATGCCGCTTTGAAGCAGCTGGGCGCATCGGGCGTCATGAGACTCGGCAAAGGCGCAGTCCAAGTCGTGTTCGGACCGCAATCCGAAGCGATCAAGGATGACATCAAAAAAATGCTGTAAGGCAACGCACGTATTGCAAAGCAGGGCGGAATCGCACTTCCGCCTTGCTTTTTTATTTTACGGTTTAAACTTGCGAAAGGATTCAAAAATCTGTCTAAACCTTGCCAGCCGGACCTCGAGTTATGTAAAGTTAAGTCGATGGAAAACGGGCGTAAGGGGATAAACGATGTCTTACAAATTCACGAAATGGTTGATTTTGATCGTACCGACGCTGGTGGTCGGGGTGTGGGAGGTGGTACGCCACCAATTTCTCATGCCGTATGTGTCGATGGAGCTTGGGAATGTCTTGACGCCGATCCTTTTATTCGCGGTCAGCATTACTTTGCTGTACCGCTGGTTTGCTTACTTGGAGCGTATGCAGGAGGAACTGCAGCGGGAACGGGCGCTGAAAGCCCGTCTGGAACAGCGGGAGCTGTTGGCCCGCGAACTGCATGACGGTATTGCGCAATCCTTGTTCTTGTTATCCGTGAAGGTGGACCGGGCAGAACGCCAGCAGCAGACGGAGGGAGTCGCTTCGGACTGGAACGAGCTGCGCAAAACGATTCATGAAGTGAACCGTTATGTGCGGGAGGCGATTTCTGACCTTCGGATTCCGCCGAATACAAAGGAAGGCGACACGGAGGAAGCCTCAATGTCGGCGATCGTACGACGGATCGCTTCTGAACAGCAGCTCACCTTGCGGCTGGATTGGCAGTTGGAGGAAACGGATTGGCCGGCGAAAGCGAAGATGGAGCTGTTGTCCTGCCTGCGCGAAGCGGTGATCAATGCGGCGAAGCATGCGAATGTGCAAGACATCGGGATCTCGGCATCCGGTGATGCGCGAGACTTCGTCGTGAAGATCGCCGATCAAGGATGCGGCTTTGCGCAGGAGGATGCCTTAAATCCGGGCCGCTACGGCCTGCGGATTATGAAGGAGCGGGTTAACGAGATGGGCTGGGAGTTGATTGTAGCTTCCCGGCCGGGAGATACGACGATTGAAATTCGGGGAGGAGGCGGTCTGGGATGAAGGTTCGGGTGTTGGTCGTTGACGATCATCCTCATGCTCGGGAGGCGATCGGAGAAATTTTGGCCGAGGATGAAACGTTTGAAATCGTGGCTTACGCGGAAAATGGCGACGAGGCCATGGCACAGACGGAGCGGTGGATGCCCGATTTGATCTTGATGGATATCCGCATGCCCGGCAAGGACGGTTTGGAGACGACCCGCGAGATCAAGCTGCGCTATCCTTACGTGAAGATCGTCCTGATCACGGTATCGGATGACGCCGCCCATTTGTTTGAAGCGCTGAAGCAGGGAGCCCAGGGATACCTGCTCAAAAATCTGGAACCCGGGACATGGTTGGAATATTTAAGGGCGATAGCCAGCGACGAAGCGCCGTTGTCCAGCGAGCTCGCTTTGCGTATTTTGCAGGAGTTTCCGGTGAACAAGAGAGAAAGCGGCGAACAACCTCCGTTAACCGCCCGCGAACGGGAAATCCTCGGCTGGGTGGCGCAGGGCATGACCAATCGGGAGATTGCCGGGGTGTTGCACATTTCCGATCAAACGGTGAAAAACCATCTCAAAAACATCTTGCAGAAGCTGCATTTGGAAAACCGGGTCCAACTGACGCGTTATGCTCTGGAGCAGGGGTGGATCGATCGACGAGGTTGATTCGCAGATGTGGGTGCCAATGTCGACGTTGTGATGGAAATCACAAGGCATGTGTGCTTCCCGTTCTAAACTGAGATTAGCTCTTAGTTGAAGAAGGGGGAGTAGCCGATGAACCACCGTCTGGGTGCGGTTGCCTGCTTACTTGGCGGGATGCTTCTGCTATCGGCATGCGCCGACGCCCCGGGACGCTATATCGGCGGATCGGAGCCGGCGGCGGAAGCGAAAGGACCGGTTAAATCGTTCACCGTTCATGCCAGCCCGTCGGGATATGATTTGACGGAGATCAAGGTCAAACGGGGCGACACGGTACGGATTACGTTGAAGAATACGCAGGGCATGCATTCGCTGAAAATCAAAGGATACAACAAGGAAGTCCGCGGGGGAAAAACACTCACCTTTACGGCCGATCAAGCCGGGACTTTCGAGTTCGCCTGCAACATCTCCTGCGGCAAGAACCACAAGGAAATGAAAGGCCGCTTCATTGTAAAATAAAAGCTGACGGCTCATCCCAAAGATGAAGCCGCCAGCTTTTTTTGATATCGGGAGTACCTTTGGAATCAAAAATACCCCAATTGCTCCTTCGCCGCCTCCGACATATGTTCCGGCGACCAGCGCGGTTCCCATACGACGTCGATTTCCGGGTTCTGGATTCCCAACTGATCGCTAAGAACCCAGCGAACGCCGCCAACGATGGTATCATGCATCGGGCAGCCCGGCGTCGTTAAGGTCATTTGAATGTATACCTGGTCATCTTCTTCCCGAATGTCGTAAACGAGCCCGAGATCGACGATATTCACGCCCAGCTCGGGGTCATAAACCTCCCGCAGGCTTTCGCGGATTTGATCGATTTTATTCATGGCAATCAACCTCCATTTGTAATGTCGTTAATGAGCAAAAACCAAAGCGATCAAGGCGATGTAAGCCACCGAAACGATGGATAATGCGGCACCTCCGGCGGCGATGACGATCGGCGAACCGATAACCAGGCCGATGAGGACGGTCATATTGGCGCAAAGGATCAAGGTCAAGCCGAGATTCGCTTTTCGCTCGTCCAGCAGGTCGGCCAGTACCGGCGTTCCCGGGCGTCCGGCCTGTTTGCCGTATTTGTGGGTCCACCACAGAAACGGCACGATTTTGGATACATATCCAAGCACCGTAAACGAGACCCAGCAGCTTAGATAAACCCAGCCGACCGTGAGTACGGTATGGGTGTCCAGCAGATGTTCGGGCGACAGCAGCGCCCGCACCGCGAACGCTACGGCAAAGACGGCAAAGATTTGGCTTCCGGTTACCGTCCATTCAATGCCCGCTCCCGGGCTGCGCTTATGTCGCTTGCTGCGGATCTGCAGCAGATGGACATTATAAGCAAGGATAGCCGAGACGATTAACAATAATGCTGCGATCTTGTAGCCAGCCGGCAAGCCGAACAGGAAGGAGGTTGCGCCAAGCAAAACCCCCGCATTCCACGACGCCAAGACGACGTATTCCAGACGGGTCGGATAATCATGGGACAAATAAAACATCGGCAATAGCTTGTAGCTGAATCCGGTGATCAAAAGGCCGAACCACCCCAACGTCCCGAGCCAAATATGCGTGCCAAACAGATTTTCATGCAAATCGGTATAAAGGCCGGTAGCCAAGTTAATCCCCATAGCCATCCCGGATAAACCGGTGAGCAGGAGGTACAGCACCGCGCAGGCCGTGCTGATCGTGATCGCGTTCCACGTTCCGGCCCGCAGAAGCGTGGCGGCCATATTCCAGACGAACAGGACGATTCCCGAGAAAGCGAGCGTTGCGAAGCCGCCGATCCAATACGTATCGCCTTGAATGAAGCCGAATAGCAAACCAAACAGGCCGACGGTAAACAACGCGTAATGAACGTAACCGAGACGTTCGCTGTAGAGGTTCGTCTGTAAAATGACGTTGATCAGCTGGTAGACGGCACCCATGGCCAGCATGGTCGCCCAGCCCAGCACGAACAGGTGGACTTGGAACCAGCCGGCCGGTCCGCGAATGTCATCGCCGATCCAGCCCGTGAGTGACATCAAGGAAGTTGCGTGAAACAGGACGAATCCGAAGATTCCCGTAACGATAAACAGAAAGGGCAGACGGGACATGGCCGGCATCAGGTTCACCTCCTTAAGGTTTGCGGATCTGGACTTTCGCCGTTCCGTCCGGTTGTTCTTCCACCGTATAGGTGCAGCCTAGGCTGTTTAATTCCTCGATCAAGAAAACCGGGACCCGGTCGTTGTGAATATGCACCTCGTCGCCCGGTTTGCAGCGGTCCAGCGCGGCTAACGTCCGCACCATCGGCTTAGGAGGTTCGAGGCCGCGGTTGTCGAGTTGTATGATGTTGGTGCTGAAGGCAGGTTCGTCGGATGCGTCTGGTGTCTCGGGAACAGCTGTTGCCGGATCGACCTGCTCCAGCCATGTTTTATTTTTCTTATGGACAAACGTGGTTATCCAATGTTCTTTACCGTGCTGGGTCGATTTGCCGACGAGGCATTTCATTTTCAGAAACCCGAGCAGCGGCGTAGGTTTGAAGGTGGCGTGCAGCACGAAAATATCGTCTTTTCCCAGCGCTTTTACGGTATCCATGATCAACTGGAACGGCTCCAGCTTATTCCGGAGCTGCTCCCGGACGTCCAGTTCAACGATTTTGGCGTCTTCTCGATTCATAGGGCTTCACCTCTTTCATGAGTTTGCGGTAGAGATCTGTTCCTTAATGGCTCATCGCCGGAGCTCCATGATCCAATCCGTCCCGGGTTACGCGCAGGATGGCGGTTGCGCCCAAGTAGGCGTCATTGAGTTGATGGGTTAGAATCGGGTAATCGCCTTCTTCCGTGACGGTAAACTCGACGACCGCGCCGCCGCCGGCCGGAAGCAATACGGTCTGCATGCCATGCAAATCGTTGCTTGGGTTACCGTCCAGGTAGACGTGATCAAAAGTGGTACCGACCACATGAAACGAAGAAACGTGATTCGGCCCCGCATTGATGACGTATAGCCGAACCTTGTCGCCGACTTTGGCGAGGAAGGGATGTTCTTTTAACGTGAAGTCATCGCCATTGAATACGACATACTCCGGATCGCCTTGCTGAAAAGCGTCCAAATCGTTCTCCGCGTACCATTCGCTTTGGACGATCGTATATTCTTGGTCGATGTCCGCGTCCGTGGGGTAACCGTCTTTCGGTTCGACGATAATCATTCCGTACATTCCGTTGGCCACGTGAAGCAGTACCGGACTAACGCCGCAATGGTACATGAACACGCCGGGCGTATCGGCGGGGTAAGTAAACGTGCCTTGCTCATTAGGCATGACTTCGACGAACTTCTGACTGGGGGCGGCGTGGACCGCATGGAAATCCATCGAATGCGGCATTTCAGGGTCCCTATTTTTGAGCGTAAACTCCAGCTGATCGCCTTGCTTCACGCGCAATACCGGGCCGGGCGCCGTACCGTTAAACGTCCAGGCCGGGTAGGAGACGCCTTCGGAAATCTCGATGTCGGTCCGCTGCGCGGTCATTTCGATGCGTACGGAATTGCCTTCACGATGAATGACCGGATCGACGGGCAGTTGATGAAGATGCGGCGTTTCCTCTTGTGGAGCGGCTTCGCTAACTTGGGACTCCTCCGAAGGGAACGCAAACCAGGCAGCAGCGACCATGACCAGACCGGACAAACTCAACAACAACCACTTCAGGATGTTCCGCGATTTCATGATTCCTTCCTCTTTCTATATTTAATGGGGAGCATCAGGCATTTCCATTTGATTAAGTCCATCGTACGATGGGTTTGAGAGGTGGATTGTGATATGTATCACATGAAAGTTGTCAAAAATGTTGTCGATAAACATTTAAATTCCGATATGTTTGGTGTTGTATTCGCTAGGGACATGAAGTAAGATGGTAGGTATATTCCAACCGAATATAGCGGAAATAGGTGTTCCGGCCAAGTGCCGGAGCTTAAAAGGGAAGTCCGGTGTAACGCCGGCGCGGTCCCGCCACTGTAACGGAGGAGTCGGGTGCAAGATGCCACTGGTGATCAGATCACCGGGAAGGCCGCATCCGGCGATGATGCCGAAGCCAGGAGACCTGCCTATTTCGACGGCACTGCTGTACCTACGGGAGATAGGGAGGTGTTAAAGATGCAAGCCATCGAACGAATGATCGAAGGTCCTCTTTAGCCATGCTGCTATCGGGGATCTTTTTTGCGTTTACTGATTTGGCGTAATTAACAAACAAATGATGGGGAGGAAATCAACATGGGGAACATCAAGAGCGGTAATCTGGGGTATCCCAGAATCGGCGGACAACGGGAATGGAAGAAGCAAATCGAAGCCTATTGGGCAGGAAAAATCACGGAGCAGGAGCTGCATGAAGGATTGGCGGGGATCCGGCTCGGTAACCTGCGTTGCCAGCGGGATCGAGGAATCGATGTGATTCCGGTCGGCGATTTTACCTATTACGACCACGTCCTAGATACGGCGACGATGTTTGGCCTGGTGCCGGAACGGTTCGCCTGGAACGGCGACAAAGTGTCTCTCGATCTGTATTACGCCATCGCCCGTGGCAATGACCAGGCAGCGGCCAGCGAGATGACCAAATGGTTTAATACCAACTACCATTATATCGTGCCTGAGCTCGGGACTAGAGATCCGAGGTTGACCGTCAACCGGCCGCTCATGGCCTATTTGGAAGCGAAGCAGGAGCTGGGTATCGAAGGTAGGCCCGTGCTGCTGGGGTTGTTCACATTGTTGAAGTTGTCCAAAGGGGAAACGGCGCATGAGGTGGATGCCTGGATTGAAAAACTGCTGCCTTTATACGTGCAGGTGCTGCGGGAACTGGAAGCGGTTGGCGCCGCTTGGGTCCAACTGGACGAGCCGGCTTTGGTCATTCAGCTAACCGATGAGGACGTTCGGCGCTTGGGCCACATTTACCGGACGATTGCCCGGGAGGTACCGGGGCTGCGGATCCTGATGCAAACCTATTTCGATGCCGCCGAACGGTATGAGGCGCTCGTTGAACTTCCGATTCATGGTCTGGGACTGGATTTCGTGCACGGGCGGGACGGCAACCTGGAAGCGTTGCGGCGTTATGGCTTTCCTGCCGGCAAGACGCTGGGGGCGGGACTGATCGACGGGCGGAATATTTGGCGCGCGGATTTGGACGAGGGGCTGAGCCTGCTGAGCGAGATACGCGTTTTAGCCGGAGAACCCGAGTTGATCGTACAGCCTTCCTGCAGCTTGCTGCACGTCCCGGTATCTGCGGCGGGCGAGGAGCGGCTGGCGCCGGTGCTCCGAGAAGCGTTGGCTTTTGCCGAGCAGAAGCTGGAGGAACTGACGAGCTTGTGCGAGGCCGCGAGCGGGGATGGGCCAGAGCCGGCGCGGTTCGCGGAGAACCGCCGTGCCCTGGCCGCGCTCGCCGCAGATCCTGCCCGTAGCCGTGCTGCGGTACGGGAAGAGGCGGCACAGGCTGCTGTGGCACCGGCCGAGCGTGCGAGCGAGTTCGCCGAACGGCGGCGCAAACAGCAGGCCAAATGGCGGCTGCCGTTCTTGCCGACAACGACGATCGGCAGTTTCCCGCAGACCGCCGAGGTTCGGGCTGCCCGGCAGAAATGGCGTAAAGGCGAGTGGAGCCCGGGTCAATACGAGGAGTTCATCCGAGCGGAAATTCGCAAATGGGTCGAGATCCAGGAGGAGCTCGGGCTCGACGTCCTGGTGCACGGCGAATTCGAGCGTACTGATATGGTGGAATTTTTCGGCGAGAAGCTTCCCGGGTTTGCGTTCACGCAAGGGGGCTGGGTACAGTCTTACGGCACGCGCTGCGTGAAGCCGCCGCTGATTTATGGGGATGTCGAGTTCACGGGGCCGATGACCGTCAAGGAAACCGCCTATGCCCAAAGCCTGACGGCCAAGCCGGTGAAAGGGATGCTGACGGGACCGATCACGATCCTGAACTGGTCGTTCGTCCGCAGCGATTTGTCCCGGGAACAAGTAGCCTATCAGATCGCCCTGGCCCTGCGCGGGGAAGTCGAAGCGCTGGAGCAGGCTGGCATCGAGCTGATCCAAGTGGACGAGCCTGCGCTGCGCGAAGGTCTGCCGCTCAAGCCAAAGGATTGGGCGAACTATTTGTCCTGGGCGGTAAAAGCGTTCCGGGTGACGACGTCATCAGTCCGGGATACGACGCAAATTCATACGCATATGTGCTACTGCGAATTTGACGATATCCTTGACGAGATTCGTGCGCTGGATGCCGACGTCATCTCGATTGAAACCTCGCGCAGTCATGGCGAGCTGGTGCATAGCTTCGAGCAGCATACGTATCCGCTTGGAATCGGACTTGGGGTGTACGACATCCATAGTCCGCGTGTGCCAACCGAAGCGGAAATGGCCGCTTTGATCGACCGGGCGCTGCAGGTGTTGGATCCGGAGCTGTTTTGGATCAATCCCGATTGTGGTCTGAAAACCAGAGGTCAGGAGGAAACCGTCGCAGCGCTGCGGCAAATGACCGCGGCGGCGGAACAGGTTCGCCGGAAATACGGGAAGGGAACGAAAGCAGGAGAAGGCAAGGAATAAAACTGAAAAAAAATCATGGAACTGTAATTGACAAAGCGTTAGTTACCCGTTATTATAACTAGTGTTAGATTAGTTACAGATGAATAATAAGTAACTAATAAAAAGTAAGAATATAACGATAGAGAACAATTTATGATGGAGGGAAACCGTACATGTCTCAAGTTTTATTCGTGAAAGCCAATAATCGCCCGGCGGATCAATCCGCTACCGTGAAGTTGTATGAAAGCTTCCTGCAAACCTACAAAGAGACCCATCCTGAGGATGTCGTCACCGAGTTGAATCTGTTCGAAGCGAACCTGCCTTACTATGATCTGGATATGTTGAATGGACTGTTCAAAGTTGGCAAAGGCATCCCGAGTACGCCAGAGGAGCAAAAAGCCGCTGACTTGGCCAATGCTTACCTGGAGCAGTTTTTGCAAGCCGATAAAGTCGTGTTTGCGTTCCCGCTGTGGAACTTCACGATTCCGGCACAGTTGCTGACCTATTTGTTCTACCTGAACCAAGCCGGCAAAACGTTTAAATACACCGAGCAAGGTCCGGTCGGCCTGGTTGGCGGCAAGAAGGTCGCTTTGCTGCAAGCGCGCGGCGGCGTATATTCCGAAGGCCCGATGACCGCGCTGGAAATGTCCTTGAACTATGTGAAGAACACCCTGGCTTTCTGGGGCATCAACGATCCGGAAGCCGTTGTCGTTGAAGGACATAACCAATTCCCGGACCGCGCCGAGGAAATCATCCAAGACGGCGTAAAACGCGCCGCCGAGCTAGCCTCGAAGTTCTAATTCCGTTATCCGTTATTGAGAAAAAGCCTGAGCCGTTTAAAGACGGTTCAGGCTTTTTTGCTTTTCTTTGCCCGCCTGGGCGGAATTCATCCATTTGCGCCGGACAGCCGAATACAATTATACTCAGCTTATATAATTGAAGGAGTTGCGACGCATCATGAACAACGAATTGGAAATGGGTTTTAAACTTTGCCTGGCCCTATTGTTCGGGCTGTTTATCGGAATCGATCGGCAATTAAAGCAGAAGCCGCTGGGGATCAAAACGAGCATGGTGATCTGTATCGCCAGCTGCCTGGTGACGATCGTGTCGATCGAGGCATTCGCCAAATTCGCCGGGCCGGAGCACCCCAACATGGACCCGATGCGGCTGGCCGCGCAAATCGTCAGCGGGATCGGTTTTCTGGGAGCCGGGGCGATTCTGCGCCGGAGCAACGAGGGAATTTCCGGCCTCACCTCCGCGGCGATGATCTGGGCCGCATCGGGGATCGGTATCGCCATCGGTACCGGATTTTATCTGGAGGCCGGGCTGACGGTCATCCTGCTGATCCTTTCGGTGAATTTCATCCCTTATGTCGTAAAATGGATCGGACCTTATAAACTGAACCAGCGCGACGTATCGATCAAAATCGTCATGGAGGATCACGGAAACGTGACCGAACTGATTCGCATCATCGAGCGGAAGGACGAAACAGGGCGTGTGGCCAAAGCAAACCAGCACCGGATTCGGCGGCTGAAAATCAAGGATCTGGAAGAAGGCCGTCAGCGGGTGGATATGGTGATTACCGCTTCGGAGAAGGAGTATACGACGGAGCTTTACCATTTTCTCCGCACCATTGACCACGTCATCAGCGTCGAAGTGGAGAATCTCTAGCTTAGCCCCAGCTTCGTTTAACTTCAGTTTACATTCCCGATGTAGTCTTTTTCCTAGAGCCGGCGCCTCCGGCTCGTCTTGTTTCAGATAGAGATGGAAGGGAAGAGAAACAGATGCCAAGGAATAACCCCAACGTAATGGATAAGGATGATCGTAACGCGAACAAAAGCGGGGCAAGCTCAAAAGCGTTTTTCCGCCTGCTGCGGGAAACGAAGCCGCCGCTGCCGCTGTTTGCCGCAGCGATCGTTCTCAGCTTGCTGTCGACGTTGGTCAGTCTCGTGATCCCGATGTTCACGAAGAACCTCGTTGACGGCTTTTCGCTGTCCTCGATCAGCGGTTCGCAAATCGTCTGGATCGGCGCCGCGTTTATCGGGATGTCCGTCTCTTCGGGCTTATCGATATTTCTATTGAACTATACCGGACAGCGTATGGTGGCCAGTTTGCGGGATCGCTTGTGGAAGAAGCTGCTCCGCTTGCCGGTGTCCTACTTCGACAACAACCGGACCGGGGAATCGGTCAGCCGAATGACCAACGATACAGGGATCATCAAAGCGTTGATCTCCGAACAGGTCGCCGGCTTCATCAGCGGGATCATTTCGATTCTCGGTGCGGTGGCCGTGCTGTTTTATTTGAATTGGAAAATGACCCTGGTCATGTTTGCGGTGATTCCGCTGGCCGCTTTGATTCTCGTGCCGTTAGGCCGGACGATGTATAAAATCTCGCTGGCCATGCAGGACGAAACGGCATCCTTTACAGCGGTGTTAAGCCAGGTGCTGTCCGAAATCCGGCTGGTCAAATCGTCCAACGCGGAGCGGCAGGAATACGAAAGCGGCAGCCAAGCCATCGGCAAGCTGTTGTCCTTCGGCGTTCGGGAAGGCAAAGTTATGGCCTGGATCAGCCCGTTCATGGCCTTCGTCATGATGATGCTGCTCGTTGTAGTGATCGGTTATGGCGGGATGCAGGTCGCTAACGGCGGGTTGACCGCCGGGGAACTGGTGGCGTTTATTTTGTACCTTATCCAGATCGTCATGCCGATGACGCAGTTGACGACGTTTTTCACTCAGCTGCAGAAAGCGAAAGGGGCTACGGAACGGATTCTGCAAACGCTGGATGCCGACGAGGAGCCTTTCGGCCAAGGACAGGAGATCGCGATAGCCGACCGGCCGTTGATCGTAGACGGGGTTACCTTCGGGTACAAGCCGGACGAGCCGGTGCTGCAGGAGGTTTCCTTTACGATGGAGCCGGGGACGGTGACGGCGGTCGTTGGCCCCAGCGGCGGCGGAAAAACTACGTTATTCTCCTTGCTGGAGCGGTTTTACGTGCCGCAGCAGGGCCGCATCCGGTTGGGCAATGATCCGATCGATTCGTTTTCGCTGCGTTCCTGGCGCGGCATGATCGGGTATGTCTCGCAGGAAAGCCCGATCATCGCCGGAACGATCCGCGAGAATCTCTGTTACGGCATCGAGCGCGAAGTGAGCGAAGCGGAGCTAAAGCGGGCGGCGGAGATGGCTTATGCCGACGGCTTTATCGCCGAGTTGCCGAACGGGTTCGATACCGATGTCGGCGAACGCGGGGTCAAGCTGTCCGGCGGGCAACGGCAGCGGATCGCCATCGCGCGGGCGCTCCTGCGCGATCCGAAAATCCTCATGCTGGACGAAGCGACCTCCAGTCTGGATAGCCGCTCGGAAATCGTCGTGCAAAAGGCGCTGAAAAACCTGATGCAAGGCCGGACCACGATCGTTATCGCTCACCGGCTCTCCACCGTCGTTGGGGCCGATCAGCTGATTTTCATCGAGAAGGGTCGGGTTACGGGTCGCGGAACGCACGAACAGCTATTAGGGCAACATGCCATGTATCGCGAGTTTGCCTCGCAGCAATTGCAAATCGCCGCAAGCAGAGAAATGACGGAAGAAATCTCGAACGGGGAAGAAGGGAAGGACCATGGCGAAAATTCTCGTCGTTGACGACGATCAGCATATTCGGGAACTGGTCCGCCTGTTCCTGGAGGAAGCGGGCATGGATCAGATCTTGGAGGCCGAGAATGGACGTGAGGCGTTGTCTCTGGTGGAATCTGAAAAGGTCGACATGGTCATTCTGGACATCATGATGCCGGAGATGGACGGCTGGGAGCTATGCCGCGAGCTGCGCCGGTATTATGACATGCCGCTTCTCATGCTGACCGCCAAAGGGGAAACCCGGCAGGTCGTGAAGGGGTTCGAGCTGGGTACGGACGATTATCTCGTCAAACCGTTCGAACCCGCGGAGCTCATCGCTCGGGTGAAGGCGCTGCTCAAGCGCTACCAGGTGTCGATCTCTCAGACCGTGACGATCGGGGCGCTGCGGATGAACCGCAAAACGTTCGAGGCAGACAGCGGCGAAGACAGCTTCACGCTGCCGCTCAAGGAGTTCGAGCTGTTGTTCAAGCTGGGCGGCCATGCGGGGCGAACCCTTACCCGAGAGCAGCTCATCGAGGAAATTTGGGGTTACGATTTCGAGGGAAATGAACGAACGCTCGACGTGCATATCAATCGATTACGCGAACGGTTTCCCGAGGAAACCTTCGGTTTTAAAATCCGCACGATCCGTGGTCTTGGCTATCGTCTGGAGGTGTGCGAACGTTGACCGCGTGGAGGAAAATAGGAGCAATCCTACTCAAAGTCGGCCAGATTCTTCTCATATACGTGGGGTTTGGAACGACATGGACGGTTGCCCGTTGGGCAACCGCTGCGGTATACCGAAAAGGGGAACCGTCTTTTTCCGCTTACTTCATCGAGTTGATTAACTTGATCTTTGGCGCTACGTTATTTTTTCTGATCATTTTTTTAGTCGCCCATCTGTTTCGGCCCCACCAGCTGAAAATACTGAATTCGATCATCGACGGGATCCGCCGCATCGCGAAGGGGGATTTCTCCGTCCGACTGGAAGGCTTCGAGAAATTGCGCGAATTCGAGACGATCGTGCAAAGCATTAACGAAATGGCCGGAGCTCTTGGGCAAATGGAAACGATGCGCCAGGACTTCATCTCTAACGTATCCCATGAGATCCAGTCTCCGCTGACTTCAATCCGCGGGTTTGCCCGAGCTTTGCGCAGACCGGATTTGTCACCCGAGAAACGCAACCATTATCTGGAGATCATCGAGTCCGAAAGCCGCCGTTTGTCGCAGATGAGCGACAATTTGCTGAAACTCTCCTCCCTGGAAGCAGACCGGGTCTCGCTGTACACGAACCGGTTTCGGCTCGACCGCCAGCTGCAACATGTGGTGTTGGCCTGCGAACCCCAATGGCTCGCCAAAAACATCCAGATCCAGCTAGATGCAAGCGAGCTTGAGGTGGAAGGCGCCGAGGATCTGCTTAGCCAGGTGTGGATGAATTTGCTGCATAACAGCATCAAGTTCACGCCGGAAGGCGGGGAGATCGGGATTTCCTTGACGACCGATGCGGATCGGGCGGTGGTCACGGTTACGGATAACGGGATCGGCATGTCTAATCCGGATTTGGTCCATATCTTCGAACGATTCTATAAAGCCGACAAATCCCGCACGCGCAGCAGCGGGGGAAGCGGGCTTGGACTTTCGATCGTCAAGAAAATCGTGGATATTCATGAAGGAGAGATCACCGTGACCTCCGAGCTTGGAAAAGGTTCGAGTTTTAGGGTCGCCGTACCCTTCCGCTGGAAACCATAACCGGAGGAATTTGTAACCTTTTA
>NZ_JAKSXN010000067.1 GCF_022427145.1 Paenibacillus timonensis
TACAATGTTATTCCATAAAATCCTTCAGCCGCTTGCTGCGGCTCGGGTGCCGCAATTTGCGCAGCGCCTTCGCTTCAATCTGGCGGATCCGTTCCCGGGTGACGCCAAACTCCTTGCCTACCTCTTCCAACGTCCGCGTCCGGCCGTCATCCATGCCGAAACGCAGCCGCAATACATTCTCCTCGCGTTCGGTCAGCGTATCCAATACTTCCTCAAGTTGCTCTTTCAACAACTCATAAGCCGCGGCTTCCGCCGGTGCCGGAGCGTCGTGGTCCTCGATGAAATCGCCCAGGTTCGAATCGTTTTCTTCCCCGATCGGCGTTTCCAGCGATACCGGCTCCTGCGCGATCTTCATGATCTCGCGCACCTTATCCGGAGTCAAATCCATCTCCTTGGCGATTTCCTCCGGCGTAGGCTCGCGCCCGATCTCCTGAAGCAGTTGCCGGGAAATGCGGATCAGCTTATTGATGGTTTCCACCATATGCACCGGGATCCGGATCGTTCTGGCCTGGTCGGCGATCGCTCGGGTGATGGCTTGACGAATCCACCAAGTGGCGTAGGTACTAAACTTGAATCCTTTTGAATAATCGAACTTCTCCACCGCTTTAATGAGGCCCATATTGCCCTCCTGAATCAAGTCCAGAAAGACCATTCCTCGCCCGACATAACGGCGGGCAATGCTCACGACCAGCCTGAGATTGGCCTCGGCAAGACGACGCTTCGCTTCCTCGTCACCGTTCTCGATACGCTGCGCAAGCTGGATTTCCTCTTCAGCGGATAACAGAGGCACCCGTCCGATTTCTTTCAAATACATTCTTACCGGGTCGTCGATTTTAATCCCTGGCGGTAACGTCAGATCGTCGGTGTATTCCATTTCGTTATGCTTCAAGTCCTCTGTCATCTTCCAGACCCCCACCCTAAAAAATGAAAAAAATGCGAAAACCATTCTATATCTCTAAAACCTGTATCTCCATTTGACAAATGATTGGTATTATGCTATTATTGAGGAGATTATTGCGTGAATGTTTCGTGAGTGGCTATCCGTCATTTTACCACAGTTCATTAGGTTATACAAGTTTTATTTTTTTATTATGTTCATGGAACGAGACGCTGATCCCCGAGGATCAGCGTTTTTTGCATTCCTCTATTCTTCTTATTCGACAGAGGTTACTCCCGATCCTCCCAAGCTCGCAATAATGCGCCTTGAAAAATTTCCAACGGCTGTGCACCGGACACCGCGTACTTGCCGCGCAGCACGAAGAAAGGGACGCCGCGAATGCCAAGCCGTCTCGCTTCATTCTCATCCTCGCGGACTTCGTCGGCTAAGGCGTTTTGCTCGAGCAAATCCCGAACCGCGGAACCTTCCAGGCCAACCTCCTCGGCCAAACGCACTAACGTTTCCTGCTCTCCGATGTGCAGGGAATCCGTAAAATACGCCCGGAACAAGCGCTCATTCATTTCCTTGGCTTTGCCCTGTTGCCCGGCATAATGCGCCAATCGGTGAGCGTCGAACGTATTCGTCGGTACGATGGTATCGAAGTTATACGTCAACCCTTCCGCTCGAGCTTGCTGAGCCACATTGCGGTTCGATTCCTGCGCCTGCTGCAGGCTGAGGCCGTATTTTACCGCCAATAATTCGTGGATGCTTGATTCCGTATCCTTGGGGGCGCCGGGATCCAACTCGAAGCTGCGGTATACAATTTCGATTTCATCCCGGTAATCAAATAATTCCAACGCCTTCTCCAAACGACGTTTGCCGATGTAACAAAACGGACAGACAAAATCCGACCACACTTCGATTTTCACGTCAAATTCCTCCTTTTTGCCTAAAGCTCCTTTACCGGATCAGTCCCCACTCGCGAGCCTGCTCCTCGGTAAGGATAAATTGTTCCTGCTCCCAAACCTCGTCCTCATTCGTCAACCCAAACGAAGCTCTGACTTGCGGCCAAATTCCCTTTTCCATCGCTTCACTTTGCGTAATGATGATTTTCAATCTGGGTCCTTCCTTCCGAATAATAAAGTTTGTCAATTAAGATTACCCGAATCGAAAAGCTTCAAACGTACCGCAAACGCACGCCACATCCCAATCATATGGAAATTCTATGCGTTTATGCAGCGCCTCATTTCGCAAGATGTGACTTGCCTGTCCAGAGCGGCTATAATAAACGGGAAGGATATTTTTTCCATAAGAGGTGATGGGAATGAAAATTACTTATTGGGGACACTCCTGCATCCAGGTGGATACGGGCAAACATCGGCTGATCATCGATCCCTTTCTCACCGGGAATCCGGCGGCCGCAGCAGCGGCCGATGACATTCAAGCCGATTATGTCCTTCTGACCCACGGTCATTCCGACCATATCGCAGATGCGGAAAGCATCGCCCGGCGAAACAACGCCCCGATCATCGCCATCGTTGAGCTGGCCGATTACTTCGCTGGCGCCGGGCTGCAAACCGTAGGCATGAACCTCGGCGGATCCCGTTCGTTCCCCTTCGGGAAGTTGAAGTGGGTGCCGGCGCTGCACAGCTCGTCCGTAAACCAAGATGGCGTTAACTTATACCTCGGCGTGGCGGCGGGCATTCTGCTCGACTTGGACGGATTTGCGTTGTATCATGCCGGCGATACCGCCTTATTCAGCGATATGAAGCTGGTGAGCTCGCGCCGGACGATCGATCTGACATTCCTGCCGATCGGAGACCATTTCACGATGGGACCGGAGGATGCCCTGACCGCAGCCGAATGGATCGGTGCCAAACACGTGGTACCCGTACACTACAACACCTTTGACGCCATCGCTCAAGACGGCGAACGGTTCGCGGCAGAGCTTGCGCGAATCGGCATTCAGGGACATGCCCTGAAACCGGGGGAATCCCTGGATACCTTCTAGGCATTAAACGGTTGAATGACAGCAAATTGTTGCGCTTCCGCAGCAATTTGCTGTTTTTTAATCCGCCAGTTCCTTCCCCCGTGTCTCGGTCCCCAGCCAGAATACGGCGATCGCACCGATCAGAATCGTCACGAAGAACATCCAGAAGATCCCGCCGATAGCGAATTCCCGGGCAACCAACGTTCCTACCAGGTACGGGGCGATAATGCCGCCGATTCGGCCAAACGAAGCCGCCAGGCCAACGCCGGTCGAACGCACCCGGGTCGGGTACAATTCCGGCGTATAGGCGTACATGCCGCCCCAGGCTCCAAGATTAAAGAATGACAAGCAAATGCCTGCGGCGACCAGCATACCTTCGCTGGTCGCGTTCCCAAACCAGGCGGCACTCACCGCGGTAAGCAGCAAATACAACACCAGTACGAATTTGCGGCCAAACTTCTCGATGAAATACGCGGCCGTAAAATACCCCGGCAATTGCGCCAGCGTCATGATCAGAACGTATTCGAAGCTTTTGACCAGGCTGAAGCCTTTCAGCACCATAACCGAAGGCAGCCACAAAAACATGCCGTAATACGAAAAAACGACCGTAAACCACAGAATCCAGAGCATCACGGTCGAGCGGCGGTGCGGGGAAGCCCAAACCGACTTGAACCTTTCGCCGAAGGAAGGGCCTTGCCCTTTCCTCTGCCCGGCCTGTTCCTTATACCGGACGGGATCCTGGATCGACTTGCGTAAATATAACGCATATAACGCGGGTACGGCGCCAATGATAAAAGCCATTTGCCATCCATAATCCGGGATGACGAAATAGGAGATCAGCGCGGATGCGATCCAGCCCGCGGCCCAGAAGCTTTCCAACAAGACGACGGCTCTCCCGCGTTCCGGGGCAGGCACCGATTCGGATACCAGCGTGGAAGCGACCGGCAGTTCCCCGCCAAGGCCAAACCCGGCGATAAAACGCAGCACGCAAAGCAAGGCAAAACTCGTAGCGGCGGCCGACAACCCGCTGGCTATGGAGAAAATCAGCAGCGTCCACAGCAACACCGACTTACGGCCAAACTTGTCCGCCATATAACCGGCTATAGCCGCGCCAAAGGCCATCCCCACCGAATTAATCGCTGTAAAAAAACCGGTTTGCTGCGGCGTCAGGCTCCACTCCACTGCAAGCGCGGCGGCAATAAACGAAATGATGCCGACGTCCATGGCGTCAAACATCCAACTGAGCCCGGCGCTAAACAACAGCTTTCGACGTGACGAGGCGGGTTTTCCAGATATGGCTTGTTCCTGAACGTTCAAACGGTTCGCCTCCTATCCAAACTTGTTCTCTCTGTAGCTTATCCAAGGTACCGCCCGATCCATGCTAAGGCGTCATATCGCTTTTCTTCCTGGATATCGCGCGGTTCCGAAGGATAAAGGCAACCCCTAAAATAAGCAGAAACGCCGCGTAAGAGAGGATTAAATCCCGTAGGTTTAACCCCGGAAACACGATTGACGCGCTTAATATTCCAAACAGCCAAATGCTTGACAGATTTCCGACCAGATTGGACCAGGTGTAAGACCTGAGCTTCAGATTGGATATCGCCGACATAAACGAAATCAGATTGTTGGGCATGATCGGAACCGTACGCAGAAAAATTACTGCCCACACTCCATAGCGGTCCAGCCCTTTTTGCCATTTCTCGTATTTTTGCAGCTTGCCCATCCACTTGCGGTTAAACCACCCTGCAAAAAAATACCTGCACATCAGGTATACCACCATACCTGCCGCCGTTCCGGCAATCCAACTAGCCAGCAAACCGTTCATGATCCCAAGCAGGGAAATATGCAGCATCACGATCGTGGCAAACGGAAAAAATCCGAAGATCCCCTGCAAGACGGCAAGAGGGATCGTAAGAAGGAGGATGGAATAACCGCCCAGATGGGTCGTCTCCAAAAACCAATCCGTAATTTGCTTGATCCATTCGTTCAAAAGATTCGTTCCCCATTCCCCAAACGCATTTTACGCCTCAACCGCAACCCGTTTCCCCAAGATCACGAGATCCCGTTCCACGCCGTCCAAAATGGCCACGCGGGGCAAATGCGCCCAACGTTCGAAGCCGAATTTGCCAAGCAGCTTGAGACTCGGGTCGTTGTGACCGAACACGAATCCAAGCAGCGTATGAACCCCGATCTTTGGACAAGCTGCAATCGCTTCGTTGACTAAGATTCCGCCGATCCCGCGCGCCCGGTATGCTTCGGTGATGTAGATGCTGATCTCTGCGGTGCCGTTGTAGGCCGGACGCCCGTAAAAAGATTGAAAGCTGAGCCATGCGATCACGCGACCTTCGGATTTCATGACCCACAGCGGCCTGAAATCGGGAGAGTGCTCGTCATACCATGCGCGTCTTGCATCGACCGTGACCGGCTCCAAATCCGCCGTAACCATGCGGCCGGCGATCGTTTCATTGTAAATCGCGACGATAGCCGGCAAATCCGCGAGGGTCGCATCTTCAATCGTATAGTCGAAATGTTCCGTCATATGTACCTGCTCACGATCCTTAAATGATTTTGTTGTATAGCTTAATCATGCTAAAATGCATGCCTTCATGGTACGTCGTAAAGTTCAACAGTTGTCCTACGGTTTCGATCCGGTAGCCGCTGGAAGTCGAATAGGGCTGAACCGGCTCCGCGAGTTGTCCGGATAATTCGGCTTTCACCTGCTCGGGCTGTGCTTCCAACACCGTAAGAATGTCGTTGAAGCTTGGGCTAGCCGAGGTCCATTCGAGCGGCGACGTTCCGTTGGCGAATAGCTCTTGATAAATTGCCGGAAGTCGCGGCGTCCGTCCCGTAAATGAGTAAGCGTATTTGTCCGTGACCAAAGCGAGATGTCCCAAATTCCATAAAATATGATTGCGAAAACCTGCCGGAACAATCAACGCCTTCTCTTCCGGAATCGATCTTGCCAGCTTTAAAGTCTGCGCGCGTACGAATTCAAGCTGCCGCCAAATCGCTTGTTCCATGATTCATCCCTCCTAGTCCGTTTCGTGCTTGATATGCACGTAGTGTTCTACCGTTGGGAACGGGTCGTAGAAATGATGAAGCAGCGCTTTCCATTCCTGGTATTCGGGAGATTGACGGAAACCTACCTCATGCGCGGTGATCGACTGCCATCTCACCAACAGGATATACTTATTTTCCGTCTCCACGCATTTGTGGAGCTCATGTCCGAGATAACCGGCCATCCGGCTAATCAGTTTCGAAGCCTTGCGGAAGCTGCTTTCGAAATCATTCATCATTCCCGGCTTCACCTGTAGTTGAGCTACTTCAAGAATCATCCTCTGCATCCCCTCCGTTCAACTGATTATAGCACGGTCTTAACGCTTTATGAATCCAAATTGCGGCAATTGAGCCTTCCCCCATCGCTACGCTAACTTGTTCGGCATGAAAGCCGAGATCGCCCGCTGCCCAAACGCCGGGCACGCTCGTTTGCTTCGTCCGAGGGTCGGTTTCCACATGCCGGTTTCCGGCGATGGTAACGCCTAATTGGCTTGCTAACCCGGAGTGGACTTCGTTTCCGCCAAAAGCGATAAACCCTCGTTCGGCCGCGAAGCTTCGGCCATCCTTTAGAATCACGCTGCGGATGAAGCCTTGAGTGTGCTTCACCTCGGCGATTTCTCCTTCCTCGTAGCGGATCCCCCGCTCCGCCATTTGCTGCCTTAGCTCCGGCGAAACGTTCGTCCGTTCGTGATTGATATAGGTTAAATCTCCGGTACGTTCCGCCAGCAGAAGCGCCATCTCCGCGCCGGTGCGGCCGGCGCCCATTAATGCCGTTTTTCGGCCTTGGATCTCGTATCCGTCGCAATCGGGACAGACGTACACGCTTAGCCCCAGCGTTGGAATCATGCCTGGTACATCGGGAAACCGATCGAGCACGCCGGTGGCTAGTAGCAGCGTTTTGCCGGCATACTCCCTTCCGCTGGACGTGTTGACCCGAAACTGCCCTTCCCGTTTCTCGGCTCCGGTCGCCTTGTCCAACACAAACTCCACACCGTATGACTCTGCTTGCCTCCTTCCCCGGCTGCGCAGCTCCTCGCCGGAAATGCCATCGGGGAAGCCGAGCAGGTTATGGTACTGCCGACACAACGTGGATCGGCCATAACCGGCGTCAATGACCAGCACCTGGTGAACCGAATACCGTCCCAACTGGATGGCCGCCTGCAATCCGGCAATACCGCCCCCTACGATCAAGCAATCATAAACCCTCGATTGAGTCATTTAGATGCCCCACTTTCCGCGTCATATGAGATTAGATAGAAAGAAGCTGGTGAATAGCTGCCTCCCCGTTAGGAGAAATTAAGCGATAAAAACAAGGAGATGATGGACTTGGACAAATTTCTCGTCAAAATCCTCGGCAACGGGGTTATTGTTATCGCCATGCTGATGCTCTTAAGCAACGCCTCGTTCATTTCGGCGCTGCTGACAGCCTTAGCGTTGTCCATTCTGGCCTATTTATTCGGGGATCTCTTCATCCTTCCGCGGACGAACAATATGGTCGCGACCCTCGTGGATGCACTGCTTGTCTTCGTCTTCCTGTGGGCGATTGCCGCCAATGCGGATTGGACGTTATCCTTCGGTGAAATGCTGGCGATTACGCTGGTTGTGGGCGTATTCGAATGGTTTTTGCACGGCTGGATGCTGCGTGACGGCATACGCCGGGACAGCAGCGTGCGGGTTCGCGATTCGCGGTAGGACACCGCGCAAAAAAGCGCGAGTACGGGGCGTTCACCCTACTCGCGCTTGGCGTTCCTGAAGCGTTGCGTTATTTAACTGCCCAACATGACGCGGTCATCGGACAACTTGTGGCCGCTGATACGCTCGAACTCGCCCAGCAGCCGTTCCATCGTCAAATCGCTTTTCTTTGTATCGTCCACGTCCAGGATGATGCGGCCGCCGTCCATCATAATAAGACGGTTGCCCAGACGGATCGCCTGCTCCATGTTGTGGGTAACCATCAACGTGGTCAACTTAAGTTCGCTGACGATCTCCTGCGTCAACTTCGTCACCAGTTCGGCGCGGGCCGGGTCCAGCGCGGCGGTATGCTCGTCGAGCAGCAGGACCTGCGGCTCGGTGAACGTCGCCATCAGCAGGCTGAGCGCCTGGCGTTCCCCGCCGGACAACGTGCCGACCTTGGCGCGCAGCCGATTCTCCAGCCCGATGCCCAGCCGGCGCAGCTGCTCCTGGAACATTCCTCGCCGCTTAGCGTTTACGCCGAGCGCAAAGCCGCGCGGTTTTCCGCGAGAGAAGGCCATGGCCAGGTTCTCCTCAATCGTCATATGCGGCGCGGTGCCGGCCATCGGATCCTGGAAAACGCGGCCGATCCACTTGCTGCGGCGATGCTCCGGGAGATGGCCGATGTCGACGCCGCCAAGGCGAACCTCGCCGGCGTCCGGCTTGATCACGCCGGAGATCATGTTCATCAGCGTGGATTTGCCCGCGCCGTTGCTGCCGATCACCGTTACGAAATCGCCCGGGCGCAGATGCAGGTTAACATCGATCAGCGCGATTTTCTCGTCCGGCGTGCCGGGATGAAACAGCTTTGATACCTGGGTTAACTTCAGCATCAGAACCCACCCCCTACGCTCTTGCGCCCGGGGGTGTGCGCGATTTCAGCGGCGCGCCGGCGGGCGATCGATTTCTGCTTCATGTTTCTTTGCACGGTCGGAAGCACTAACGCAATGATGACGATTACGGCGGTAATCACCTTCAAATCCGTTTGCTCCAGCCATTCGATCCGCAGCGCCAAGGCGACAACGACCCGGTAGACGATCGAGCCGAGCACCGCCGCCAGCGTTGCCCAAAACACCGTCCGCGCCCCAAAGATCGCTTCCCCGATAATAACGGAGGCCAGCCCGATGACGATCATCCCGATCCCGGAAGAGATGTCGGCAAATCCGGACTGCTGGGCGATCAACGCCCCGGACAAAGCCACAAGTCCGTTGGACAAACTGAGCCCAAGAATGATGGTGTAGTCCGTGTTGGCACCGAAACTGCGGATCATTCGTTTGTTGTCGCCGGTCGCGCGCAGCGCAAGTCCAAGCTCCGTACGGAAGAACAAATCGAGCAGCAGCTTGATGGCGATGACGACGATCGGCATGAACACCAGTGGCGACACCGAGCTGAACAGCGTATCCTCCCCAAGCAAGCCTACGTTCGGTTTGCCCATGATCCGCATATTGATGGAATAGAGCGCAATCATCATTAATATCCCGGACAACAGTCCGTTAATCCGTCCTTTGGTGTGAATGAGGCCGGTGATGGCCCCGGCGGCCAAGCCGCCAAGGAAAGCCGCGATCGTGGCGATCCACGGCGAGCTTCCCCCCGTGATCATCACGGCCGCGATGGCGCCGCCGGTCGTAAAGCTTCCATCCACAGTCAAGTCCGGAAAATCGAGAATCCGGAACGTAATGTAGACGCCAAGCGCCATGAGCGCGTACAGCAGGCCGGATTCCAGCGCCCCGAGCAGCGAGTTCAACATGATGAGTACCTCCTCGAGAAATTAGGAGCGAGTGCTGCCTATTCGATCAGATTGTTTGCTTGGTCCGTGATTTGGTCCTTCATGGCGTCCGTTACTTCGATGCCTTGTTCGGCCGCCGCTTTCAAGTTCATGATCAAGTCAAGCTTATCCGGCACGGTGACTTTCAGGTCGCCGACCTTTTTGCCGTTTTTCAACACGTCCACCGCCATTTGCCCTACTTGGTAGCCATGGTCGTAGTATTTAAATCCAATCGTGGCAAAAGCGCCCTTCTCCACCGTATCCCGGTCGCTCGAGAAGAATGGAATATCGTTTTCGTTTGCGACCTGGATGATCGTGCTGACCGCTTCGACTACCATGTTGTCCAGCGTAATGTACAGCGCATCTACCCGGCCAACGAGCGATTCGGCTGCTTGTTTGACTTCCGATGTATTGGTAACCGAGGCTTTAACCAATTTGATGCCGTGGGCGTCCAAAGCCTTCTCTGCATGGTCTGCCATAACGACCGCATTCGGTTCGCCCTGGTTGATGACCAGTCCGACCGATTTCACGTCTTTGAAATTCGCGGCGATGAAGTCCATCAGCTTGGTAATCGCCTCCGGGTTCGTATCCGAAGCGCCGGAAATGTTCCCGCCCGGATGATCCAAATTGTCGACCAATTTGGCATCGATCGGATCCGTCACCGCAGCGAACAGGATCGGCGAATTCTTGACCTGCTGCGCGACGGCTTGCGCCGGAGGCGTGGCGATTGCAAGGACGAGGTCGTACTTCTCGCCGGCGATTTTTTGCGCGATGGTCGTATTGTTCGTTGGATCTCCTTGCGCGTTGTTATAATCCAGCTCCAAATTGTCGCCTTCAACGATGCCCGCGTCTTTCAAAGCGGCCAAAAATCCTTCCCGCGTCGCATCCAGGGAAGGATGCTCCACGATTTGCGAAATGGCGATTTTGTAGGAATCCTTGGTTGGCTCCGCTGCATTCCCCGCTCCCGCGGAGTTCTCCGTTCCGGTGCCGCCAGCATTTCCTCCGTTGGCTGCATTCCCCCCGTTCCCGTTCGTGTTGTTGCCGCAAGCGACCACGCCCACCAACAGCAGCGACATGGCAAGTAAAACTCCAAGCTTCTTCTTCATATTTCGTTTCCCCTTTCTCTCTCATGAAATGATAAATGATGACCCTGCAAGAATGGAGCAGTAAAGCATGATCCGATTAACGCTTTTGTCGATAAAAGGATTAAAGTGTCAATGGACAACCATTCGTCCAACGTGGACACGAAGTATTATTCCTATATTAAATGGTGGTCAATTATCCGTCAACAAAAAAGAGCCAACCTAAGCACGACCGGTTCCCGGGCTTGCTAAGGCAGCTCTTGATCAACTTCGAGTCATTTTTTGGCATCCATATAAATATGTCTGGCCTCGATCACTTGAGGCGTGATTTCAAGCACGCCAAAGCTGTATTTCGGTTCCCGCCGCTTGTCAGTTGGCGAACCGGGATTAAACCACAACACGCCCCCGCTTTCGGCAAGGTACGGCTTGTGGGAATGGCCGAACAGCACGGCGTCTACCGGCTTGCCCGCAAAAACGCGCTCGGCGTTGTCTCTGGCCCCATGTCCTCCTCCGGGCAGATGGCCATGAGTTAGCCCGATCCGTCTTCCGCCCAGCTCAAGAATTTTATGCTGCCCGAACCGGCGGATGATGTCCACCGGATCATTATTGCCGGCCACCCCGTCTACCGGCGCTAATGCGGCGAGCTGTTCATAGACGTCCATCGTCACCCAATCCCCCAGGTGGAGAATCAGGTCGCAGGTTTTCAACGCTTGTCGCAGCTTCGCGGGCAGCTCCGCCCCGCGGCGCGGCATATGCGTATCCGATACGACTCCGATGCGCATAGGCGTTACCTCACCGGCGAAGCGGCCATACGTACGTAGGTGTGCCGCCGCCCGCGGATCGCGATCGATAACGCTTGAATGTTTTCCGGTACGGCCATTCCGGCGAAACCCGCATCCCCGATGTGGAATACGTCCGCGCCGGCCCGTTTGGCGCTAAGCGCGATCTCCCGGACCGTCGCTTCGTCCGCGCCTTCCTGGCTCGTGCCGATGGCCGCTAAAGCCAGTGCCCCCCTCGCCTTAACTTCCGCGATGGTCCGGGCCAGCTCCTCTTCGCGTACGCCGGGAACCGTCCCCGGGGCAGGCAGCAGGACGACGTCCGCACCGGCTTCGGCGAACCCGATCGCCGACTCGCGGTCAAGGACGCTGCCGCGAGTGCCGGCTCCGTGCATTTTGCCTGCCAGAATCAAACCGCCGAATTCCCGTTTGGCCAAGGTGATCGCCTTCAAGATGCGTTCATGGGTCACCCCGGTTTTCGGGTTGCCCGTCAGGCAGACGAAATCGCAGCCGAGCCGTTTGGCTTCTGCTAAACTCCGTGCCGTCGCCTGCCGTCCTTCGGGCAGCTGGTTCAGGGCCTCGACCGCTTCGGCCGATTCGTCAACCGGTTCCAGGTTGATGCCGATCGGCAGCCCCGTCAACCGCTTTAGTTCTGTGACCGGATTTAGCGTCTCCGGCTTCTGTTCCCCGCCGCCGACTTCCGGCGCAAATAGATCTCGCGCTTCGATGCCGCGAACCTGCGGCTGAAACACGTCAAAAACGTTCAACAGAATCATGTCCGCGCCAAAGGCCTTCGCCAGCTCCGCGTTGGTTAGCTCCGGCAGCAGCGGCTGCGAGACGTAACGACTGTTTCGGCGATCACGGTACGTCCTTCTGCCGCCAGCATCGCTCCTTTTAAGGCTTCGCGATCCATCCGCCGGAAATCCGATGCCCGGCAGTCCAATATCCGTTTCATGCCCTACCCCTCCGTTCAACGATTAACGTAACGCTTGCTGTGTTCAGTGTAGCATGCGAGGAAACCGCAGACTACGCTATTTTACGAAGATGATCAGGTTCGTTTCAAATAGACTCTTGCTTCATACGGACGCAGTCGCAAATGGCGCAGATCCTCGTGAACCTGCGGGGCGTAATTGGAGATCAGGAGTTCGATATCCCGCGGCTCCATGGCCTCCTCCGGCCATTCGAACACCGGATCGCCGGCACTAAAGTTTAAAATCACCAGCAGCCTGCTGGTTTTCAGCGTACGGGTGAACGCGTAAATCTCCGGATGGTCGGGAAGCAGCAGCCCGTATTCGCCGTAAACGATCACGGCATGCTGTTTTCTTAATCGAATCAGCTCTTTGTAGTAGTGATAGATCGAGTCCGGGTTTCGGCGTGCTTCCTCAACGTTGATCCGATCGTAATTCGGGTTAATACCGATCCAGGGGGCTTCTGCGGTGGTAAATCCAGCCTGCGGCCCGTTATCCCATTGCATGGGAGTTCGGGCGTTATCGCGGCTTTTGAGGTGGATCGCCCTCAGGATGTCGGCCTCCGGGACGCCGTTTCGTTGCTGCTCGTCATAGAAATTGAGCGTCTCCACGTCGCGATACTCCTCAATCGATGCGAACACGGCGTTGGTCATCCCGATTTCCTCGCCCTGATAAATATACGGCGTCCCCTCCAGCATATGCAGGAAGGTGGCCAGCATTTTAGCCGATAGGACACGGTATTCCTCTGAATCGTTACCGAACCGCGAAACCGAACGCGGTTGATCGTGGTTGCCCAAATAGTTGGCATTCCAGCCCCGCCCGTGCAGCACCGTCTGCCAGCGGGTGATGACTTCCTTCAAGTCCGTCAGCTTCCACGGAACGATGTCCCATTTTCCGCTGCCCGCAGATGCGGCATCCAGAAACATATGCTCGAATTGGAACGTCATATTCAGCTCGCGGCGGTCGTCGCCCACATAGTCCAGCGCCTCCTCGGGGCCTAATCCGGACGTTTCGCCTACCGTCATAATGTCATAGGAAAACAACACGTTATCATACAGGTTTTGCAGGAGGATATGTACGTCGTCGAGGTTGGAGAACAGCTCGTAAGCCCGCACCGTCGGCATCTGCTGCGGATTGTGCGCGTCCGGCAGCCCTTTCGTCTTGGCAATATGCGCGATCGCGTCGAACCGGAAGCCGTCCACGCCTTTTTGGAGCCACCACTGGACCATATCGTGCATTTCGTGGATCACGGCTGGATTTTCCCAGTTCAAGTCGGGTTGGTGCTTGGAATACAAGTGCAGGTAATATTCGCCGGTGCGTTCATCATACTCCCAGACCGAGCCGCTGAAATACGACTCCCAGTTGTTTGGTGGACCGCCGTTTTTCCCCTGCCGCCAGATATAATAGTCCCGCTTGGCATTGTCCGTGGACTGCCGGGATTCCAGGAACCAGGGATGTTCGTCCGAGGTGTGGTTCAGCACCAGGTCCATCATCAGCTTCATTCCCCGCGCGTGCAGACCCTCCAGCAGCTCGTCGAAGTCCTCCATCGTGCCGAAGGCGGGATCGATTTGGCAATAATCGCTAATATCATAGCCGTTATCATGTCCGGTCGATTGATAGATGGGACACACCCAAACCACGTCGACCCCAAGGTCCTGCAAATCATCCAGCTTCGATAGGATGCCGCGCAGATCGCCCACACCGTCCCCGTTCGAATCCTTGAAGCTGATCGGATAGATTTGGTACACGACGCTTTCCTTCCACCAAGTCCGCTTCATGTCCGCCGCCCTTTCTCTATTTTCCTATAGCTATTTGCACCGAGGCGCATTTGTATTACAAAAAAAAGCCCAGGAACCTGAAGTTCCTGAGCTTTAACTGTATAACCTTAGGCGTACAGCTCCACCGCTTGCACATATTTGCGATGCACTTCCGCGCGTTCCGACTCGAGCTTGCGTTTGGCGGTTTCCAGCTCGCGTTGCACTTCGCTTACCGCCGAAGTTTGGTTCCGGACTTGATCCAAGCTGTCGTTGATTCGCCCTTGCACCAGCCAATCCGAGAAGAAATCGTCAAAGAAATAATCGGAAAATTTCAACAATCCGCCGATCTCCAGGTTCGTCGAAATGCTGGCCCCAATGTCTTTGAGCTCGCGCTCGAAACGCTGCAGGCTTTGCCGCGCCGTATGGAGATGGCTCATCGCCTCATCAATCCGCCCGTGCTTGATATGCGTGGACAACATTCCGCCGCCCAGCATATCGTACGTCCCCCAGTTTTTGGCAGAACGAAGGTCTTCCTCGGCTGCGCTTAAGTCATGTAGAGCCGACTGGCCGGCGCGGACCGCTTCGTTCACCTCTTTGAGCTCCACAGATAGGGCCGCCTCGCGTTCAGCCAGGTCCCGCAGCTCCTGATTCTCCTCTAGAATTTGCCGTTCCTTGGCTTGAAAAACCCGCTCGTACTCGTTCCGCCAAGAACCGAGATCTAGCAGCCTCCGCTCGATATCGGAAATTTCCCGCTCCATGTCGCGAACCGCCGCATCGGCGGCGTCATACCTCACCTTCGCCTCCAACACTTCCCGCTGCTCCCGATCCAGCTTCTCGGCCTTGTTGCCAAGTACGGTAGCCAGCAAATTGGACAGCGTCATGGCCGACAGCTTACGGACGTCCTCTTCCTCTGCGGCCAGCCTTTTCTGCCAACGGCTGCGTTCTTCTTCCAGTCCGGGCAGCTCCTGCTGCAGATCCTTGAGGCGCCGTTGCCATTTCTCCTGGTTCCGGCCTTTTTCTTTAAGTTCCGCCATCCGCACATTTAAATCCTCGAACAAGCTAATTTCCTCCTTCACCGCCGGAACGGCCTTCCGGCTAGAATGGTTTCGCTATCCTGTTCTACGTTGTTCGAGACGGTAATGTTTCAAAGCGACCGCTCCCAAGCCAAAGCGCCGTTCGCCTCCGCGCTCTTCACGATTTCCTCGCACAGCCGGTGGGTTTCCAGCGAGTCCTGCAGCGAGATAGCCGGGGCCTTACCATCGCGAACGCAGTTGATGAAATGGTCGATGATTTGCACGAATCCACGCCGATACAATACCGGATCCCAGTCTTTGAAGGTCGAACGTTTGGCTTCGCCGCCGGCAAAATGCTCGGTCGTGTTCAGCCCGTCCACCCGCCACTTCTGGCCGGGGCTCATCACCTCGAGGATTTCATCGTTGGTCCCCGAGTCGCGATTCATGATTCCGATACAGGTGAAGCCTTCACCCTCCAGCTGGAGCGTGACATGGTACAGCTTCCCATCTTGAACCCGGGTTGAGACGTGGAAGTTCCGGGCTTCAGCCGGTGCCAGGAACCGCAGGGTATCCACCACGTGGATATAATCGTCCAGCACGAAACGGCGGGCATAATCCGGCGAAGGGGTACGGTTCTTCTGCAACAGCACCAGCCGGCGGTCCGGCTGCTCCTTCAAGGCCGCGTTCATCGGGGCAAACCGGCGGTTAAAGCCGGTCATGAGCAGCACGCCTTTCCGTTCAGCCAGCTCGCTCAGCCGCTTGGACTCCTCGAACTGGTAAGCAATCGGCTTATCTACGTAGACGTGGATTCCGTTCTCGATCAGCCGCTCCACAATGGCCGGATGGGACTCCGTTGCCGAATGGACGAACGCTGCATCCACGCCGGATTTCACCAGCTCGTCCACGTTGCCCGCCGTTTCCGGGACGCGGTATTTTGCCGCCAGCCTTGACAGGGTCTCTTGATTTCGCGTACTAAAGACGAGGTCGATATCCTCCCTCGCCGTAATGACCGGCAAATACGCTTTTTGCGCGATATCGCCGAGTCCGATGATTCCGATGCGCATCATGTTATCCTCCTGAGGGTACATTTCATTGAATTGTTAAGATTAGCGGGAAAGGTTCCCTTTCATTTTGGCATAGGCGAAGGCCGAAGTAAATTTTATGCAGATAAAAAAGCCCCCATGATGACCATGGGAGCTTGGGATGACTCAAGGTTTAAACGAAGGAAGGTTTTCTCAAATCCACGTCTCCCGTGAGCACCTTAACGTATTCCTTATCTCCACCTTCGACGGAAGGACCAATATAGAGAATGCCTTTGGAACGGCTAGTTGGAGCCTTTCGTCCCTTCGGGCTCTTCGCATCCATCAACATCGACGGGGACGGACGCTTTGAAGCTTTGGAAACCGGGGCGTCTCCCTGATTGCGTTTCAAATGATTCCGCTTCATACTGAATCCCCTCCAAGGATATAATGAATGGTTCGCAAGAGTTCATTATTATTCGAAACGATGATCCCTAACTGATCCTCGGTCAAGTTATGCCTGCCGGAAAAATGAACCGAGAGAACATGTTCTTTACCTAAAGGATAGCATAGGATGTATACCTGTTCAACTTCAAGCCGGTTAAAAAAAGCCCATTTTGAGGTTAAAAACGCATCTAACACGTAGATCGGCTGCTGCCCGGATTCTACTCGGACTTGATTTTCGTGAAAGGTGAAAAACCTGCCCTTGCCGACATTCCCGCCCACTTGCCCGATCCCGTCATCTCCTTGCGCTTTCCAGAGTGCAGCGCCGGTTACGAGATAATCAGGAGGTGGAAGGATCGACGTCCGAATGGCCTCGCTCAAAGAGTTGTAACGCTCCTGCTCGTCGGGTGCAGAAAGATTCTTGTTATAAGTCCAGAAGAGATGCAGGATCCGGCGTTTACGTTCCAGCTCCAACTCCAATTTCGCAATATCGACGCGCGGGTCTTGGTAATAGCCTTCGGCCTGAATGGCTTTGATCAGGTGCTGGCACGCTACGGCTACAGCCGCCTCATCGTTTCCGTCCGTTCGTACCTCATAACTCAGCAAAGTTAAACCTTGAAGATCGGATAGAAGATGATATTCCGATATTTTCTTCCCCGGGATAAGTTCTTCACTCTCTTTGACCTCTTGGGGGATAATCGCGTACACCCGTCTCCGCCCCAATCTCCCCCAAAACAAACCCATTTCAAAGAGCGTATTATCCCGGGTGATCAAAACAAATTTTCCCCGATAAAGAGCGACGTCGTCCGGCGCAAAAATGAAAATTCCAAAATCATTCTTGCGGAGTTGTTTTTCAAGAGACTCCATCGTGTAGTCATTGCCTCCGAATGCGCCGGCATACCATGGGGTGACCTGGGCGTATCGGTTGATTTGGGCATGGATCCCGTTCGCGATCGCCATCGCTTCTCTTGAAGATCCAATGAAGACATTTGGCTTTATCACATCCACAGCTCCTTGAAAAACGATTCATCTTTTCCTAATTATACCACCAGGATTCATTTTGAGTAGCTCTATTTAGCACCCGCTGGGTCTCATGCTTACGCTCCGTTAACAATAAAATGATATGATGAGGAAAAAAACGCCATTGGGCGCATGTAGATACATGGAAAGGAGCTGCACTGCTTGCAGTCTGATCAAGTAACCCCCACTTCGATGGAACAACCGAACTCCGGGCGGCTCCGCCGCATGTTCGAGATCTTCGCCGTCTCCTCCAAGCTGGGATTAACCTCTTTTGGCGGACCGATCGCCCATCTTGGCTATTTTCATGAGGAGTATGTGAACAAACGCAAATGGATCGGGGAACAAAAATATGCCGAACTGGTCGCGTTATGCCAATTCCTGCCGGGACCGGCGAGCAGCCAGGTTGGCATGGGCATCGGCCTGTACCGAGGCGGTATAGCCGGCGCTTTGGCAGCTTGGGTCGGTTTCACGCTGCCCTCCGCCGTGGTGCTTGTGCTGTTTGCCCTGCTGCTGCAAGGGACGGCGCTTGCCGACAGCGGTTGGCTGCACGGCCTGAAGCTCACGGCGGTCGCCATCGTCGCTCAGGCGGTGTGGAGCATGGGCGTGAAGCTCGCCGCCGGGCGCAGTCGAGCGACCATCGCCGCCTTGGCCGCCGCCGCCACCTTGCTCTGGCCAATCGGCCTGACGCAGGTGCTGATCATCGCGGCGTCCGCGCTGGTCGGCTTATGGCTGTACCGCAGCAGCCCAGCCTCAGGTGCTTCGCCTGCACACCCCGGCGAGGAGCCGCAAAACGGCATCCGCCTCCGCCGCTCCTGGGCTGTCGCAAGCCTGGCCGCCTTCGTTGGTTTGCTTGGGCTGCTGCCATTGGTCAGCCGATGGTGGCCGAACCTCGGGCTGCAGCTGTTCGACGTATTCTACCGTGCGGGCTCGCTCGTCTTCGGCGGCGGTCATGTCGTGTTGCCTTTGTTGCAAAGCGAAGTCGTCCCTCGGGGCTGGATCGGCGAAGCGGACTTCCTGTCCGGATATGGTGCAGCTCAGGCCGTTCCGGGTCCGCTGTTTACCTTCGGCTCCTATCTGGGGGCGTCCATCCACGGCGTCCCCGGCGCCATACTGGCTACCATCGCAATTTTTCTTCCGGCGTTCCTGCTGGTCGTTGGGGTACTTCCCTTCTGGCATCGGCTGCGCGGCATCCCTAAGGTGGGGTACGCGCTTCAGGGCGTAAACGCCGCGGTTGTAGGCATCTTGCTCGCCGCCTTATACGATCCGATCTGGGTGTCCTCCGTGCAGGGAACCGGCGATTTCATCGTCGCTTTGCTGTTATTCGCCATGCTAATGTTCTGGAAACTGCCGCCGTGGGTAGTGGTTGTTGCCGGAGCGGCGGGCGGGGCAATTCTCGGTTGGATCGGATAAAGCGGATAGGTTAACCGCGTCGTACTAGGGCTCGTAAATCATCTTCCGCGACATCCCGCCGTCCACCACCAAATGTGCGCCGGTCACGAACGTATTGTCCGGGTGAGTCAAATACAGGCAAGCCCGGGCAATATCCGCCGGAGTTCCGACCCGTCCCGCCGGATGCTGCTCGTGGTCGATCTCGCGGAGCGCGCCGTAATCCCCGGTTTCGATCCAACCCGGGCTGATGCAGTTTACGCGGATGCCATCCGGACCAAGCGATACGGCCAGCGCATGCGTGATCGACACGATGGCCCCTTTGGAAGCGGCATACGCTTCCGAACCCGGTTCGGACATGATCGACCGAGTGGAGGAAATATTCACGATCGCCCCGCCGCGGCCGCTCCCCTTCACTCTTTTCGCCATCTCGCGGGAAGCCAGAAACGTACTCCGCACGTTGGTGTTCAGCACGTCGTCCCATTCTTCCACCGTGAGCTCATAAGTTGATTTAAACCGGGATACTCCCGCATTGTTGATGAGAATATCGATCCGTCCCAGCTCGCGCTCGGCCGTTTCCATTAAGCGAACGATATCCGCTTCCTTCCGTACATCGCAAGGCACGAATCGCGCATGGCCCCCCGCTTGGCGGATCGCCTCTGCCGCCGCTCTGCCCGTTTCCTCATTCAGCTCCGCCAACACGACGAACGCGCCTTCCCGGGCATAAGCTTCCGCCACGCCGCGGCCGATCCCTCGGCCCGCTCCCGTTACGATGATAGTTCGATTTGCCAAAGACATGTCTCGAATGTCACTCCTTCTGTCCAATTGCAGCAATGTGCCGGATTAACCCCGGCAGCCAGTCGTCCAGCGCCTCAAACCGGTACCCGGCTTCCCGCGCTTTCGTATTGTCCATCACCCATGAAGCCGGGACGCCAAACGGAGACTGATGCTCCTGAGCCGTTTCGCTCTCGATCAAAGCCGGTTTTCCGGTGATGTTTTCGATTAAGCGGACGATGCCGCCAATGGTAATATTCCCATCCGAGCAGGCGTTCATTGGCCCCGTAACCCCGGTTTCCCCCAGCCAAGCCAGAAACTTGGCCGTCTCTGCTGACGTAATGAAAGACATCGCCGCTTCCAGGTTAGGTACGCCGATCGGCAGCCCTTGCTGTACATGCTCAACATGAAAATGCAGCCGGCGCGTATAATCATCCGGCCCCAAAACGATCGGAATCCGCAGCGCCGTCACCGGAAAATCAGCCTGCTGGAACAAAGCAGCTTCAGCCAGTCGCTTCCCTTCCCCATAATCGAAAGCCTGTTTATCCCCGAGTTTCAGCTCATAACCGTAGGGATCGAAGTCCGCTTCGGCCAAGGGCACTTTGCCTAACTGATATACCGATAAGGTGGAGGTCAAGATATAATGCCCAACGCGCCCTTTGAAAGCCCGTACCGCGGCCAGCGCTTCGTCCGGCGAATAACAGATGTTATCGTACACGATATCCCAGGGTCCAGCCGCAGCCGCCTCTCGCAGCGAGTTCTCGTCGGTTCGATCCAGACGAAGCTGTGTGACCGGCGCATCGAAACGCACCTCCGTTTGTCCGCGAGTCGCCGCCGTGACATCATGCAAACCTGAACCTGCCAGCAGGTTAACCAGTCTTTTGCCGAAATAACGTGAACCGCCCAGCACCAAGATTTTTGCCATTCCCTATTCCCTCCATCACCGGAAAATTCCCTATTAACGGGTCGTAAACGTGCTTTTCATCAAAGACAAAGCGCTTAACATACCGAAGAAAAACAACTGCGGGTCTCTAACAATTTCGAAATAACCTACAATATAAATCTGTTTGACATAGATCGTTACGATCGGATAGATCAGAAGCAGGAAACTCGGCACAAATACGAACGCAAACAGCGGGCGATGGAACTTCCGCCGGTTCGGGAATCCGTTCAGGAAGCTTAAGTACAGACCAAACGCCAGCCCGTACACGATTTTGCCGATCAAACCGTAATCGATTTTATCCAGCGTTTGCGTCTTGTGATTCATCATGTCGGTAAACTGATTTCCGTAATACATCAGAACCAGCGCTCCGAGCATCCAAACGAAATAATAGAAATAACCTTTCGAGTTCTTCATGCATCCTACTCTCCCTATGTATGGATCAAAACCGTTAACAATCAAATTTTACCATGAAACGGACCTCACAGACCTTATTCGGACGATTTCGTACTTGTAAAAAATCGAACGGACCCCAATGACGTTATTGACCCTGGGATTGTCACGAAAGAAGCTAATCCTCGGATATAAGGTCGCTGGAGTCCGTTATCCATCCATTTCAAGCGTGAATACTCAAATTAGCGTCATTTGAGTCCGTTCGAACTTGGCGAGGGTTCCCGATCATCGCATGAGCGAGTGCGTATTGCCCTCTCCTCCTCCTCAACCAACACCAACCTCGGCCAGCGGCTGAGCCAGGCTTTGCCGTTGACCCGCTGCCGGAACGCGGCGTGATCGCGAAAATACGGGCCCTGCCGAATTCGGAGCGCCAGAAGGTCGGTTAAACCCAAAGGCGCAATCAGCTCGACTTCTCCCGCACCGTTCAAGCGCGCGCCAACCGCCGTCGCCGTCTCAGGCCAGTGCTGCATTGCGTCCTCGACCGAGCGGTAAGGCGCCGTACCATTACGCAGATGCATGCGCGCCTGATTTTTCGCCGACCAATTCAGCTGCGGATTCCGTTCGCGAAGCCGGGCGTCATAGGCTTTCTCTGCTTCTTCATCCAAACAGACCGGATCGTAATACAAAACGTCTACATCGTGCAACGGCGTCCGCTCGGCATAGCCGTGAAGCACGTCCCAGACAAAGTTGCGAATATAACCGGCTGCGATGCAGCCCTGAGGCAGACCCAGATCGGCAACGAGCCGCAAATCGGCCATCATTTCAGGTTGCTGGCGAATCGCTTCACGCAAGCTAGACGCATCCGCTATCGTGGATATCATCAGCTTGTCGCCTCCTGTTGCTTTAAGGCCTCATCCTTCGGCAGCAGCACCGCGAGCAAGCCGATCAGCGGCAGCAAGGAGCAGACCTGCATGATGAACAAAATGCCTGCCTGATCGGCAAAGTTCCCAAGCACGGCGGAGCCTAGGCCGCCAAGTCCAAACGATAGGCCGAAGAACAGGCCCGAGATAAGTCCCACCTTCCCCGGCACCAGCTCCTGTGCATACACGACGATGATCGAGAAGGCAGAGGACATGATAAAGCCGGCAATGACGACCAGCACACCCGACCAGAACAGATTGGCATAAGGCAGGAGCAACGAAAACGGCGCCGTCCCGAGAATGGATACCCAAATGATGTTGCGCCGGCCGTAGCGGTCCGCCATCGGGCCGCCGAAAAACGTGCCGACCGCCGCCGCGGCCAAAAAGGCGAAGATGTACCATTGGGCCGTTTCCTTGGCTACGCCATAATGGTCCATGAGGAAAAACGAATAAAACGTTGAGATGCTGATCGAATACACGTTTTTGGAGAACAGCAGCAGGACCAGCACGGTGATGGCCAACATGACCTTCCCCCGGCTGAGGCTGCTCTTCGGCCGAACGGCTCCCCCCGGGGCCGCCGAACCGGCAGCGCGGGGCTTGCGCGGCTTCAGATCCTGCCCGCCGTACCATTTTGCCACGTAAAACTGAATGACGATCGCTGCGACTGCCGCCAAGGCGAACCATACCACGCTGGTCTGTCCCAACGGGATAAAAATCAAAGCCGACATGATCGGCCCTAATGAAGCCCCGATGTTTCCGCCGACCTGAAAAATGGACTGAGCCAGCCCGCGCCTCGGACCGGCCGCCAAATAAGCCACGCGCGACGACTCGGGATGGAATACCGACGATCCCAGCCCGATCGAGGTGACCGCAAGCAGAATGAACGCATAGCTTGGGGCAAAAGCCAACATCACGATGCCTGCCAGCGTAAAGCAAACCCCCAGCGGCAAGATGTAGGGCCGGGGTCGAACATCCGAGTACAGACCTACCAAAGGCTGAAACACGGAGGCCGTCATGTTCATCGCGAACGAAATCCAGCCGATTTGGCCGTAGGATAAGAGCAGCGATTCGCGCAAAACCGGAAACAAGGCGGGAATCGCCGATTGCATCGTATCGTTTAACAAATGCACGGTGCTGATCGCAAACAGAATCGGATACACCGTTAATGCGGGATTTGCCGTTTTGACGGCGGTTGTCTGGTTCATCTTTACCTCGCTTTATGGACTTGTAATCGATGATCGTATCTATCTAGAACTTGAAGTTATCGGGGTCTGAACCGAAGCGTTTGTTGCGATTTAACCCGTCGATCGCCTCAATATCCGCTGCACTCAATTCGAAGTCAAATAGATCGGCATTTTCGATGATCCGCGTTTCGTTCACCGATTTCGGGATCGTAACCACGCCAAGCTGCAAATCCCAGCGCAAAATGACCTGAGCCGCGGTTTTTCCATACTTAGCTGCGATCCCTTGCAAGGTTACATGTTCCAGCAAATGACCTTGGCCCAGCGGCGACCAGGCTTCCAGCTGAATGCCTTTCTCCCGGCAATACCCGAGCAGATCTTTTTGAGTCAGGTAAGGATGGAACTCGACTTGGTTGACGGCCGGCACGACCTTCGCTTCGGACAACAGGTCTTCCAAATGATGAATCTGGAAATTGCTGACGCCGATCGCGCGCACCTTGCCTTCGGCATACACTTTTTCGAGCGCCCGCCAGGTGTCCTTGTATTTCGCCTTCACCGGCCAATGCACCAGGAACAAATCCAGATAGTCGAGCCCCAACCGCTTCAGACTGTCGTCAAAAGACTTCAACGTAGTCTCGTACCCCTGCTCCGAGTTCCAGACCTTCGACGTGATAAACACATCTTCCCTCCGAAGGTTATTCTCCTGCAGCGCGCTCCGGACGGCTTGCCCAACTCCCTCTTCATTGCGGTAAGCGGAAGCGGTATCAATACTGCGGTATCCATGGCGGATGGCCGACTTGACGGCTTGCACCACTTCATCGCCTTCTTTGGCCTTAAAGACGCCAAGCCCCAGCCAAGGCATGTGAACCCCGTTATTTAACGTTACGGTTTCCTGCAGATGATTAGGCAAAGTAGACATGAGACGAGTCCTCCTTTTTGTTCAGGCGATTTCTGGTAATATCCTACATCAAAAGCGCCGATATGAACAGAGAACAAACGTAAAAGGCCACCCGAAGGCAGCCTCATGTTGATCATATAAGTAGGATTAGGCCGTTTCCCGAGACCGGCGCAGCTTCTGTCTGGCGCGGTACAACAGGATTTTGAAATGAGATAAGGAAATGCCCATCAGATCCGCCGATTCCTGATAAGAGAATCCATGTACATCATACAGCAGCACTGCATGCTGCTGGTTCGGCTGTAGCAGGGACAACTGTGCATACAGTTCCCGGCGGTTTTCCTCGCCAAGCACGGATTTCTCCGGCGTATCGTCGCTCGGGTAGCGGTGAAAAAATTCATTCTCATAAGTCGAGGAACGGCTCTCCTTGCGCAGCAAGTCGATATAAGCATTATGAGCGACGCGAAGCAGCCAGGCTTTGGCTCTTTTCCCCTCCGCCTCATTAAGGTGCATCAGCGCCCGGCAAAACGTCTCCTGCATCAAATCCTCGGCGATATGCGAGTTGCGGCACATACTATACAAATATCGAAATACGTCATTTTTATATTCGCGGTATAGCAAATCCATAGAACGAGTCTTCATCAATTGATTCCTCACTTTCTCCCGGCTTTCAGGGCAAGGCTGTCTTTATCTTCGCCTTGCTTCGTCCATTATGCCGAACAGAGTTTGCGTCCCGACTAAGAAATTGTTAAGTTTTCCTTAAGAATTTACTGCGTTTTCGTTAAACAAAAAGACGCCTTTCGGCGTCATGGGCGAATCTAGCTGGTATTCAAGCGCCGTCCCGGCGTAAACGGACCCTAAACGCGGTGCGGTATTCGTTGCTGTCCGCCGAGATCGCCCCTTGATGCAATTCGACGATATGCTTGGCGATCGCCAAGCCGATGCCGGAGCCCCCCGTCTGGGAAGCGCGCGACTTCTCGACGCGGTAGAAGCGGTCGAACAGATGCGGCAAATCCGCCGTCGGAATCGGGTCGCCGTAATTGACGACCTCCGTAACGATCTCTTCGCCTTCCTGCCAGCCGCGAATGTCCAAATATTTGCCGTCATGACCATACCGGATCGCATTGGTCATCAGGTTCTCGTACACCCTGCGAAGCTTGTCCCCGTCCGCTTGAACGTACAGCGGCCCCTGCAGGTACAGCCGGCATTCCATGCCGTTCTCCTGCAGTTGCCAGCCGAAATGGGCCGCCATTTGGTGGAGCATCTCCGCCAGATTGATCCGCGTGATCTGCAGCTTCATCTCTTTGTTCTGCATCCGGGTATATTCGAACAGGTCCTGCAACAGCTGCTTCAACCGCAGCGACTCTTCGTAGGCCATGCTGACGTAATATCGCAGCTCGACCTCGTCGCGGTACCGGTCCTCCTCGATCAGCCCCAAATATCCGGTAATCGAGGTGAGCGGCGTGCGCAAATCATGGGATACGTTGGTGATCAGCTCGTTTTTTGTTTGCTCCGCCCGCCGCTCGTCCTCAATCGAAGTGACCAGCCGATCGACCATCCGGTTGATGTCGGTGGCGAGCTGGCCGAGCTGGCCGACGTTCTCCACGGGAATTTTCCGCACGGAACCGGCTTCGATTTTATGGACTTCCTCAATCAGCAGCTCCAGGTATTTCTTCTCTTGGCGGCGGAGGCTGCGGCGGTAAAAATACAAGGAAAACAACATGAGGATCGGTACGCCGGTCAAATAATACGCTTCCGGGAAACCGATGTTTCGGTTGATCCATAACACCACGTTGTATACCGTCATGCTAGGAAAGAAGAAGAAAAATAAACGCGCCAGCAAAATGAGCAGGAACAGCGAGATTAACGAGGCGACGATCGTCCAAAACAACCAAGCCAAAAACCGCAGACTAGCTTTCAAGTTTGTAGCCGACCCCCCACACGGTACGGATCAGCTTCTCCCCGTCCATCTCCTTCTCCAGCTTGTCCCGGAGACGGCTGATATGCACCGTGACGGAATTGCTGCTGTCCAGGTATTTATCCTTCCAGATCAGCTCGAAGATCTCCTCGGAACCAAACACTCGCCCGGGATGGCTGGCCAGCAAATGCAAAATACCGAATTCGATCGGCGTTAGTTTCAGCGGGTTGCCGTCCACCGTTGCCGTGTGCGTCTCTTTATCGATCGCAAGCGAAGCGATTTTGATGATATGTTCCTGCGGCGATTGCGGCGACCCAGACGGCTGTGCCGCATACGAAGAGCGGCGCAGCAGCGATTTTACGCGCGCGACCAGCTCCAACGGATTAAACGGCTTGACCATATAATCATCCGCTCCGGTCATCAGCCCGGTAATCTTGTCCATGTCGCCATCCTTGGCGCTCAGCATTAAGATCGGCGTCGTATGCGATTCGCGAATCTTCATGCAGACGGAGATACCGTCAAGCCCGGGGAGCATCACGTCAAGGATCACCAAATCCACCTCGTCCTGTTCGGTGATCTCCAGCGCCCGCAAGCCGTCCTCCGCCCTCAGCACTTCGTATCCTTCGTTCGTTAAATATATCTCGATCAGTTTTGCGATTTTTTCATCATCGTCGACAATCAAAATTCGTTTACTCATTAACCCAATCATCCTTTATTTGAGCTGGTTAGACACGAGCACAGTAACATCATACCATGTCTTTTGCCCCCAGATAC
>NZ_JAKSXN010000068.1 GCF_022427145.1 Paenibacillus timonensis
TGTATGGCACCGATGAGATTTTCGTTATGGGTCAAGACGCTAGATGATACCTCAAAGTTCCATAAATCGATGTAAACACGCGAGATAATATACAAAGCTAAGTCTACAAAAGCATTGTAGGGCAGGACTCCGGATTTAGGGGGCCTAGCCGTTTTTGCAGGCATTTTGATAAATCGGCAGGCATGCGCTCAAAAAACTGTATTTTTGCAGGAATTGTTTTCAAGATACCTGTGTTCTAAAACGTAAAGAAAAAAGCACTACCGTTAATCCGGCAGTGCTCTATAAAGAAGGATTATGGCGTCAATCTAGGGGCATGGCGGTGATGGGTGCCTTGTTCAAAGCTATAGGCGAATTTAATCAACGTGCCCTCGTCGAAAGCACGGCCCAGGAACTCGATCCCAACCGGCAGACCGTCAGGCGTAAATCCTGCCGGTACCGTGATGGCCGGAAATCCGGAAAACGGACTCAGACGATTGTTGTTTCCGGATGATTGGCTCTCGCCAATTAACGCCGGCGGTTGGGTGCTTGTCGGGTAGACAATGGCATCGAGGTTGTTGTCCGCCATCACCTTCAAGAGAGATTCACGGGTCAAACTGGTGCGCTTTAGCACGATATCCTTATACTCCTGGGTATCCAAGGATTCTCGGGCTTCACGTGCTTTCATGGATTGTTCTTGCGTTTTATCATACTCTCCCGAGGCGATGATTTCAGCGAGGCTATGGTAAGGGGCGTCCTCGCCTAGTTCTTTCAGATAATCGTTCAGTTGAAACTTAAACTCGTAACCGCTTAGGCTGGGATACTTGTTGATCTCCGCCAGATGGGGAATCTTAATATTAACAACCGTCGCACCAAGGCTTTCTAGCTCATGGACGGCGTTTGAAACCACGCCGGAGACCGCCTTCTCTTGGTCGTTGCCTTCTGGGAAAAGCTCTGTCGCTACGCCGATGCGTGCGCCTTTTAATCCGCTTGGATCAAGGAAACGGGTATAGCTATCCGGGATACGGCCAACGCTATAGGCGGTTGCGACATCATCCGGATCATAGCCAGCCGTAGCATCCAGCAGAATCGCCGCATCTTCGACCGTACGGGCGATCGGACCGCCAACGTCCTGGGTTAGGGCGAGCGGGATAATGCCATCCCGGCTGGATAAGCCGATCGTCGGCCGGATACCGACCAGGCTGTTGAAGCTGGACGGAATGCGGATGGAACCACCGGTGTCCGTACCGAGTCCGGCAACGGCGAAGTTGGCGGCAATGGCCGCTCCAGTACCGCCGCTGGAGCCGCCGGGATAATGGTCCGGAGCGTACGGGTTTCTCGTTTCACCGCCCAACGAGCTGGAGGTCGTAATGCCAAAGGCAAACTCGTGCAGATTCGTTTTGCCTAGAATGATGGCACCGGCTTCTTTGAGCTTAGCGATTTGATCGGCATCCTGATCGGGCACGGAGTCTTGCAGACAAAGGCAACCAGCCGTGGTAGGCATGTCGGAGGTATCGAAGTTATCCTTCACCAGTATCGGGATCCCGTGCAGCGGACCTCTCGAGCCCTTGTCGGCCCGCTCTTGATCTAACGCTTCGGCAATATGCAGCGCCTCTGGATTGATCGTTAAGACGGCCTTCAGAGAGATTCCTTGATCATCGTATTTGGCGATGCGGTCGAGATACATCTGGACTAACTGCTTGGAAGTCAGTTTGCCTTGTTCCATCGCCAGCTGTAATTCGGATATCGTGGCCTCTGGGAGCACAAAGGGCTTCAAATAACCGAGAACACGGTCATAAAGACGTTCCAGGTCATCCGCCGTGAGCGGTTCCGCGGGCAGGAATGAGGTATCGGAATACCCTTTCATGAGTCCGGCTTTAACGACGGCCCCAACGGCTCCGGCGTAAGCCGACTGATCTGGAACGTCGCGGAAGGGCTCGGATGTTTTCTCCAGCCCCAGCCACTGTTGAAGCAAGACGGCGACTTGGCTGCGGAGCACGCGATTACTGGAGATCTCCGGCATCGTAAAGGAGCCTCCGGCCTCGGCAGCGGCTTGTTTCATCGACTGACGGAATTGATCGCCGGTGACAAGCGATGGGGCTGCAGCCGTTGATGCGGCTTGGGCTTGCGGAATCGGACCGGTCCATAACCCGGAGACGAGTACGGAGGCCAGCAGAAAACCGCTTGCTTTTTTCAATAGTGGTCGATATCGGTTCATATGCAATCCCCTCTCCCCTGCGAAATGAAAGTTTTATGTGAACTATCATAGTTTCATGTTAGATATAGTGACAATGTGGATGCCGCCTTGATAAAACGCATACATGAAGGGTTTTTGAGGGGGATGGCTGTTTTCCTCGCGATTGCTCTCATTAATAAAAATTCATTAAGACATTTTTTATGTAATATAAGATAACTTAAAACTGACATAAATTTTATTGATTTTCAGAAAATCACTGAGTTATTTTCAGTTTCTACCAAATGGAATGTAACCGTTTTGTTACCGACATGGATACGACACCCGTTATAATTAGAGTGGTATGTTAGCATCTAGGGCATTTAGCCTATCCGGAATCTATATCAGAATGACAACATGGAAGTTTTTTCAGTATATAGGCAGGGTAAGGAGGAATGGATCATGCGGCGAAGAGGGATAAGAATATCCTTATGCTTCATGTGGGGAGTCTTGATGATGATGATGGTAGTCATCGCAGGCTGTGCATCTTCCGAGCCTTCGTGGACGGATTTTGTGGGAGCAACGGTCGAGAAGAATTTTCCCGTCCCCAAAGAGGCCAATCAAACGGAAACGGCTCTTAATAACTCTAAGATGGACTATGTGCATTATAAGTTAACCGGACTCAAAGAGAGCAGCGAAATCCCCGAGGCTTATCAGAAGGTGATCGAGGAGTGGGGATGGAAGGAGAAAACGGAGGAAAGCACCGGCACCACCCGAGTGTATGAAAAAGGGAAGCAAATCGTGCAGTTGACGCTCCACGATGACTCTTTTACGGTTTTGGTCCCCAAAAAGGAAGAAAAAACGGTCATTCAAGGTTTGGAAAGCAGTCCTTGACGCAAGGACTTCGGATAAGAAGGCAAACGCCCGTTACCGGACAAGCCGGTACTTGAGCGAGCAAACAAGCAAAAAGCCTGAACTCTGCAATAGCTGCAGGGAGCAGGCTTTTTGGTCATTGCATGTAATAGGCGATTTCAAGGCCGGTGATTTTGATCATTCCGTCTTTGCGTTGTCCCCGTAAGGTGGCCAGCACGATAAAGCGTGGAATCATCAGCCAGAGGTGCCAGAAAAACAAAGAAAGCACAAAGGAAACCGGCGACCAGGGGATCAAAATGCCGATTACGCAACAACCGATCCAGGCCGAATGAAAGTGAACTCGCCGATATACAGGGTAAGCGATGTATTGATCAGGCATATAACCGATCCACGGCATTTGACGGGAAAATCTCCAGCGCTTGCGATAGGAGTGGCTGACGATCATCAGCACGGAGCGGGAAATCACGTATTGGATCCACAAAATGACCGGAATGGCCAGCAGGAAGAAAAAGATGCTGGTCCAGGATATAAAAACCATCTCTGCGGCCAGCCAGATGACAGGGAGTATGGCTAAGCTGTGGATGAGCGACTTCGGCAAAACCTTCTTTTTGAGCAGCGTATAATGGTAAAACGTCGCATTCGTTTCGGTTTCGGCGGACATCAAGCGTTCGATCCTCCTCCAATTCACTTCGGCTCACGCGAAAAAAAGCAGGCAAGCTCTTCTTACTATATCGGATAAAACAAAGAATATTTAAGACGTCGCGTACAAACACCGCGTTCAGGCCGGCGGCATAAGATAAAGTAGGAAGCGGACTATGAAAAGGTTTAAAATAGTAGAATCTGTGTCATACTGATAGTAAAAAAGACAAGGTGGGATCGGGCATGGATGAGCTGGGCGTCAGAACTTGCATTATTTGCGGGGAGCCAAAAACCGAGGGCATTCATATCGTATCGGAATTTATCTGCGACGCTTGCGAAGCGGAGATGGTGCACACCGACGTGCAGGAGGAGAAATACCATTTCTTCATTCATCAAATGAAGCAGATCTGGGTGCAAAAAAATGCATAACATCGCCGGTTAAAGGGACCTGTTCATATCGGGAGCGGGTCCTTTTATATTGCCCTACCGGGCGGAATAGCGGTAAAATGGAGCGAAGGATGCAATAGCGATAAACCTTGAACCCTACGGAAAACCAGAGTCGGAAGGATTAAGCATAGAAATGGCAGAGGAACGAAAGCTAGGGGCCCCTTTATATGAGGCCTTAATGCGATACCGGGAGAAAAGGGACGTTTCCTTTCATGTGCCGGGGCATAAAAATGGACAGGCTTTACGCGGTGATGACCGTACGAGTGCGTTGGAAGAGTTGGCGCGCGTAATGGAAATCGACGTTACGGAAATCACCGGAACGGATGATCTCCATCATCCCGAGGGCGTCATCCGCGAGGCGCAGTGTTTGGCCGCCGCCCAGTTTGGGGCGGAGGAGACGTTTTTTCTGGTTGGCGGCAGCACGGCCGGCAACCTGGGATTGATCCTGAGCGTGTGCACCGCTCCAGGAGATGTGCTGCTCGTGCAGCGGAACGTGCATAAATCCGTCATTCACGGATTGATGCTGGCGGGCGCGCACGCGGTGTTCTTGGCGCCGCAGCTGGATGCCGGCAGCGGGCTGGCAACCATCCCGAGCGAAGCCGCGGTGCGGGAAGCCCTGCGCCGGTATCCCGGCGCGAAAGGGCTGCTGCTTACGCACCCGAGCTACTACGGGATGGGCGCGCCGTTGCGGCCGCTGGCCGAGCTGTGCCACGCGCACGGGGTGCCGCTGCTCGTCGACGAGGCGCACGGCGCCCATTTCGGCCAGCACCCGGCGCTGCCGGAGAGCGCGTTGGCCGCGGGAGCCGATGGCGTCGTGCAGTCGACGCATAAGATGCTGACCGCGCTCACGATGGGCGCGATGCTGCACGTGCAGGGCGGGCTGCTCGACCGCGCGCTGCTGCGTCAGCGGCTGGCGATGCTGCAGAGCTCCAGCCCGTCCTACCCCATCATGGCTTCGCTCGATCTGAGCCGAAGCCTGCTGGGGAGCGGGGGCCCCGCCTTCTTCGAGGGCGGGCTCGCCGCGGCCGCGCATCTGCGGCGCGGCCTGGCCGATCTGCCGCGCTTCGGCGTCGTTGCACCGCCGGGCGCCAGCGGAGGGGCTTCTGCATATACTATCCAAGATCCTTTGAAACTTGTCATAATCGATGCAACCGCAGCCCTCACCGGGTATGAACTGCAGGAGCGGCTCGAAGCCGAGGGTTGTGTGCCGGAGATGAGCGATGATCGCTATGTCGTTCTTGCGCTTGGCCCGGGGACAACGCAAGCGGATGCTGAACGGTTGCTTCAAGCGCTGGAGCGGATCACCGAAACCGATCTGCCGGGAAGCACGGCGAGTGCCGGCTTCGGTCCCCATACGGTAGAGAGCGGGGAACTTTCCACGTGGAACATTACAGACGATGAGGACCGTTGGTCGGAAGTGTCCGAGCCTGTCCCGTTTGGCCTTGCACCTCTGCTTCCGGCGGAGATCGAGGTGGTTACTATCGAAGAAAGCCTCGGCCGGCAAGCGGCGGAAATGATCATCCCGTATCCTCCCGGCATTCCACTGCTCTACCCTGGGGAAACCATCACCGAGACGGTGAAGGAGCGGCTGAGGATGCTGCGGGATTCCGGAGCCAAGTGCCAGGGTCCGGCCGACCCGCGGCTGCAAACGATTCAAGTCAAGAAAAGGTAAAGCCGAGCATATACTTGTACATGATTTTTCGAGAAGAAAGCAGGGAACGAACCAGATGAATCATCAAGCCAAAGGATTATTCATTACGCTCGAAGGGGGGGATGGCTCCGGCAAAACGACCGTCATGCGAGAATTGGAGCTGGCATTAGAGGAACACGGCGTGCCGTTTATTTCGACGCGGGAACCTGGCGGCATTGAAATTGCCGAGAAAATCCGCGAGATTATTTTGAATCCGCAGCACACGGCGATGGATGCGCGAACCGAGGCGTTGTTGTACGCTGCCTCCCGGCGGCAACATTTGGCGGAGAAGGTAGAGCCCTCCCTGGAGCGCGGAGTCACCGTTCTCTGCGACCGGTTTGTGGATAGCAGCCTGGCCTATCAGGGGTACGCACGTGGGTTGGGTATCGATGAAGTGCTGGAGATCAACCTTTTTGCCACCAAGGGACGGTTTCCGGATCTCACCTTTTACCTCGATATTGAACCGGAAGCCGGATTGGCTCGAATCGCCGCCGGAGCGGGGCGGGAAGTGAACCGTTTGGACCTGGAGAGCCTGCAATTTCACCAGAAAGTCCGGGAAGGCTATGGAATCATCTCCGGGATGTATCCGGAGCGGATCAAAACGATCGATGCTTCGCGTAGCAAAGAAGAGGTCGCCGCGGAGATCCGCGGGCATCTTTCCGCGGCAATAAAGGAATTCATGGCCTAGCCGTCAAATAGGTTAGTATGGTACATTTTTTATAAAACAAGGAGGTACTGCATATGAAACTGATTGTTGCGATTATCCAGGATAAAGACAGCAACCGGCTATCCAGCGCGCTCGTGAAGGAAAACTACCGGGCTACCAAGCTGGCGAGTACCGGAGGGTTTCTTCGGGCGGGGAACACGACGTTTATGATCGGTGTAGACGACCATCAGGTGGATTCCGTATTGAATGTCATCCGCAACAGTTGCAAGGTGCGGGAGCAGTTGGTTACCCCGGTCACGCCGATGAGCGGTACAACCGATTCGTATTTGCCGTTGCCCGTGGAAGTGCAGGTGGGTGGGGCGACGGTGTTTGTCCTCCCAGTAGACCGTTTCGAACACTTCTAAATATAGTGGTTACTAAAAAGTCAGCTTTTGATCACGAGGTGTCTCGGGAAGAGGGTTCGACATCGAATCTTGAACTCAACCGGGCCTTCCGTTGCTCACGTAGATCTGTCTACGCTGCGCTACTCAGTCCCTAGTTTCGTCCAACCTTCTCGGTGCTGAAAAGCCGGCTTTTTAATCTTCATCTTTAGAGTTTTCAAAAAAGTGATCTTCCCACCACGAAGCGTATCAATGAAGCGAACTCGACGTCGAATCTTGAATTCAGCCGGGCTTTCCGTTGCTCACGTAGGTTTGCCTACGCTGCGCTACTCAATCCCTGCTTCATCCAACCTTCTCGGTGCTGGAAACCTAACTTTTTTGATCTGTATGGAATTAGGAAATTAAAAAGTCAGCTTTTGATCACGAGGTAACTCTCAGGAAGAGGGTTCGACATCGAATCTTGAACTCAACCGGGCCTTCCGTTGCTCACGTAGATCTGTCTACGCTGCGCTACTCAGTCCCAAGTTTCGTCCAACCTTCTCGGTACTGAAAAGTCGGCTTTTAATCTTCATCTTTAGAGGAATCTGTATTCTTCAACTATCTAATCAACCATAGGCGGTGAACGCTTTGAAAATTGATCCGGGATACCGGCCGCTCAAAAGCGGTTTGGGGGTTAGCGATAACCCTGCCAAGCCGGTGCAATCCAAAAGCTTCTCCGACGTGATGCAGCAGCATGGCCAGCAGGCAACCCAAGAAGAGCTGAACCGGAGATTCAAGGAGATTCAAATGCAAGGGGACCGGCTTGCCCGGTCCATGACCGTTCGGGAGCTGAAGGCATACCGGATGATGGTCAAGCGTTTTCTGGAGGATACGGTTCGGCGGGGCGTCACCATCAAAGATGCGAAAGGATGGGACCGCCGCGGCCGCGGCAAACGCTACAAGCTGTTGGATGAAGTGGATGCCGCACTTCTGGCGATGGCTGACGAGCTGCTGGAGACGGAGCAGGGGAAAATCGAGCTGCTGCAAAGGATCGGCGAAATCCGCGGCATGCTGATCAATCTGTGTTTCTAGCATTGAAAGGACGAGGGCAAACGCGATGTCATTTCAAGAAATCATCGGGCAGGATACGGCCAAACAGCTGCTGCAAAGCAGTCTGAGACGCCGGGAAATCTCCCATGCCTATATCTTTAGCGGACCGCCTGGAAGCGGGCAGATGGAAATGGCCATGGCCTTCGTCCAGGCGTTGTTCTGCACCCGGGGCGGAGACGACGCCTGCGGGGAATGTCTGGAGTGCCGCAAGGTGCTGCATGGCAATCATCCCGATTTGTTTACGATCAAGCCTGATGGGGCGACCATCAAAATCGAACAAATCCGCGATCTTCAGCGGATCTTCTCCTATCGTTCGGAGAGCGGGAATCCCAAGGCCTACATTATTGACGAATCCGAAAAAATGACGGTACAAGCGGCGAACAGCCTGCTAAAGTTCCTGGAAGAACCGCCATCCCCGGCCGTAGCGATCCTGCTGTCGGACAATGGACGAGCCTTGCTCCCGACGATTCAGTCGCGGGCACAGTGGGTGCCTTTTTCACCGGTAAATCCGGAGACGATGCTCCAAATATTGGCGAACGAGGGATTTCCGTCAATCTTGGCCCGAAGCGCCGTTCATCTAGCGGCAGGACTGGGTCCGTGCCGCGATTTAATCCAGCAGAATTGGTTTGCAGAAATTAGAAACGTAGTGTTACAATTAGGTAAGGAAATCGCAGGCCGTGGCGGTTCTCCTTTAATTACGGCGCAGCAAACGTTGTTCAAATCCGGCTTGACCGATCATTTGGACATGTTGTTCAGCCTTTTCCATTTGTGGTTCAAAGATATGATCCATGCGCTCTATCATAAACATGATCAAATCGTTTTCATAGATGAGCTTACGTTTATCAATCAGCATGCCGCCAGCCGCAGCGCCGAACAATGGATTGACGCCATGGCGCTGGCCGCGGAGAGTAAGAAGAAGCTGCGTCAGCATATGAATGCCAGCCTCTGCGTAGAGCAGTTTTTGATCGCCGTGGATGGACAGCGATAGGACTTGCAGCAAGGACAAGACAGTAAGGTTGTACTTTCGCATGAAACTTTCTCCCCTGAAAGAGCAGGGTTATAGTAGTTTCTTTTGAACGCGCGCTTTGATGGAAAGCGGTTCACCAGTTTTTTAGAGCTATACGAGGGGGTTAGTTTTTGTATACTGTAGTGGGCGTTCGCTTTAAGAAAGCGGGCAAAATCTATTATTTCGATCCGCTGGAGCTCCCCGTGGAGAAGGACCAGAGCGTGATTGTCGAGACCGCGCGAGGGATCGAATATGGGAAAGTGGTGGTCGGCAAGAAGAAGGTTGGAGAATCCGATGTCGTCCTTCCGCTGAAGAAGGTCATTCGGATCGCCGACGAAGCCGACGCCCGTGTTGTCGAAGAGAACAAGTTTGCGGCAAAGAATGCTTTTGCCACATGTTTAAATAAAATCAAAGATCATGATTTGAAAATGAAGCTGGTTGACGTCGAATTTACCTTTGACCGCAACAAAATCATTTTTTACTTCACGGCGGAGGGCCGCGTGGATTTCCGCGAATTGGTCAAGGATTTGGCCAGCATCTTCCGGACCCGCATCGAGCTGAGACAGATCGGCGTGCGAGACGAAGCCAAGATGCTTGGCGGCATCGGTCCTTGCGGACGCGTGCTCTGCTGTTCCTCCTGGCTAGGCGACTTTGAGCCGGTATCCATCAAGATGGCCAAGGATCAGAGCTTGTCGCTCAATCCAACGAAAATCTCCGGATTATGCGGCCGTTTGATGTGTTGCCTGAAGTTTGAGCATGATAACTACGAAAGCACCAAAGAAGAGCTTCCATCCGTAGGCAAAATCGTCGTCACTTCGCTGGGGGACGGCAAGGTCGTCGGGCTCAACGCCGGCACCCGTACCGTGCATGTACAGCTGTTCGAAATCGGGAAAGTGAAGGAACTTCCGCTGGACGATGTCGTCCTGAAATAAGAAGATCTTATTCGAGATAGATTTTAGAGATGACTCTGGGGTGGGAACTTGGAGAACAAGGACATTTTCACAAGTATGCAGGCGCTGGAAACGCAAATGGGAAAAGTACACGGCGATTTGGGCAGCCTCAAGCTGGAGGTTAAGAAGCTGGTGGAAGAGAACCAGCGGCTTCGCCTCGAAAATGAACAGCTGCGCAAAATATTAAAGCGAGAAAGCGCGGAGGGGCCATTGCCCTTACCGGTGGCGGAAAGAACCGACAGTCCGGTTCTGGCCGGCAAAGAAGCGATGGATGTCGTGGGCGAAGGCTACGATAACCTGGCGCGTCTTTACCATGAGGGCTTTCATATTTGCAATGTTTATTACGGGCATCTTCGCACTGAAGGCGATTGCCTGTTCTGCTTGTCGTTTCTGAATAAATAATGAACCGTGGGGGCGTCCCTGCGGTTTTTTTTAAATTTGAGCTAAAAAAGGATGGAGTTCAAGATTCATGAATCAAGTACCGATGAATGAGCAGGAACGCGTAGACGACCTGCTGACGCATGATTTGCATATCATTCAAAGCGATGAAGTGTTTAGCTTCTCGATGGATGCCGTCTTGTTAGCCCGGTTCGCCCCGGTGCCGAAGTACGGCAAGATCCTCGATTTATGCACCGGCAACGGGGTGATTCCGCTGCTGCTCTCAACGCGGACGGAGGCGGAAATCGAAGGGATCGAGATTCAGCCGCGGCTCGCAGATATGGCCCGCCGCAGCGTGGAAATGAACGGGCTGTCGCATCGGATCCAAATCCGCGAAGGCGACTTGCGCGAACTGGTAAAGGTGACGGGCCATGGGGTTTACGATGCCATCACGGTGAATCCGCCGTATATGCCGGTGACGACAGGCGAGGTGAAGCTGAATGCCCATCAGGCGATCGCCCGGCACGAGATCCACTGCAGTTTGGAGGAGGTGGCCGTTGCCGCAATGCGGTTGGTACGGCCTGGCGGCAAGGTGTCGATGGTCCACAAGCCGCAGCGACTGGGCGAAATCTTGACGGTGCTTCGACAGTATCGGTTGGAGCCGAAAGTGATTCGCTTCGTCCACCCCAGGGCCGGCGCGGAAGCCAATATGGTATTGATCGAGGCGCTGCGGGACGGGAAGCCGGACGTGCGGGTATTGCCGCCATTGATCGTTTATAATGAAAACGGGGAATACTGCGAAGAAATCATGAATATCTATTACGGGCCAAAAGAGGGTAGAGCATGAACGTTCAAATACAAAAGAGCTTTGAATCGCCAGCGGGCGAAACGTCCCAAGCGGGCAGCGGAAAGTTGTTTCTCGTAGGCACGCCGATCGGCAATCTGGAGGATATGACCTACCGGGCCATCCGTACATTGCAAGAGGCGGATATCATCGCGGCGGAGGATACGCGACAGACGCGAAAGCTGTTAACGCATTTCGACATTTCCCCGGGAAAATTGCTTAGCTATCATGAGCATAATAAGGCCGCCAGCGGCCCAGAACTGATACGCTTTATAATAGAAGGAAAAAATTTGGCGCTCGTCAGCGATGCCGGTCTTCCGGCCATTTCCGACCCCGGGAGCGACCTCGTAAAACTTGCGTTGGCGGCGGGGATTTCGGTTATCCCGGTGCCGGGAGCCAACGCGGCCTTATCGGCGTTGATCGTTTCCGGACTGCCGACGGAACGGTTCACGTTTCTTGGCTTTTTGCCAAGGGATCATAAGGAGCGGGAGCGGTTACTGAAGTCGTTGGAGGATCAGGAGGAGACGATGCTGATGTACGAATCGCCGCATCGGCTAATCAAAACGGTGGAATCCCTGCTTGAGGTTTGGGGAGATCGGCGGATCGTGTTGGCGAGGGAATTGACGAAACGTTACGAGGAAATGGCCCGGGGGACGATCCAGGATTGCCTGGTCTGGCTGCAGGAGCATCCGCCGCTTGGCGAATATTGCCTCGTCGTGGAAGGAGCACACCCGGACCAAGTGAAGGAGAAACGCGATGCGTGGTGGCAAACGCTGACGGTCGAGGAGCATGTCCGGCATTACGAGACGGAAGGAGGGATGACGCGGAAGGATGCGATGAAAAAAGCAGCCGCGGATCGGGGCGTAGCGAAACGAGAGATCTATAATCAACTGATCTAGATCCCCATTCTTTTCCGAAATCATACAATAATAACCATATACCGAAAAAAAGGGGCCTTCGCTAGGCCGGGTTCAAGCCTAGGAAGGCGCCAAGGAGATATGAAAAAGGTTAGAATTAACAGTTTCAGTAAATCTATTATATACTATAATTCTTAATTTGTCACAGGGGTAGGAAGCTCAGTAATGCATTCATGGCAAACAATTTTGCCTTTGAAGTAAGTCACGTTCTCGGCATTGCCGCAGAAGATGCATGCAGGCTCATATTTCTTAAGCATGATCCGTTCACCGTCTACATAAATTTCGAGCGCATCTTTTTCTCCGATCCCCAGAGTGCGGCGCAATTCGATCGGAATTACGACACGGCCCAATTCGTCTACTTTTCTTACGATACCTGTGGATTTCATCATATTGATGATTGCCCCTCTCGCTATAAATTGGAATTGTCATTATTCGACATGATTCTATCTTTTATGATTTTTATAATACCAACCATTGCCAGATTAGTCAACCTATTTATGGTATAGTTCAATATTATTTCTAAATTATCGGGATGTATAACTCCAAAAACCGTTACTAGGTCTAGCAAGTTAACGATATTCTATGATTCGACATTTTGGAAAACGTTAGTTTGACATATGTCGACAATATTCGATATAACCCGTCGTCTTCAGTCAGATTTCAGCTTTTATCACCGAATTTATGGAAAAGGAGTGTTGATCTATGCATCGTCGGCTTCGCGAAGAAAAAGTGTTCAAAGATCCCGTACATAATTATATTCATGTGCAGGATGAAGTGATCTGGTCGCTCATTAATACGCCGGAGTTTCAGCGCCTTCGCCGGATCCGTCAACTCGGCACGTCTTATTTGACGTTTCATGGAGCCGAGCATAGCCGATTCTCGCATTCGCTTGGCGTTTATGAGATTACGCGCCGGATTATTTCGCAGTTCGAACGGAGCGGGTACGCCGATTGGCCCCAAGGGGATAAATTGGTGGCGTTGTGCGCGGCGTTGCTGCACGATCTGGGGCACGGTCCGTTTTCCCATTCTATAGAAGAAGCGTTTCAGATGCATCACGAGGATTGGACCTGCAAAATCCTGTTGGGCGACACCGAGGTTGGCGCCGTCATGCGCGAGGTATCCGCGGATTTTCCGGACAAGGTGGCCGCGGTGATCCGCAAGGATTACGAGAATCCGATCGTAGTCAATCTGGTCTCGAGCCCCCTCGATGCGGATCGAATGGATTACTTGCTGCGGGATGCGTATTTTACCGGCGTCAACTATGGGACGATTGATATGGACCGGATTATCCGGATGCTCCGCCCTTATCAGGGACGGGTGGTTGTTAAGGAATCCGGCATGCACGCGGTGGAAGACTATTTGATGTCGCGGTACCAAATGTATTGGCAGGTCTATTTCCATCCGGTGACGCGCAGCTCAGAGATCATTCTCCGTCAAATCCTGCGCCGGGCCAAGGAATTGTACCGGAACGGCCATCCCTTCGGCTTCCTGCCGCATCCGCTACCCGATCTATTTCGGGGTAACATCGGCGTAGCCGATTATTTGCAGCTGGATGAGGCGTTGATGCAAACCGCATTCATGCAATGGACGAAGGAAAATGATGAGCTGCTGAGCGATTTATGCTCCCGGTTTTTGAATCGCAAATTGTATAAATATGTAGAACTGGACACACCGGAGCTGGAAATGCTGGAGGAGATTCGGGAGGCCTTTGCACGAGTCGGATTGAGTCCGGAATACGACATGGAAATTGATTTTCCGACGGATCTGCCGTATGATGTGTTCCGTCCGGACGAGGGGGTCCGCCAGAAGCAGATTTTACTGTTGGACCGGCAGGAGCGGCTGCTGGAAATTTCCGAGGTCTCGGATATCGTGCGCTCGATCAGCGGCTTGCATCGGGGCAAAACGCATTTGTACTATCCGGATAATAAATTGTGTGCTGTAATGGACCGGCTGCCCCAGGCGGTAGCCCGCATTTTCGAGCAACGGAACTAGGAGGATGACGATTCGTTATGTTATTTGATACGCATACACATTTGGATGCTCCCCAATTTGACGAGGACCGCGAGGAAGTGATTGCGCGCGCCGTGGAACAAGGGGTTACGCGGATGATCAACATCGGATTTAACCGCGAGACGATCCCGTCCACCATGAAGTTGGCGGAGACGTACGACTTCATTTATGCCGCCGTCGGCTGGCACCCGCAGGATGCGATTACGATGCAGGAAGGCGATTTGGACTGGATCGCTGAATTGTGCAAGCACGAGAAGGTCGTGGCCATCGGGGAAATCGGTCTTGATTATTATTGGGACACGTCCCCCAAAGACGTCCAGCACGAAGTCTTTCGCAAACAAATCGGACTGGCCCGCAGCCTGGGAATGCCGATTTCCATCCATAATCGCGATGCTCACGAGGACGTGGTGCGCATTCTCCGAGAGGAGAAAGCCAACGAGGTAGGGGGTGTCATGCACTCCTTCTCTGGCAGTTGGGAAATTGCCAAAATGTGTCTGGATTTGGGATTTCATTTGTCGTTTGGAGGACCCATCACGTTTAAAAATGCAAAAACGCCCAAAGAGGTATTGGCGAAGACGCCGATGGACCGATTGCTGATCGAAACGGATTCCCCTTATTTAACGCCGCACCCATATCGTGGGAAACGAAACGAGTCTGCGCATGTCCGCTTGGTGGCGGAAATGGCAGCCGAGCTTAAAGGGGTTACTTTCGAGGAAATCGCCGAAATTACCACCCGAAATGCATTGGAACGATTTGGAATCTCGAGGATTTGAGAGCAAACTGGACGAAAAAATGAGGATTTCGGAAAGATTAATGCTTTTTAACCCATAAAAACGAGATCATTACATTTTTTTAACCATTTTTTTAAAAAAACGTGGTTGATTCGTCCTTTACAACCTGCATCGAAACAGGATAGAATTTTTTCAGTATCGATTTGGTTCGTTCTGAGTGGACAAATTGAACCAAACGATGCTTGGTTCCATGAACCAGTCTCGCTGAATCTCCTCGCCGGAGAACGGGGGAACCAATACGGGCAGCGGTTGGCGTACGCCACTCGCGTCAGTATTTGATTTCTTTTCCAGGGTCTTTGGGGTGAATTCGAGGTCATTGCGCCATGAGCGAATGAACTGAGAAAGGGCGGCTCTCTTTCGTCCTAACCCGACAGCTAACCTCGTAAGCGTATAAGAGAGGTCACTCGTGCAGCTATTACACCAAGACATTCAAGAAGCCACGAAGGAGTTCCTCTAACTCTTTCTTTAGGCTTCTTTTGTTTTGAATAAAAGTAATAGGGTCATCATACTGTTGGTAAACAGGAGGTGACGATAGGCAAGAGAGACTGGATCAGGATGCAAAACGCGTTAAGGTGGTCAAAAAGTCATCTTTTGATCACGAAGCAGGTCAAGAAGTTGATTCGACATCGAATCTTGGATTCAGCCGGGCCTTCCGTTGCTCACGTAGCCTAAACTACGCTGCGCTACTCAGTCCCTAGCTTCATCCAACCTTCTCGGTGCTGAAAACCTGACTTTTTGACTGAATTTGAACTTAACCGCTGCGCGTTTTGTAAAAAGTAACTGTAGTCGCGTCAATCGTTATCATGCATCGACCTAGACGGCGGGACTATGAAGGAGGACGGAAGAAATGGGCATTTTCCGCAAAGAGGAGACCCATGAATCACGCTCATCCAGCATGTCTTACGCAATGCGATGGAAGCATGAGAATTTACGTCAGATTGCGCTCGTCGGCGTTCTGACCATCGCGGTAATCATCATCATCCTAATCTGGCTGTTTGGCCAGGCACATAAAGAAGTGTCCCTGATCGTGGACGGCAACGTCCAATCGGTGGAGACGAGCAAATCCAGCGTAGCCCATTTGTTGGAGGAGCAATCGATCAAACTCAGCGCGAAGGATTCCGTATCGCTTCCGCTGGACAGCACGCTGAAGAACGGTGACCGCATTGTCATTGTACGCGCAATGCCGGTCAATGTGTCCGTGGACGGCACGAGCAAAGTCCATTTTACGACACAAAAGAAAGTAGAAGGCGTATTGTCCGAGCTCGGCGTTGCTTTGGACCAAGACGACAAGGTCACCCCGGCATTGGACAACAAAGTTACCGCGAACCTGGACGTGAAGGTTGTTCGGGTGAGCAAACAAACGGTGCAGACGAAGGAGACCGTGCCTTTCAGCGTGGTCAAAACGTCGGACGCCAATTTGCTGAAAGGCACGACGAAGGTCGTTCAGCAAGGCAGCTCCGGTCTGGTCATTCACAACATTGAGAAAACCTACGAGGACGGAAAGTTCGTGACGAAGCGCTGGCTCGGCAAAGAGGTCTCCAAGAAGGCCCAGCCGAAGGTTGTCGCCGTCGGCACGAAGAAGCCTACCGCCGTTCTGTCGGCCAGCATCAACCGTACCGCAAACGCGGTGAACATTAGCGGGTTGACGACCAAAGGCGGCGTCTCTTTTGAATATAAAAAGATATTGAAAAACGTCACGTTGACCGCCTATTCGGCGGAAGAAGACGGGATTGGCACCCGTACGGCCTCCGGTACCCGCGTGACCGAAGGCAGAACGATCGCCGTTGATAAAGACGTCGTCCCGCTCGGTTGGTGGGTCTACATCGAGGGGATCGGCTTCCGCAAGGCGGAGGATACCGGCGGAGCCATCGATGGGCATAAGATGGACGTGTATTTCGATACCCTGAAGGATGCGAAGAGTTTCGGCCGCAAGAAGGGCCGTACCGTATACGTCATCGGCCCGACGAAGCCGGAATTGAACTAACCCGTTCTCTCCGTTTTACAACGCGGAGGGAATGAGATAGTATTAGGATGATGAATAAGACAGTGGATTAGAAGAGGATGTTATCCTCTTCTTTTTGTTATTCTTATGAGGACGAAGGGAAGAATGGATACCATGATCAAAGAGGTCATCGTGGTGGAGGGCCGGGATGACACCGTGGCCATCAAGCGTGCCGTGGAGGCCGACACGATTGAGACCGGCGGATCGGCCATCGGCGAAACCACGCTGAAGAAGATCGCTTTGGCCCAGGAGCGCCGAGGGGTCATTATCTTTACCGATCCGGACCATGCCGGGGAGCGGATTCGCAAAATCGTGGCGGCCCGGGTGCCGGGCTGCAAGCACGCTTTTTTGCCCGAGGCAGAGGCTACGAAGCGGGGAGACATCGGCGTGGAGAACGCCTCCCCGGAGGCGATCCGCATGGCGTTGTCCCGGGTACGCAGCGAAGCGCCGGGAGTAGAAGCCGCAATCGATTGGGAAGACTTGATGAGCGCGGGGCTGATCGTACATCCGCAAGCCGCAGCGCGTCGCAAAGTGCTGGGCGAGCTGCTGGGGATCGGATATTGCAATGGGAAGCAATTGTACAAGCGGTTATCGGTGTTCCGCATCAGCCGCGAGGAGTTTGCGGCCGCGCTGGCCGAGTTGGAAAGCAAAGGAGTTTAGGGATCATGAGCATAAGGGAAGACGTATCGACGCCGCGCCGGACGAAGGAGATTATTCAGCGGCACGGTTTTTCGTTCAAAAAAAGCTTGGGGCAGAACTTTCTGATCGATCAGAACATCCTCGGCAAAATCGTTGCGGCGGCCGGACTGGACGGCACCAAGGGCGCGCTGGAAATCGGGCCGGGCATCGGCGCATTGACGGAGAAGCTGGCTCAGGAGGCCGGGAAGGTAACCGCGGTCGAGATCGATCAACGCCTGCTTCCGATCCTGGAGGAGGTCCTGGAGCCGTACCCGCACGTACGCGTGGTCCACGGGGACGTGCTGAAGCTGGACCTGCAGGCCTTGTTTGCGGCTGAATTCGGCGGGGTGAACGGCGTCAGCGTCGTGGCGAATTTGCCGTACTACGTGACGACGCCGATCCTCATGAAGCTCCTCGAGGAGAAGCTGCCGCTGGAGCATATCGTCGTCATGATCCAGAAGGAAGTAGCCGAGCGCATGGCTGCCTCTCCTGGCGGGAAGGATTACGGCAGCCTCAGCATCGCCGTGCAATACTATAGCGTGCCGGAGCTGATCTGCACGGTGCCGCACAGCGTGTTTATTCCGCAGCCGAATGTGGAATCCGCGGTGATCCGGCTGACCGTGCGGAAGACGCCGGCCGTAGCCGTGAAGGAGGAGGCGTTTTTCTTCGAGGTGGTACAGGCCTCTTTTGCCCAAAGAAGGAAGACCATTTCCAACAATCTGAAAAGCCGCTTCTTCCCGAAGGAGGGGCGGGAGCGGTTGGAGCAGCTTTTGGAGGAAGCCGGCATCCAGCCCTCCCGGCGGGCCGAGACGTTAAATCTGGACGAGTTCGCCAAGCTGAGCGATACGTTGCTAAACGCCGGCGTGAAGGAACTCCGCGAGTAACCATTCCCTCTTGTCGCCCATACGATGGGGATAGAGGTGATTGACTTGACGAATTTGGGAGACTTGGTCGTCCGCAAATCATACGGTGGAGACGTCACGTTCCGGATCGAACGGATTGAGCGGAACGAAGCTATCATCAAAGGAACGGAATTCCGGCTGCTGGCGGATGCGCCCTTGACGGACTTGGTCAGGGTAGACCCGGCTTCCCCAGGAGAAACGACGCAGCGGGCGCGGATCAAGGCGACGGAGTCGCTGAAGTGGTTAACCCAGGACCGCAAGGAGTTGGCGGAACGCAACCGGATGGCGGTTGGGCGGGAGCTGTACGTGCAAGGGGAACCGGCTTATTTTGAGGTGCCGGGCAAGGTGCTGCATTTGGACGGCGATGAACGATATCTGCAAAAGAGCCTAAGCTTGTACGAGAAGTTGCGCGTACCGGCTCAAGGCTATTTCGTCACGGAATCGCAAATGGCCCATGCATTGTACCGCCTGTTGCCTTCGGTCAAGCCGGATATCGTCGTGCTGACCGGACATGACGGTGTGTTAAAATCACGTCCCACCGGCGATCTATACAATTTATCCAGCTATAAAAATTCCAAGCATTTCGTGGAGGCCATCCAAACGGCCCGGCAATATGAGCGGAATTTCGATACGTTGACGATCGTGGCCGGCGCCTGCCAGTCGCATTTTGAGGCGATGCTGCAGGCGGGGGCCAATTTTGCGAGCTCGCCCGGCAGGGTGCTAATCCATGCGCTGGATCCGGTGTACATTGCGGCTAAGGCGTCGCTCACCTCGATCCGCGAGACGATCCAAATCACCGACGTGCTGAACCATACGATCAGCGGAGCGCAAGGCGTCGGAGGGATTGAGACCCGCGGCAGCTACCGGATCGGGCTGCCTAAACTCAAGGATTTATCGACGTTGAAAGTTGTGCCGTCCATGTGAATTTTCAGGATGAACCGAAAATCCATCCCTATGATTTGTCCATGCCGGGAGGAACTGAGGCGAATGCCCCAGGACCTTCCGGTTATTTTATTAGGACTCCCATCGGGTTAAGAGAAAAAATGTCGAAAAATAATCGTTGACACAACATTTTTAGTGCTGATATAATTATTTGTTTTGATTTGACAAGGTTGTGACTTTCCTGTATAATGGACAAAGAAAGAAGGTGGTCACAGGCAATGGCTAAAAATGCGCTGTCGGAAATTAAGCATAGTCTCGACGCCCACGTAGGACAGAAAATTATGCTCCGGGCAAACGGAGGTCGCCGGAAGACCGTCGAACGCACTGGAGTATTGGAGGAGACTTATCCTTCGGTCTTCATTGTGAAGCTGGATCAAGAGCAGCAAACCTTTAAGCGTGTGTCTTACAGTTATGCCGATATACTGACCGAGTCCGTCGAAGTCATGATTTGCGACGATAACGATGGGATGCGGATTTCGTATATTAAACCGTGAACATCATGAACCAAAAAGCAAACGGTTATCGCCCGGCGGGTGAGGCCGTTTTTTTCATGCCTGCAATAACGCGCGGCATCGGTGGGTCTCCCTCCGGCCAGCAACTAAGCGTTGTTCGCCTTAGGTGGACAGACTTACCACCGTATGCCCGGGACGGAGCCGGCGTATACTAAGCATCGTTCCTATATCCCTGACCCCAAAGGAGGAGCACTGACCATGTCGCGAAGAAGACGCAGCGTGATGTCGGAGAACTTGAAGGTCGAGTTGGCGAAGGATCTGGGATTTTACGATACCGTCCAGCAGGAAGGCTGGGGCGGCATCAAAGCGAAAGATGCGGGCAATATGGTCAAGCGGGCGATCGAGCTCGCCGAGAAGGCCGCAGCGAAACAGCAATAACCTCTGCCGCAGCGAAGCTTCCCATCCGGGGAGCTTCGTTTTTTTCGCGGGATGAAGTAAGATAGAGGGAGAAAAATTTGTCTTTCGTACATAGACGTGGAGGCCACGTTTATTTAAAATAAGGGAATGTGCCAAAAGACCGGATGGATGAGGAATTCCACGGAATTGCTAAGGTGGGGGAGCGCCATGAAAATTTACGAAAAAGCACCGGCCAAAATCAACTTAATGCTCGACGTGTTGCATAAGCGTCCGGACGGTTACCACGAGGTCGAGATGATCATGACCATGGTGGATCTTGCCGACCGTCTGGAAATGAGCGCCCTCCCGCGGGATACGATTATTATTTCGAGCCAGGCCGGATATATTCCGCTGGACGAGAAGAATTTGGCGTTTCAGGCGGCGAAGCTGATCAAGGAACGATACAACGTGCGGAGCGGGGTTTACATTCACCTCGATAAGAAGATTCCGGTCGCCGCCGGCCTAGCTGGGGGCAGCAGCGACGCGGCGGCAACGCTGCGGGGATTAAACCGCCTATGGGAACTGGGCATTCCCGATGAGGAGCTGAAGAAGCTGGGTTCGGAGCTGGGCTCCGACGTGCCGTTTTGCGTGACGGGCGGTACGGCGCTGGCAACGGGGCGGGGCGAAGTGCTGACGCCGCTGGCGAGTCCGCCGCAGTGTTGGGTGGTTCTGGCGAAGCCTCCCATCAACGTGTCGACGGCGGAGGTATACGGGCGTTTGAACGCCGGGCAGATTACCGATCATCCGTCGGCGGCCCGGATGCGGGAGGCGCTGGAGAGGCGCTCGTTCACGGATGTATGCCGGGAGCTCGGCAACGTGCTGGAGCAGGTGACGCTGGAGCTTCACCCGGAAGTAGCGCACTTGAAAGAGGCGATGCTGCGTCTAGGGGCCGATGGCGTATTGATGTCCGGCAGCGGACCAACGGTGTTTGGCCTCGTGTCTAAGGAATCGAAAGTGTCGCGCATTTATAACGGGCTGCGCGGGTTTTGCAAGGAAGTCTACGCCGTGCGGCTGTTGACTTGAGGTCTAAGGGAATTGGATTTGCGGTACTCGTTCGCTTATTACCAAGGCTTGGACAAATCCGTACAAAAATGTTATAGTTTCATTAAAATATTCGGATTTAGCGAGGGGTACTTCGTGAAGAAATTAAAGAGAAGCGCTCGTTTGGTCGAGATGACCCATTACTTGTTGTCCAGACCGCACCATTTGATCCCATTGACTACCTTTGCGCAGCGGTACGGGGCCGCCAAGTCGTCGATCAGCGAGGATCTGGGCATCATTAAAGAAGTGTTTGAAGGCGAAGGCATGGGCGAATTGCTGACGCTTGCCGGGGCGGCCGGCGGCGTGAAGTACATTCCCCGGGTCGGACAGGAGCAAGCGAACGTTTTTATCCGGCAGCTCTGCGAGAAGCTGGCGCAGCCGGACCGTATTTTGCCGGGCGGTTATTTGTATATGTCGGATCTCCTGGGACAACCGGCGCTCATGAATGAGGCGGGCAAGCTGTTCGCGACGGCGTTCGGCGATTTGGAGATCGACTGCATCATGACCGTGGAAACGAAGGGGATTCCCCTCGCTTACGCAACCGGGGCCGAGCTCAACCTGCCGGTCGTCCTGGTCCGCCGCGACCATCAGGTCACGGAAGGATCCGCCGTCAGTATCAATTACGTATCGGGATCCCATAAAAGCCTGCATACGATGACGTTGTCCCGTCGGGCGCTTAAAGATCGTTCCCGCGTCTTGATCGTCGACGACTTCATGAAGGCGGGGGGCACGATTCAGGGCATGGTTGACCTGTTGGCCGAATTTAATGCAGAGGTTGCCGGCGTCGGCGTGCTGGTGGAATCCGGCGAAGTCGCCAGCGAGCAACGTCTGCTGCATGATTACGTTTCATTGGCGACGCTTCGGGCGGTTGACGCGAAGGGAAAAGAGATCTCCGTAGAACCTGGGAATTATTTTTCGAAATTTGGACAATAAGAACCCTGTCGAGATCTCCTCACATTGTAAGAATTCTCGACGAAACGTGTCGAAAAGCCCGTTTTATCAAAAAAAATCGTGATTTTAGGCCATTTTGTTGATCAAAAAAAAAGGATTTCCGTTTGCTATGTGGAATAATACACCAAGTCTCTGATGGAAAAAGGTGGTGAACACATATGCAAATTACGGATGTAAGACTCCGCCGAGTCAGCTCTGAGGGCAGAATGAAGGCAATCGCATCCATTACCATCGATAACGAATTTGTTGTTCATGACATTCGCGTCATCGACGGGAACAATGGGATGTTCGTAGCTATGCCTAGCAAGCGCACGCCGGACGGGGAGTTCCGGGACATCGCGCATCCGATTTCCTCCGGCACCCGCGAGAAAATTCAAGCCGCAGTCCTGGCTGAATACGAGCGTGCCGCCGACCAAGAGGAAGCGATTGAAGAAGGGGCGTAAGTCGCATTTATTTGATTTCCTGACCAATTGGGGTTCGAGGAAAAGGGAGCCATGCGTGCATGGCTCCCTTTTCTTTTTGCCCTAAATGAGATATATTCAGTAATGAGTTTTAATGAGAGAGATCTACTTCTTTACAAAAAGAGAAGGAGGCCGGGGCCTTGAAAAGATTAGCGATCGTTCTTGCCGCGGGTCAAGGGAAACGGATGAAGTCCAAGCTCTACAAAGTACTTCATCCCGTTTGCGGCAAACCGATGGTCGGGCATGTGTTGAACGCGGTTCAAGAAGCGGGTTGTGAACGCAGCATCGTCGTGGTGGGCCATGGAGCCGAAGCCGTGAAGTCTTATTTGGGTTCATCGGCGGAGTACGTGTTGCAGGAGCAGCAGCTGGGAACCGGACATGCCGTCAAGCAAGCCGGGCCATTATTGGCGGGAGAAGAAGGAGTCACACTGGTCATCTGTGGCGATACCCCTTTGGTTACGGCAGAGACGCTGGAAGCGCTTTTTGACCTTCATCACCGAGAGGGAGCAGCGGCGACCGTTCTCACGGCGAAGATGGAGCAGCCTTACGGTTATGGCCGGGTGATCCGCGGCGCAAACGGAACGGTTGAACGGATCGTCGAGCAGAAGGACTGCTCGCCGGAAGAAGCCGCCGTGCAGGAAATCAACACAGGCACTTATTGTTTTGATAATGCGAAATTATTTGCCGCGCTGGAGAAAGTCACCAACAACAACGCTCAACAGGAGTATTATCTTACCGACGTCATCGGCATTTTGGTACAGGCAAACGAAATCGTGGAAGGCTATGTGGTGGCGGACGTTCGGGAATCGATCGGCGTCAATGACCGGGTGGCCCTAGCGGAAGCGGAAGCGGTGATGCGTGAACGCATCGTCCGGAACCATATGTTGAACGGCGTAACGGTGATTGATCCGGCTTCCACGTATATCGGAGCCGATGTCACGATCGGTGCGGATACCGTGGTTTATCCGGGAACCTTATTGTCCGGGAAGACGGCGATCGGCGAAGATTGCGTGATCGGGCCGGCCGCGGAAATTGAAGATAGTATGATTCAAGACGGCGCGAAGGTGAAACAGTCGGTGCTCAGCCGGGCAGAAGTCGGCCGGGAAACGACGGTAGGGCCTTTCGCTTATTTGCGTCCGGGGACGAAACTCGGCGCGCACGTAAAGGTCGGCGACTTCGTGGAAATCAAAAACGCGACGCTCGATGATGGCTCCAAAGTGTCGCACCTTAGCTACATCGGCGACGCGAAAGTCGGCAAGAACGTGAATATCGGCTGCGGCGCGATTACGGTGAACTATGATGGTTATAATAAGTCCATTACGGAGATCGAGGACGATGCCTTTGTTGGCAGCAACGTGAACCTGATCGCTCCGGTTAAGGTAGGCAAAGGTGCTTACGTGGTTGCCGGATCGACGATTACGCACTCGGTTCCGGAGAACGACTTGGCCATCGCCAGACCCCGGCAGGAGAACAAACCCGGTTATGCCGAGAAGATTCGTGCCCGGGCCAAAGCCAAGAAGCAAAGACAGCAGGAATCTTAATCAAGAATGCAGTGACCATTTGAATAGACGGGGTAGCTGGGAAGGCGGGTTATTCATTAGACTCCCTATCGCTATCTACACAGCACGGAGGGTTTTAATTTTATGACTTATTGCGATTCTAAATTAAAGATATTCACCTGTAACTCCAACCCTAAATTGGCTCATCAGATTGCCGACTACATCGGCATTCCGATGGGGGATTCGGAGACGACGAGCTTCAGCGACGGCGAAATTCAGGTCAAGCTGTCCGAAAGCGTCCGGGGTTGCCACGTCTATGTGGTGCAATCGACCTGCGCGCCCGTCAACGATAACTTGATGGAACTCCTCGTGATGGTGGATGCTTTGAAAAGAGCTTCGGCCAAGAGCATCAATGTGGTTATCCCGTATTACGGTTATGCCCGCCAGGACCGGAAGGCCCGCTCGCGCGATCCGATCACGGCGAAGTTGGTCGCCAATCTGATCGAGAAAGCCGGCGCGCACCGGGTCATTACGATGGACCTTCACGCCATGCAGATCCAGGGCTTCTTCGATATCCCTGTGGATCACATGCTGGGCGTGCCGATTTTGGCCCAATATTTCCGTTCCAAGCACATCCCGAATCCGGTTGTCGTCTCGCCTGACCACGGCGGGGTGGTACGCGCCCGCAAACTGGCCGATTTCCTGAACGCGCCGCTGGCGATCATCGACAAGCGCCGTCCGGAGCCGAACGTCAGCGAAGTCATGAACATTATCGGGAACATCGAAGGAAAAACCGCGATTCTCGTGGATGACATCATCGATACCGCCGGCACGATTGTCCTTGGCGCCAACGCGCTGAAGGAAGGCGGGGTCGAAGAGGTGTACGCCTGCTGTACGCACCCTGTACTGTCCGGTCCGGCGATGGAACGTCTGGAAAACTCTCCGCTGAAGGAAGTGATCGTGACCGATACGATTCCGATCACGCATCCGAATCCGACGAGCAAGCTCAAGGTGCTGTCCGTCGCCCCGCTGATGGGCGAAGCCATCATTCGCGTGCACGAGGAGCTGTCGATCAGCAAGCTGTTCGAGATCGAATAAATGGTCACTGCCACACCAGGGGTTGCGTCCTCCCGAACGGGGACGTAACCCCTATCGGTGTATTGGCGGATAAGATGGAGACGCTGGTGAAAATGGTGCTGCGCGAACTCGTTTGATCCTACGATCGCTGTTGCTCGCGGATTTCTTGGGTTGGACTACATTCAGAAGTTGTAGAAATCCGCTCACAAAGGCGAACGCTCCGCTTCTTCGGATTCAAACGGCCCGCTCCGCAAATTTTCACCATATGAGTGAATCCATACCGGGGAATGCAAATTAACTGGATTATC
>NZ_JAKSXN010000069.1 GCF_022427145.1 Paenibacillus timonensis
CTCCAGAGGTACTATCATTCCCATTAACGGACTTACCGAATTCTAACGGACCCAGTAGACCTTATGTCGGAGCAGAAGGGCTCAAACGCCGCTCAAATGAGCCAATAAGGTCTCTGGAGTCCGTTACAGCGGGAAATAGCCGGGAAATAGGCAAATAAGGTCGCTACGGTCCGTTAGGTTCGACGGCAATTCTGCGAATGCCTCGACTGCGATTCTGCGAATGCCTCGACCGTGATTCTGCGAATGCCTCGACTGCGATTCTGCGAATGCCTCGACCGTGATTCTGCGAATGCCTCGACTGTGATTCTGCGAATGCCTCGACCGTGGTTCTACGAAGGGTTTACCTATGTTCTCCGAAAGCTCCGACTGCGGCCTTAAGAAAGGCTTGCCTGCGTGCTCCGAAAGCTTCTGCCAAGGTGCACGAATGGTTTGCCCGTATTCTCCGAAAGCTCCGACGGTGGCTCTGCTGCATTCGGCCTTGAGACTTCAAACAAAGGATGTCCTGCCACCTCCGTCCGAGCCTTCAAATAGGGACATTCTCCCACTTTCCGCCGCATGCCCTTCAACTATACCACGTTCAACACATGCGCCAGATCGAAACCGACTCAAATCGACAAAATAAATAAGCTTCCCGCGAGGGAAGCTTATTTAGGGTTGTGTTTGTGCTCTGGTGCAGCTAAACCTATCTCACGTCCTATAAGATATCTAGGACAGTTGGCTCATTTCGACCAGGCATTGATTGCAAATGGAACGCTCTTTGAAATCGCTCACGCTTTCCATCGATCCGCAGAAGACGCATTTCGGACGGTAACGCTCCAAAATGATGTGATCCCCTTGCACCAAAATCTCGACGGGATCTCCTTCGTTCATTTGATATCTCTTGCGAAGCGACTTCGGCAACACGATTCTCCCGAGTTGATCCACTTTACGGACCACACCAGCAGGTTTCATAAAATTGTACACCTCTCCTGAAAAAAATAGTTATGTAAAAATAGAACCAAATACCTAATCTATTATATTTCGCTATTTTTTTCAGGATTCCTGCTACATTTCCACGTTTTTAATTATTTTCGCAGGATTGCCCCCAACGACGGCTCCCCTTGGCACATCTTTCGTCACAACCGCGCCGGCTGCAATCACCGCGTTATCGCCAATGGTTACCCCGGGTACGATCACTGCCCGGCCACCAATCCAAACGTTGTTGCCGATGTTCACCGGTTTGCCATATTCCGCCCCGGAGTTACGCGCGGCCGGATCCAGCGGATGGGTTGCCGTATAGATGTGTACCCCTGGCGCCATAAAGCAATATTCTCCGATCCGTACCTCGCAGACGTCCAAAATCACGCAATCGAAGTTGGCGTAAAAATGATTGCCGACGTAAATATTCGATCCATAATCGCAGCGGAAGGTCGGTTCAATGTAGATATCGTCGCCGCAACCGCCAAGCAGCTCATGGAGAAGGGCCGATCTTTGCTCCCGCTCATCCTCCCGGGTCGCATTGTATTCCCGCGTCAGCCTGCGGGCTCGAAGCCGTGCGGCTACCAGCTCCGCATCACCGGCGTTGTACCATTCCCCGGCGAGCATCTTTTCTTTTTCCGTTGTTCCCGAATTCATGAGGTCATCTCTCTTTCTTCCCTTTAAAACTTACTCCATCCCAGGAAAATCAAGCTGCCGCAGCGCCTCGTACACAATAATGGCCGCAGAGTTCGACAAATTTAACGAACGAACCTTGTCGGTCATCGGCATGCGCATCACCGTATCGGGATGGGCGGCCAAAATTTCCGGCGGCAGTCCTTTCGTCTCTTTGCCGAATACGAAGAAATCGCCGTCCTGGAACGTAAAATCCGTGTACCGTTTCTTGGCCTTCGTGGTGGCAAAGAAGAAGCGGCTCCCCGCGTACTTCTCCTCTACTTCCTGAAAAGAATCGTGATATTCGAGATTCACCGCGTACCAATAATCCAAACCGGCCCGCTTCAACGTCGCGTCGTCCGTCCGAAATCCAAGCGGACGCACCAGGTGCAGATGGATGCCCGTCGCTGCGCAGGTTCTGGCGATATTTCCCGTATTGGCCGGAATTTCCGGCTCCACCAGCACAATATGTAAGGCCATGATGATCGAACTCCTCGTCCTAAAAAATAAAATCGGCCCGTCTGAGACCGTACTTGAACCATTATATCAAAATTTGCCCGCAAAAAACCTCCAACCCCCATCTGGAAACAGGCGGAGTTGGAGGTTGCGGCGTAACGGGGCATTCTGAAGGAAGCCCCGCAATAAACATTATCCGTGCGTTTTTTGGAATTGGCCCATGAAATCGACAAGAGCCTGAATACTGGTCTTCGGAACCGCGTTATAAATCGAAGCGCGCAAACCGCCGACGCTGCGATGGCCTTTGAGGCCGACGAACCCTTCTTTTTCCGATTCCTTCACGAACAGCTTCTCCAGCTCCTCGCTTGCAAGACGGAAAGTGACGTTCATCGTCGAGCGGCTTTCCGGATGGACGCACCCGCGGTAGAATCCGCCGCTGGCATCGATCGCTTGATACAGCAAACCGGCTTTATCCTGGTTCTTCTTCTCGATGCCCTCAAGCGCCCCTTGCTCTTCGATCCATTTCAACACTTCGTTCACCATATAAATCGAGAAAGATGGCGGAGTATTGTACAGCGAGTTGTTCTCGGCGTGCGTGTCGTAACGGAACATCGTCGGCAGATGCTTCGGCGACTCGCGCAGCAGCTCCTCCCGGGCGATGACCACGGTCACGCCGGACGGTCCCAGGTTCTTCTGCGCTCCAGCATAAACCATCCCGAACTGGGTCAAGTCGAACGGACGGCACAAAATATCGCTGGACATGTCGGCGATCAACGGAACGCTGCCGGTGTCCGGAAACTCGCGGAATTGCGTGCCTTCGATCGTTTCATTCGAAGTGAGATGCAGATACGCGGCGTTTTCCGGCAGGCTCAGATGGCTGACGTCCGGAAGCGACATGTACTTGTCTTCCTCCGAAGAGGCCGCAACGAACGTTTCGCCGATGAGCTTGGCTTCTTTTAACGCTTTCGTAGCCCAGCTGCCCGTTTTCACGTAACCCGCCGTCTTGCCTTCCGTAAGCAGGTTCATCGGCAGCATGGCAAATTGGGTGGAGGCTCCGCCTTGCAGGAACAACACCTGGTAACCGGACGGATTGCCGAACAGCTTCAGCAGCCGGCTGGCCGCTTCGTTATGGACCGCTTCATAAACGGCGCCTCGGTGAGACATCTCCATAATCGACATGCCTGTCCCATGAAAATCAACGAACTCCGCCTGCGCCCGTTCCAGGACCTCCAGCGGCAGCGCGGCCGGGCCCGCGTTAAAGTTATAAGCTCTGTTACTCATTTCTCCCCATCCCTTCCCTTCACAATCCATGTCTGGTTTCGAATATAATTAACGATTATCATAGCAACTATTCGATCTCCCAGCAAGCCGTTATTTCGCAAAAATTCACTATTTTGCAGAATTGACACATTAACGCTTCATCAAGGGAAAGGGATGATAGGTTTATTCGGCGCTAAATTCGTAGATCCGCGTCCAGCTTTGCCGTTCCCCCGGTGCGATATGGACCTTAACGAACATTTCCGGGGAAATGACGTGTCCATGCCCCCAAACGGCGGCCGAGCTTAGAGGGAGTTTGCTCCGCTCACGTACGGTCAGGCCGCTGGGACGATGCCGCAGCTCCCACAGCCACGGGGTTTCACGCCCGTCGAAGGTATCCATCCGGAAATAAAAGTCTTTCACCGGGCGGCGCTCCCAAGTCACGCGATCTCCCTCGAACACTAAGCCTTCCAGCGTATCTGGCTCGTCGCTCCAAATTTTCGGAGCAAACGGCAACTTCAGTACGTAATCCGGTCCAACCGCATATCCATCCATGCCGAGAAAATTATGGCTGTATTCGTCGGTCGAAACGACCCGGCTCCCGGTGTTCTCCACCGTATAAGTGACGGACAAGGTATTGCCGGCGATTTCGATCTCTTTTTGCACGCGCACCGCGTATCCCCGGCATTCTGCAGGTTGGGTCGTGAAGCAAATCTGCTGCGCACCCTTTTGCACCACTTCCGTCTCAAACCATCTGCAGGCGTATTCCCGGTAAAACCGGTATTCCGCCTCGTCCGGACGGGTCAGCAAGCCTACCCCTAGTTTGGGAAAAAGCTCGCCGACCCGGGTTTCCTCATACCCGATCGCTTCTTTGATGCCAAATTCGCTGCATAACCCGATCCCGCCCGTGCCGGATCCCGGTACCAAGCTTTCCGGCACGCAAAATTGGTGCCGTCCGTTCAGCTCGACGCCGGTAATAAATCCGGCCCCGTCGAACCGGGTCCCGCGGTAAATTTCGCCGAGTTCGGCAATTTTCACACCTAGCTGTTCATTCTGAAGTTGATATGCCATTCGATCATTACCTTTCTTGCGGTCAATCGGCTAAAATCACGATCAGATCATGGACGCGATCCGAAGGCAAAGCTTCCAGTACCGAACGAGGAATCCGGCAGCCGCTTTCTGTGTTGTCGCAAGCCAACGTATTGCCGTTCAGCGTCACTTCGGAGATCCGGTAACTCCCGAAATCGGCTTGTTTCGGATTCCGGTAAACGATATGCAGCTTTCGTCCAGCAAACAACGTCTCGACCGAAGCCTCCCCTTTTTCATCAAACTGGGCTTTTACCAGCTTCGGCTCCAGTAGAAGATCCCCAAAGCATCCCTTGACTCCGAATACTTCCGTTAACTCGGTCAACAGCAGCCAGCTCGCCGAGCCCGTCAGGTACGTATACATGCCGCGTCCGCGCTCATTGATGTACTCCGGAATTCCGGGATACATCCGGCTTGTTTCGAAGTCCGCGGACAAGCGATAAATGGAGTCCAGCACTTCATAACCCTCACGCACGAAACCTCGTTTATAAAGAGCGTTTGCATACATCACCGTCATATGGCTGAACATGGCCCCATTCTCTTTATGACCAAAGGCAAAACCAAATGCCCGGCCCAAGTTCTGCTGGATTCCGCCAAACCGGGAATTCAGACGGTAACCGATCCGCTCGTCCTTCAAGTATCGATCCACGGCTTTGGAGATTTCTCCGACCTGCTCATCCGTAGCTACGCCGCCCATAATGGTAAAGACTTGACCGGTCAACGTCATGCGAACGCCGTTCGGATGGTCGCCTTCTACACGTTCGGCATCATTATTGTAATATCCGTTAAACCAGGAGAACCCTTCCTGATTTTGAATCCATTCGTTCCGGCGGAGATGCTGAATAATCCACTCCGCTTTCCGTTTCAAATCATCCGCAACCAGGCGAACGTCTATCTGTACCTTCTTGCCGCTCACGGCAGGTACGATCGAGTCATAATAACGTTCAAGCCGCTCATGTTTGGCCGAAATGCTGTCATAAGCGATCGGACCTTGAATCGTATCAAGCAGGGCGACCATTTCTTCGGCAATTTCAAGCGTGTCGCGGCCCGTCTTGTTCTGCACTTGCAGAAGCAACTCGGCCAGCTCCAGAAGGTTGTTCGCATAAAAAGCGGTAAACGCCACGCTTTCGCCGCGGGCGGCCGCCAGGTCCAGACCGTCGTTCCAATCCGCGCCTTCCAGCTTGATGTTGCCATGTTCGCCGACGTTGAAGAACGGAACGATATTTTGCAATAAGATGTGTTCCAGGATCGTTCCTTCATAAACCTTGCCGTCAGCCGCAATCAGCTTGTTCCCTTGTTCCGGCGTCCACGATAAATCGCGTTCCCGGCAGCGTTTCACGAATACGTCCCGGAAGTAAACCTGCGGCTGGAACAGGAAGTCCAAATCCCCGCTTTGATTGATGTAAAGCAGCGTCGTCATCAGCGGCCAAGCCCCATGATCCATCCAAACCCGCGGAATGTTATTCCGGTCTGCGACAAATTCGCCCGGCTTGGAACCGATGATCGTCGCATTGCTTCCGTCCATTCGGACCCCGGCGTAGTTATTGAGCAATAAATACCGGACTTCCGCCGGCTCCATCACCATCAACGCCAGGCAATCCTGCCACAAATCGCGCCAGCCCCGGCCGCCGCGTCCGTAGTCATGATACGGCAGGAACGAGTTCCCGTACAATCTCCGCAGGATCGGCTGCAGCGTAACCCATTTCATCCACAGATCCTGTTCCGAATCCCCGGTTTGGAACTTGATCGTGTCCAGCTTCTCGTGCCAATATCTTTGATTATCCTCAAGCAGCGTATCGAACCGTTCCTCGGACAAGTACGTTGCAGCATAGTGTTGAGTGTCAATCCGGTCATCAGAGATCACCATCGCAACTACATACGAGGCGGTCTCGCCCGGTTTCAACGTCACTTCGGCAAAACGCAAGGCGCCAACCGCTTCATAACCCTCCAGCGCCGCACCGGCTTTCTCGGTAGGTGCGAGGTTGGAGATGATCGTCTGCGGCCAGTCCAGTGCTCCGCCTTCTCCGATAAAGTCTTCGACGATGGGGAAGAAACCGGCGGGCGCACTGCCGTCCGCCCCGGCGCCAAGCACGCTGTAAGTCACCTTGTTGACGCGGTGCCCACGTTCGTCGAAGGAAAGCGCAGGTTGTACCTCAATGCCATGCTGCAAGGTATATATCCGGTGCAGCAGCGATGTGACATGACGATGATCTCTCAGATCGTCGGCCGACCGACCGTACAGCGGGATCGCCGCCGTCGGGGTAAGCGTCAGCGGAGCGCTTCCCGTATTCGTCAAGCTGACCTTCATCAGTTCGACTTTGTCGTCCGTTACGGGAACAAAACTGACCGTTTGCGCTAGCAAGCCAAGTTTGTTATGCTCGCGAGTAATCTTGTGCCAGAGGAAACCCGCCTCAAGCACCGATTTTTCCTCGGCTTCGGTAAACAGGTCCGCATGTTGCTTGGCTGAGTTGCCGCTGACCGACCAAGCGCCTTCTCCTTGGATGTAAACCCAGAAATTACGGGCTGCTTTGGAATTGTGCAGACTTTCGACCGATACGGGCTCCAGCAGGAACGTGTTGTGACTGGAGGTCAGTTCGCCATGCAAATTCGGAGTAACGGCCGACATCATTCCTGCCTCGTTCACCAAAGGAAAATATAGATAGCTGTTTCTTTCAGGTTGCTCCAGTCTGAACTCTCCGTGCTCGCCAAGGAACGTCCATCCGTTTTGTCTCATTTCGCCTCTCCCTTTCATTGATAGTTCGCGTTTACGATTTCACAGCCCCGGCCAGTGCACCGTCCACCAAATATTTTTGAATGAAGGTATAGAGCAAAATGAGCGGCGCCGCTACGATCGTGATTCCACAGGCCAACAGCGGCCAGTTGTTTCCGTATTGGCCTTTGAACTCCTTCAGACCGAAGGTGATCGGGTAATTGGCTTTGCTCGGCAAATACATGATTGGACCCACGAAATCGTTCCAGATCCCGATGGCCGTCAAAATAACCCCTGTTGCGATAACCGGCTTCATCAGCGGCAAAATCATTTGGAACAAGTAGCGGAAATAACCCGCTCCGTCCATCCCGGCGGCCTCATCCAACTCGCGGCTGATCGATTTGATATAGCCGACGAACATCATGAATACGACCCCGGTGCCGCTTGTCTTTAGGATAATATAACCCAGCTTCGTATCATAGCCAAAAAAATCCAGGCTGTCCTTAAAGCTCAGCATTAATTTATATTGCGCAACCATCGGGTTAGGCAGAAATTGCGACAAGAGAAAGAACATGTAGATGAACCCGGCCCATTTGACGTAGCCGCGGGCTACCGGGAACGCGCCCAGGAGAGAGACGATGATCGTGAGAACGGTCGCGATCCCCGTATAAATGACGCTGTTCAAGAAGTAATTCGCAAAGTTCCCTTCTGTCCAAGCGCTCGCATAGTTCTGCCATTGAATCTCTTTGACCAACCCGATCGGATTCATCAAATACTCGGGATACGACTTCAACGATACGTTTAATACCAGAATCAACGGAACGACGTAAAGAACCAACAGAACGGCAATGATCGAGTAGGAAAGAACAGTGAATGATTTGGAATTTTTCATTAATATTCCACCTCTCTCTTCCGCGTTTGTCTAACGGCAAAGACGACGAAAACCAGAATGAGCAGGAACTGGACGACGGACAATGCCGACGGCAACCCCATCTCCAAGCTGCCTCTGAACGTTTCCTTATATACGTCATAAGCCATCGTTCTAGTGTTGAAACGACCGTCCGTGGTCGCCAAAATGATATCGAACGTGGACATCGCCCCGATGATCGAAAGCAGCATATTCACCGTAAAGGACGGTGCGATCAGCGGGAAGGTGATATGCTTAAACGATTGCCACTTGTTCGTTCCATCGATGTAACCGGCCTCGTACAGATCTTTCGGAACGGATTGCAGACCGGCCAGGAAGATCAGCATCGAATAACCCATATACATCCAGATTTGAACGAAAATAATATAACCGAACGCATGGGTGAAGCTTGCGAAGAACATATCCTTATATCCAAACAGCCAGTCATACAGCATGTTGACCGGACCGCTCATCGGGTCGAACATCATGCCCCAAATCAGCGCGACGACGGCAACCCCGAGTACGACCGGGAGGAAAAACACGGCGCGGTAAAAATAATCGCCTTTCAGCCGCTGGTTGATCAGAACGGCAACAAACAAAGCCACCCCGTTTTGGACCACGGTGACCACCAACATGAAGATCAATGTATTAATAATGGAGCGCCAGCGTTCTCCAGAGTTTCCGGCGAAAAATAAATCATGGTAGTTATCCAAACCAACGAAATTCATGGGACTGCCGGGGATATTCTTTACGTCCGTGAAAGAATACACAACCGTCAGCATCGAAGGACCAAAATAGAAAATGACGTACAATGCAAAAGGGATCAATAACAGCAAATACGGAACATACCTAGCGAAACCTTTTCCAAATGGATACAACTCTCTCACCTCACAGGTCCAAATCATAAATGATCGGGGCCTGATGTCCAGACCCCGAGGCAGTATGGTATTTCCAATTGTTTAGCCTAATCGGCTTGTCTCTCTTTTCTATTCGGGTGCTTACTTAGGTGCTGCAGCTTCCCATTCTTTTTGCTGTACGTCAGCCAGCTCTTTGGCTGTTTTGAATTCGCCGCCAGGAGCCAGATATTCCGTATGCACGCCTTCCGCGGCCAAATGCTCGCCTACGTTCTCACGGTTGATCATCATGATTTCATAGGCCAGTTCAAAGTCGCCGAGGTATGGAGTCAGCTCGTTATCGATGAATTCGCTCTCCGTCGAGATGTTGTCTTGGGTCGGGATAAATCCGGCTGCTTTGACGAATTTCGTGTAGTTCTCAGGTTGGGAGAAGAACTCCAACCATTTCAAGCCGCCTTCTTTGTTCGGACCTTTCTCAGCGACATACCAAGTAACGTCGTATTTCCCTACGAAAGAAGCGTTTTTCGTCTTGTCTTCTGTAGCCGGAAGCGGGAAGTAACCGAATTTCAGATCAGGGTTAGCCGTTGCGATGGTCGGAGCGTCCCAGGAACCGTCAGCCAGCATCGCTGTTTTTCCAGCGGCGAAGATGGACGGTACGGAAGCGTAGTCGATGCCCATGAAGCCGTCGATCATATAGTTGTCTTGGATCGTCTTCATTTTATCGAGAACTTCTACGGCTTCAGCGTCATTGTAAGCCGTTTCGCCTTTCCAAACGCCTTCGATCCATTTTTGTTGGTTGCCGCCGCCCAGAATTTTCGCTTGCAGCGCGAACACAGGCAGTTTCAATGGCCATACGTCTTTACCGGCTACCGCGATTGGAGTGATTCCTTTAGCTTTCAAATCGTCGCAAAGCTTAAGGAACTCGGTCCAAGTGGTAGGTACGGAAAGTCCGTTGTCTTCGAAAATTTGCTTGTTGTAGAACAAGCCGGACATTGCAACTTTACCTGTTGGAACCGCATAGACTTTGCCGTTAAACGTGCCGGCTTTTTCGATGTCATTTGCGTTCCAATTTTTGATGAAAGCCTGATCGGACAAATCTGCGATCAGACCGGATTCGATCCATTGTTGCCAGTCAGGCGTTTTAGCCCCTGGTGTCCATTCCTGCGGAGAAAGTCTCATCCCCGACAAGTCGGCCATAACGTCGACGTCGTTAGCGGTGATTCTTGCTCTTTGCGCTTGTTTGTACTCATCATCCGGACCGGTCGTTGTATATTCGACTTTATATTCCGGATACTTCTCTTCGAAGGCTTTGTTGATTTCTTCCATCGCCTTGTTGATGTTTTCTTGTTTCCAGTGGAGAATTTTAACGACTTTCTTCTCCCCGGTGCTGCCGCCTGCTGCATTGCCTTGATCGTTGGAAGCTGCGTTTCCGCCGTTGTTGCCTCCTCCGCAAGCTGCCAGGCTAAGTGTAAGTGCACTTGCCACTACCAATGCAGTAATTTTCTTAACCATGCTGTTACCCCCAATTACAAAATAATGTTGAAATCCAATCGGCTTGTTCGAGAGGTTTATTTCTGGGACCTTCCTAAAATCACGAAAATCATCAACCCCACTCTTAAAACATCGAAACAAATACCGAAAGCGGTTTCGCAAGACACATTATTACATCATTCTTTTCGTTTGTAAAGTGATTTTTTCACCAGGCCTGATGCACACTACAGTAACCCTTGACCACGCTTGGTTTTTCTATAAAAAACCAGGTTAGAAATCAACCTGAATCGGATTCCGGATTCCCCTTCTTGACTAAAGTTTAGGCATTTAATACACTATTTACGAAAACAGTTTCGTAACGAGTACGGAAGGGGGTCGACTTTCCCTTGGCAGTCAACATTAAAACGATTGCGGAAATGGCCGGTGTCTCCATCTCTACCGTTTCCAAAATTATTAATAACTATAGCGATATTTCGGAAGAAACCAGAACGAAAGTTCTCGAAATCATGAAACAAACGGGTTACGTCCCCTCAAATTCAGCGAAAACGCTCGCCACCAAGAAATCCAATCTCATTGGCGTTATCTTTGCCGGAAAGCTCAATATCGATTTTAACCACCCTTTTTTCGTGGAAGTGCTGAATGCGTTCAAGAAGCAAATGGGCATGTTCGGGTATGATCTCCTCTTCTTCTCGAACGAAAAGTTTCACGCGGTCGACGGCGACTATTTGGCGCGTTGCCAGCATTATCACGTCGACGGGTGCATTATCGTCACGGGTCAGCAAGTCGAGCCCTCGATTAGCGAGCTGGATCATAGCGAAATCCCATGTATCGGCGTTGATATCGAGCTCAAAGGGAAGAGCTCCGGGTATATCATGTCCGATAACTATAAAATGTCGTTTAAGGTGGTAGAACACTTCTACCTGCTGGGTTATCGGGAACTTGGGTATATCGGCAGTACCTTGGAATCTGACATTTCCAACATGCGTGAAAACGGCTATAAAGCTGCGATCGAAAATTTCGGTTTATTCGTGAATGACGATTGGTTTGTAAACGGGGAGAACTTCTTTGAAGCCAGCGGTTATGAAGCCATGAACCGTATGATTAAGGCCGGCAACCTGCCCAGAGCCATCTTCGCCGCGTCCGATCAACTCGCCATCGGAGCCATGCGCGCTTTGAAAGAGCACGGGTTGCGAATTCCGCAGGACATTGCGATCATCGGCTGCGATGATATCGAAGCCTGCAATTACACCACTCCGGCGCTGAGTACGATCCGTCAGAACAAGGAAAAAATCGGCCGGTTGGCCGCTTCTCTCCTTTACGATTTGATCCACAATACCTCGGTCACAAGCAGCGTCGTCGTCGAACCCGAACTGGTGGTCCGACAGTCTTGCGGGGCCGCGCAATCGGATCGTTACTAAGCTAAGCTAGGCCCGGCACATCTCTAGGTAAACAAAAAAAGTCCCCGAGGGTTCATATCAACCCTCGGAGACTTTTTTTACTATATTCGGTGATAATGGCTATTTCGGCTTACAGATCGTAATAGAGGCCAAATTCGTAAGGATGCACGCGCACGGCAACGGCTCTGGCTTCGGCGCGCTTCAACTCCACGAAATTGTCGATGAAGCTTTTCGTGAATACGCCGCCTTGGGTCAGGAATTCATGGTCGCTCTCCAAAGCGTTCAGCGCTTCGTCCAGGGAACCTGGAACGCTGCGGATCGTCGCTTTCTCTTCGTCGGACAGTTCATAGATGTTCTTATCGAACGGTCCGTAACCCAGTTTCACCGGATCGATTTTGTTCTTGATGCCGTCAAGGCCGGCCATCAGCATGGCGGAGAAGGCCAGGTACGGATTAGCCGTGGAGTCCGGCGTACGGAACTCGATGCGGCAGCCCTTCGGTGTTACGGCAGCAACCGGAATCCGGACGGCAGCCGAGCGGTTCCCTTTCGAGTAAACCAGGTTTACCGGAGCCTCGAAGCCAGGAACCAAGCGTTTAAACGAGTTCGTGCTTGGGTTGGTGAAGGCGATAAGCGCCGGCGCATGGTACAGAATGCCGCCGATATAGTTCAGGGCGATTTCGCTCAGATTCGCGTAGGCGCCTTTTTCGTAGAACAGCGGAGTATCGCCGTTAAAGATCGATTGGTGCACGTGCATCCCGCTGCCGTTGTCGCCAAACAGCGGCTTCGGCATGAACGTTGCCGTTTTGCCGAACTGAGCGGCGGTGTTGTGCACGATATATTTGTAAACCATCAGGTTATCGGCCGTTTTCAGCAACGTGTCGAAACGGAAGTTGATCTCCGCTTGACCTGCTGTCGCTACTTCGTGGTGGTGACGTTCCACGCGAAGGCCGGCTTCTTCAAGCAAACGGCACATTTCGCTGCGGATGTCCTGCTGCTTGTCGGTTGGGGCTACCGGTACGTAACCGCCTTTGACCGGCACTTTGTAACCCAAGTTGCCGCCTTCTTCCGAACGGCCCGTATTCCAAACTGCTTCTTCGGAATCTACCGAGTAGAACGTTTTGTTCATTCCGCTCTCAAAGCGAACATCGTCGAAAATAAAGAACTCGGATTCCGGCGCGAAAAACGCCGCTGTACCCACACCGCTTTGCTTCAGGTATTCTTCCGCACGAACCGCGATGCTGCGCGGGTCGCGCTCGTAACGTTCGCCGTCCGGCGTATAGATATCGCAAAACACGTTCAACGTCGGATGCGCGGTAAACGGATCGACGAATACGGAACCATGGTCCGGCATCATGACCATGTCGGATTCTTCAATGCCGCGGAATCCGGGAATCGAAGATCCGTCGAAAGCAACGCCGTTCACGAAAGTGTCCTCATCTACTTCTTTAGCTGGAAGCGTAATATGATGTGCCCGTCCCGATAGATCAACAAAGCGAAAATCCACCCACTCGATTTGTTTTTCCTTGATTGTCTTTAAAACGAACTCTGCTGACATACTCTTTCCTCCCCAAATCACGAACATTAAATCTAGTTTTTGCGATTAACGTTCATCCTTTAGTATGATTATGTCGTCATTATAGGACGATGGAGGCGGAGTCGTCAATACTTATGTAAGGTATTTTTACATCCGATATAAGGTATTATTACGCATAGTACAAATTATACGACAAATAGTATAAAAGCCCACTCGCCGCACGGCGAATGGACTTCAGGGATTTGTTCAATTCATGAAAGCGCTGCATATGTCGGCCTATCTCACACGTGAAGTGCGGCTTTCGGGGTATCGAAACGTTTCCCTACCAATGGAGCCAATTTCTCCAAATCTTGCAGCAAAGCCGCGAATTGGTCAGGGAACAAGGATTGAACGCCGTCTCCGGTCATCGAGTTATCCGGATCCGTGTGCATTTCGATGATCAGACCGTCCGCGCCGGCCGCCACGGATGCCTTCGTCATCGGCTCCACGAGCTCGCGGCGGCCCGTGCCGTGGCTCGGGTCGGAAATCACCGGCAGATGGCTTAAGCCCTGCAGGACCGGAATGGCCGACAGATCCAGCGTATTGCGCGTGTACGTCTCGAATGTACGGATCCCGCGTTCGCACAGCATCACGTTCGGGTTGCCGCCCGCCAGGATGTATTCCGCCGCGTTCAGGAACTCGTCATAGGTGGCACTAAAGCCGCGTTTCAGCAGCACCGGCTTGTTGCAGGTGCCCAGCTTGCGCAGCAAATCGAAGTTCTGCATGTTGCGTGTTCCCACCTGCAAGATGTCGGCATATTCGGCGCACACATCCACGTACTCCGGCGTCATGACCTCCGTAATGGTCAGGAGGCCGTGCTTCTTGCCCGCCTCCGCCATCATGATAAGACCTTCCACGCCGATGCCCTGGAAGCTGTACGGCCCGGTGCGCGGCTTAAACGCGCCTCCTCGCAGCACTTGCCCGCCGGCCGCCTTCACCAAACGGGCGATCTCGTCGATTTGTTCCGGCGATTCCACGGCGCAAGGACCGCCCATGACAACGAGCTCCCCGCCGCCAATCTTCACGTCGCCGATGGAAATCACCGTGTCCTCCGGATGAAAATCCCGGCTAGCCAATTTATAGGATTTCGAAATTTTGATGACGTTTTCGACGTCCTTCATTTGGCGAAGATGCTCGGCGAGTTTCGGTTCGATCGAGCCGATCAATCCGATCACGGTCCGATCCTTCCCGCGGGAAACATGGGTCTGCAATCCTTCCTTCTCAATCACGGCGATAATTTCCTGAACGCGTTCCTCAGGCGTTTGGTTTGATGTAATAACGATCATACGATTCCATCCTTTCTTCATTGGCGATTCGTTGCCGGGCTAAAAACCAATATTCGAACGTACAGGCACTATTTCGCTTGAACGCTTGTGCGCTTTTAAGCTTTTATCCACTAAAGTAACTATAGCCGAATTTGCCTCCCCCGTCAACCCCATTGGACATAGGCGAACGCTTGAAAAACTTGGCGCTCGGGTTAACACGTCCCTTCCGGACGCTTTACGGGATTATCCCGATGAATCAGGCAGCAGAATAGGATTCATCCTTATTCCACCCACGCCCGCCTGCTCCATGAACAGCCCCCTGAACAAAAGGGATAATCGTGAAAAAAGCGACAAAAACACAACAAAGCCGGAGAGCTGAACTCTCCGGCCTATCCTATAAGTCCTTATCTTCCAACGAACTCCTGGGCCCAATACCCATTATAATAGCCCACGCCGATCAGGTTGTAATTGGCGTTCAAAATGTTGGCGCGATGCCCCTCGCTGTTCATCCAGGCGTTTACGACCTCGGCCGGCGTTTTTTGCCCCATGGCAATGTTCTCGCCCGCGTAGCCGAATTTAATGCCGAACTTCTTCATCATGTCAAAAGGCGAACCGTATGTTGGGGACGTATGGCTAAAATAGTTATTGTCGCTCATGTCCTTCGCTTTGGCCCATGCCATATTGTTCAATGCCGCGTCACCGGTAAGCGGCTTGAGTCCTTGTTTTGCACGCTCCTGGTTCACCAGTGTAATGACCTGGGTCGCAAATTGCGACTTATCGGTCGTTGCGCTTTGCGTATTGCCGCTCTGCGTTGTGCCTTGCGTAGTTCCGCTTTGCGTCTGACCGCCCGTCGTGCCTTGGTTACCGCTTTGTACCGGCTGCTGCGGTTGATAGTAGGAATACCATGGAATCGTATAGTAGGTCGTCCAATTGTTATTGCTGTAAGTCGTATAAGTCTTATAGGTTGTATACGTTTTATAAGTCGTCGTATTCGAGGCAGCCGATGCCGATGCCGGTACAATGACCGCTGCAGCCAACATGGCGGTTAGTCCGCCTGTCACCAAACGTTTCAGTCGATTCGATTTCATCATGTCATCTCCTTGGTTGTAGTTTGATAGCATAGTTACATTTTTGTAACCTTTCTACAACGAGTATAACATGAATCGACTTCTATGGGACCCCGCAAATGTTGGTAAAAGGGCAAAAACCGCGGAGCAACGCGGTTTTCGCTCTATGAATCTATGCTTTTATTCCCCTTTGCTCTTGGCACCGACCTTAACCGGAGGCAGCAGCTTCGCTAGATTAACCGTTCGGACGATCTCCCAAGTCGCCGGATCTTCCGGATCATATTGCTCCAGGTATTGAATGACTTCCTTCGTAATCGGCGTCGGCGTCGATGCCCCCGAAGTCACCGCCACTTTACGGATCCCTTCCAGCCATTCGCGCCGAAGCTCCGTTACGTCGGCGATGCGATACGCCTTCACTCCGGCGATTTCCTCGGATACCTGGGCGAGCCGGTTGGAGTTGTTGCTCCGGGGATCACCCACGACGATCACAAGGTCCGCCTGACTGGCTTGTTCCGCAACCGCCTGCTGGCGCATTTGGGTCGCGAGGCAAATTTCGTTGTGTACCTCGGCGCCCGGATATTTCTCCAGCAGTTTTTTCATAATATGCTTGATATCCCATTGGCTCATGGTCGTTTGGTTCGTGATGACGATTTTGTCGGCCGCAAGATTCAGCTGTTCGATCTCTTCTTCCTTCTCGATCAAATGCACCTTGCCTGGCGCAACGCCTACCGCGCCTTCCGGCTCGGGGTGTCCTTTCTTCCCGATGTAGATCACCTCATACCCTTCGGCGACCTTCTCTTCGATCAGCACATGGGTCTTGGTTACGTCGGGGCAAGTGGCATCCACCGTTGTAAGCCCTTTGTCGCGGGCCATCTTGCGAACCTCAGGCGATACGCCATGGGCGGTAAAAATGACCGTCCCGCTCTCCACCTTGCTCAAAATATCCAGGCGGTTCGGGCCGTCCAACGTAATTATCCCTTCGTCCTCGAAGGAATTCGTGACATGGCTGTTGTGCACAATCATGCCCAGTATATAAATCGGCCGCGGCAGATCGAGGTTCTGGGCCGCCTGACGGGCCAGGACCATCGCGTCCACGACGCCGTAGCAATAACCGCGCGGCGAAATTTTAATGACTTCCATGAATCGTCTCCCTGCTTTCTCGTCCCCCAGTTTTCCTCACGGAGGGGAGCCTCTCTATTATAAACTATTCCGGGAGGGCGTTAAAGACAGCAGGGAGCCAGATGATGAAAGTCGTCCCTTCGCCGCGCTTGGTCACCACCTCGACGGAGCCCCCATGCTCATCGATAATCCACTTGGCAATGGATAAGCCCAGTCCGGTCCCTTGAATGACCCCCCGGGACGGATCGGCCCGATAGAAGCGCTCAAAGATATGCGGAACTTCGCTGCGGTCCATCCCGATGCCCGTATCGGCGATGCGGATCCCGATCTGACTTCCCGCCCGGATTGCACCAATCGTGACGCTGCCTTGCTCCGTGTATTTGAACGCATTTTCTATGAAAATAAACAGCATCTGCTGCAGATAATCCTTGCTGCCGTTGACCGTCACGCCATCCAGCGCCTGCAAATCCCCTTGCACCCACTCCGCTTTGCGCGGCAGGAATTGCGCCCGGCGGACCACTTCCTCCACGACCGGTGCCAGCAGAAGTGGCTCTTTCGTCAACGTTTGCCCGGCATCCGCCCGGGCCAGCGAGAGCATATCATTGACCAGCCGGCTCATGCGTTCGGATTCGGCGGCAATGTCGCTCACCGCCTCGAGCGAGAAGCTGCGTACCCGTTCCTCCTCGCCGGGGGCGCGCCGGGCTTCATCCTGCGTCCACATCCGCTTCAATAAGTCGACGTTGCCGCGAATCGTCGTGAGCGGCGTCCGCAATTCGTGAGACGCGTCCGAAACGAACCGGCGCTGGGCGGAATAAGCTTCATCCAGCTCTTTATAGAAACCTTCGGTTCGCTCCAGCATGTTGTTCACGGTGCCGATCAGCTGGCCGATTTCATCGTTGGGCCCCTCGTAATCGATCCTTACGCTTAGGTCGTTTCCGGTCTGGATCCCGTTCGCTGCCTCAATGACCTTGCCGATCGGCGCCATCGACTTGCGCGCAAGAAAAAGGCCCAGCGAGCTGGCCGCCAGAATCGTGATGATCGAGCCGAACAACAGAATCGTGCTCATCCGGCTCATCAACTTGTCTTCGGCGCCGGTATAGGCCGCCAGCTGAATTAAGCCGATTAGGTTGTTATCGAGCGTGATGGGAAGCTGATACAGCAAGAAGGAATGATTATACAGTTGAACCTTCTTGAAGCCCGCGATCTTGCTCAATGAGTCGCCGTCGGGAACTGGAAATTTCATGTTCCAATTCAGCAAATTTTGGGAATACCGGGTATGTCCGTCCGTATAATTGTGGATCTGCACAAACAGCTGGGCGTCCTCCAGCCGATTCGCCTGCATCGGATCCAGATACAAATCCAGCCCCTGGATGATGCTGTAGCTTTGGGAGTTTTTGATCCGGTTGGCCTGATCCTCCAACCGGTTCTTCACTTCCATATACGTATTGTATCTGACAAACGCATAGATCGAAGCGCTGAACAGGATCAACGTCACGGCCAAAATCCCGGTATACCATGCGGTCAGCCGCAGCCGGATCGACATGCTTAAGCCTCTCCTCTCAGGATGTAACCGGCCCCGCGGATCGTTTGAATGACGCGCTTGCCGCCGTGCTCCTCCGTTTTTTGCCGAAGCATGGCAATATAGACCTCCAGCACGTTCGACTCCCCGCTGTAGTCGTAACCCCAAATTTTATCCATGATCAAATCGCGGGTCAGCAGCCGTTTCGGATTTTGCAGGAACAGGTGGAGCAGCTCGAATTCCTTGGCCGTCAGCTCTAAACGCTGCCCGGCCCGCGTCACTTCGCGGGAATCGAGATCCATGACGATGTCCTCGAAAATAAGGCGTTGGCTGCCGGCTTCCCCCGCGGCTTCCTTACGGCGCAGCAAGGCCCGCACCCGGGCCAGCAGCTCCTCAAGGGCAAACGGTTTGACGAGGTAATCGTCCGCACCCAGATCCAAGCCTTTCACTCGGTTCTCGACCTCGTCCTTGGCGGTCAACATCAGCACCGGTACGGTGCTTCCGCCCTCGCGTAACCGCCGACAGACCTCGAATCCGTCTACTTTAGGCATCATGACGTCCAAAATGATCAGATCCGGGTCGGCGCTCATCATCATCGAGAGTCCTTCCGCTCCGTTCTGGGCCGTATAAACGTCATACCCCTCGAACGCCAGACCGCGCCGCAGCATTGACGTGATTTTCTCGTCATCATCTATGACCAAAATTGCCGATCTCACGAACAATCTCTCCTTTGCCACGCTTGCTTCAGGCAAGCTCCACTGTATCCATTGTACCAAAACGTACGGTAAGCCCGCATCTGGAAGCCAAAAAGGCGGCAGGCTCTTCCTGCCGCCTTTGCCGCCTTGGTTGCTTCCCGTGCGAATTAGTTCACGTTGGGAAACTCGTTTTTGTCGCCAATCGTGACTTCGAGGTCGATGTTCTTGCCGTCACGGACGACATTTAACGTCACTTTCGTCCCCACCTGCTGCTTCTGAATGTATTCAATCAGTTTTTCCTTGGTTGCAAATTTCGTGCCGTTCGCTCCCGTAATGATATCGTACGGACGCAGGTCCGCATTGTAAGCCGGCGATTTGAAGACGATGTCCGTGACGATCGAGCCTTCCTTCACATCGGTTTGCATTTGCTTCGCCACTTCCTCCGTCATCGTCATCAAAGTGGCGCCGATAAACGGTACTGGTTTTTGCGGGATTTTCTCGTTGTTTTTCAGTTTATCCAGGACTTCGGAGATCGTGCTGGTCGGAATCGCAAACCCGATCCCCTGCGCATCCGAGCTCACGGCCACGTTAATCCCGATGACTTCGCCGTTCAGGTTCAGCAGCGGGCCGCCGGAGTTCCCCGGATTGATCGAAGCGTCGGTTTGCAGCAAATGCTCGTATTGCCGGTCTTTTTCGCCATTTTCCCCGGCGATCGTAATGTCGCGTTCTTTCGCGCTTAACACCCCGGCCGTAACCGTATGGTCAAAGCCCTGCGGGTTGCCGATCGCGACCATCCATTCGCCGACCTGCGCGTTGTCGGAGTTGCCGAGCGGAATCGACGGGAAGTTGCTGTCGCCTTCGATTTTGAGGACGGCCAAGTCAAGCTCGTAACTCTTGCCAAGCACCTTCGCTTCGTATGGTTTCTCTGTTCCTTGCACCGTAACCTGGACCACGTCGGCGTTATGCACTACGTGTTCATTGGTAAGAATGTAGCCCGTTTTGTCGAAAATAAACCCGGACCCGATCCCCGTCGGTACCAGTTGGCTCGACCCGGAGGACGAACCGCCGTTGCCGCCGCTTCCATCGCTGCCGTTGTCCCCGCCGAAGCCAAACGCGTCATCGCCGAAGAAGTAGCGGTAGAACGGATCGCTGCTGTACGGATTGCTGTTGCTTTGCTTGCTGGCATCCGTCAACGTTTCGATTTTGACGACGGCCGGCCCGGCCTGGTTGACGACTTTCGTCACTTCGCCCGAATCCGTTACCGGATACAGGGCGGTTGTCGCTTTGCCCGTGGATTCGGTACCGCCGCTATTGGACGCGTTGCCCGAGGCCGGTACCGAAGCGGAAGCCGCTTGATCCGACGTGAACAGGTTGGCGCGGTCCGCGAAGACCATTGCGCCGGTCATGATCAGCATCCCGGCCAATACACCGGCGATGACCGAACGGACCGAGGATTTTCTCGGCGGTTTGCTGTTGTATTGCCAATTGCCGTTTTTTGCCGCCGGCAAGTTGCCGCGTCCGTCTCCATTGGAGCCGCCGGAAGGTTCAACCGCGCTGCGGATCATGTCGTAGGAAGAGGGCAGCGGTTTAAGCGGCTGCGGTCTCGTCACTTCCACGTCTTCAGGCTGGCTGCGGTCGTAGTCCGCTCCTTGGCCCGGTTCCTCGTTGGTTTTTCCATAGGATTGAAAAGGTCCGTAAGAGTAATAATAGGAAGAGCCCGACTCCGAAGATTCCTGACGCTTAGGTTCGTTCGCGTCTTCTTCAAAGGGTTGGCCCGGTTTGTTCTTTTGATCGTCCATGGTATGATTGACCTCCTTCCCCTGCGTGATTCAGGGGTATCTTGTTTTCATGTTTTTATTCTGTACCAGAAACCTTAAACGTACATTAAAAACAATTAAAAAGGAGATAAAAGCTAGAGTTACCGGTAGAGTTCGGCAAATCTAGCCTTTAATATGCGAACGAACGCCGGAACGAGCGCCGGAACGGACGCAGGGCATTCGCCTTATGAACGCGCCACCCAGCCTTGCCGGTGAGCGTAGATGGCCAGCTGCGTGCGGTCTTCCAGCTCGCATTTCATCAGCAGGTTGCTGACGTGCGTTTTGACCGTTTTAATGCTGATATGCAGCTCCTCGGCGATGTCCTTGTTGCTTTTCCCCTCGGCGATCAAGAGCAGCACTTCCTTCTCCCGCTCCGTCATCCCCGAATCGTCGCCTTGCACCGTTCGCTGACGAAGGCCGCGCGTGAGCGCCTGGGCCACGTCGCCCGTCATGACCGGCATCCCGCGGAATGCTCCCTGCAGCGCGTAAATCAGCTCCTCGGCGGAGACTGTTTTGAGGACATAGCTGACCGCACCGGCCTCTACGGCTTGGACCACGAGATCATCCTCCAAAAAGCTGGTCAGGATGACGATTTTCATCCCGGGAAACCGGCTCAGCACTTCCTTGGTCGCTTCCGCCCCATTCATGTTCGGCATCATCAAATCCATGAGAATGATGTCGGGCGGCCCGTCCGGAAGTCCTCGCTCTAAAACCTCCACCGCCTCGCGTCCGTCTCCGGCCTCACCGATCACCTCAAACCCCGGATCCAGCATCAAGTATGTTTTCAAACCCATCCGCACCATGTCATGGTCGTCGACGATCATCACCTTGATTTTGCTCATTCGCGGCCTCCCCCTTTTCCTTCCTCGAACTTAGGTATATGCACCCGGATCGTCGTTCCCGCCCCCGGCTTGCTGATGATTTCCGCGTTGCCGCCCAGCTTCTCGGCCCGCTCCTTCATCGTCGTCAGGCCGTAGGAGCCCTGCTTCTGGTACGTGCTGCTGAAGCCTTGTCCATCATCGCTGATGCTGAGCACGACCTGGCGCGGGCCCTCCCGCAGCGACAAGCTGACCATGCTGGCCCCGGCATGCTTCACGATGTTCGCCATCGCTTCCTGGATGATCAGAAACAGCTGATGCTCCTTCGCTTCCGACATGTCCCCTTGGATGTCCATATCCTTGATCCCTTTTAGCCCATTTTGCCGGCAATAATCGGGAAACCATTGATCCAGCGCCTCCGCCAAGGATTTGCCGACCAGCTCCATCGGGCGCAATTGGGCGATCAATGCCCGCATTTGCTTTTGCGCGGTATTCGACATTTGGATCAGCTGGTTCAGCACCGTTTCCGCTTGAGCCGCGTTATTCTCCAGCACTTTCGGTAAGGAGGAAGCCGCCATATGTATGGCGAACAGCTGCTGGCTGACGGTGTCGTGCAGATCGCGGGCCAGCCGCCTGCGTTCTTCCAGCACCGCTTTTTCCGCCGCCTGCTCCTTCTCGACGACTTCTTGCTCGCCAAGTTGCTGCAGCAGCTGCATTTTTTTCTCCATTGCATCGGTCATGTTGTTGAATTCCTGGTAAAGCCCGTTAAACGTCTGGTCCGCCGTCTCCGGCATGCGAACCGATAAATTGCCTTTCGCTACCTGCAGCATGTTCAGGTGTAAGTGATCGATCTTCCCTTGGATGCGACGACCGGCGATATAGCCGATAATCAGCGCCAAAACGACGATGCCCGCGATATCGTAAATCCACATCCAGGGATCGCTGACAACGATCACGCCGGTCGTGGTTCCGATATAGAAGGCAATCGCCGATAAGCTGCCGGTGAGCAGAAAGTAGCATAACAGCTCCCACTTCGTATTCTTTAATATCCGCTGCACGATCATGGGATCAACCTACCATGTTGACTTTGACGTCGCCCACGAACACGCTGACGATCAGCTTCACCCGTTTGCTTGCTTCGCCGTAATACGGAGATTCGGCCGTCACGCTGGTCATGAATCCGCCTTGCTTTTGCGTCAGCACCTTCAAATCGCCGATGAACGCGCTTGAAGTGGCCACGATGCCGATGTCCATGTCGTCGGGAACGAATACCTTGACGTCGCCAATGAACGAAGATACGTTGATTTTCGTCTCCCCATAAGGAATCTGCGCTTTGGTCAAGTCGATGATCGTATCGCCGATAAAATGCGAGATATTCATCGGTTTCAGTTGGAAATAATCCTGGCCCAGATGCACGTCTCCGATAAATCCGGATTTCTGAATAACCGATCCGCGGTCTCCGGGAACGCTCCCCTCATGGAACTGACCGAATTTGGGATGCTCAAACCGCGGTTTTTCCTGCTTGGGCCCCTGTTCCTTCTCCTTTTCCTTCTCCATCGAACCGAAAATCGAATCGAGCGGAGACTCCATCTCCGGATGGAACGTTGGCGGAGGGGGCGGCGGATCGAGCGGCGGCATCGGAGGAGGCGGAAAATCGTCATGCCGCTTGCGCCGATGGGGATCCCGCGGTTTGAACAATACGTACAGCCCGCCGATGATCAGCATCATCGGAAAGAAGAACCGGAAAAATTCGCCGGGGCTCAGGTAAATGAGATCCAGATTACGGCCCAGGAAATAGCCGCCGATCAGAATCAATATGGCACTGCCGACAAAGTTTCCACCCCGCCAGCCGCCGTTGCTAAGGTTCACCAAGCCACCCAAAATCAAAAACACGGGCCAGTACGTCGAGAACATCTCGCCGATGCTGAAATCGGTCACCCCGAGCTGGTTCAGGAGAAAAATCCCCCCGATCCCGATCAGCACCATCCCGCCGATAAATCTGCCAAATAAACCGTTTCTCATATCGCTACCTCCATTGGACTGCCTCTTACTAATGACAGTTTACCTGAAGCCAAAGCCGGTGAACAGCGGCGCGGGATGGAAAGCGGAATCCGTCCCGAGACCGAGACGCCTGGGGATTAATGTAAAAAAGAGCATCCCCTAGGGACGCTCTTGGCTTTTCACGCTATCATTATTGTTGTTTGTTCACAGGAGTCGTTGCATTGCGGGAAGCTTTCGCTTTCTGAGCAACGGTTGCCGTGCTTTCCTCAGCAAATTCCTCGTTAAACTTCTCGTTCGGTGTTTTATAACCAGGAGAAGCGGCTTTCTTTTGATTTGCCATGAATTTCACCTCCCTCTCGCATACGCCGATTCTTGAATCGCCGGCGTTTTACGTGGCCCTCTCGTTGTTGACCACGTAGCTTATTATGCGAACCGGGAAGACGAATTATGCGAAAGGAGAGGGCGAAGTTCAAATCGCCTTATCCCACAAGTTCTCGGGAATTTCCTTACTCACTTCCATCGCTTTGCCAAGCTCCTTCAGCATCGCTTCCGTCAGCTTGCCGTCCCCTTTGCGAACGACTTGAACCTCGACCTCTTTTTTCCCCCATTCCTTATAAACCTGCTTGGTGGTATCAAAATAAAGGTCGATTTTGTGGCCGCGGATGGCCGAGCCTTTGTCGGCGACCACCCCGTAACCGTATCCGGGAATGTAGAGAATGGTGCCTAACGGAAAAATCTTCAAATCGGCCGCGATCGTCGAGACGGTGTCTTTATCGCGCCGCACTTTGACGCCCGAATACGTGATGCCGTATTGCGGGTGGTTTGGCTTTTTGCCGGTGGATTCATAGCCGGCCGTATACCCGGTCGCCAGGACCTTGACCGTTTCCACCGCTTTTTTCTTACGTTCAGGCTGGGCCTGTTTATGTTCCGGGTTCATCACGATAACCCGCTGATATTGGGTTTGCCGGGCAGCCCTTTCCGCCTGCAATTGCTGCGTTTGCTTCAGCTCCAGCCATTCCGCGAAAGTCCGGTATTGCCGGTTCGCGTTGAAGTTTTGCGGCTGCATGCCGTTGGTCGGCAAATCCGCCGCCATCGTAAACACCAGCAGTACTGCAAGCAAACAGCGTTTGCCTATCTTTTGCCAGAAAATAAATTGGCGCATGTTAAAACCTCCCCCTTATCCGAAAGGTTTTCCACATACGCCCAATTCTATACATCCTGGCTTTCCAGCACGGGGTTACCTCGAAGAAGCTTGCTCGGCA
>NZ_JAKSXN010000007.1 GCF_022427145.1 Paenibacillus timonensis
AGCACGAGGCCCGGGAGCAAACGAAGGTTTGGGACGCGGTATTCCCGGAGCACGCCGGTGAACTCGTGGTACATCGCCTGTGTTTGCTCGTTTTGCTGCAGCGTCGCGACACCGACGTATCGTTCCCCGTCTTTGGCGATATGGATCCATTCGGGACGGACGCCGGGCTGGTCGATACTCCATTTTTTCCACTCTTCGAACCAAGGGAAGCTTCCGGAGAATCCGGGGATATCCAGGTGTGTCGCCTGGTAAAGCGCATGCAGCTTCCGCTCGTTGGCTTCGCCGGGTTCGTCGGCCAAGGTGACGAATTCGACGCCGGTCCGCCGGGCCGCAGGAATCGCGTCCATCAGATTGCCGCCTTCGAAAGCCGCCAAATCCAGTACGGATTCGAACAGGTGCCGCTCCTGGACGTACCCTCTGCGCTCCGCAAATGCCAGAGAAGCGGCATCGTTATCCTTCATAAAAGTAATCAGTCGTGAGGCCTTCACTTCGGCGGACCAGCGGCGGACTTCATTGTAGATGGCGCGGCCTACGCCGGTTCCCCGCTTCTCCGGGTGTACGACCAGGTTAAGCGTCAGGTCGCCTGGCTCCGTCCAAGGAGCGCGCCAAGCATGCGCATAAGCGATGACCTGCCCCTGCTCGTCTTCGGCTACCCATTTAGGATGATCCCAGCCCGTCAGTTTCCCTTCTTCGTTATAATCCAGCTGGCCCGGCGGAATTTTGGCGTCTTCTTCCTCCAATAGCTTCCCGGTCGTGGGCTCCGATGCGATGAAGTTCAGAAGTTCGGCTGCCGCGTTGTAATCGTCCGGTTTACGCATTTGACGAATCGTGTGTGCGTTCAATAAACTACCCCCATATGATATGAATGAATAACTATTTACTGCTATTATCTCATTCCAGGCGGTTATGGGGAGGGTAAGGTTTGGATATATATAGAAATTCCTGATCTGGAGGGGTACCTATTGAAGAACGTAAGAGGTTGGCTTGTCTTGATCGCGACGGCATTTTTGGTGCTCCTCGGGCTTTATGAATACCAACGGCCCCACGAGGTGAAGCAAACGATCCCCAGCACCCTATACGCGCTCGATCCGGCATTTGAACATCAAGTCGTGGTATCGATAGAAGGAGAGAGGGTCCCGAACCTGTTCGGGCGTGACGTGTTTATTGGAGAGCTGCGAGTCAATGAAGGGTTAAAGTATGATATCACCTTAAAAGAAGATCAAGACGGTTTTTTCGCCCTGATCCGTTCGGAAGATCCTCAGGACATCCGGACAGCGGGATCGATCATAACCTCGAACAAGCTGGATAAAATTTATTTGAAACTCCCGGAATTAAATGCCCGATTTGGATTGAATGACGCGGATATTGCCGGCCCGGCCCATACTTCGGCAGAGGCCCAAGCGATTGCCGGAGAACTGGCATTTGGGGAAGGAGGAAAGGAGGCGTCTCCATGAGACTCTACCATTTCAGCGAGGAGCGGGATATTCGGGAATTCGTACCGAGGCGTATACCGTCCGAACCGCCTTCCGCTCCGGCCATGGTATGGACGATTGATGAGGAGCATGCCCCGCACTATTATTTTCCTCGGGATTGCCCGAGAATTTGTTTATGGTGCGGAGAGGGGACGACGGCAAGCGATCGTGAACGTTTCTTTGGACTTTCGGAGACCTCGCGGATCATTGCGATTGAAGCGGGCTGGTACGATCGGGTGAGGCGGGGAAGGATTTACCGGTATCGCTTTGAATCCGGCCCTTTTCAATTACAGGACGTAAATGCCGGTTACTACACCGCAACTGAACCGGTTCAAGCGGTTGCCGTAGACCAGATCGACGATCTGGTTCAGACCCTGGTCCAAGAGGGCATTGAGCTGAGGGTGACGCCGTCGCTCTGGCCAATGGTTGATGGTGTGTTGAATTCGACGGTGTCTTATTCGATGATACGGATGAGGAACGCGACTCCCAGGTAAAGCCGGAGGAGTTTCAAGAGAATGAAGTTGAACAGGTTTGCAGGAGGGATGCTATGCGATTCAAAACGAAACGGGACCCGTTGTTCGTTTGTCTGTGGCTGGCGTTGATTTTGGTGGCGAATCTGGTCATTCTTTGGCCGCTGCTTCTCGATCCGCAAGCGTTAACGCCGGGCGGACTTGTTGGCTTGATTCTGCCTGATGCGCTCGTCACCGCACTGCTGGCTTGGCTGGCCATTGATATCTCTTATGTCATCCAAGAGGATGTTTTGTTCGTCAAAGGTGGGATGTTCCGTTCGAAAATTCGCTTCGAGGAGATCACCCGGATTACGCGGCATCCGAACATCTGGGTGGGGTATCGGCTCATCTTCTCTCGGGATGCGATCGAAATCCATTACCGGACCGGCGTCCTGGGCAGCGTCGTTATCTCGCCGGCGGAACAGGAGAAATTCATCGACGAGCTGATTCGCCGAAATCACTCCATCCAAGTCGTCGACAGAGCGTGAGCGAAGGGACGCAAGTCATATCCCCGCAAGCTCTATTTTGCTAAGCTGGATGATATGTATGGAGAGAGGCGGGCTTAACCCATGGTGCATGTGACCAGTTTACTGATTCCGGCAGTGATGTTATTGCCTAATTTATTGTTTATGGTGTGGCCTCCAAAGTCGATGCCCGGGGTGAAGGTTCTCAAAGAAAGCTTGCTCTATAAAGTCGCCGAAGGCATCGGACGGGCGGGGGTCGTGGTCCTGCCGTTGTTCTCGGCCGTACGAGTGGAAGGCAATCTTGAACGGATCGCTCTCGTGCTGATGCTCCTCAGCTTCGGGCTTTATGTCATCGGCTGGTTACGTTACCTTCGCGGCGATCGGCAGTACCGCTTATTATTCGCGTCAATATTGGGGATTCCGGTGCCGATGGCGATCATGCCGGTCCTGTATTTCATGAGCGCTTCGCTAATGCTGCATTCCGTCCCTCTGCTGGTTTGCAGCCTGATCCTGGGGATCGGGCATATTCCAGCCAGCCTGAGAGTCCAGCGTTTCCTCGACAATCATGAGCCAACCTGAAAAAGGGCGGAAACCCATTCCGCCCCTTCGAATCCGAAACTCCCGCTTAGTTTACCTTCGTAAACATCCACTTCTGCGCATCCGTGCCGTTGTCCGTCCACTGCTGGATTGCCGCGCCGTCCGTGGTCGAGGCGCCGGACACATCCATCGCCAAACCGCTCGCTTTGGATACCAGCTTGAAATATCCACCGCCTGCATCCACGATTCGCCAACGTTGCGCGTCGGTGCCGTTATCGGTCCACTGCTGCAGTTGCACGCCGGTGGCCGTGCTGGCGCTTGGCACGTCCAGCACCTTGCCGCTATGGACGGCAGTCAGCTTGTAGTAGCCGTCGCCCGTGCTATCCAACCGGAAGCGTTGATTGCCCGCGCTATAGTTGGTCCACTGCTGGATTTTGGCCCCGTCCGCGGTGGAGACGTCTACGACGTCCAGTACCTTGCCGCTGGCTTTGGAGGCAATGGTATAAACCGCGCCGTTCTCAAGGGTTGGCGAGGAACCCGCTTGATCCTGATAAACGCGAACATAATCCACGAGCATCTGCGCCGGGAAAGGCGTGGAACCGTCCGGGCTGCCCGGCCAATTGCCGCCGACGGCCAGATTCAGCAGGAGGAAGAACGGCTTCTGGAATTCTTCCGTATTCCCGGTTCCGTTTGCGATATAGAATTCATTATACTGGACACCATCGACGAACCAACGAATATAACTGGAGTCCCACTCCACGGTGTACGTATGGAATTGGGAGAAATCCAGATTGCCGGAGGTCCGGCCGTAAGAGGCGTATCCGTTTGCGTCCCAATGGACGGTGCCGTTGACGAACGCGTTATGGTTTACGCGTTCCATAATGTCGATTTCGCCGCAATAAGGCCAGTTGACCGAAGTGATGTTCTGTCCCAGCATCCAGAACGCCGGCCATAGGCCTTGTCCAGTCGGAAGCTTGATCCGGGCTTCAATTTTGCCGTACGTGAAGTTCTTTAAGCCTTGGGTTTTGATTCGCGCCGAGGTATAATTTCTTCCTTCATAATTTTCCCGCTGGGCGGTGATCACCAGATTGCCGCCAGTGACCTGCACGTTTTGCGGCCGGTCGGTATAATACTGAAGCTCGTTGTTCCCCCAACCGTTCGTACCTGTGCCAATTTCGGGAGTCCAGTAAGCACGGTTAAGTGAAGAACCGTTAAATTCGTCGCTCCAGACCAGCTTCCAATTGGGAGCCGCGCTTGTGGTTTCGGGTGCAGGGACAAAAACGACCAGGAGGGTAAGCAACAGAAAGAGGAGAATCGGTTTACCGCGTTTTAGCATCATGAATTCGCTCCTTTCAAAAATGAATGGTTTGGGCTAACCTGCCACGTGCGACGTTCATACTAAACCGGTTTCGATTTATTTGATAGCGCTATCATTACATAGATTACCATTTAAAGGTTGAATTTACAACTGTTATTTTGGCAGGTTTTTCAAATGACATCGGTTCTGGTATTCTTGTATCAACCAAGGATAGAACGGGGGAAACGCGATGAAACTGCAATTATTGGAGGAGAGAGATGCGGCAATCTATCAATCCCTTCGATTGCAAGGTTTGCAGGAGAGTCCGGAAGCCTTCGGCTCGACCTTCGAGCGGGAAGCGGCTTTTTCGATCGAAACTGTAGCGGATCGCATCAAACCCAACGAAGACCGATTCGTGCTGGGCGCGTTCGACGATCACGGGACCTTAACGGGGATCGTTGCTTTTATTCGGGAGAACTCCCTAAAAACACGGCATAAAGGGGCTGTGTTTGGTCTGTACGTTACCCCCGAGATGCGAGGCAAAGGGATAGGCAAAGCGCTGATGCGGGAACTCCTTGTTAGAGCCAAGCAGATGGACGGGTTGGAGCAGCTGAATTTAACCGTAGTATCCGCAAACGGTTTGGCTCGCCGGCTCTACGAATCGATCGGGTTTCAGGTCTATGGAACCGAACGGAGAGCCTTGAAATGGGAAGGGGCATATTTTGACGAGGATTACATGGCTTTAGAACTGAAATGAACGGGGGGGGGGCAGAAAGGTGGAATTGAACACGGAACGTCTACGGCTTAAGGAGTTTACGCGGGAGGATGAACAGGCGGTACACGCTTATGCCTCCGATCCGTTGGTGGTGGAGCATATGCTCTGGGGGCCGAATTCCGCGGAGGAGACGCAGGACTACTTGAGGCAAGTGATCCAGAAGCAAGACCTCGTGCCGCGCGAAACGTATGATCTTGCTGTGGTTCTCCAAGCGACCGGTCAGTTGATCGGCGGCTGCGGCCTGTTCCTGGTGGGGTATCGACAAGCCGAGCTTGGTTACTGCTTTAATCGGTCATTCTGGGGACAGGGTTACGCAACGGAAGCGGCACGAGCCATGGTGCGCATGGGCTTCCGGGATCTGGGGCTGCACCGGATCTATGCGACCTGCCGGCCGGATAATGCGGAGTCCGCCAAAGTGATGCAAAAGCTTGGGATGCGATATGAAGGACATTTTCGGGAACATCGCTGGCATCAGGGGAGCTGGCGGGATTCGTATCAGTATTCGATTTTAGCAAGAGAGTTTGAGGATGAGGGGGAGGTCAAAGAATGACAACGCAAGCTACTAAAGATGATTTATTAAACCAATTCCGCGAGTGGACTAGCTACGTCCATGATATTGCGTCATTGGATTGGACAAAGCCCATCGGCGAAGGCAAATGGTCCGTTCACGGCTTGGTCAGCCACTTGATGATGTGGGATAAATATTTCTGGGATAAGGCCATCCAGCCCATCTCGCAGGATCAACCCATTTCGCTTCAGGATCTGGATTTTGACGCATTCAACCGTGATGCCGCGGAGTTCGGACGCTCGATAACGAAGTCGGAATTAATCGAGCTTGCCGTGAAATATCGCCGCTTGATCATCGAGACGATTGAGGGCTTGGACGAGGAGAAGTTCAGTAGATCCTATGGGGATTTTACGGTCGAATCCTACCTGCGCGATTTTATTGGGCATGATCATCATCACCGGAGTCAAATCGAAGAACGTAAAGCGTATCTTGCATAAAAAAGGATCGGCAGGTGAGACATGAAACTCGCCTGTTGACCCATGGGATCATCCTGGTGCCCGAACCCTGGTGGAGCGTGGAAACGCCGGTCCGTTCGGAATGGATTTACCTGCCTAACGGTATCATGTTGATTTATCTTGTGATATTATTTTCCACTAAGGGAAACCGGACCTGACACGAAGTTGTCGCTGGTACGAAGGTGATCAAAGTTCGGGAGAGAAAGGGAGATTACTGATGAAGTATTTCAAGAAGCTGGTGGGATCCAAACTGTATTTGTCCCCCGTGAATCCAGAGGATGTAGAGACTTATACCCGGTGGATCAATGACCTCTCTGTATCCATTAGACTAGGGGCTTCCCGGGAAGTGTTCGGGTTGCCGCGGGAACAGAGCTTGCTGGACGATATGGCCAAAGAAGGCCAACATTTCGCGATCGTCCGGCTGGACGGGGACCAATTGCTTGGCAACTGCTCGTTGTTTGCCATCGATCCGATCCGCAGAGTGGCAGAGGTCGGGATCTTCTTGGGAGATGAGGAGCAGCGGGGGCAAGGGTACGGAACCGAGGCGTTGCAACTCATTTGCGAATACGGATTCAAGATCCTGAACCTGAACAACATCATGCTGCGCGTATTCGAGTTCAACCAACAGGCCGTCCGATGCTACGAAAAAGCCGGGTTCCGCGAGTTCGGCCGCCGTTCGCAAAGCTACTACGTGAATCATGCGTATTTCGACGAAATCTACATGGAATTGCTGCGGGACGATTGCCAGACGACCTATCTGGATGCGAAGCTGCCCCGCCGCGACTAAGATGCCTGATGCTTCATGGCCCGGCCAACGCTTAAGACGAGCCGGGTCAAACTATATGCGGAGGGGGAGACGGCATAGATGGAGCTGGTGATTATTTTCGGCCCGCAGGCTGTGGGAAAGATGACGGTGGGCCAGGAGTTGGAGAAGCTTACCGGTCTAAAGCTGTTTCACAATCATATGACGATTGAGTTGGTCTCGCAATTTTTCGACTACGGTTCTCCCGCCGGCAAGCGGCTGGTCGGTTTATTCCGGGAGGAAATCTTTGAGGAGGTAGCGAAAAGCGACTTGCCCGGGCTGATTTTCACCTATGTTTGGGCGTTTGACCTGCCGGCCGACGGAGAATATATTGAACACATCAGCCGGATTTTCGAAGCCCAAGGCGGAGAAGTGTACTATGTGGAACTAGAGGCCGATCTGGAAGAACGGTTGATCCGCAACCGTGATCCCCATCGCCTGCTGCACAAACCGACCAAAAGAAATGTGGCCCGCTCGGAAAAGGACCTCCTTCAAACCCTGGAGAAATATCGGCTGAACTCTTTTGACGGCGAAATACGGAAACCGAACTATATCAGGATCAACAATACCACCTGCCCACCGGACGAGGTGGCCCGAATGATTCAGGAGCGGTTTCAGCTATAATGGATTGAGATTACCGTAAAGCCGAGAGGAGCGGGGCAGGCATGAAAGCAACCCTTATGAAATTTCCTCCCCGTTGGAACGTGGAGATCAGCGTGAGATACGTTCAGGTCGCAGAGACGAATCGGAAGCTGGTCGTTTTGTTCCCCGGGAAGAATTACTCCTGCGATAAGCCGACGCTGCACTATGCCGGTCTTGCCGCCCGGGAGTGCGGATATGATATCCTGGCATTGGAGTACGGTTATCAGGCAGCCCGAACGGAGCTGGAATACCGGGAGATTCCGAAGATCATCGAAGATAGCGAACGCGCGGTACAGCAGTTGATCGGCAGCTATGAAGAGATCGTGTTCATCAGCAAAAGCCTGGGAACGGTCGTGGCCGGGGAAGTCCATCGCCAGCTGGGCGCGGGAGCGGACATACGGCATATCTACTTGACTCCGATCCCCGATACCCTCCCGTATATCCAGGAAACTCGAGCGGTTGTTGTTTACGGCACGAAGGATGATTTGTTTCCGGCCGAACTGGCAAGCCGCCTGACGGCGTCAAACCGGCTTAAGGTTGTGGCCATTCCCGGTGCCAACCACGGCTTGGAGACGGAACGGGCGGAGGAAAGCCTGGAAATTTTGCGCGAGCTCACCGTTTTATATAAGGATGTGCTTCTCGGAGGCGGGCATCAAGCGTGAAGACGAAGTCATGAGAACGAAGCTACTTGGAGGACAGCATGAGCGAAACCGAATTTTTTGACATCTGGACCAAGGATATGATGAAACTGGGCACCGCCTCCAGACAAGAGGTGCATGCGAAAGGGCTGTGGCATCAAACCTTTCATTGCTGGATCATGAAACGGGATGCCAAGGGACAAATCGATCTCCTATTTCAACGGCGTCATCCCAACAAAGACGTGTTCCCTTCGCTGCTGGATACATCTTGTGCAGGGCATCTCCAAGCCGGAGAAGACGCAAGGGACGGGGTCCGCGAACTGGAGGAGGAGCTCGGCTTAGCGGTAGCGGTAGAGGACCTAACCTATATCGGCAGGGTGGCGCAGGAGCATATCCTTTCGCCCCATTTGATCGACCGCGAGTTGAACCATGTATTTCTCTACGAAAGCGAACGGCCTTTAGTCGATTACCGCATCCAGACCGAGGAGCTGACGGGGCTTTATTGGGTTGGCATGCGGGCCTTTCAGGAGCTGCGCCGCGGGGAACGCGACCAGCTGACGTCAACCGGAGTTTACGTGGACGAGGCCAGCGGGGGGCTGACGGAAGAACAGGCCAAATGGCGGCTCACGGATTTTACGCCCAATTCGGACGAGTACTATCAACTGTTATTTGACCAGATTGGAAAGAGGTAGTTGAAGGTGAAACCGCAAGATAGAAGGTGGGCCTTGCTTGCGCTCGCAGGGTATACCTTATTGCTGGCCTACTGGATGCTGTTTGGTTTCGGCCGAGCCCCGCAAGATACCTATATGTACAATGTGAAGCCTTTTTTTACGATCCGCCAATTTCTTCGGTCAGGGGACTTGATGTCGAGCCGTTGGCTCATCAACATGATCGGGAATATCGGCGTGTTCGTGCCATTCGGCCTCTTGATGCCGATCGTGCCTGGAGGAAAGCTGCGGCGGCTGCTTTCTCTTTTTTTGCTGGGGGTTGCGATTCTGGAGGTTTTGCAGCTGGTACTTAAGAGGGGCAGCTTCGACGTCGACGATATGATTCTGAACACGGCGGGTTTTCTGTTGGGCGTCGGCATATATAAATTATATGATCGTATGCGGCGTTAGCCGAGACTAGCCTATTTATTTTCTACTGGGGTATATTCGCCTCGCTGTGTTCTGGGGGAAAGGGGAAAATCCACATTGGAATCCAGGAAGTTTGTCGACACGAAAATCAAGCGATCCATCGCAAACCAGGCGGAGCAGACGGACCAGCGAACGTTGGCGTTATGGGCGGCGGATTGCGCCGATCGCGTGCTGGCCAGCTTCGAGGCGGAGCGGCCGGGGGATCAGCGGCCGCGATTGGCGATCGAAGCCGCGCGGGCTTGGGTGCGCGGCGAAGTGAGCATGGCCGCGGCGCGCGCGGCGGCGTTTGCGGCGCATCATGCGGCGCGCGAAGCCGGCCATGCCTCCGCCAGCGCTGCGGCCCGTGCTGCCGGCCACGCGGCGGCAACCGCGCATGTGGCGGGCCACGCGGCGCATAGCGCCACCTACGCCGCCAAGGCGATGGCCTACGCCGCGGGCGATGCGGAAGCGGCCAAGGCGAAAACCGAGCTGGAGCGGCAGTGGCAGCTTAGCCGGCTGCTTGAGCTGGGAAGTAACCGGTGATTGGGGCGGTATAGCTTGAGCTCTCGCTAATCGCCGGCGACTTTAACGATTGAATCTATCATCCATGAAGGAGATGTACCTATGAACCATACACTGCTCATTGTACGTCAAGCGGAGCTCGGGGATCTGGAACCATTGGCTCGGTTGTTTGACGAATATCGCTTATTTTATGAACAGGAGCCCGGCAGTTTTTGGAGGAACGGTTGGGTCGGCGCGAATCCGTCGTCTTTCTGGCCATTGAGCCGGTCAGCGGGGGCGCGGTCGGGTTTACGCAACTCTATCCGTCTTTTTCCTCCATTTCGATGAAACGGGTTTGGATTTTAAACGATTTGTACGTGCGGGAGGAATACCGGAACCAAGGCGCGGCGAAGCTGCTCTTGGAAGCGGCGAAATCCCACGCCCGGCAAACGGATGCCAAAGGCCTGGAACTGTCGACGGCCATGACCAACGTCCGGGCTCAGCGCTTGTATGAAACAATCGGGTACGAGCGGGATACGGCGTTTTACCATTACTTCTTAAGCTTGTAGTACGAGAAGGAGTTGTCGCATGACCAAAGTGCTTGTAGTGGATGACGAGGCGAGTATTTCAGGAGCGGTGTCTTATGCGCTGCGGCGGGAAGGGTATACGGTGGAGACGGCGGCGGACGGGCAAGAGGCGCTGGACCGCGTCGAAATGTTCAGACCGGAGGTCATGGTGCTCGACGTCATGATGCCGAAGCTAAGCGGATACGAAGTATGCCGTAAGTTGGAGGGACGGCCGTCGCGGCCGGCGATCTTGCTGTTGACCGTCAAAAACGACATCGTTGACAAAGTGCTGGGCCTGGAGCTCGGGGCGGACGATTACATGACCAAGCCGTTTGATATGCGGGAACTTGTCGCTCGGGTCAAAGCATTGACGCGGCGTGGCCCGCGGACTACCCCGGAAAATACCGGCGAGGAGCAGGAACCCCTTCGGCTGGGTGGACTAACGATAAACCTGCTCAATCGAACGGTTCAGGCTGGCGATACCCTGATCGATCTGACGCCGAAGGAATTCGATTTGCTGGCGCTCCTGGCTGGACACCCTGGGCGGGTGTATACCCGGGAGGCGCTGCTGGAGCAGGTGTGGGACATCGACTTCGCCGGCGGCACGCGAACGGTTGATATGCACGTGCAGCGGCTGCGCAAGAAGCTGGGCCCGTGGAGCGATTGCATTCAAACCGTGTACGGCATCGGCTATAAAAGCGCGGAGCAACTGACATGAAGCGGCGGTCCTGGCGGTTTGGCTTGAAGTGGAAGGCTGCCATGCTGCTTGCCGTCCTGCTTGCTGCGGTCATTGCCGTGCTCAGCGTCCTGGTGTTAGCCGGGATCCGGGAGGACCAGTGGCAGAGGCTGGAGCAAACATTGGCAGCGGAGGCGGAGGCCGCGAATCTGCGGGTCCGCCAGGAAGCGCTGACGAGCGGCTCGCCCGCTCCGGATGCGTTCATGGAACAAAGCGGCCAAGGCCTCGCCGTTGATTTAGGTGCGGAAAGCGGACTACCCGTTACGTTGTACAAAGCGGACGGGTCGCTAGCCGGCACCTCGCTGCCGTTTCAGCCGAAAGCAGACGTCCAGGATGCGCTGGCTTATACGGCAAAAGGACAGTCGGCTTATATCACGGAAGGGGATCGGCTGTTGTATCTAGCACCGCTCTATACGGTTGATCAGCAGCCGGTGGGGACGGTCCAATTTCATGTGTCTCTCACGGAGCAGCACGCTTTTTACGCGAGGATCCGGCGATTGTTCTGGCTGGTTGGCGCTTCGGTGCTGGTCGGTGGATTTCTGCTAGGCTACCTCTACGTTTGGCGACAAGCTCATGTGATCACGCGGTTAAACCGCGCCGCAACGCGGATTGGGGAAGGGGAGTACCTCGATGAGCCAACGGTCCAACGGAAGGATGAACTAGGCGAGTTGGCGCAGGGGATTTATGAAATGAGCGGAAAAATCGCTACGACCCACGCCCAACTGACGGATGAGAAAAGCAAGCTGCTTGAGGCCGTTACCCGTTTACAGGAGCTGGAGCAACAGCAGAAGCTGTTCATCGGGAACATCAGCCATGAGCTGAAAACGCCGCTGACCTCGATCCTCGCCTACACCGACCTGTTGGACATGTACCGGGACGACCCGGCCCTTCTTGAGGAGGCGTCTCGTCACATCGGCATGGAAGCGGAGCGATTATACGCGCTGGTCGAGAAATCGCTGAAGCTCTCCTCCATGGACGTCTACGAGTTCGAAACGCATGCGGCCTCGGTTGATTTGAAGCCTTTGCTCGCGGAAGCGGCGGCACGCCTGCAGGCGAAAGCGGAGAAACAAGGCATCCAAATCGTTACCGCCTTGCAGGAAGGCAAGGTGTGGGCGGATGCGGATAACGTGATGCATATGGTGATCAATCTGCTGGATAACGCCGTGAAATACAACAGACCCGGCGGGAAAGTGTTTTTGTCCAATGAGGTAACCTCGGAGGCGGGTGAATCCGGCCGGATGCAAATCATAGTGAGGGACACCGGCCTCGGTATTCCGCCGGAGGCATGGTCCCGCATCTTCGATCCTTTCTATACCGTCAGCAGCGACCGATCCAGAGCCCACGGCGGGACAGGTTTAGGCCTGCCACTCGTTCGCAGCCTCGCGGAGAAGCAGCATGGCTCGGTTAACCTGACGGCATCCGGACCCGAAGGATCGATGTTCGTGATCGAACTGCCGCTGGAACGTCCGCATCTTAACGGTGGCGGCTAATCCCGCAGGTTTCAGCCCAGACTTGAACAAGTCGGGGCTTTTTTGCATGGTGCCCGGGCGGGTGGATAAGCTCCTGGGCGGCTAAGCTGCTGGACTGTTGGCTTATTGGCTTCCTGGCCGCTGGATTGCGGCTGTAGGCTGGTGGGCTGTAAGCCGGCGGGCTGCAATATGCTGGGCTATAGGCTGGTGAGTTGCCGCGCTGCCGGGCTGTTTGCTGCTAGGCGTTGGGCTTCTGGTAGCCAGGCCTCGGATTATCCGGTTGCAAGGACTCCGGTTGCAGGCCACTGAGCGATAAGGCCAACTGCAAAAGTGGCGTTTTCGGCCGAAATGAACTGCATTTTTGCATTTGAAGGGCCACCAGCCGCCATTTGCGTACAAATCGCCTGCACTTTTGCATTTGGCGAAGCCGTTACAAGAATATGCCGTTACAAGAACGTTACAAGTCGGATATTTTTACGTGATAACTCTTTTCTATACTGAGGTCAACAGGGGAAACGGTCCGGGTAAAGGGCAAAAGTTTCGGAGCGCTCAAGCCCCTGTGACCCTAACGCGGGAGGTACCTCTGATGAAACAGCACGCCGGGAAGTACGGTTTCAAGCTGTTGGCGGCAGCGCTGATGTCCGTCGCCGTGACGGCCTGCCAATCGTCCGGAGAACGGCTGACGGTCGTTGACCCCGGGGCTCACCGAACCGGACAGCAGCAGCCCGTCCGGGATGGTGCGGTTGAAGTTGGCGCCAACCGGCAATTGACGGTTGTAAACGCGCCGACACGATCGGAAGGCCGGGAGATTAGCGTTGCCAGGACGCATGTCATTAAGGCTTCGAGCATTCAGTCCTGGATTTCGGAGGACGAGATCGAGGTCGAGACGACCAGACAGATCAAAGCAGGGACGGCGACAGAGGAACCGGAGTATGCGTACGAGGCCTCAATCGTGAACCTGGTGACCGGCGAAACGCGCAAGCCTGCGGGAGAGGAGGGACAGCAGATGGACGGCTACATGCTTGTGAAGGGAACCACGTCTCCTGACGGCCGGTACCGTTTTGTTCAGAAATGGAAGGATAAATACATGGCCGACAATTTCGTGGAGGATCTCCGGACGGGAGATACGATTCAGATTCCGGGAGAAAACTACTTGGAGCTCGGCGGCTGGCTGAACGAAGAGACGTATATTTTGGCAGCAGGTTCGCCTAACGGCCGAGGAGATATCAGGCAAATTTCTGCGGCAGACGGGAAGGTGACGACGCTGGCGCTGGAGGATCCCGACATTGAGGTGTTTACGCAATTCGGCGTTAGCCACGGACGGATTTACTATACCGACAACCACCAGACCTTGAAGGTATTCGATCCCGGTCAATCCAAGCCGGTCAGCTTGATCCGTGACGTCTGGAATTTTCTGATCTCGCCCGACAGCCAATATATTGCGGTCTCCACGGTTACTCAATCGGGAGCTTTTCAAGGCAGTGAACTGCTGATCTACGACTCGACTGGCCGCTTGCAGGGCACGCTCATCGGAAAAGGAGACCTAATCTCCTACGTATCCTGGTCTCCGGATTCTGCGAAGCTGGCATTCGATGTGTATACCGAGAAGGCGCCGGGGATGAATGGAGTCTATATTTTTGATACCGGCTCCGGGCAAGTGTCGCCGCTCGCTCCCTATTACGCGTCCGCTGACCCGCTTCCCCATCCAGTGTACCCGCTAAGCTGGAGTCCGTCGGGCAAACGTCTGGGAATTACGTTGGATGATCCGAAATCGCTGCTCGTCACCCAAGTCATCGACTTTAAGTAACCACGAAAATATCCATTAAGGGAGAGGAATCAACGACATGAACAATCACATGAAAAAATCCATCTTGGCTTTCGCCGTAGTAGGCATGACCTTTACCGGAGCCGCCGGAGTCTATGCCGGAACGCAACTGCAGAAAATCACCGCTTATTTGAACCATCAGATCGGCATCCAGGTCGATGGCAAAACCTATGCTCCGGTTGACGGACAAGGCCGTCATTTAGCGCCAATCACGTATAACGGCACAACGTATTTGCCGGTACGGGCATTGGCGGACGTGCTGAAGGTCCCAGTGAACTATGACGCGAACAACCATCTGGTGCAAATCGGCAGCAAAACGCCGGAAACCCCGGAAGCTCCAAATACGGGCTTAATTCCCGCAACCTATACGAAGGCCCAATTGGAGGAGATCACGAAGGCGTTCGCCCAATTCGAATCTTTTGAAACGCCTTATGCGCCTCAACAAATGGCCAAAGGAGACGCCTTTAACATGGTGGGCGCCTCGGAGGATGGCGTAAATCTGATCTTTAATCATATGACGGTTACGGTATCCCCGCGGGACTACGCTTATGAATACGAAGGGAAGACGGTGACCCTGTCGAACGGCGTTCAAGCCAAATGGTACACGCCGTCCGAAACGCCGATGCTTTCCTTCAAGCTGGACGACCGTTTCGTTACGCTGAGCTCGCCGGACGGCAAATTAAGCAAAACGCAGCTGGAGAAAGTTGCCGTTACCGTTGCGAAGTTGAAATAAAAAAATAAGCCAGCACGAGATGAAAAAGGAAATATCCTAAGGAATCTCGGGAGGCCTGCCGGAGCAGAAGGAATTCATGCTTCGACAGGCCTCTTTCCGTTAGGCGAATGTCAGTAAATCGGCATTTACGACCCACCCGTTCTGGCCTAATATGGTGTTATTGGGCAAATCTTGATATGTTTCGGAGGTGACGTAAATGGGAGAGGACGAACTAGGCGAGTTATTCATGAGAATAACGCTCCATCGCATGACGGATCTGTATAGGCCGAAGCTGCGGGAAGCTTTAAGCACAATAAGCTTAGAGGAGTTGTGGTCAGAACCGTACCCCTCGGGTAATCCGGTCGGCAGCATCGTTCTGCATGTGACCGAGCACGTAGCCAGAAGCAGTTTGCGGCTACATCGGCACTGCGATCAATTGCAGCCGAATTTCGAACGTTTTTTTCCGGCGGGGGATCAAACCCCCGAGCAGCTCATCCAGCTCTTTGAGGGGGAACTCCTGTCATGGAAAATCTTCATGCTCGAGTGTTTGAGCGATGGAACCCGGATGGATCCGGAGCAGATGCACCAGTTGTATCACGTGGTCGAACATACCGGCTATCATTTAGGGCAAATCATCGACCGAGTGCAAGCGTCAACCGGAAAGAAGTTTTCCTTTGCCCAAAACGGGTTAAATGAAGCGTATTTGCGGCGTCAAATCGAGGAGGGGAAGTTGGATGAGCAGATCCATTGAACGATTTGAACTTCTGCTGGCGGAGCTTTCAAGCATCGTCAGCAGCATGGACGAGGTAAGGTTTATGAGTAAACCGTCGCCGGAGAAGTGGTCGAAGCTGGAAATCCTCGGGCACTTGTGCGATTCGGCAGCAAATAACCATTTGCGGTTTACGCAGATCCTAACGACGGACGAACCGGTAAGGATTGAGGGGTACGCGCAGGGTGAGTGGGTGAAGCGTCACGGGTATCAGCATCATTATCGCCGCGAGGAACTTCTCTTGTTGTGGAATCAACTCAACGTGTGGATCCTGAACGTGCTGCGGAGCGCCGCCGAATCGGATTGGGCGAAACCGTGCGTACTCGGCGACGGCACCTCGCTAACGCTCGACGAATTGTTTGAAGATTATGTCCGGCATGCGGAGCATCATCTCGGGCAAATCCGCGAAATTCGTTAAGAAGATAAAATCCCTATGATTTTCCCGGTTCCTTGTTTATATTAGATACACATACACAACCATGAAGAACAAAGAGAGGGAAATAGCCATGCCTGAGAATGAAACGACCGGGGAATCCGCATACGGGCAACGCCGCTTGACGCTGCAGGCGGACTGCGAGCATTGCTTTGGTTTGTGTTGCGCTGCCCTGCCTTTCGCGGCGTCGGTGGATTTCGCCGCGGATAAAGCGGCAGGACAGCCCTGCGGGCATTTACAAGATGATTTCCGCTGCGGGATTCACGGCAAACTGCGGGAGCAAGGGTATCGGGGGTGCACCGTTTACGACTGCTTTGGCGCGGGACAACAGGTATCGCAGGTCACCTTCGCCGGCATGAGCTGGCGTCAGGTTCCGGGATCGGCAAAGCCGATGTTTGAAGTTTTTCCGGTGATGTGGCAGTTGCACGAACTGCTTTGGTACCTGGACGAAGCGTTGAGTTTGCCTCAGGCGAGCCATCTGCACGATCGTCTGCGAAACGCCTATGACGAGACGGAACAACTGACTTATGCGGACGTGGACGGCTTGATCAGTTGTGACCCGGCTGCTCATCGCGCGAAAGTCAACGAGCTGCTGCTGGAGGTAAGCGAACGCGTCCGCGCCGAAGCGCTCCGGCAGGCCCAATCTGCGCCTGGACGCCGCAGAACCTTTGGACGCGGCGCCGACCTGATCGGTGCTAAGCTCCGGGGGGCCGATTTGCGCGGCGCCCACTTAAGAGGGGCCTATCTGATCGCCGCCGATTTGCGGGGAGCGGACCTCCGCGGCGCCGACGTGATTGGCGCGGACCTGCGGGATGCCGATGTAAGGGGGGCCGATCTGTCCCACAGCCTGTTCCTGACCCAGGCCCAGGTCAACGCCGCCAAAGGGGACGCGGCCACCAAGCTGCCTCCCCTCCTGAAACGGCCCTCCCATTGGGAAGAGGCTATGGGGAGGAAAAAGGCTTGATCAACGATTATCGGGATAGAGTCAACCAAGTCTGCAAGTATATCGAAACGCACTTGGATCACAAGCTCAGCTTGGATCAATTGGCGGATTTGTCCCATTTCTCCAAATACCATTTCTCGCGGATTTTTGCCTCGGTGACGGGGGATACGCCTTTTGCGTATATCACCAAGCAGCGGTTAGCAAGAGCGGCCGCTTATTTACAGAATACCGACCAATCCGTGCTGGAGATTTCGCTGCGCTGCGGGTTTGAATCCGCTTCGAACTTCAATGCGGCTTTCAAGAAGCATTATGGCCAAACGCCGACCGAGATGCGTGAGCAGGCCATGCAGGATCGCAATATTTCGCTATGGGACCGCAATTCCGAGGAAGCCGGCTCAGCGCCAACCCTTTATGATCAAACTGTAAAACACAGTTTATTGAGGAGGGTTTGGCAAATGCAAGCAACCATCGAAGAGCTTCCCTTGATGGAAGTAGCGTATGTAAGGCATGTCGGCAGTTATCTGGAAACTTATCGGGCTTGGGCGAGATTAGGAGAGTGGGCCGCAGAACATCGGTTGTTTCCGCCGGAGCAATCCTTTATCGGCATTTCCCTGGACGATCCGGCGATGACCGAGGAGGAGGAATGTCGATACGATGCCTGCGTAACCGTACCGAATACGCTAAGCCGAGCGGATGCGCCGCCGGAGATCCGATTTCAGACGCTGCCTGGAGGGCTATATGCCAAGTTTACTTTTTACGATACGCTGGATAAATTCGCGCTTCTGTACCAGAGCATATTCGGAAACTGGTTGCCGGACAGCGAATACGATCCGGACGACCGGTACTGCCTGGAGTTCAGCATGAACGATCCGGCGCAGGATCCGGAAGGCAAAGCTAAGGTGGACTTATACATTCCGATTAAAACAAGGGCATGAAAGGGGAGGGTTCCTTGAATCCGATCAGCAATCAAATCGGGACGGTGTTTCTCCCGGTCAGCGATATTGAACGGGCCCGGGACTGGTACTGCGGCTTGCTTGGGCTGCCTGCCGATGGAGAAATTCTGCACGGGCATTTGTACGTGCTGCCAATGCAGGGAACTAGCTTGGTGCTGGACAGCAAAATCTACACCAAGGAAACGACGTTTCGCGCTCCGGCATTTCATTTCAACGCTCGGGACATTGCGGAAGCTTATGCCTACATGAAGGAACGGAACGTGGAATTGATTACGGGGATCGAGCATAACCACTGGTTTAATTTCAAGGATCCCGACGGGAATGTGCTGATGGTGTGCCGGTGCTAGGTATTTTAATTCGTTAACTGACAACGCAACAGGAGGAGCCCCATGACTTACACGCATATTATATTCGACGCGGATGATACGTTATACGATTACCCTAAGGCGGAAAACCAGGCCCTCAATCGGACGCTTTCGGAGGCGGGCATCGCCTGCACCGACGAGCTGATGAAGGCTTATCAGGCGATTAACCAGCAGTTGTGGCGCGATCTTGAGCAGGGCCTCGTGACGCAGGCCACGCTGAGGACGGAGCGGTTCGCCAGGCTGATTCAAGAGCTCGGCTTAACTCCCCGGTTCCGAGTAGAGGAGATCAGCGAGCGTTATTTGGAACGGCTTGGGGAAGGCATTTTTCTGATCGACGGCCGCTTATGAGCTCTGCCGCGATTTGAACGAAGCCGGTGTTCGCCTCGCGATCCTCACGAACGGCATCAAGAAGGTGCAGACAAGCCGAATTGCCGGCTCGGAATTGGCAGAGATGTTCGAAGCCGTCATCGTGTCCGAGGACACAGGATATCAGAAGCCGCATCCGGGGATATTCGACTACGCGTTTGATAAACTGGGGCTTCGGCAGGCGGACAAAAGCCGGGTGTTGATCGTGGGAGATTCGCTGACCTCCGACATGAAGGGCGGCCTGAATTACGGCATCGACACTTGCTGGTATAACCCGTTTCACCGTCCGAACACGCTGGACCGGAAGCCGACTTACGAGATTCGCAGCCTGGCGGAAGTGAAGGAACTGGCAGGCGGCGGGGGCCGACCCGCACGATAGAAGGAGATCTGATCCGCATATTTGGATTGCATCGAAGCCCTGAATATTTATCTCCGGGACAAAAGAGGAAGGCAATTCGCGAAACCAAGGAGGGGTTCAGCGTGGACGTTCATCTCGCGGAAATTTTACCGTCTCAAAAGTCGCTGTTCTTTAATTTGTTTAACTTGTACTTGCATGATTTGTCGGCTTTCACCGGCGAGGAGCCGGGTGAGGACGGGAGATTCGATCTGGCGAACACGTACCTTTATTTGGAGCGGGAAGAACTGCATCCTTATTTTATTTATTGTTCGGGAAAGGTGGCCGGATTCATATTGGTTTGCGCACCGCCATTCGTGCCCGAGGACATCGACTTTACGGTGCAGGAGATGTTCGTGCTGCATAAATATCGCGGGCGAAAAGCGGCGGAAGCGGCCGTGTCCGACATCCTTCGGCGCTTGTCGGGCCGGATCCGGGTGGAGCAATTGCAGAATAACGCCGTTGCCGTGGCTTTCTGGAAGAAGATTTACCGGCAGCATGGAATCTCGTTCGTCGAGTCGATCGAAAGCGTGGAAATCGAGGGGTTGTCCGGCCTCCACGACGTTCTGGCACAAACCTTTTCGTTGTAAGAGAACGCGAACACTCCAAACGGTCCCAAATTAGGTATAATGGAGAAACCAACACATGACCCGGCCCCAGGAAGAATGATCGGCGGCCGGGCATTTTTTTATCTAGGGGGAGAGACATGGCACATCTTTTTCATGCGGACCGCGTTACTTATCATCAGAAGCAATCGCCTATTCCGGAGTTTGCTTGGCACACCAGCGAACGTTTGGCGGAGCTGACCGGCTCCAAGTACTTGACGTTCGATATCCGCTCGCTGGATCCGGGGAAGTACTCTTATCCTTATCATTTTCACCGCAATGCGGAGGAACTCTTCGTCATTCTGGAGGGAAGCGCGTTGCTTCGTACGCCGGAAGGGCATCAGGAATTGCATACCGGAGACATCGCGTTCTTCGAAATAGGGCCCTCAGGGGCGCATCAGCTGTTTAATCATACGGAACAACCGTGCAAGTACCTGGATATTCGCACGAGTATGGGACTGGATGTCTGCGAATATCCGGACTCGGGGAAAATTAATATTTTGCCTGATCAAGAAATTTACGAAAGCGCCGGCCAAGTGGATTATTTTAAGGGTGAGGACCGGGTTGCAGACAAGTGGGCGGCGAAAGAGCGCGGGATTGAGAATGAGTAGCCCGACGCATCTTCGTTTGTATACCGAGGCGGATTTCGAAGCGCTCCAACGGTTTGAGCTCCCCTCCGAGCAGGTCGCGTTTACGGCGCTGCCCGGGGAGGCTTTGGAAGTGGCGGCCCAGGATCCAAACCGATATCCGGTGGTTATCCAATCGGCGGAAGGGGAAACGGTCGGGTTCTTCGTTCTGCATCTCAACGCGGAATCCGCTTCGTTGGTCGACAACCCGCGGGCCATCCTCTTGCGAGCCCTGTCGGTCGACTTCCGGCATCAGGGAAAAGGATATGCCAAAGCGGCAATGCTGCAGCTTCCCGCCTTCGTGGGGGAGCATTTTCCGGAAGTCGATGAAATCGTTCTGGCCGTCAACGCGCGGAACCTTACGGCGCAGCGGCTATACCATCAAGCCGGATTTGAAGACCGCGGCTTGACCCGAATGGGTCCGATGGGGATGCAGTATATCTATCATTTCAAGGTGGAGAGAAACGTATGAATGAGATTAGAGAAATCAGGGAGGACGACGCCGAGCGATTCTTGCGTCTTTGCTTGCGGTTGGATCAGGAAACGAAATTTATGCTTTATGAACCCGGGGAACGGACCACGACGGTAGAGGCGCAGCGGGACCGGATTCAATCGATCCTGACCGAAGGCCGCTCCACGATTCTGGTGGCGGAGGATCAGGGAGATCTTGTTGGCTATTTGGCCGTGTTCGGCGGGAATGCCAACAAAACGAAGCATGTCGGTTACCTCGTCGTCGGCATCGTTGAAGCCCATACCGGAAAGGGCCTGGGGACTTCGTTGTTTCAGGCGGCCGAGGCGTGGCGTTCGCAAACCGGACTTACGAAGTTCGAATTGACGGTGATGGTCCCGAATGAGCGGGCTGTTGCCCTTTATAAGAAAATGGGTTTTGAAGTGGAAGGCGTCAAACGAAACTCCATCCGCATGGATGGGCAATACGTCGATGAATATTATATGGGCAAAATTTTCCCAGCCTAACCCATAAGGAGGTGAAAGCGTGGTTCAATGTCCTTGGTGCGGAGAACGGGTCGTTTTGGTCGGGGACATCTGCCCCGAATGCAGACACGAGGTGTTGCCGGAGCATCTGGAAGGGCTACCCGGGCCGGAACCCGGGGATCCTTCTGACCCCCCACGGGTCATGGATTACTTCGATTTGGAAGAGGTGCTGCAGCGCCGCTTCAAATGCGTCAAGTGCGGGAAGCGGGAGGCCGCGGTGAAAGAAGTGGCGATGACCGGCAACGGGTTAAGTAAACTGATGGACATCCAGCACAACCATTACCTATTCGTCTCCTGCCTGCATTGCGGCCATGTGGAGATCTATGATCCGGATGTGCTCCGGGGACAGCCGTCCGGCAAATTTTCGACGATACTGGATTTATTATTTGGAGGCTAACGATGAAACGAACGGATGTCGTATATCTGTTGATTCCCGATGAGACTAGAACCAAGGTGCTCATGGTGCAAAATGAAAACGAAGCCTGGACGCTGCCGGGAGGCGCGGTGGAGCCGGGCGAAACGCTGCAGATGGCGGCGATCCGCGAAGGGAAGGAGGAGACGGGACTGGAGGTCAAGGTGCACGGGATCGTGGCCGTCAATGAGTTCGTACATATGGAGAAAGAGGAGCATGTGATATTGCTTACCTTCCGGGCGGAAATTGCCGGAGGCGAGCTGGAGATCACCCGTCCGGACGAGATTTTAGACATCGCTTGGGTGGAATTGAATCGCGCTGACACGCTCATGCCGTACTACCCGGAAGGGATTAGCTCTATTGTGACCAAAGGTGCGGAGGTCACGTACTTTGACGAGGGCCGGATATGAAAAAGGCTACGATGGACTGTATGCAGGTCCACTGTAGCCTCGTCCCGCCGGCCTTAAATTAGGCATCCAGCGAAGCGGCCTTCCGCCGGCTGAAGCGCAGCTGGATCACGAGAAACAGCACGGTGATCAGCAAAGGGTAGAGCATGGCCCAGCCCGTGAATGGAAATACGGCGGCCGTGGCCGCAAACGAGATCCAGCTGAGGACGACGCCGGCACGGCTGCCTTTCAGGAGCCGGATTCCGGCTGCACAGCCGCCCATGTACGTCAGAATAAAGGTCGCGTTCGGGAACTGGATCAGCGTGCTTAGGGATACGGCCCCGGTTCCGTATAGCAGCATGACTGCGGCAAAGCAGAACATGAGGAACAAGAGCGACCCGGTTGGCGTATGAAACCGCGGGGATAACCCGTTCCACCATTTTGGTGCATTTCCCTCGCGGGACATGGCGTAAGCGACCCGGGCAGCAGCACCGGTATAGGCGATGATCGCAGCCATGCAAATGAACAGCCCGGTAACCCCGGCGACGATGCCTCCCCAGGAACCCAACGGCTGGCTGATAATCCAGACCATGGAGGAGTCCGATCCGCCCTTCAAGTAACTTTGCGTGCCGACCGTGGCTAACGCCGTCAGAAAATATAAGATTCCTACGATAATCGCGGCGGCGGTCACTCCTTTGATCGCCGCCTTTTGCGGATCCTTAAACTCCTCGGACATGTGCGATACCGCCTCCCAGCCGATGAAACACCAGAACAGCATGGAAGCTGCTTGACCGACGCTGAGCCAGCCGTACGGCATAAACGGGGTGAAATGGACGCTTTCCATCCGCGGCAGCGCGGCCCCGAATGCGAAGATCAATACGGAGGCGATCGCGATGACGACGGCGATCTGGATTTTGCCGGCAAGCTGCATGCCGATCCAGTTCGTCAACAGGCCGGCGGCCAGCATCGCGGCGGCTACGCCCAGCTTGGCCCCTTCGCCCCAACCGAGCGCGGCGGTCAAATATCCGGCGCCGGTTAATGCGGCGACCGGCGCGCCGATCGGCACCGACATCAGGAAGAACCAGCCGACGAGTGTTCCTGCCTTCTCCCCATAAGCCAAAGTGACGAAGTGGGACACCCCTCCGGCATTCGGATATTTGGCTGACAGGAGTCCCATCGACAGCGCCATCGGCAAAATCAGCAACGTCATGAACCCCCACGCGAGCAGGGAGGCCGGCCCGGCCATCTCCGCCGCCAGCCCAGGCACGATCAGGACGCCGGAGCCCAGCACGGCGCCGATGTATAATGCGATGGCCTGCGGCAGGCCAATCCCTTTTTGGAGTTTGCTGCTTGTTTCTTTCATGGAGCGATTCCTGCTTTCATTGTGTTTTTTTCTAGCGTATCAGATAATAGATCCATAGGAAAAACAGAATTATCGAATTTTATCCATTCGAATTTCCGATGGAAGAAGGTGTGCTTATGGAGTCCCGTCATTTGTTTACGTTTTTGGTGGTGGTCGAGGCCGGCAGCTTCACCCGGGCCGCGCAGCAGCTTGATTATGCGCAGTCCAGTGTGACGGCGCAAATTCAAGCGCTGGAAGCGGAAATCGGCTTGCCGTTGTTCGATCGAATCGGCAGGAGGATCGTTTTGACCGATGCGGGGCGGCGGCTGCTTCCTTACGCCCAAGAGATCTCCAAGATCCACGAGATGGCCAAAAACGCGCTGCACCCGGAAGCCGAAATGGCCGGATCGTTGAAGATCGGCGCACCGGAATCGCTGGCCGCGTTCCGGTTGCCGGAGGTCATCCGTCAATACAGGCAGCGTTATCCCCAGGTAAAGATCGTGTTAAAGCCGGGTCAATGTTGGGAATTACGGGATTTCGTGCGTTCGGGAGAACTGGATGTGGCCTTCTTGCTGCAGCCGGAGGTGGAGGATCGGGATTTGCACATCGAAACGCTCATCCATGAGCCGATGGCTCTGGTTGCTCCGCCCGATCATCCGTTATGCGGGGAGCCGGAGGTCGTTCCGGCCCAACTGAAGGATCAGACAATCCTGCACACCGAAAGCGGCTGCTCCTATCGTACCTTGTTTGAGCATTACTTGAACAGCCACGGCGTTTTTCCCGATCCGAATTTGGAGTTCTGGAGCATCGAAGCGATCAAGCAGTGTGTGATGTCCGGGTTGGGCATATCTTTCCTGCCGTTGATCACCGTCCGCAGCGAACTTGCGGAAGGCAAACTGGTCAAGCTGGGCTGGAACGACGCATCGCAGCGGGTCGCGACGCAGTTGGCCTTGCACCGCAAGAAATGGCGTTCTCCCGCGTTGGAGCAATTTGTCTCGATGGTTCAGGAGCAAGCGAAGCGATGGCGTGAAGAAGCCGCCCTCTGAAATGGGAAATGAGCCGAATGAGGATAGATCACGGCGCTGCCGTATCGCTTTGGCGATACGGCTTTTTTCATAAAACAACGGGAGGTTTGATTTGTATCGCAACGTGATGTATATTTATATCACAACGTGATATAATACGGAGCGATATATGGAGGAAGGAACATGAATTTCGAGAGCGCGAAAAAGCGGTTCATTCCGATGAGCGAAACGATGTTTTACATCCTGCTATCTCTCCAGCAAGAGCGGCACGGGTACGGCATCATGCAGCATGTCAAGGAGATCACGAACGATCGCATCGTTCTTGGTGCGGGTACGATTTATCAAAGCCTTGGCAAGCTCGAAAAGGACGGATTAATCGTGCCGACCCGGGAGGCGGACCGGAAGAAATTTTATGCAAGCACGGAGCTGGGCAAACAGATCTTGATGGAAGAAGCTAGGCGAATCCAAGAGCTTCATCATAATGTGGAGGGATTGATATGAGCGAAAACAGGGTCGAATTATTATCTGCATTTCGTTATGTGGTTCCGGCTCAGTATGAGCAGTGGTTCGAGGGATTGGCAGCTAAGGGTTGGCATCCAATTAAGGTGGGGCAATGGAGTTCCATAGCTATGCGCTTCGTCAAGGGAACCCCGGAAAGATACCGTTATGTCGTTGATTTGCAGGCAGTCCCTCAGAAAGGTTATAAGCAGATCTACGAGGAGTTTGGCTGGGAATACGTCGGCTGCATGTCAAACCTATTTGTGTGGCGTAAACCTTATGAGGATGAGCGTCCTGAGTCGTTCAGCGACGCGGAAAACTTGCGGGCCAGAAATCAGCGATTCGTTTGGGCAATCTCGTTCTCGTTGATCGTCGTTGCTATCGTGGCCACCCTGTTGACGGGCTGGATCGTCTCTCACGCGTGGGATAAAGGCCAATCGATTTCATATGCGGTTGGGGCCGCTTTGGGTTGGGGTGTCGCATTTTATCTCGGCTCGGTCATGCGGAAAATCAAGCGGAGCGTGCGCAACGGGACTATGTGAGAATGACATATTTTAGCTTGAAATAGCCAATACTCCCTATAGTTTCTATATTTATCTGGGAGGCGTGCATGTGGGCAAGGGCAAGGCGGGCGAAAAGGGGATCTCGACGTTTCATTTAACGATGCTGGCGCTGGGGACCGTGGTCGGCGGTTCGTTTTTTCTCGGATCCGGCGTGGCGATCAAAGCGGCCGGTCCCAGTATCATGTTTTCGTACATCTTGGGCGGTTTGCTGGTCTATGTCATCCTCTATGCCCTATCGGAAATGACCGCAGCCGATCCGGTGCCGGGTTCTTTCCGCACCTATGCCGAACGCAGCTTTGGCCGGGGCGCCGGATTTATCACCGGCTGGGTGTATTGGGTCGGCTTGATTCTGGCGATGTCCAGCGAATCGATTGCAGCGTCGACCTTTCTGCGGGAATGGTTTCCGAACTTCCCGGAGGTCGCTATGGGCATGCTCATTATTGTGGGGATCACGCTGCTTAATTTGCTTGGGGCCAACTACCTGAGTAAGCTTGAGAGCGGCCTGGCGGCGGTCAAGCTGCTGGCGATCGTCGGGTTTATCGTGATCGGCCTGGCCCTGATCGCGGGCTGGGTTCCCGGAACCCCTGCCGCAGGCACGGGGGAACTGCGAGGCGAAGCTTGGTTTCCCGGCGGATTTGCGGGGATTGCGGGAAGTATGCTCATCGTGATTTTCACTTACGCCGGATTTGAGGTGATCGGACTAGCCGCCTCTGAGGTCGAGAACCCGAAGAAGACGATTCCCCGGGCCATCAATATGACCTTGATCAGCCTGGTTGCCCTTTATATCGCCGCCATCGCCGTGGTTCTTCTCTTATATCCAACGCAGGGGATGATCGCGGACCAAAGCCCGCTGGTACTGGCCCTGACCCGTTGGGGAATGGGATGGGCCGGGACGTTGATCAATATCGTGATGATTACGGCGATCCTGTCCACCATGCTGGCCTCGACGTTTGGTCTAGCCCGGATGCTGCGTTCGCTGGCGTCGGAAGGCCACGCTCCCGCATGGCTGAAGGACCGGCAGGATATCCCGTACAAGAGCATCCTGTTCTCCGGCGCCGCGATGCTGCTCGGCCTGGGCATGGGTTATCTGCTTCCCCAGCAGGTTTACCTCTTTCTGGTCAGCTGCGGCGGGTTTTCGCTGTTGTTCTCCTACTTTGTCATCCTGGCCTCCCACTACCGCTGGCGGCGGACGACGCCTTGCTCTCCTGAAGCGGCCTGTCAGCTTCCGGGTTATCCCTATACGTCTTGGGCCGGTCTCATCGGCATGGTCGGAATCCTCGTGAGCATGCCCTTCATTTCCGGACAAGGAACGGGACTGGTGGTCGGGTTGAGTCTGGTAGCGCTTCTCGCCGGGATCTATTGGATGAAAGAGAGATGGACCCGAGGGACGGTGCGGTCTACGCAACCACGGATCGCCGCGCCGCTAATGGAAGCGTCGGAGGAGATCACAGGGAGTCGAGAAGGACGGAAAGCGGCTGGCAAAACGCCGGGCTCGACGACCAAGCCCCAAAAGTAAAATCGGATATAAGCGCCTGCTGATTTCGAACGACCTACTCCGAGCCTTGTCGGGGAAGGTCTTTTTTATTGATTTCATCGTCGGTTCTTTTGTTCCGAACCCTTGCGTAGTAGAATGGGATAAAATGCCGGAAGAGGAGTGGATATGAAGTGGAAGCGCTACTGCTTGACGACTTTACCGGGTATCGTTTCCTGTCGGCCGTACAACTCTCGCCGAACGGGAGCTATGCCGCATATAGCGTGAAAACCAGCAATCCAGAGAAACAAGGATATCTCTCCGATTTGTGGATCACGTCCGTCGGGGACGGCCTAACCCGTCAGTATACGGGAATGGGGGATGTCGGTTCGTTTAGGTGGCTGGATGATGATACCCTTTTTATTCAGGCGGAGCGGGAGCATCCGGACAAGGAGCCGCACCCGCTTGAAGCGCAGACCCATTTCTACACCTTACGCCTGGATGGCGGTGAGGCGCTTAAAGCTTTTACGCTTCCGCTTCGGGTAACGGAAATATTGCCGCTCTCCGGCAACCGTTGGGCGGTGCGCGCCACGTATGACAACCTCTACCCAACCTTAGCGGGGCAAACGGACGCGGAGAAGGATAAGGCTCGGAAAACCTATGATGAAGAGCAAGATTACATCGTGATGGACGAAATTCCGTTTTGGCAAAACGGTGCGGGGGTCACCAACAAGAAGCGCAGCCGGGTTTATTTGTGCGATGCGGCAGAGGGAAGCTTGACGCCGATGAGCGGTCCTTCCTTTGACGTATCCCTCATGAAAGCGAATGAAGCAGGAACGCAGCTCCTGTACATCGGGGTGGAGTTTTCCGACAAAATGGAGCTGACGGATTCGCTCTGGACGGTGGACCTTAGCACGGGGCAGGCGCATGAACGGATTCCGGCCGGCACCTATCAGTTTCGTTCGGCTGAATTTCTGGGGGAGGACATCGTTTTCGCCGCTTCGGAGCGCCGGAAATATACGATTAACGAAAACCCGACATTTTCTCGGATGGACCCGCAAGGACGCATTATCCGCTTTGCCGACCCGGACCTGTCCTTAGGCAACACGGTAGGAACGGATTGCCGCTTGGGCGAAGGGCGCTGGTTCATGGTGGAGGAGGATGGCGTCTACTGTATCGTCACTGACCGGGCTTGTTCCCGCCTATGCAAAATCACTTACGACGGCCGTTCCGAGTTCCTCAGCCGGGCCGAAGGATCCATGGATGTGTTGGCCAAGAGCAGGGAGACGGTGGTGTTCACCGTCTGGACTTATCCTCTGGAGAAGAGACGAGGCTTACAAATTTCAATGATCAGGTTCTGCATGGAAAATACGTTGCGATCCCGCAGCCGCTCAGCTTCGTGAATAAGGACAGCGTGGAGATCGACGGCTGGGTGCTGTTGCCGAAGGATCATGAGGCGGGCCGAACCTATCCGGCGATCCTGAACATTCACGGCGGACCGAAAACCGTATACGGAACCGTCTTTTTCCATGAAATGCAGCTATGGGCGAATGAAGGATACTTCGTGTTATACTGCAATCCGCGGGGCGGGGATGGTCGCGGGGACGATTTTGCCGATATTCGCGGCCGTTACGGCACGATCGATTACGACGATTTGATGGAATTCGCCGATCGGGCCTTGGCGGCCTATCCCGCGATCGACCCGCAGCGGCTGGGCGTTACCGGCGGCAGTTACGGCGGGTTCATGACGAACTGGATCATCGGGCATACGCAGCGTTTTGCCGCCGCCGTCTCGCAGCGCTCCATCTCCAATTGGATCTCGATGTGCTGTACCACCGATATCGGATATTATTTCGCCGTGGATCAAACCGCTTCTACGCCGTGGGACGGGGTGGAGCGCATGTGGGAACAGTCTCCGCTGAAGTATGCGGACCGCGTGCAAACTCCGACCTTGTTTCTCCACTCCGACGAGGATTTCCGCTGCTGGCAGGTGGAGGCGCTGCAAATGTTTTCCGCTTTGAAAATGCATGGCGTGGAGTCGCGATTATGCTTATTTAAAGGCGAGAACCACGAGTTGTCCCGCTCGGGCAAACCGGCGCACCGGATTCGCCGTTTGAAGGAGATCTCGGCGTGGTTTAAACGTTATTTGCAGCCGGCGACGTAACCAGGTCCTTTGAGCTTCGGCCGGTTCGGGAGATTTGGCATGGAAGGAACCGGCCGATGGTGGTAAAGTAGACGGAGCATGTCCACCATGTCTTCAGGAATTTACCCCAGAAGGAGCTCGTGATCATGGAGTTGCCCGTTCTTATCTTACTTGGAGTCGTCGTCGTATTAGCCGCCGGATTTACCCAAGGGCTGACGAGTTTTGGTTTTGCGCTGATCGCGACGCCGATCCTGGGGCAAATCATCCCGCTGCAGCAGACCGTTCCCATCGTCGTAATTTTGAGCCTCTGCACGAATGGAATTGTATTCGCCGGCTGTTACAAACACGCCGACATTCGTAAGATCTGGCTTCTGATCCTCTCCAGTCTGCTGGCGGCTCCGCTTGGAACGTATCTCTTGCTGTTTCTGAGCGGGGATACCTTGAAGCTGGCAACGGGTGTCCTCATTATCATTGTCGCAACGCTCCAGTTGGCGGGCAAATCGTTTCCGGTCAAGCGGGATAAGCTGGCGTACCTGCCGGTTGGCGCGTTAAGCGGGCTGTTGAATGGAAGCATCTCCATGAGCGGGCCGCCGGTTGCCTTGTTCCTGTCGAACCAGGGCGTAGGCAAGGAGACGTTTCGGGCGAATATTTCGGTTTACGGGATCTTCCTTAACATGGTGACGATCTTGACCTACCTTTACGGCGGATTGCTAACCCGGGAGACGCTCCATTATACGGTATGGTTCGCCCCAAGCATGCTGATCGGCGTGTTCGTCGGCATCCGTGCGCTTAAGAAGCTCGACGAGCAGCGGTTTAAGCGAATCGCCCTGTGGCTGATCCTCGCGTCCGGCCTCTGGACGATCATCGGGGTCGTGACGGGGTAAACCGACCGGGATTGGGCAGGAAGTTCCAGCCTCGCAGTACAATAAATCGGCAACAGGATATGATGTGGTGGTGTATCCGATTTTTCATACATAAAGTAGTTTAGTAATCGTTCGTTAGCTTTTAAGGGGGATCGGCGTGATAAGGATGGAGCAGGCGGTTGAACGGGACATTGAGGAGGTTTAATAGATGGACAACTTAAGCGTTACATCCCTGGTTTGGCTGTTTCTCGTGACTTTCGTCATCCATGACATGGAAGAGATTATCTGGGTGGGGCCATGGGCGAAGCGGAATCGGCAGAAGGTCACGGTGACGGTCCCAGCGCGCATGAAACGTTCGTTGACGCAGATGCTTAACATCACCAGCAGTCAATTTGCCGTGGCTGTACTGCTGGAATTTATCGTCTTTGTTCCGTTTACGCTGATGGCGGCGGAGCAGGGGAGGTTCTTTATTTTTTTATCGTTTAACACGTTATTCTTCTTGCATGTGTTCACCCACGTGGCCCAGTCGTTGTATCTGAAAATGTACACGCCGGGCGTCGTCACCGCCGTTCTGATTGTGCTTCCTTATTCGCTATTGTTATTTAACCGGTTGCTCTCGGAGAACCTGGTTACCTGGGGAGAAGTCCTGCTGAGCATTCCGGTTGGGCTGCTTGTCGTGCCGCTGGTGCTGGTCGGCCACGAACTGGGCAAACGATGGGTGAAATCTTAGGCGCCGGATCGTTTCTGCTCGCGCAACCGGTTCAGCAGACCCTTCATGCGGGCAGGAATTTCCCGCTTCAGCTCTTCCCAGCTGACCAGCAAGTCGGGCGTCCATTCGAACGGCATATAGGTGCCAGCGATGTCGAACCGGAAGCCGCGGAGGTGCTCGGCTGCCAACTCGTCGGCATCGGGCAGCGTCTTGTACGTGCCGCGCAGCATGTCAGGCTCCAGAACGCCGTCTTTGCCCGCATGCTCTCCGGTCGCTTGATGCAAGCTCGGAAGCAGGTCAAACAACTCGCGGAGCGGAGAGTAGGCATGTTTTCCCGGTTGGCAGTACAAGCTGATGCGTCCATCAGACCCTACATTCGTTTTGCCGGGGGCGATGCCTTTCAGGTACGTCCCGTGGAAGCTGGCTTCGCAATCCACGACGGTACCTTGCGGAGACAGGAAGATCCACATATGTTCCAGATCGTAGAGATGGGTAATGTCGTAATCCCAATAAACCGCATATTCGATCACAGCCCCGACACGTTCGCCGTCCACCTCCAGCATCCGCTTGAACGAGGGAGACGGTCCGGTTTCGGTCAGCACCGTGACGCCGACCCGGACGGGACGGAATGGCTCGCGTTCGTCGATCAGCATGCGCGGGATATGATGAAAGGCCAGCTCCCGCCAATTGACGTTATACTCCAGCATGTTGAAAGCCTCCTTCGGTTTCATTTTCTCTCCCCAGCCTAGCACACGTTGTTAATCGCAGTATTAACCTCAATTATAAGGTTTTTCCTATAACGATCCCTGGTTCTTTAATATAATGTTTGTGAACGAAATTACATACCTATAGGAGCGTGAGGGTTATGCAAGAAATATTCAAGCAAGTTCCGTTGTACCGGTTTTTGGCTTATTGTCTGGACACGAACAGCCCACGACGTATTCTGGATTGCGGGGCAGGCGGGGACATGCCTCCCTTGAGCCTGTTTAGCGCTTACGGTTTTACCACTTACGGCGTCGATGCGGATCCGGTGCAATGTGAATTGGCTAACGACTATGGCCGGCGAAAGGGCCAAACCCTGAACATCCGCCAAGGGGATATGCGCCAATTGGACTTTCCGGATCAATCGATGGGATTCGCCTACTCGTACAATTCGATTTTCCATATGCGTAAAAAAGAGGTCCAACAATCGGTCGAAGAGTTAAAACGCGTCTTGATGCCGGGCGGCCTGATGTTCGTTAATTTTTTGACGACGAACGACTTCCGCTGCGGGCAAGGACCCGATGTAGGCAACCACGAGCACGAACAATTTGACGATGATCTGCCGGTCATTCATTCCTATTACGAGCCGGGGGAACCGGATGCGCTTCTGAGCGATATGGAGATCCTGTACAAAGAGGACAGGGTGCTAGAAAGAATTTTTGAAGGAGAACGCATCAGACAAGGCTTCGTCGATTACATTGTTAGAAAGAAAGCGATTTCATGATTGGGGGTAGCTTTCCCCGCCGAGTCCAGTGTATCATAGATTTGTAATACGGCATGAATATCATTTTTCGACATCCGACCCGGCTGGAGATCGTCCATATCCAAAGCTGGGTCCAGTTATTTCAGGAAGAGAAAGGATTGAAGCTGATGGATTCACTGCTGATCCGTCCGGCAAGGCTGAACGACATCGAAGGCATTCGCGAGGTGGCCGTGGAAACCTGGAACAGCACGTACGAAACGATTTATCCGGAACATTTCATCGCTACGTACTTGACACATGCCTATGCCAAAAGCAGTCTGGAGCAAAGTATTACCTTGGATGAGGCGCAATCGTCTCGCAAGTTTTTGGTTGCGGAATGGGAAGGGGAGATCGTCGGTTTCGGCCAATTGTCGGAGCCGGATGAAGGAGTCAGCGAACTGACCCGACTCTATATCTTAAAGGAGCATCAGCGCAAGAGCATCGGCAAGCATTTGCTGAACGAGCTGATTCGCCAGAACCCCTTGATTAAGGAAATTTACGCCTGGTGCGAGCGCGAGAACGGCATCGGCACGCTCTTTTATAAATCCAATGGATTTGTGTATACCGAGGACAAGGAAGAAGTATTGTTCGATTACCGAACGATGATGGCTAAATTTGTGAAGCGCATTGAAGTACGGCAATGAAACCTGAAACCGAGGAAAGCTAAGTGGAGATGGGAATAAATTGACCACTAACCTGATAATTGTATGTATCCTAACCATGATTATTCATGCAGCTGAGACCCTATCGTATTCGATCCGTTATGCCGGCGTGAAATTGAACAAAATCGTGGTTGCTTTGTCTCTGACCGGGATCGTCGTGCTTGTATCCAGAACGGCGAATATGCTTCAGGCACCGATGACGGCCACGTTTATCGATTATGCCAAGAAGCATCCCGATTTTCAGGTGATGGATACGTTGCGGATCATCCTGTTGGCCGGTTCTGCCGGAACGCTGCTGGCGATGTTCCTGTTTCCCACCTGCGTGAATCTCTTTGAACGCGTGATCGCCAAGTTGGAGGTGGCAGGATCCCTGCCCAAGCTGGTCACGAGCGTATCGGTCACGCAGCTTAAAAACGCAAGGCATTATTTCCGCAAACCCAGCCTGCGCCTCCGTTCCTTTCGTCTGCTGGGGGTGCCTAAACGCTTCGTTTTGCTGAATATCGCGGTGACCGCCATTTATACGGTCGGCGTGTTGGCTTCCTTGTACGCCGCTTATCTGGTGCCGGCGCTGAGCACGACCGCTTCGCAAGCGTCCGGCATCATAAACGGCGTGGCAACCATCTTGTTGACGATCTTCATCGATCCGCAGCTCGGGCTGATCACCGAACGCGCGCTGCATCAGGAGGAATCCCGGCAGCAGCTCGGGAGGATCTATATTTTATTGATGGGCGCGAGATTTCTGGGGACGCTTGTGGCACAAGCGATAATCCTGCCGGCAGCCCATTTGATCGCCGTGGCGGTGCAATGGATCTAGATCACTTCGATATGAAAGGTTGCGATGCGATGTCGGACTCGGTTCCGCAACAGTTATGGCTGGAATGGGCCAAGCAAATTCAGGCGATTAGCCAGGCGGGGTTAGCCTATTCCAAAGATATGTATGACCTTGAGCGTTTTGAGATGCTCCGCGAACTCAGCGTGGACATTCTGGCCCGTTATACGGAAGTAGAGACGGATAAAATAAAGTCCCTGTTTGCCGGAGAAAGCGGGTATGCCACCCCGAAGGTTGACGTTCGCGGCGCGGTATTTCAGGATGACCGGATTTTACTCGTCAGGGAACGCATCGATGGGGCTTGGGCCCTTCCCGGCGGTTGGGCGGACATCGGTCTTTCGCCCAAAGAAGTCGTTGTCAAGGAAGTGAAGGAAGAAGCCGGTCTCACCGTCGTCCCCGTGCGATTGCTGGCCGTGTTGGACAAGAAATTCCACGAGCATCCTCCCGAAGCTTTCCATATCTACAAAATGTTTATTTTGTGCGAGATTGCAGGGGGCCAAGCGCAAGCCGGAATGGAGACGCTGGAAGTCGGATTCTTCGGCCGGGACGAATTGCCGCCGTTATCCATCGGAAGAAACACGCCGAAGCAGATTGAACGATTGTTCGACCTGTGTCACGAAACCGAAGTATGGCTTGATTAGGCACACCGATCCCGATGAAGGAAGGCAGGTCATTTCTCATGTCGTCCAAACGCAAAACATTGCTTTTCTTGATCCTGTCGCAGCTGGTGTATTTGATGTTCTCCATCGCGTGGCTCGTGGTGCTCGGCATTTCCGCGTATCTATTTCATGATTCCGGCGATGTCAACCAGGGAATGCGGCTGTTGTTCGCTTATCTTCAGGCTTATCCCGGAGGGCTGCTGCTAGCCCTGATTTTAGGTTGGACCTATTTCGCCAAAGGCAATTACAAACGTGCGGTTGGGTGGAATCTACTGCCCTTGCTATGGGTGGTGCCTTATCTCGGCATCATCGTTTACGCGAATTTTTTCGCTTGATTTCTTAGGACAAGGATCACGTTATTCTATCCAACAACACGTTGGTTTTGGTATAGTTAAAGCTAGGACTACTTATGAGACATCCCATTTTGGGATCTACTAACGGATAGGAGAGAGCAGAGAAATGAGCAAATCGATGCTAGGCGTTCCTTTGGAAGGTTTCGCCGAATATAGCAGAATCGCGGCAGCCGAAGGCGGCGTCCTGCTGAAAAATGAAAACGCTATGCTTCCGATTCGGGAACATGAAGTTGTATCCGTTTTCGGAAGATGCCAAATCGATTCCTATCGAAGCGGTACGGGGTCCGGCGGCGCCGTGAACGTCCCTTATGTCGTCAGCATTTTGGACGGGCTGCGGGCCAATCCGCGCATTCGCCTCAATGAACGGCTAGCCGGGCAATACGAGCAATGGATTGCCGAGAACCCGTTCGATAACGGCGGCGGCGGATGGGCTGCCGAGCCTTGGTGCCAAAAGGAAATGCCGCTCACCGACGAAATCGTGGCCGAAGCAAAGAAAGCGACGGACAAAGCGGTGGTCGTTATCGGCCGGACCGCTGGCGAGGATAAGGATAATGCCGATACCGAGGGCAGCTATCGGTTAACGGAGCAGGAACGGCTGAATCTCGAAACGGTCACCCGGCATTTTGAACAGGTCGCCGTCTTGATGAACGTCGCCAATGTCATCGACATGAGCTGGATCAACGATCCGGTACACCAAGGACGGATCCGGGCGGTTATGTTCGTGTGGCAAGGCGGGATGATCGGCGGTCATGCGGTGGCCGACCTGCTGTCGGCGGATGTCACGCCAAGCGGCAAGCTGCCGGATACGGTCGCTTATCATATCGAGGATTACCCGTCGACGGCCAACTTTGGCAGCGAAGTGCGGAACCTCTATGAGGAAGATATTTATGTAGGTTACCGCTATTTTGAAACGTTTTGCCCGGACAAGGTCCTCTTTCCGTTCGGTTATGGCCTTTCCTATACTTCCTTCGCCTGGAACGTGCAAGGCGTGGAGCTCGAAGGCGCTGGCCCGGCGGCCCGGCTCGAGGTCGAAGTGGCGGTGACGAATACCGGAACGGAGTTTGCCGGGAAAGAAGTCATTCAGCTGTATTATGAAGCGCCGCAAGGCCAACTGGGCAAGCCGGCCCGGGCACTCGGGGCTTTCGCGAAAACGAAGCTGCTCCAACCTGGCGAGACCGACGTACTGACGCTGCAGCTACCGTTGGTTCGAATGGCTTCCTACGACGATGGCGGATTTACGGGAAATAAATCCTGTTATGTGTTGGAAGCCGGCGATTACGAGCTTCATGTCGGCAACAGCATCCGAAATACGGAGTGGGTGGCCGTAAATGGGAAAGCCGCTTTCCATCTTGCAGAACTGGCGGTCGTGGAACGGCTGGAGGAAGCGGCGGCCCCAACGGAGCGTTTCTCGCGGATTAAGCCGGGAAACCGGAAGCCGGACGGGACGTATGACATTGTCCGCGAGGAAGTGCCGCGGCGCACGGTTTCGCTGAAAGAGCGCATTGAGAGTCGATTACCGGAAACTTACCCGCAAACGGGGAATCGCGGCATCAAACTGAAGGACGTGCAAGCCGGCAAAGCCAGCTTGGAGGAATTCATCGCCCAACTGAGCGATACGGACCTGGCCACGATTGTACGGGGCGAAGGCATGAGCAGCCCGAAGGTCACGCCGGGAACGGCTTCCGCTTTCGGCGGGGTGGGGGACAACCTGCTTGAGTACGGGATTCCTGTGGCAAGTGCCGCCGATGGCCCTTCCGGCATTCGCATGGACAGCGGCCTGAAGGCAACCCAGCTTCCGATCGGTACGCTGCTCGCTTCCAGTTGGGATGTCGGGCTCGTCGAGTCGTTATACGTGCTGGAGGGACAAGAGCTGCTGCAGAACGAAATCGACACCTTGCTGGGCCCGGGGATAAATATCCATCGGCATCCGCTGAATGGGCGGAATTTCGAGTATTTTTCCGAAGATCCGTATTTGACCGGTTGTTTTGCGTCAGCAATGACGCGGGGGATCAAGAAAGGCGGCTCTTCCGCCACCGTGAAACATTTCGCCGGCAATAATCAGGAGCAGGCGCGTTCGAAGGTCGATGCGGTCGTCTCCGAGCGGGCATTGCGCGAGATCTACCTGAAAGGCTTTGAAATGACCGTGAAGGAAGGGGAAGCCACGTCGATCATGACTTCCTATAACCCGGTCAACGGGCATTGGGCGGCTTCCAACTATGACCTCAATACGACCATTCTCCGTAACGAATGGGGATACGGGGGCATCGTCATGACGGACTGGTGGGCGGTCATGAACGACTGCGCGGAAGGCGGCCCGGCCGACGCGAAGAACACGTCCTTTATGGTACGGGCCCAAAACGACCTGTATATGGTCGTGAATAACAATGGCGCGGAGATCAACTCGCTGGGGGATAACACGCTGGAAGCCTTGGCCAATGGCACGTTGACGGTCGGAGAATTGCAGCGCTGCGCCATGAATATTTGCCGGTTTTTGATGAACGCGCCGGTATTTACGCGGGAACCGAAATCGGCTGACGAAGTCCGCTCGATCCAGGCTGTTCAAGGCCGCCAGTCGGTTGCCGGGGACGGAACGCAAGGATATGCGTTGTCCCGTTCGCAAAGCGCCAAGATTTTGGCGAATGCACAAACCGCGGTCGTGAGCGTTCAGGAAGCCGGGATCTATACCGTCGTAGCGCATATTCGCTACGAAGCGATGAACCTGTCGCAGTCGGCCTGCAATCTGCTGCTGAATGGCGAACTGCTGACCACGGTACAGACGAATGGCACCTTCGGCAAGTGGGTCACGCAGAAGCAACTGCGCATCGAGCTTACGGAAGGCGATTACGAGCTGAAGTTTGATTATATCAAGCCGGGGCTGGAGATCGGCTGGATCGAGTTCGTTTAGCCAATGAAAAAGGGATGAGCCCTTCCGTTCGGAAGCGGAGCTCATCCCTTTTGATTTTAAAGCGCCGCGAGGCCTTAAGGCAAAGAAAGGAAACCATCCTTAAAGATCTTCAGCAAATATTCCAGCGTGACCGGATCGCTGTACGTCGAAGCGGCGGTGTCGATCTCGATCACATGACCGTTTTTGACGGCCGGGATATTCTTCCACGTATTGGATTGCAAAAACTCGTTTTGGGCTTCTTTGTTCTGGCTCAGAACGATGTAGTCTCCGGCATACTCGGGAATGATCTCGTTCGATAACGTGTAGTAGCCGGGGCCCAAGGCATCCTTCTTCGCTTGTTCCGGCATGTTGAGCTCCATCATCTGATACAACAGCTCCGTACCGCGGGCCCAGTTGTTCCCGAAGACATAGAAGCTCTTCGAGTCATATTCGAGAACGGAGACGGTGGCGTCCTTGCCGATCTTCGCTTTGATCTCTTCGCCTACGGCTTTGGCGCGAGTCGTGAAATCCTCAACCCAAGCCTTGGCTTCCGCTTCCTTGTTCAGCACCTTCCCGATTTCCACCTGCTGCGACAAATAGTCCAGCTTGCCCCAGGTATAAATGATCGTCGGCGCGATTTCGCTCAGCTTGTCGAGATTCTTCATGTGCGATCCGGCAATGATGAGGTCGGGTTCCAGGGCGAAGATCTTCTCCGGATTCTCTTCGGACACGATGGCGACATCCTTTAATTTGTCGGTGAAAAGAGGGTTATTCATCGTCCAGGTATCAACGCCGACTAACGTTCCGCCCAGAGCCACGACGTTCGGAGCATTCGTCAGAGCCACGATCCGCTTCGGATTGGCGGGAATTTCAATCGGACCGTTCTCCGATTGATAGGTAACCGTACCGGAAGCCGTCTCCGCCGCCGCCGAGTCGTTTCCGCCCGTCGCGTTTGCAGCTTCCTCCGTCGAGGTATTTGCAGCCGCTGCGTTATTCTGGGTGTTGGCGGCAGGATCCTGCCGTGCCGTTTCGTTGCCGCAGGCGCCGGCCAGGACGGCGAAGGCTAAAATAAGGGGGATAAACAGCTTCTTCATACGTGATTCTCCTTGTCACCGATTATTTTATGATAATGATTATCAGTATCACTAAGAATCACAATACGAATTTCTCCGCGGTTTGTCAATACAAATCCTTGGATGTTCCCTCTATCAACTTCTTGAGCTTGGATTCGGTCGCCGTTCCTTCAATGGGGGTATAAATGCTGCAGCGCAAATCGGCATCGCCCTGTACCTGGAGCGAGGTCAAATTAAATAACATCTTGCCGGCTTTGGCATGGCGGAATTCAATCATGACCTCCGGGGCGGCGCTGACCTCGCTCTGGTTCCACAACTCCTGGAAATCCGGATAACGCCGCGACATCCTATCAATAAACCGGGAATACCAAGGATCGGCGACGTATTGTCCATAGTAGGCGCGAAAGATAGCCAAGAACCCTCTTACGAAATCAGGCCAGTTGACGGCCAAGCTGCGCAGCTCTTTCTTGGCGAACAGAAGGGAGATCAGGTTGCGCTCCTCCTTGGGGATCTGCTCGAAGTCCACGAACACGTGGGCGGCGGCGGGATTCCATCCCACGATATGGCAGTGCCGGTCGGAGATAATCGTCGGGCAATATTTCAGCTCCTGCAAAATTTTATGGAGCGAGGGATTGATCACCGGCTCCTTTTCCTCCACCCAATCGGGGTGAAAGCCGCTGTCGGACGCCAAGTCGAACAAGTACTTGCGCTCGTCGGCGTTCAGTCTCAGCGCCCCGGCGATCGCGTCCAGGACGGAAGCGGACACCTTGATATCCCGGCCTTGCTCCAGCCAGGTATACCATGTCGTACTCACCCCGGCGAGCTGGGCGACCTCCTCGCGGCGCAGGCCTGGCGTTCGCCGGCGCGAGCCTGCCGGCAGACCTACCGTATGGGGATGCAGCTTGGCGCGCTGCGTTTTCAAAAATTCGGATAAGGCTTCCAATCTCGGTTCCGTGCTCATTGGCCGTGTCCTCCTCCTGGGCAGCTTCTTAATGTGTTATCTATTATACTAGGATAACTAAAAACTTGTAATAGGATACTTTGGGGATACAATAGATAACAACAGAGAGTTATATCTTCAACACGAGGCTGGCCGTACTGAGCCTGCTGAACGTGAGATGCAAACCATAAATGAAGTTGCCGAAGGAGGATGCTTATGGAACGGGTTGTCATTACCGGAATGGGGATATTGTCTCCGCTGGGCAATGATGTGGATACATTTTGGCAAGGCTTAAAAGAGGGACGCTCCGGGATTTCGCCGATTGATCGGTTCGACGCTGCCGCGTTTGGCACCCGGATCGCGGGGCAAGTTCGAGGGTTTGACGGCGAGGCGGTGTTTGGGCGAAAAGAAGCGCGCAAAATGGACCTCTTCTGCCAATTCGCGCTGTTTGCCGCCGAACAGGCGGTCCAAGACGCCGGGCTTGTGCCGGAGAAGCTGGACCGTGAACGGTTCGGCGTGTACGTCGGTTCGGGAATCGGCGGGATCGAGACGCTGGCGGACAACGTGAAGGTGCTCGAGGAGCGCGGACCGAACCGGGTGAGCCCCAGTCTGGTGCCGATGATGATCTCCAACATGGCCGCCGCGCAGATCAGCATCCGCTTCGGAGCGTTAGGCGAAACGCTGTCGCCGGTTACGGCCTGCTCGATCGGCAATTCGTCGATCGGCGAAGCGTTCCGGCTAATCCGCAGCGGGGAAGCCGATGTGATGATCGCGGGCGGGACCGAAGCGGCGGTGCATCCGCTCGCGCTGGCCAGCTTCGGGAACGCGACCGCGTTGTCGAAGCGGAACGATTCCCCTGAGCAGGCCAGCCGGCCGTTCGATGCCACCCGCGACGGTTTCGTGATGGGCGAGGGCGCGGGGATCGTCGTACTCGAATCGCTGACGCACGCGCTGCGGCGGGGGGCGCGCATCCACGGCGAGGTGATCGGCTACGGTGCAAGCTCCGATGCCTACCACGTTGTCGCATCGCATCCCGAAGGCTTAGGCGCCTACCAGGCGATGAAGCGGGCGCTCGCTTCGGCGGGCATCGCGCCGGAGCAGGTGGACGTGATCAGCGCCCATGCGACAAGCACCCAGGTCGGCGACCTCGGGGAGACGAAAGGGATCAAGAAGGCGTTCGGCGAACATGCCTACCGGATTCCGGTTACGGCGAACAAATCGATGATCGGACATATGTTTGGCGCCGCCGGCGGCGCGGAAGCGATCGCCCTGGTTCAATCGCTGAAGGAAGGCATCATTCCGCCGACGATCAACCTGATGAACCCCGATCCGGAATGCGATCTCGATTATGTGCCGAACCAGGCCCGCCAGGCTGACCTTGAAATCGGATTGTCTAACTCGTTCGGGTTCGGCGGCCACAACGCCGTAATCATGCTGCGCAAATATCAGGCATAAACTGTATTCGAACCGTCCCGGCTTCCGGGACGGTTATTTATTTTGCGGGACGGGCAACTTTCGGGACTCTTCAAGCGTTAGGATGGTAAGAGACGACAGTGCATGGTGAACATAAAAAGCGAACCGACCAAGCCAGCATCGTGCGGGAGTCTTGAACCTGAAACAGTAGGGGGTCATACCTATGGGAAAAAGGGGAAAAAAGGTTGTCATTTGGGGCATCATCGCGATGCTTTTGCTGCTGCTTGGCGGCTGCGGAAGCGCAAGCCATGATGCGGCATCGAATTCGCTAGCCGATAGCGGAGCAGCGAATGGGATAGCCAGCACGGCCGAAAGCGAAATGGACGGGGGAGGCTCCGAGGAGGTTGCTGCCGATACGGCCGCAGCGCCCGCGGCCAACTCCGGTGCGGCGGATTCAAAGGCAGCCGGCAACGCCGGAAGCAGCAGTGCGGCGGTAAACTCCGCGCCGGGGTTTCAGCAGGCAGCCACGGACGCCGGGCTCAACAGCAAGCTGATCTACCGGGCGAGCGTCGTCATGGAAGTGAAGGACTACGCCAAAGCCCAATCGGAGATCCGCAATTTGGTGATGCTGGCGGGCGGGTACATCGTTGAATTTTCCGAAAATCAATCGCAGCATGAGCTTGGCGGGAACTTTGTGTTGAAGGTCCCGGCGGCGGGCTTCTCCTCGTTCTTGGACCGTTTGGAGGGACTCAAGCCCGAGTCGTTGCAGCGGAGCATTCAAGGACAGGACGTCTCGGAAGAGTACGTCGATCTGGAATCCCGGTTAAAGGTCAAGCAGGCCATGGAAGCTCGGTACTTGAAATTCGTCGAGCAAGCGACCCAAACCAAGCAGTTGGTTGAATTCGTGAACGAACTGGAGCGAATTCAAACGGAGATCGAGCAGATCAAAGGGAGAATGCGGTACATCGACAGCAATGTGTCCTTCTCGACAATCGAGATCCGCGTCTACCAGCCGGATGCGTCGAAGCTGGCGGCGGCGTCAAGCGGCGACACGCCGCTGCTGGAGCGGATGAAAAACGCTTTGACGGGCAGCATCGACGTCTTGTCGCTCTTCTTCCAGTGGCTGGTCGTGTTTGCGGCCGGCGCGCTGCCGCTCCTCCTCATTGCCGCCCTCATCGTCATCCCGATCTGGATGGCGCGCCGGAAAAACCGGGCGGAGCGGGAACGCCGCCGTGCCCAGCTCCATGCAGGCCACGCGGCAGTACCTACGACGGGTTCCTCGCCGCCGAAGGCGGATACGGAGGAGGAGCGCGGGGACACGACGGAAGAGCTCTAAGCGCAGGAACGAATTGAAACACAAGCCCAAGGGAATGCCCTTTGGGCTTGTGTTTTTTTGCGCGTAAGGATATATGGATAAACCTTCCCAAATCTTAAACTAAACTTAAACAGGATGTATTCCGTTCTATGTTAAGATGAATGAACCAAACACCCCGAGATTGAAAGGGTTGAACCTGCGATGTTAGAAAATTACCTCTTTCCCATTACGTATGCATTCGGTGCGTTTCCGTTTGCGGCGCTGCTGTTCACTTTGCCGTTTCTGGTCGTGCAATACCGGCGGCACGGTTACGTCAACAAGGTACGGGCGTTCGTGCTGTACCTGTTCCTGCTGTATTTGATGAATGCGTTATTCCTCGTGATGCTGCCGCTGCCCGCCAGCCGGCATAATCTGCCGCTCAGCGACGGGGCGTTGCAACTGATTCCTTTTCATTTTATCCAGGACATTGTAAAGGAAACCGCGATCGTTCCGGGGGAGCCGTCGACGTATTGGCGGGTGCTCAAGGAGCGGGCTTTTTTGCAGGTTGTATTTAACGTGGCATTAACCGTTCCGTTTGGGATGTTGATTCGGTATTACTTTCGTTCGGGTCCGATCGCAAGCCTGATCCTGTCGTTCCTGCTGTCCTTGCTGATCGAAGTGACGCAACTGACCGGAATATTCGGATTTTATGACCATCCTTACCGCGTCTTCGACGTCGACGACCTGATGACCAATACGCTCGGGGGCATGATCGGCTTTTTGCTGGCCGTGTGGCTGTCCCGGTATCTGCCGCGGATTGAGCACCTGGACAGGGGGGTGGACCTGGCGACCAAACGGGTGACGTATACCCGGCGCGGGTTGGCGTTGTTTTTCGACTATCTGCTATGGGGCGGTTTGATGACCGTGATTTATCGGCTAGGGATTACGGAAGCTTACTTCGTGTCCACGGGGCTGTACTTCATGTTGATTCCTTACTTGACCGGCGGAAAGACGCCCGGAAAATGGCTGGTAAGGATCCAGCTGGTCGGACTTCCAACCGAAGAGGGGGAGCGGCAGCCGACCGTCAGCCTGGCCGCAGCCTTGCACCGTTATTTGTCCGCCGCTAAGAGCGGGCGGCAAACCGTGGGACTGCTCCCCTTGATCGTCCGTTATGGGCTGCTCTATTGGGGAGTGTTTGGCCTCAACCGCCTGCTGGTTTTCCCGCCGGCCGATATGCCGAGCTTGTTCCGGGTGCTGTTGGCCTTGGTCGTTCTCGTCGTGAACGTGGGCTTCTTCATCCATGTCGCCAAACGATTCTTTCGCAAGGAACCGCTGCTGTTCTACGAAAAAATCAGCCGTACGGGTCATGCCATCATGTTGAAGGAGCCGGCACGAAAAACGACGGCCCGTGTACGGCGCTAGCGTATGATTCGAGAAAATCCAGGCTAAGGCGCGTTACGTGTTACCGGGCCAATAGGCAACGTGACGATAAAAGCCGTTCCTTCTCCGGGGCGGCTTTCGGCTTCCAGCGTGCCCCGGTGGTTCGTTACGAACTCCTTGGCGATGGCCAGTCCCAGCCCCATCCCTCCGGCGTGGCGGGAACGCGCTTCATCCGTTCGGTAAAAGCGATCGAACAAATAAGGCAAGTGTTCGGGGGAGACGCCGGGACCCGTGTCTTGAACGCGAATCTGCAGCATCCGCACCGGGCTGGGGCTGACGGTCGAAGTAACGTCCACTTCCCGCTGCGTTAGAAGGATCCGTCCGCCCTCCGGGGTATACCGGATCGCATTATGCAGCAGGTTAAGAAAAACCTGCATCATTCTCTCCGCATCAGCCGGAACCGACGCGCAGGTGCCCATAACCTCAATGGAAACCGCGATGTTCTTTGCCTCCGCTTCCCAGCTTACCCGCTCTACGGCTTCCCGCAGCAGTTCGTCCATATTCGTCGGGCGAAGATCCAGCTGAAGTTTGCCGGCCTCCGCCAATGATAGCTGGTGCAGGTCGCCGACGAGCCGCGTGAGACGGATCAATTCATCCTGGATCGGCAGCAGGTTCTCCGGCCGAATCTCGCCGCCGCCCTGCTGCAGGAGATCCAGTTTGCCGCGGACGATCGTGAGCGGCGTACGCAGCTCATGAGCGACGTCGGCAACCAGATTCCGGCGCACTTCCTCGGCCCGTGCCAGCTGCGCGGACATGTCGTTGATCGCTTGCGCCACCTTGCCGTATTCGTCCTTGGTACTCACCGGCGCCTGAATCCCGAATTCGCCGCGGCCCAGCCGATCGATGATCGGAACCAATCGGCGCAGCGGGGAAGTCAGCCAACGCGAGACAAAAAAAGCAACGCCGAGCGAGAGCAGCATAAAAACAACCGCTCCGGCCCCAACAAGGAAAACGACCGAGATGGGGGTGCCGATCCGCAGCTTGGACAAATTCGCCACATCGGAATCGTAATAATACGCCCAACCGATGGTTTTGCTCTGGCTGGAGAGCTCCCGGTGGATTCCCAGCCGCTCCAATAATCGAACCGGCAAGTCGTCGCTGACCGCCAGCATCCGACGGCCCGCATCCATCAGGCCGATGCTGGGTGCCCGTCTTCCGTCCGGCGCAAGGCGTGCCAAATCCGCAGGCGTCAGCGCTGCCCAAGAGCTTCCGTGATCCTCATAATAGGCCTCGAGTTTCTCCTCAATTCGATTCAGCTCCTCCATCCTGGAAGATTGCAGCATCACTTCAAGGGAATCCCGGATCGTGAAATAGGTGAACAACATAAATATCAAGCTGACCCCGAAAATAAAAGCGGCGATGACGAGAAAAAGCTTGCGGGAGACGGTCATGGCTGCGGGGTTTCAAACCGGTAACCAAACCCGTATACGGTCTTGATGTAGACGGGATGGGCCGGATCCTCCTCTATTTTTTTACGGATGCGGCTGATATGGGCGTCGGCCGTTCGCTCGTCGTTGGCGAAATCGTCTTCCATGGCGGCGAGCAGTTGCAGCCGGCTGTAGACGATGCCCGGTTTGGCGGCAAGCATCAGCAGCAGCTTGAATTCCGTTGGCGTCAGCGCAATCTCCGCGTCCCGCTTCCATACGCGGCATTGCGCTTCGGAAATCGTCAGTTCCCCGCGGTTCAGCAGCTGTTCGGCCGCCGCATTCCCCTCGATTCGCCGCAACACGGAACGAATGCGGGCTGCCAGCTCACGCAAGGAAAACGGCTTGGTCATATAGTCGTCGGCACCCACCTCAAGGCCGATTAATTTGTCGGTTTCCTCTACCCGTGCGGTCACCATAATAATACCGACCATCCCCGTTTTTCGCAGTTCCCGGCAAACCTCGATCCCGCTCATTTCCGGCAGCATCCAGTCGAGCACGACTAACGAAGGTTTATGCAATGCGGCTTTGTGCAGCGCATCACGTCCTGTCGCGGCCGTGATGGTTTGAAATCCTTCCTGCTGCAAAAAGGGCTCCATAAATTCTATGACTTGACGCTCATCGTCGACAAGCAGCAAAGTATGCGGCATTGATGTTCGTCCTCCCATGCCTGTTTTTTTCATTATATCCGCTTTCCTCCTGCTTTCCATCCCGCCCGGGGAATTTCACGGAAACCGTAAAGGATCGTCACAAGTTCTCAACATTTGACGGATATGATGGGGTCGAACCAAGAAGGAGGAGGAAGGCAAGATGGCCGGATTCGGCTTGATACTTAAAAAATCGGCACTCTGGAGCGCATGCTTCGGCGTCCTGCTGCTCTTAGCTTCATGTGGCTACAATGAGCTTCGTTATCCGGAGGAAGTGGATATGAGCCAAATGCATCGTGAAGCCTTAGAAGGCGATGCCCTTAATCATACCGGCCATGAAGGCCACGATGCCCCTGCAACCGGAGATTCTACCGATGCGGTATCCTGCACCGAGTTGAAGGAGGCCGAACCGGACTCAGGGGAACCGGTGAGGAGTTTTGAACTGACCGCGGTAAAGTCCGTTCTAACTCTGGACAACGGGAAAAGGACGGAGGCTTGGACGTTCAACGGAACTTCGCCCGGTCCGGAGCTGCGGGTCAAGGAAGGGGAACGCGTAAGAGTAACGCTAACGAATCGCGATATCGGCAAAGGGGTGACGATTCATTGGCATGGCGTCATCCTGCCCTGTTCCCAGGATGGTGTGGCCGGCGTCACGCAGGACGCCGTTTGGCCGGGCGGGCAGTTTACCTATGAATTCATCGCCCGTCATCCGGGAACGTACTGGTATCATTCCCATCAGCAAAGCTCGGAACAGGCGGGCAAAGGGCTGATCGGCCGGTTGATCGTCGAACCGAAGCAGTCGGATTTCGACTACGATCTTGATTATGCGGTCACGCTGCAAATGCTGAACGATAAGCTGAAGCTGACCAATGGCCAAGCCGGTGGTTTATATCTCGATGCAACCCCCGGCAAATCGGTAAGGCTGCGGTTGATCAATGCCTATAGCGAGGTGCAGTGGATCGGGGTGGCCGGCGCGGAGTTCCGGGTGATCTCGATCGACGGGCAGGACTTGAACGGGCCGGGGGTTCTCCGGGAACAGTGGATTCCGATCGGCGGAGGCCAGCGCTACGACGTCCTGTTCACGATGCCGGCTGACGGGCAGGTCAGGTGTACAGCAAAGAACATAAAGCCTGGAACATCATGCTGGGGAGCGGGCCGATACCGGAGCCGCTGAGCAAGGACGCGCCGCAATTCGACTTCACGAACTACGGAACCCCGTTGGCTGACGGGATCACTAACGACATGAAGTTCGATCGGGTATATGATTTAAAGCTCGGCATCCTCGACATAAACGGCAAGAAGTTTCATGAAATTCCGCCGCTCCTCGTGAAGGAAGGGGAGTGGATCAAAATCCGTTTCAAGCATACTTTTGGCGGCCCGCATCCGATGCATCTCCACGGACATCTCTTCAAGATCTTGACGAAGAACGGCAAGCCGCTGACGGGCAGCCCCATTTACGCCGATAGCGTGCTCCTGTTCAGCGGCGAGGAGTACGAAGTGGCCTTCCAAGCGGACAATCCCGGCTTGTGGATGGAACACTGCCACAATTTGGGGCATGCCGCCAACGGGATGACGATGATGGTGAACTACGAAGGGATGACCACACCGTTTCGCGTGGGAACCCGTACGGGCAATCTCCCGGATTAACCATTCAACGAAGAGGAAGGAGGAATTCAAGTGAAAAAAGCACTTTGGTTTATCGCAGCGCTCGTCGGCGGTTTGATCGGCGGGTTGGTCCTTAGCGAGTGGATTGCCGTCTCCGCGGTCGCCTTGCTCAGAGGAGATCTCTCCTGGCTGAGGGGGATAAAATACTTGCCGCTCGTGACGGCGGCGCTGGCCGGCATCTTGGTACTGAAACGGAACTCTCGCCGTAGGAACCGCTAAGACATTTACGCGCCGCTATAATATTCGCTCAGAAACTGCCGGAACCGGCGGGCGGCTTCGGATAAATACCGCCGTTCCAGCCAAGCGACGGAGAAAACACGCCGGCACGTCGGGCTTTCGATCCGCAGCATCGGGTAGGGAGGACGTTCGTCCTTCCGGCATGCCGGAACGAAGGCGACGCCCAATCCGGCTTGGACGAGGCTGCCAAGCGCGGTGGGTTCGTCGACTTCGCAAACGATGCGGGGACGAATGCCTGCGGCGAGGCAAAACGATTCGTTGATCTTGCGAAACGGGTGTCCCGCTTTATATTCGATGAAAGGTTCGTCCGCCACGTCTTCGAGGCGGACGCTTTCGCTTGCCTCCAACCGGTGACCGGGCGGGACGGCGAGAAACACCTCGGCGTCCAGCACCGGCAGCTCGCGCACTCCCGGATGATCAAGCGAGGAAGCGGTGAAGCAGAGATCCACCTCGCCTTTCTCCAACAGCTCGATCATTTCCTCAACGGATGCCGGCGACGTTTGCAGGATGCGGAAGTTCACCTCCGGGTAGGCTTCGCGGAAGGCACCAAGCGCGGCGGTAATGCGTCCCAGGGTATTCGTAGCCAAATGGATGCTGCCACGCTCCATCCCCGCCAAATCCGCCACCTCCTGCCGGCCCTCTTCCAGGACGTCCAACGCCGTCTCGACCTTTTTCAAAAAGGCTTTGCCAAAGGCATTCAGCCGAATCTGGCGATTTTGCCGATCGAACAACGGAACTCCCAAGTCCTCCTCGAGCCGGGCGATCGTTTTGCTGAGCGCCGGCTGGGCAATATGCAGCTCTTGGGCGGCCCGGGTCATATGCTCCAAATGAGCGACCGTGCGAAAATACTCCAATTGAAGCAACTCCATGTGGATGACAACTCCTCTCGGTCTGGAACTTGGTAATTGATAACCTCAAGTTTATGGATATATAAATTAATATATATTTTTCATTATTAATATTCAATCATACAATAACTTGTGAGGAAATCGATGGGGGGACGATAACGATGAAAAATGCCGGTTCATCGGAGGCGAACGAGAAGCTGATCCGGATTTTGGCTTTTACCATGATCTTGTCATCCATGGGGGCAACGATGTTTAATATCGTGCTTCCTGAAATCAAAGACGAATTCGGCTTATCCGTTACCCAGGTCAGCTGGGTTTCGACGGCTTATGCCCTGATTTACGCCATCGGCGCCGTGATTTACGGAAAGCTGGCGGATGCTTTCCAGTTGAAAAAACTGCTGACGTTCGGGCTAATCTTGTTTTGTTTGGGTTCATTGACCGGATTGTCGGCTCAGGCGTATTGGATGGTCTTGCTGGGCCGCGTGCTGCAGTCGGCTGGCGCTTCTGTGGTTCCCGCGGCCGCGATGATCATACCGGTGCGGCATTTTCCCGCTGAGCGCCGCGGGTATGCGCTCGGCATTACGGCCACGGGACTGGCGATTGGAGGCGCGATTGGGCCGGTCGTATCCGCGCTGCTGGTCACCCTGGTCGATTGGCGGTGGTTGTTTTGCATCCCGATGTTGATGCTGTTTACGTTGCCGTTCTACCGGAAATACCTTAGCGATGAGCCGATTCGGGCCGTTCGGATCGATTGGCTCGGCGGTGGGGCGCTTGGCATCACGGTCACTCTGTTATTGCTCGGCGTCACCTATGGTCGCTGGGAGCTATATTTAGGCAGTTTGATCGGGTTTCTCCTGTTTCTATGGCGGATCCGCCTGGCTCCGCAACCGTTCGTGGATCCGCGATTATTTCGGAACCGAAGCTATTCGCTTGGCCTGCTGTTGGCGGTGCTGGTCATGGGGATCGGCTATGCGCTGCCGTTCCTGACGCCGCAGCTGCTGGCCGATGTGAACCGGTTGCCTGCCGGTTGGATCGGGTTTGCCATGGTGCCCGGGGCTGTCGCCTCGGCAATCCTCGGCCGCAAAGGCGGCAAATTGGCGGATGCCAAGGGCAACTCTTTCGTCATCTATGTGGCATCCTTGCTGCTGATCAGCTGTTTTGCCCTGATTTCGGTGGCGTCCGGGGCGGCGGCGGGCTGGATTGCGGCGATCTTGATCCTGGGCAATGTGGGCCAAATGTTCATGCAACTGGCGTTGTCCAACACGATCTCCCGCACGCTGCCCAAAGAGCAGACCGGGGTAGGCATGGGGCTGCTATCCATGCTGGGCTTTTTGTCCGGCGCGGTTTCGACCAGCCTTTACGGCAATGCCGTAGATCACGGTTCGGCTTCGCATTGGAATCCGTTGAATTCATTTGAGGGCTCCGCCGCGTTCGCCAACATTTATTTGATCCTTACGCTGCTGCATATCGGCATCCTACTTTTTTACTATTTTTGCTTCGGTCGAGTCGGACGGTCCCGCATGGAGGAATCAGTATCGAGGTAGGTCTAAAGACCTGAGAAAAAACCGGTTTTGGAGCCTATCTCCATAAAACCGGATTAACAAATGGCATGAATTGTTCCGATAGATCTTTCAAGGAGCTTTTCCGATAAAGGCAAACCTGTCGAAAGGCAGGGACGCAAAGCTATAGGGCCTAAGCATGTTGTGGCAGCCAGCTACCGAAGGGAGTTTTTTTGGCATGAGAAAGTGGATATCCGTGGCGCTTGCGATCTTAATTTTGTTCGGAGGAGCCGGCGCAACGCAGGTTCATGGTTCGGAATCCCCGGGCTGGATCGATAAAACCCGGGTGGATCAGGGAGCGATCCGCATCAACTATGACGTGAAGACGAACATCAAAACCAAAGTGCTGATCGCCAAGGGCGAGGGGAAATACACCTACACGCTGACGTCTGGGCCCAACGGAGTAACCTTCCCGCTTCAAATGGGGAATGGAGAGTATACGGTCAGTCTTTTGGAACAGATCAAAGGGACTACGTACCGTTTGGTCCATAAGGGCACGGTCAAGCTGCAATTGCAGGACGAGAAGCAGGTATTTTTGCATTCCACGCAAAACGTGAATTGGGAACCGGACGGCCGCGCGGCAAAAATCGCCTACGAATTGACCCAAAAAGCGGTCGGAACCGAAGAAAAAGTGAAGATCATTTATGATTACGTTACAAGTACCATCAAATACGACGACAGGTTGGCGTTCAGCGCCACCTCCAGTTACCTGCCCGATCTCGACCGGACGCTAACCGAAAAGAAGGATATCTGTTATGGATTCTCTTCCTTATTCGCTGCGATGCTGCGCAGCGTGGGGATTCCGGCCAAATTGGCGATGGGAACCTCGGATTACGTCAGTACCTATCACGCCTGGAACGAGGTTTACGTAAACGGCAGCTGGATCACGATCGATACCACGGCGGATGCAGGCTGGAAAGGAACGACGACCGCTTTTACGATGATCAAGGATCCCGCGAAATATAAGACCGAGAAAGTATATTAAGCGACGAATCCAATTACGACGGTTGCGGAACACGCGCCGCTTCTGACATTTTGAACCTGCTTGCCGGGTCGGGTGTCGAAGCGGTTTTTTTGCGTTTTCACGCCCCCTAATCCCCGCCAACTAGCTAGAATGTCCAGAAGTTGTATAGACTCCCTATTTATACTCCTAGCAAACGTATTCCACAACAATGACGACTTACCAGGGAGAGGTAAAAGGTGATGGATGTTGTCGCTCATTTTAGGGACGGTTCCCGCGGCCTGGAGCTGGATACCTTCCAAGAGATCGAACTTACCAAGCGGCTGAAAAGAGATCAGCAAAGAGGCTTTTATATGAACTACCGGAAAAATCGGATCGGCATCGTTGCCACGCCGGACGGCCCCGTTTTTTTTGGCAACGGGCGTTTTTACCCTTTGAAGGAACGGCCGTTTCGATTTCGGCTCCACCGCCAGAAAAGGCGAATCGGGTTTCGCTTTGAATGGGACAACGAAATGAAGCTGAGCTTCACCTATTCGTCGATGGTTTACCGTGATGGGCGAATGTGGGAGGTCGACGAATTTCGCGATTTTGGCTGCTGGTTAGCGGAGGCGGCGAGAAAACATAATTTTTTGGATTTCTATACCGTAAAAACCCGGGACAAGCAGGGTTTATGATTTGGAAAATGACGGATGCGTCAATGAATAATGTCACTTATTAGCAAGGTAATCCTGTTTTTTCGGTCGATTGTCGAGAATTTGTTTAGAATGCTGAAATACGATGGTCATGTTGCCCAACACAACGTTTAACGAAGGGGGCAGGGAGACAAAGCCATTTGATAGTATCGATACCTTGGATAAAAGGAGGCAAAAACACGACTTATGAAACGCAAATTCTTGGCCATCATCATGGCCGCCGCGCTCGTTTTTCAAGGGATCTTCGGAGCGGGAGCGACCTTGGTCAGCGCCGATACGGAGGGATCCCCAAGCGATGCCGCCGCCGTGATCGCTGCGGATGCCGTTACTGACGCGGTTTATGAGGATCATGCCGCTGCTCTGGGCGCTTCCGCGGGGCAGGTCATTTCGGAGAATCTGATTACGGGTGTGGAGATACGCAATCAAAAACCCGAATATGATCCGGCTGCCGAAAAACTAATCATCAAGGGAGATCGTATTCAGGACATTCGGCCGGCGGTAAAGGACGAAGTGGCCGTCATTTACGCCTGGGCGTTCCCGAACGACTCCCACGGTTACAGCGACGGCTCCACCTTTGCTTTTCATTTACCCGATAAACTTAAAATCGGGCAGCAGTTGGAAGGTAATTTGGATGGCGAGGTTGGAACATATGTTGTCCATCCGGACGGAGAGGTCGTTTTTACATTTAACGACAGTATCGTTGGGCAAAAGCTGGAAGGCTATTTTTACGTATGGGTCAGCTTTGACGAAGACAAGTTTGAGGATGGCCTGCACCAACAGATTGATTTTAGCTCCACCGGGCTAGGAGTCATCGATGTTCATTTTGCGAATACGGCCGAGGACAGGCTGAAAAAGTCGGGGATCGCCAACCGAAACGGCTTTAACTCCGACGAAATCGAGTGGACGATTGATTTCAACCAAGGGGAAAAGGAGATCACAGCCGCGATACTCGAAGACACCCTGCCGGAAGGGTTGAAGCTTAAGGGCGATATCGAAATTCGCAAACTGCAGGTACAGGTCGACGGCTCGGTCAAAGCGGGGGAGGTAGAACGTACGGCGAATGCTTTCCCCATCGCGTTGGGCGATATCCATGAAGCCTACCGGGTGATCTACAAAACAAGCGTGGAAGCGCCAACCGCAGGGCCTTTTAATCGACTTTACGACAATACGGCCGTGCTCACCGGCAACGGGGATCAATACCGGGAAGAGGCCGACGGCAGCGTGAACATTCGCTTTAACGAGCCGCTTAACAAAGTAAGCAAAGCTTACGATCCGGTGAAGCAGAGCATTACCTGGAAAATCGAGTACAACTACAATCAACAAACGCTGGACCCGTTTGATCCGGCCGATCCCGATAAACCCGATGCTGCGTGGCTTAAAGACGAGTTTGATACCACGAAGCAGCGGCTAGTCGAGTCTTCCTTCGAAGTGTATGAAGTTGAGATGGATACGAGCGGCAAGGCGGCGAAACGTACCGGGCCTATCGATTCCTCGGCGTATACCGTCACCAAGACGGCCGACGGCTTTGAGTTCAAGTTCAATCAGGCCATCAACGGCGCTTACGACATCGAATACCGGACCGAATCGATCAAACGGGTTTACGAGGACGATCACATCACCAATAAGGTCGAAATCAAAAACGGAATGAAGAAATCGGCGGGACAGGACATTCGCGAACATATTTTTGCGAAAAGCGTAAGCAAAGAGGATTTCAACAAGAAGGAAATCGAGTGGAAGCTGGTTCTCAATTCCGACCTGAAGGATATGTCGGATATCGTCATTACGGAGAACTATGCGGGAAGAAATATGAAACTGGTCCCTGGCAGTTTACAAAAGACCGGTGCTCATAAGGATGATTTCCTGTTGGAAGCCAACGCGGATGATCCGAATTTTGAAAAAGGTTTCGTGATCAAGCTGAAACCGGGCGTTACGATTAATACGGAGCACGTGTTTACGTTTGCCACGGCCTTTGATCCGACAAAGGGAGTGCCAGCGGGCGGCCTTTATAGAAATGATGCTACCCTAGACTGGAAAGAAGCTGGAATATCGCAAGACTCGATTACCAAGTCGGCTTCGGTCACTCCGCAAAACTATACGATTGATAACGGCAACAAAAAAGGCGAGTACAGCGCCAAAGATAAAGCGATCACCTGGACGATCGACGTGAACTACAATTTATACGATATTCAAGATGCCGTGCTCAGGGATGCTTACACCGGCAACCAGGCTTATATCGACGGTTCGGTTCAGGTGAATAAGCTGGTGCTGGATAGCCGAAATAACGCCGTCGCTATTGGTGAGGAAATTAAACCGAAAAGTCAGGATAATCCGAACGGCTTTGATTTCCAGCTAAATCCGGATGGCAAGGGTTTTATGTTGAAGCTGGGCAACATCGGCAAAACGGCCTACCGGATCGAGTACAAAACCAGCCTTGACGGGGCGTTTCCGATTGTAGATACTTACTCCAACTATGCTACATTACACGACGGTGGAGTTCTACGGTTTGAAAAATCGGCCAATGTCACGCCGGCACACGGCGGGGTGTTTGTCAACAAAACCGGGAAGCAGCAAGGAACGAGCGATATCGCTTCCTGGACGGTCAATATCAACCCGAGTCAATCTTATATCGCGGCAGGCTCCAAGCTGACGGATACGTTGTCGGACAATCAAATTTTATTGCCCAACACCTTGAAGCTGTTCAAAACGGATTTGCCCGCGGATAATTCCGGGAACGTTTCGACCAAAGCCGGGTTGGTTGATCCCGAGGATTACGAATTGGCCGTAAACGGAAACACCTTTACGTTCACCTTCAAAAAAGCGTTGACCACCGCGTTTATTCTGGAATACCAGTCGTATATTAACGCGGATGATGGTGACAAAATTACCAATAAGGCTGAATTTGCCGGTCAAACCTCTTCCGTGAAGGGAGGAGATGGACAGGTAGGTGTGAAGGTTGCGTTAGCCGGCGCCGGCGGCGGCGCATCGGGAGGACGAGCCCCCATCCAAGTCGTCAAGGTGGACGATCGGGGTCAACCTCTGGAAGGTGCAGTATTCGAAATTTATAACGCTTCCGGAACCGTATTGCTGGAGACGCTTCCGGCAACGAACGCTTCCGGCGAAACGGAAAGCTTGCGGGAGTACCGGTTTAACGGCACGGACGGCCTTCCGTATCGACTGAAGGAAGCGTCGGCACCTGCGGGTTATTTGGTCGATCCCGAATACGGCGCTGGCACAGGCAAACTCGTTGCCTTCAAAAACGATGAGCCCTATAAAATCGAAAACAAAAAAATTCGGCAGGGATTTCAGTTTACGAAGGTGGATGCCGCAGATCCGTCCAAAAAATTAAAAGGTGCGATTTTCGATCTATACGTTAAGAACGGAGCAGACAGAGATTTCATCGAGACGTTGACGTCAGGTGAAGACGGCACGATCGCAAAGGCCGATCTGGCGCCGGGAGAATATGAACTGGTTGAAACGAAGGCTCCCGATTATTATCAATTGAATTCGCAGCCGGTTGCCTTTACCATCACCGCGAATCAAACCGCGATTGTTACGCGCGATCTGCCGAATGAACGGGGGTCCGGCGGCAAATTGGTGATCACGAAGGTCAATGCCAAGGATCAAACCGTCCTGAGCGGCATCGAATTTGAATTGCGGGACGGCACGAATGGGGCGGTCGGAAAGAAAACCACCGATCGAGACGGCGTGGTCGAGTTTGATAACCTGCCGTATGGTCCATATACCTTAGTGGAGACCAAGGCGGAGGGATTCGTGATCGAGCAGCCGGAGACCGAGGTTTCCATCAAGGAACCGGTCACGGCTTTGACGATCGAAAATAAACCCAATGACCGCTCGGTGAAGTTAATCAAAACCAATGCCGCGAAAACGCAAAGACTCCAAGGTGCGGTATTTGAACTGCTCGCCCAGAGCGTGTTCTTTAATCCGCAGGGAAATTATGAGTTTAGAAAAGTCGACGCGATCGATCCCTCCAAGCTCGTCACGGATCGGAACGGCGAATTGTACCTGGATCAATTGGAACCTAACAAGTACCGGCTAGTGGAAATTTCCGCGCCTGCGGGTTATGTGTTGGACAAAACGCCGATCGAGTTTGAAATTACGGAGAAACAAACCGAATCCGTGATTGTAGAAAAAACGAACAACCTGATTTACTCCCCTTCCAACCCAGGGGGTGGAGGCGGACCTGGCAACCCTAGCGACCCTAGCAATCCGGTTACCCCGAATACGCCGGTAGATCCGGCACAACCGGGCGAAGGCACGGTCGAGGTGCCGGAGGATCCGTCTCCGTCTGACGGAACGGGCGGCGAGAAGCCGCAGCCGGATCCGGACAAACCTACGGATATAGAACTTGACGATGACGGCAATCCGTTAGGCGGAACCCGCGGCGATCTTCCTTCCGATGAAACGGACGGAAAACCGGGAAGCAGTCTCTTGCCGAAAACCGGGGAAAGCAGTCTTCTCCCCTGGCAACTGGCGGGTGCCGCTTTCATCCTGGCAGGATGTTGGCTAAGACGAAAACGTAAGCAGCAAGAATCCTAATTTAGGGGGGCATTTCCAAAGATCCGGAGAATCGGAGCTTGGGAGTGCCCTCCTTTCATTCATTGTTAAGAAATTGTTCAGAAAGGTGAATTACAATAAGCCAATGACGCAATGACTTTTGTAATATAATTATTTTTTTAGGTCTTTATCCCGCTTCAAGGGAATAGCAGCAAAAAGGAGCAATAGGTCCATGAACCAGAATCGCAAACACGCCCTTTTTTCCGGGATTTTGATTTGTCTCGTCTTCGCGTTGACCTCAGGATGCACATTGGCAGAGAACGGACCGGACCAGGCAGGCGACGGCGGACAAGCCGGCCCAAAGCCTGCGATTCAGCGCTACACCGGAGAGAAAAGCCGGGAAATACCGTTCGTATACACGGCCAAGAAAGAACTGTCCCTCACGTTTAACGGGATGGGCGATCGGGATACGATGTACCGGCTATTGGACGAGCTGGATACTTACCGGATCCAAGCGACGTTTTTTTTGCCCGGCATGAGAGTGGCCGAGGAGCCAGACATCGCGGCCGAGATTTTGGCCAGAGGCCATGAGATCGAGAACAACACGCTAAACCAGCTGGATCTCAAAAACCTGGATTATGAACAAATCTATAAGGAAATCGAGCTGAGCAACGAGGTGATCGAGAAGCAGATCGGGGTCAAGCCGAAGTACGTCCGCACGAAATCCGGCGATTATCCGGCGGATGTTCCGCTGATTGCCGCGCAATTGGGCATGAAAGGGGTCGTGAGCTACAACATCAACCCGCGCGACCGGGACATGCAAGACGCCAATGCGATCGGAGATTACGTCAAACGTTATATTCACCGGGGCGGGATCATCTCGCTGAACACCGACATCAACCCGGAGGTGATTCCGTCCATTCGGTACATCGCCCAAGCGGCCGACGAGATCGGGTATCGGCTGATTCCGCTGGACGAGCTGGTCGAGCACGGAGGGATGCGCAAGCCGCTAGACCAAATCCCCGGATACGACGCGGCACAAATTAATCCGGATTACAAAGACGCCCAATACCGGCTGATCTATCAGGTAGATACGCCGCAAAAACACGTGGCGCTTACGTTCGACGATTGGGGCAGCGATAAAACGGTCACCCGTATTCTCGATATTTTGGCGGAGGGCCATGTCCACGCTACCTTTTTCCTAAGAGCTAAGGGCGTCGAAACGAATCCGAACCTGGCCCGGGCCATGGTAGAAGGCGGTCATGACGTCGCCAACCATTCCTATAGCCATCCGGTGGTGACGTCTTTAACCCCGGCGGAGCTGCAGGAAGACGTGGTCAAGGCGCATCAGGTCATTACCGAGGCGATCCAGCAGCAGCCCGTCATGCTGTTCCGGCCGCCGACCGGCGTCGTGGACGACAAACGGGCCAAGGCGATTGCCGCCATCGGTTATCCCGATATCGCTCTGTACGACGTGACGACGCTCGATTGGGATTCCTCTAACAGCGCCGACGACATCGTGAACGGGGTCATGGAACAGGCCAAGCCGGGTAGCGTCATTTTATTGCACATGCTTGACGACATCCATACGATCGAAGCGCTGCCGCGCGTCATTCAAGGTCTGAAGGCCAGAGGGTACGCGTTCGTGAAGATGGCGGATTTGATTCAAGAGCAGAATTCGAATACAACGGAGACTAAATGAGATGAATTTACTAGATAGGATCACATCATGCCAAGCCACGATCGCCGTGATCGGCTTAGGATACGTCGGACTGCCGATCGCGTGCCTTCTCCCAAAAAGCCAAGGTCATCGGGTTTGACGTGAATGCGCGAAAAATCGAAGCTTACCGTCAAGGCCGGGATGTTACCGGCGATATCGGAGACGAGGCGATTGAGAAGTGCAGCGTTGAATTCACGTCGGATCCGGAGCGGCTGCGGGAGGCCGAGTGCATTATTGTGGCCGTCCCAACCCCTGTGCAAAGCGGCAACGTGCCCGATTTGCGATTCGTCCGAGACGCGAGTATGCTCGTCGGAAGCGTGATGACTCGGGGAGCGGTCGTCATTTACGAATCCACCGTCTATCCGGGGGTGACGGACGAGGTTTGCGTCCCGGCACTGGAAGCGGAATCGGGACTTGCCTGCGGACCGGATTTTAAAGTTGGCTATTCGCCGGAACGCATCAATCCCGGAGATCGGCAACACCGGCTCGAAAATATCGTGAAAATCGTCTCCGGGAACGACCGGGAAGCTTTGGAACTGGTGGCCCGTTTATACGAGCTGATTATCGATGCCGGCGTCCACCGGGCGGAGAGCATCCGGGTCGCGGAGGCGGCCAAGGTCATCGAAAACGCTCAACGGGATATTAACATCGCGTTCATGAACGAGCTGTCGATGCTGTTCCATGAGATGGACATCGATACCAACGCGGTGCTGCAGGCTGCCGGAACCAAATGGAATTTCCTGCCCTTCCGGCCGGGTTTGGTCGGCGGACACTGCATCGGAATCGATCCGTATTATCTGACCTATAAAGCGGAGGACGCCGGCTACCATTCCAAAATTATTTTGGCTGGCAGGCATATCAACGACGGAATGGGGAAATACGTCGCCCAAAACATCATAAAGAGGATGGTTCGCCAGCAAGTTGACCTGAAGCATTCGCGGGTAGGGGTTCTCGGTATATCGTTCAAGGAGGATTGCCGGGATATCCGGAATTCAAAGGTGATCGACATTATCCGGGAGCTGCAGGATTACGGCATCACTCCGTTGGTGGCCGACCCGCTCGTGGACCCGCGGGAAGCTTACGAGGAATACGGCATCGAGCTCAGCGACATGTCCTATATGCGGGATCTGAACGTGGTGGTTCTCGCTGTACCGCATCGCCGTTTCACAAGCTTAAGCTTTCCCGAGGTGGAGGCGATGTTCCGTCCGGGCCAAGCCAAATTAATGGTCGACGTGAAAGGCGCTTTTTCGAAAAACAGGTACGAGGAGAGCGGCATCCATTACTGGAGCTTATAGGACTTGGAATGAAAAGGATGGGAGAGCGAACCGTGTTCAGAAAGAAGCCTAAACGTTCGGAAGAAATCATGGCGGTTCCGCGCGGAGACAGAAGAACTCTGAGGTACGTCCCCGACCCCGAACGCCTTCGCGTTTCGGTGGACAGGAGGGGGCGCCGGAAGGCATTGCCTCGCCGGAGATCCGGCCTGGATCTGCAACAACTCGGACAGAGATATATCGCGGATTTTCCGGTGGCGATCAAGGCGAAGGGACACCGAAAAAAGGGCGGCAGCGAGGGGCGGGTGAACGACCTTTCCGCGACGGGAATGCTCGTGGAGTTGCCGGAGTCGGTGCGCTTGGGAGAACGGGATATGGCCAAACTTCGGTTCCGCATTCCCCCGGGTATCATGCCGGAAGGGTTTGAAGGGAAGGTGAAGCTGGACGCGTCCGTCGTCCGGACGTTCGAAACGTCCGGGGAGAACGGCGTTAAGCGCATGGCCGCTTTCGAGTTTGTGGAGCCGCTGACGGCCTATTTCCGGAGGAAACGTTGGGGATACTCGGTGTATACGGCCAGCGCCACTTTGCTGGCGGCCAGCGCTTTCATTCTGTTGTTGCGCGCCGAAAGCATCATTTACTTTAAATACAACCTCGTATTGTACCTATACAGCTTGATTGCGGCAGCTTTCCTGATTACGCGGTACCTGTTCGGCGCGTTGTACCGGGACGTGCCGATCAATCCGGAATATACCCCGGGGGTGTCGATCATCATTCCCTGCTTCAACGAGGCGGAATGGATCCAGCGGACGGTCATCAGCTGCATGAACCAGGATTATCCGATCGACAAGCTGGAAGTGATCGTCGTCGACGACCGGTCGACGGACGCATCCGCGGAGCGGATTCGCGGTATCGTGGAGAAGCTGCATGCCGAGGAGGAGCGTTTCGCCACCCCCGAGCGGCTGAAGTTTACCGTTCTGGAAACAAACGGCGGCAAGCGCATGGCGTTGGTGAAAGGCGTGGAAATGGCCAAGCACGATTTGGTCGTGTTCGTCGATTCAGACAGTTTTCTTGCGCCGACGGCGATCCGCCACCTGATCCAGCCGTTCCAAGATCCGAAGATGGGCGGCGTGGCCGGGCGCACGGACGTGGAAAACAAATACACGAACACCATCACCAAGCTGCAAACGGTCCGATATTACATCGCCTTTCGGATCATGAAGGCCGCCGAATCGTGGTTCGACAGCGTCACCTGCTTATCGGGGCCGCTGTCTTGCTATCGCAAGGAGTTGATCCTGAAGCACTCCAAGGCGTGGCTGAACCAGAAGTTTCTCGGCCAACCCGCCACGTTCGGCGACGACCGGAGCATGACCAACTTTATTTTGAAGACGCACCGGACCGGCTATCAGGACGCCGCGATTTGTTCGACGATCGTCCCTTCGCGGATGGACGTATTCCTGAAGCAGCAGATGCGCTGGAAGCGTTCCTGGCTGCGCGAATCGTTGCGGGCGGCGGGGTTCATTTGGCGGAAGGAACCTTTTATGGCGCTGTTTTTCTATGTCGGGCTGATCGTTCCGATCGCCGCCCCGGTCGTGGTATTGTACAATCTCGTGTACGTGCCTGCCGTTTACGGGATTTTTCCCGGGACTTTCTTGACTGGGCTGCTGATGATGTCGATGCTGATGAGTTTAGCGCATCTGATGTACCGCAAGAGCAGGTTATGGGTGTTCGGCTTTGTTTTTTGCCTGTTCTACGAGTTCGTGCTGCTATGGCAGATGCCCGTCGCGTGGGTGACTTTTTGGAAGTCCACTTGGGGCACGCGGGAGACGCCGCAGGACGTCGAGGCCAAGCGGAAAAAGGAAGCTCGAAAGAAAAACAAACCTAAAGGGATCGGAATCCCTTTTTAATTGCCTACTAATGCATTGATTTGGGTTTGGGGTGAGAATGGCCGAGATGGCGCAGAAAAAACGAAACACCGTGTTGAACGTCCGCCGGAAAAACCGCCGGAAACGTATTCGGGTCTTCTTTCAAGCCGCGATCTTGCTGATCTTCGGAACCCTCCTGTACCACGCCGTGTTCGACGTGAAGACCTACGAGGCACCGGACAAGTCGGCTTGGAATCAGAAGCGAGGGTTCATCGCGTTGTCCTATTTCGGCGTGGGGCGGAACGGAACGGCGAAGCTGGTGGCGAAGAGCCAGCTGGACGAACAATTGAAGGCGCTGCACGATCAGGGATACCGGACGATCTCGCAGCAGGATATTCTCGATTTCTATGCCAAAGGCGCGTCGTTGCCGGACAAAGCGTTGTTCCTTGCGTTTGAGGACGGCCGGAACGATTCGGATTTGTTTGCCGAACCGCTGCTGGAAAAATACAACTATAAAGCGACGTTTCTATCCTATGCGGACAAAATGGGCAATAGCGAACGCAAATTCGTACAGCCGAAGGACATGCTGGACATGGTCAAAACCGGCTTTTGGGAACTGGGAACGAACGGATATCGGCTCAGCTACATCAACATTTTCGATAAGGATGGCCGGTTTGTCGGGATGAAGGACGAAAAGGAGCTGACCGACAAGGCGAATGTAGCCTATTACAACCATTACTTAATGGATTTCCTCCGGGACGAAAACATGATTCCGGTCGAAAACCGCGCACAAATGGAGGCCCGGATCGAAAGCGACTATAAGGCGATGAATGACGTCTATGCGAAATCGCTTGGATACGTTCCTTCGGTTTACATGATCATGCACGCGAACGCGTTGGGGGAAGGCATGAACCCCTTGGTGACGGCGGCCAATACGGCGAACATCAAGCGGTTGTTCAAGCTGCATTTCAACCGGGAAGGTTCCTCGTTGAATACGAAAGCCAACGGCGTTTTGGACTTGACCCGGGTTCAGCCGGAACCCTATTGGTCGACGAATCATCTCCTGATGAAAATCCGTATGGATACCGGGGAATCGATGGTGTTTGTCCGCGGGGACGAGGAGGCGGCGGGCGCATGGGAAGGACTGAACGGAGCCGCCGAGTTCGCCGGCAACAAGATCGTGTTGACGTCGCCTCCAGGCGGCATCGGCAAACAGGCCCTGAAGGAAAAGGTCCGGGACGTCAAAGTAGCCGCGACGGCAGCCGGCAACGTTGTCGGCAAGCAAATGATTTACCTTCGTTACAACCGCGAAAATGAAAGTTATGTGCGTTTGATTTTGGAAAACAACACCGTTACGGTCGAACAGAAGACGGCCGGACGTCTGCCGGAATTCCTGTTTAAGCAAGAGCTGGCTCCCGTATCCTGGGAAGAGGAGGATCTGGCTTTCGACAAGGCTTCGGTCTATACGCGGGAGCAGACCGCGGCCGGAGCTTCGAAACAGACGGAAATTCCGGTCAATATCCGGGATTCCCGGCGAATCGAAGCCGAGCTGCAAGGAAATGAGCTGAAGCTGACGGTGGACGGGGAGGTTTTGCTGGAGCACCTGCGGGTCGACGATTCGATCGGCTCCGGTCAGGTTGTGTTGGCGGCGCAATTCAGCGAACAAAACGAAAAGGACGATATTTACGACGCGGTTTTCGAGAACGTGGAGATCACCTCTCTGGGAGCAAAGGACGGAGGGGCGGCCGTGGTGTTCAGCAATCGGCTTTCGGGCTGGAAGGGCGTGACAAGGCAAGCGAAGTTAACGTTTGACGGCGCCGTCAACTGGATGATCGAGCATTTTTAAGACGAGGCGTGCGCTTCGGAATAAGGGGGGGGGAGCGGTGCGAAAGAAGTTATCGTGGCTGTTCATCGTACTTGGATTAGCCATTTTGGTTACTCCGGCGCTGCAGGAATGGAAAGCGGACCGGGAGCAGGAAAAAATGCTGGCTGTGGCGGAGCAAGCGAAAGAGCGGAACGATCTTGCCGAAGTGACGAAGCTTGCCGCCGGTTATGAGCGGGTGTCGCGCTTGCTGGGGGAGGAGGCCAACGAGCCGCGCACGGTAGAGCCGAAGCCCTTCAAGCCGGGCGCGGATGGGAAAACGCCGATCGCCACGATCGAAATCCCGGTGATCGACCTTAAACTCCCCGTGTTGGAAGGCGCAACGAAAGCAAACATGAAATATGCGGCGGCGCACATGACCGAAACGTCTCCGTTAGGCGAAACGGGAAACGCGGCGATCGCCGCCCACCGGGCGAGAACGAAAGGGCGGTTGTTTAACCGTCTGAACGAGGTGAACATCGGGGATCAAATCGATATCGACGCCGAAACCGGACGTTTCGTTTACGAGGTTTACGAGATCTCGGTCGTTGAACCCACCGATGTCTCCGTCCTGGAGCCCAAAGGCGACGACCGGATCTTGACCTTGATCACTTGCGAACCGCTGAAAAATCCGACGCACCGGTTGATCATTCACGCCAAGTTGCTTCCCGATAGCGGGAAAGAATCACAAAAATCCATGTAGAAGATCACTTTAATATCGTTACTCCTCCTGGATAAGATAGTAGAATGGAAGAAGATTCGTACTAGAAAAGTCAGATAAGAACATTCCAGGAGGATCGCCAAATGCCTATCTTTTTCGATGAAGCGAAAGGCCTATTCCATTTGCAGTCCCGCAATACGAGTTACCTGATTCAATTGGTCCACGGGTATCCCGCCCATGCGTATTTCGGCGCCAAGCTGCGCCACGGCAGTAACCTCGAAGGTTTGCTGACCTTCCAGGAACGCGCTTCGTTCAGCCCGAATCCTCTTCCGGAGGACAAATCGATTTCGCTGGACTCTCTTCCGCAGGAGTACCCGCAATACGGGACGAGCGATTTTCGCAGCCCGGCCTATCAGGTGCGTCTCGCGAACGGAACACGGGCGACCGAGCTGACGTACCGTACCCATCGGATCGTCCCGGGAAAGCCGGCGTTAGAGGGGTTGCCTGCCGTTTACGTCGAGCTGGACAACGAAGCGGAAACGCTGGAACTGGAGCTGGAAGATCGCGTCTCCGGACTGTCCGTCGTATTAAACTACACGGTTTTTGCCGATTTTGACGCCATCGCCAGATCGGCCCGGTTCAGCAATGGCAGCGGCGAACCGATCCAACTGGAGCGGGCACTCAGTGCCTCGGTCGATTTCCCGGACGCTTCCTACGACGCCCTGTATCTGTCGGGAGCCTGGGCGCGTGAGCGCCATGTGCAGCGCAGACGGCTGGCTCCGGGCGTAACCGGGATCAGCAGCCGCCGCGGTTCGAGCTCGCATCAGCAGAATCCGTTCCTGGCGTTGTTGCGGCCGGACGCAACGGAGCAGCAAGGCGAGGTTTACGGCTTCAGTCTGGTTTACAGCGGGAACTTCACCGCCGAAGCGGAGGTCGAGCAGTTCGGGACAACCCGCGTCTCGATCGGGATGAATCCGTTCGATTTTTCCTGGAAGCTGGCGCCCGGCGAGAGCTTCCAAACGCCGGAGGCGGTGCTCGTGTATTCCGCCGAAGGGCTGGGGGGCATGTCGCGCACCTATCATCGACTGTATCGGACCCGGTTATGCCGCGGGCAATTCCGCGACCAGGAACGGCCGATTCTCGTCAACAACTGGGAAGCGACGTATTTCGATTTCAACGCCGACAAGATCGAGGCGATTGCCCAAGAAGGCAGCAAACTGGGCATCGAGCTGTTTGTGCTTGATGACGGCTGGTTTGGCCGGCGAGACCGCGATAACAGCTCGCTGGGCGATTGGTTCGAGGACCGCCGCAAGCTGCCTGAGGGGTTGGCGGACTTGGCCCGCCGCGTCAAGGACACCGGGCTGCAGTTCGGCCTTTGGTTCGAGCCGGAAATGGTCTCTCCGGACAGCGATCTGTACCGGGCCCATCCCGACTGGTGCCTCCACGTTCCGGAGCGCCGTCGCACGGAAGCCCGCGACCAGCTGGTGTTGGATATGTCGCGCAGCGACGTGCGCCAGTACTTGTACGATCGCTTGAGCGACATTTTCTCCACGGTGCCGATCACGTACGTCAAGTGGGACATGAACCGGAACATGACGGAGATCGGTTCGGCAGCCAGCCCGGCGGAGCGGCAGGGGGAAGTCGCCCACCGTTACATGTTGGGGCTGTATGAACTCTTGGAGCGTCTGACGAGCGAATTTCCGCATATCTTGTTCGAGAGCTGCTCCGGCGGCGGCGGCCGGTTTGATCCGGGCATGCTGTATTACATGCCGCAAACGTGGACGAGCGACGATACGGATGCAGCGGAGCGCTTGAAAATCCAATACGGCACCAGCCTCGTTTATCCGGTGTCGACGATGGGGGCGCACGTCTCTGCGGTGCCGAACCACCAAGTGGAGCGGACGACCCCGTTGACGTTCCGAGGGGACGTGGCCATGTCCGGCAATTTCGGCTACGAATTGGATCTCACCCGGTTTACGGACGACGAGAAGGATACGGCCAAACGCCAGATCGCGCTGTACAAAGAAATTCGCGGTTTGGTTCAGCAAGGCGATCTGTACCGTCTGCAAAGCCCGTTCGAAGGCAACGAGACGGCATGGATGTTCGTCAGCCCGGACCAGAACGAGGCGTTGCTGTTCTATTTCCGCGTGCTGGCGGAACCCAACGGCCCGTTGCGCAGCGTGAAGCTGCAGGGTCTCGATCCGGCCAAAGACTACGAGGTGGCCGGTAGCGGCGAGGTGTACGGCGGTGACCGCCTGATGAGCGCCGGCTTGTCCATGGCCTCGGTGCGCGGCGACTTCAGCAGCAAGATGGTCCGGCTGAAAGCGAAGCGGTAACCTACGAAAAAGACCTGAAGGAGTGAGTCTCCTTCAGGTCTTTTTGCTTGCCAAGAGGCGTTTCGCGCCTTACGCTTCTTTTCCTTCATCGCGGCAGCCGGGAAACATGCCCGTGGTGATGGCGATGCGGTTCCAGCAGTTGATGACGTTGATCGCAAAGATGAGATCCATCGTTTCCTTCTCGCTGAAAAAGCCGCGGACCCGGTCATAAACCGGCTGCGGCACGCCGCCTTCGGCGATTCGGGTCACGGCTTCGGTCAACTCCAGCACCGCTTTCTCCCGTTCGGTATAGCAGGGCGATTCCCGCCAAACGCTGACGAGGGCAATCCGCTGCTCGCTATCGCCGAGCTGGCGCAATTCCGTCGTGTGCATATCGAGACAATAAGCGCAGCCGTTGATTTGCGATGCGCGTATTTTGATCAACTCGTACAAGACCCGGTCGAATCCGCTCTCCGTGACTTGGCGTTCCAACCGGCTCATCGCCTGGTAAACGTTCGGGTTGGCTTGATAATGATCCATTCTGACTTTCATGCGATATCCCTCCATTGGAGAATGATTTGTTTCTTACGCATGTAAGACAAGAGAAGGGATCGATTTGTGACCGCTAGAGGCTCGAGGCTTTGACGATTTTCTCGGGATTGCTGATCATATAGAAACGCCGAATCCGGCCCTGCGCATCGCCTTCAAACAGAATAACGTGAATGACCCGTCCATCGCGGTAATGAACCAGTCCGATTTCCCCGTTGATCTGCGTCGGAACCAGCTCGCCCTGCAGGGAACCTTTGGCCTGGATCCCAGCCCAGAAAGCAATGATACGCTCCTTGGAAAAGATGGGGTTGAGCGCTGCCCTGACTTTGCCGCCTCCATCGGTAATCAGCACGGCGTCCTCCCGAATGACTTCCAGAAGGGGGGCGAAATCCCCGGTTTTTGCGGCTTTTAAAAACTCGCTGGTCCATTTTGCCACTGTCTTCTCATCAGCGGGGGTTACTTCATGCTCCGTTTTGACCTTTTGCCGGGCCCGGCTCAGCAGCTTGCGGCAGGCGACCGCGCTTTTCCCCAAGATGTCGGCGATCTCCTCGTATTCCAGGGCAAACGACTCCCTCAGAACAAAAACGGTCCTCTCGTCGGGCGTCAGCCGCTCCAGCAATACCATAAACGCGTAAGAGATTTGCTCTTCTCGGAGCAAGCGGTCAAGTTGCGTCTCTGGAAGCGGATCGAAGACAGGTTCGGGTAACCATGGCCCGGTATACAGCTCCCGGGACATTCGAGGCGATTTCAGCGCGCTCAGGCTGCGGTTCACGACGGCGCGCATTAAATAAGACTTGGGTTGGCGAATGCTGTCAGCCAGTACGTTCTGCTGCAGCTCCGCAAACACTTCCTGCACGATGTCCTCCGCTTCCGACCAGGAACCGGTCAGCCGGTAAGAGAGGGCGGTCATCGAATGGCGGTAATCTTGATAAAACTGGGCCAAGCGGGCAGACGTCTGCATGGTTGCCAGCCCTCCTTTCATTGCGATTCACTATCTATTATCTTAACGAAAAAATAAAAAATGCCCAGCCCCTTTTCAAACGGGGGGCCGGGCATTGGCTACGGTAGCTTAAAACTTGAAGATATGTATCGTCTTTTGCAGCTGGAACACCGCATTTTTCATCGCTTCGGCCTCTTCGGCCATCGCCCGGATCGAGGTGATTTGCTCGTTCATGGAAGCCGAGACCTGTTCGGTACCTGCCGCGGATTCTTCGGTGATGGCGGAAATGTTCTGAATCGCGGAAGAGATATTCTGCGCGCTTTCCAGCATCGCTTCGCTTTCTCGGGAGAATGCGGCGATTTCTCCGCTGATGTACTGCACGCTTTGGACGATCTCCTGGAAGATCTGTTCCGCCTCGCGGATCATTTCGCTTTGCTGACGGACGACTTCCTCGTTGATCTTGATGTTTTGTCCCGCCTGCTTCACGTCCTGCTCGATGCTGCGGACCAGGTTAAATACCTCTTTGGTTGAAGCGGTCGATTCCTCGGCCAGTTTGCGAACCTCGTGGGCAACCACGGCGAAGCCGGCTCCGTGCTCGCCTGCCCGGGCAGCTTCAATCGAGGCGTTCAGCGACAGCAGGTTCGTCTGTTCGGCAATCTCCGAGATCGTGGCGGTAATTTTGGTAATGCCTTGCGCATTCTTGGCCAAAGCCTCGATGGAATCGGCGACTTTCCCGGTGGCTTCGATATTCTTGCGCATACCGTTCGCCTGCCGGGAGACGGATTCCCGACCGCGTTCTACCAGTTGAATCATTTCGTCGGAGCGTTGATTCATATCCCGGGTGGCAACGGTGTAATTACTAACCTTTTGCTCGATCTCGCCGATCGCATCTTTCATGCCGCTGACATCTTCGGAGATGGCGTTGGCACCAAGCGCCAGCTCATTGGAGGAGTGGGTGACTTGGGTCATGACTTCGATCAGCTCTTGGTTGCGGTCGGAAATGCTCCGGCTGGAATCCATCACTTTGCGGGTGATATCCGATGTCTCCTGCAGGATCTTGCGCAGCTTGTCCACCATGCTGTTGAAGGAACGGCTGAGATCGTCCATGCCTCCGGACTCCGAAATTCGACTGGTGAAGTCGCCTTTGGCGATTTTTGCGGAAGCGCTTGTGACATCGTCAAACGAACCGGTAAGCGCTTTCTGAAGATAACGCGAAAGCGGGAAAGTAAGCGCTGCCAATATGACGACCAGCAAGATACCGATGATGATATGTCCCAGCAGGATGTAGGCAATCAGGGATGGGACGGCAAAGAGCGCGGCCACGAGATAACACGCGGCGGAGATCTTTCCGGATAAGGGAAGTCGGTTGAACCATGTCATGGGATTCATGTCCTCCTTAAGTAGTAGGTGAATTCTACCATAATTATAACATCCAGGGCGCCAGGGGTATAGGACGAAATATTCCGAGAAATTCTAAGCGAAAGTTGAAAAATTTCCGATTTTGCCGAACCTTGGAGGTTGCGATTTTCTTATTGACAACCAACTTGGACCCTTGTTAAATATAATAAAGAATTATTTCGTATACGAAATATTAAAGAGTGAAACAAAAGTGTAAAGGATGAGTACCGTTTGGATCAGAAGCAGCGCATGCATGATATCGTGGAGTCCTTCCGCGAAGTGAAAAGGGCGTTTTATCATTTGTTATCCAAACAAGCCGAACCCTTCGGCATAACCGGCATTCAGTTCATGACGCTGAAACGAATCCAGAACAACCCGCACATCGGGATTACGGAGCTTGCCGATCAAATGCGGATGGGGAACAGCACGGTCAGCGGCGTGATCGATCGACTGGTCAAGGCGGGGCTGGTGGTGCGCGAACGATTGGACATCGACCGCAGATCCGTTGTTTTGCAAATCACGGACAAAGGGATGGAGGTCTATCAGCAGACCGACCTTGAATATACCAAGGCGATTTCGATCGTATTGGCGTCAGCGGAGAAAGATATTGACCATATGCTGCAGACGCATCACAAAATCATCGCATCATTAGAGAAAGCGAGAGAAGAAACCTATGAGCCATGAAACTACTGTACCGGCCGCAAATTTCAAAAGATGGCCGATCGTCATGGCGCTCTTGATCGGAGCGTTTGTGTCGATCTTGAACCAAACCTTGATGAACGTCGCCCTGCCGCAAATGATGGACGACTTGGGCGTCGGAGCAACAACCATTCAATGGCTTTCTACCGGATTCATGCTTGTGAATGGCGTCTTGATTCCGATTAGCGCCTTTCTGATGGAACGTTTCACCACGCGGATGCTGTTCATTTCCGCGATGATTTTGTTCTCGGCAGGCACGTTTATTTGCGGCATCGGCTCGAGCTTCGAGCTGGTGCTCATCGGGCGGCTGGTTCAGGCTGCCGGCGCCGGCGTGCTGATGCCGCTCATGACGGTCGTATTTCTGACGATCTTCCCGATCGAGAAGCGCGGCCAGGCGATGGGGATGATGGGGATCGCCATGATCTTCGCCCCTGCGGTCGGCCCGACGCTTTCCGGCTGGGTCATTGAGCATCACCCTTGGAACGTCTTGTTCTGGATCATTTTGCCGTTTGCGGTCCTATCGATTTTCCTTGGCGTGATCTTTATGAAAAATGTAACCCGGATTGGCCGGCCGAAGTTGGACGTTCTGTCGATCATTTTGTCGACGCTGGGTTTCGGCGGCGTTTTGTACGGGTTCAGCGAAGCCGGCAGCACGAGCTGGGGGGAGACGGAAGTCGTCGTCAGCTTGATTGTTGGCGTTGTCGCCCTGGGATTGTTCCTGTGGCGACAATTGAAGTCGGATAAACCTTTGCTGGAGTTCCGCGTATTCCGCTACGACATGTTCTCGCTTACCACGATCATCAATGTGGTGGTGACGATGGCGATGTATGCGGCGATGATCCTGCTGCCGATTTACCTGCAAAAAATCCGCGGATTCTCCCCACTCGAGTCCGGGCTTCTACTGATGCCTGGAGCGATTCTGATGGGGATCATGTCGCCGATTACCGGGATGATCTTCGACCGGATCGGTGCGCGTTGGCTGGCGGTGATCGGTTTAGCCATCACGGCGATAACGACTTGGGAATTCAGCAATTTGACCGACGGCACGACGTATTCCCATCTTATCTTGATGTATACGGCGCGCATGTTCGGGATGTCCATGCTGATGATGCCGATTCAGACGGCCGGCCTCAATCAATTGCCGGCCCGGCTTAACGCCCATGGGACCGCGATGTCCAATACGCTGCGGACGATCGCCGGCGCGCTGGGCACCGCACTTCTCGTCACGATCATGTCCACGCGTGCAAAGGATAAGGCGGCAGAAATGATCATTTCCGCCGGCATCAACCCGAAAGATCCGGCCAACGCCCAGCAATTGGCCCTGATCACCCGTGATGCGACGATCAACGGGATCGATTTCGCCTTCGTCGTGGCCACGGGGATTACGCTGATCGCTTTCGTCTTAGCTTTCTTTATCCGCAAAGTGCAGGTGAATAAAGAAGGTCAGGACCCGAACCAAGAGGAGAACGGCATGAAGCCTGCCAAGGCTTAAGCCGAAAACTTGGAGAGCAATACAAAACCGGCACCGATAGGTGCCGGTTATTTTGGTTGAACTGGAGTTCATGACTCTCGATCCGTGTTTGGGAGGTGTATATTGCGAAAATGCAGATATTGCGGAGGCTGTGCCCGGAGATAGCCTTCGTCCGGACGGCGTGCGTCCATGGGCGATCGATTCCGAAACGGCATCCCGGCTATGGAGGCTAAGCGAGGAGTGGATCGGCACCCGGTTTGCTGCGGAGTAAGGCAGAAAAAAAGGCTGTTCCCAAATGGAAATTGGGGAACAGCCTTTGATTTTGTACGCGTCAATCGATTCCTTTAGCCCAACACAACTTCGACCTGATGCACGCCGCCGTCGCCAACCGGCGCGATGACGTTGCCTTGGATCGGCTGGCCGTCGACCGTGATGCGGGCTACGCCTTTCTCCACGTGGTTCGGGTTGCTGACCCGGATCACATACGTATCGCCGCGGAAGACGCGGGTGATCTCGTAGCCGTCCCAAGCCGACGGAATGCAAGGGTCCACCTTCAGACCGTTAAAGTCGGCTTGAATGCCGAGGATTGCCTGCGTAATCGCCACGTAGTTCCATGCAGCCGTCCCGGTGAGCCAGGAGTTCTTCGCTTCGCCGTGACGCACCGCGTCTTTACCGGCGATCATTTGCGAGTAGACATATGGCTCCATCCGATGAACTTCGCTGATCTCCTCAAGGTAAGCCGGCGCGATCTTGGCGTATACCTCAAACGCCCGGTCGCCGTGGCCCAATACGGTTTCGGCGATCATGATCCACGGGTTGTTGTGGCAGAAGATCCCGGCGTTCTCTTTATACCCTGGCGGGTAACTGGAGATTTCGCCCAGATTCAAATAATATTTCGAATACGGCGGCTGCTGCAGCACGATACCGTATTTCGTATCCAGACGCTCCGCCACGGAAGTGAGCGCTTTAGCTGCCAAACCTTCCTCTACGCCGATACCGGCCATGACGCACATGCCTTGCGGCTCGATGAAGATTTGTCCTTCGGCGTTTTCCTTGCTGCCGATTTTCTCGCCGTAATGGTCGTAGGCACGTAGGAACCAGTCGCCGTCAAAGCCGTGCTCCAGCGTCGTTTTTCGCATTTTTTCGGTCCAATCGAGCGCTTCGGTCGCTTCGGTGTCCAGCCCGCGCATGCGGCAAATTTCTGCGAAATCCGGACCAACGAAGACGAACAGGCCGGCGATAAATACGGATTCGGCTACGCGGCCTTCGATATTCGCGGTCGTTTGGAACGATTCGCCCGGCTCCTTGGAGAAGCAGTTCAGGTTGAGGCAGTCGTTCCAGTCGGCCCGGCCGATCAACGGCAAGCCATGCGGCCCGAGGTTATGCACGACATGATAGAAGGAACGTCTCAAATGTTCAAACAGCGTCGCCGTGTTGTCCGGATTGCTGTCGAACGGCACTTGCTCGTCGAGGATGCTGATATCGCCGGTCTCCTTGATGTAAGCGGCCGTACCCAGCACCAGCCACAACGGATCATCGTTAAAGCCGCTGCCGACTTCGTTGTTGCCTTTCTTCGTGAGCGGTTGATATTGGTGATACGCGCTGCCATCCTCGAATTGCGTGGCGGCGATGTCGAGAATCCGCTCTCTGGCGCGCTCCGGAATTTGATGCACGAAGCCAAGCAAGTCCTGGTTGGAATCGCGGAAGCCCATGCCGCGGCCAATGCCGGATTCGAAATAGGAGGCCGAACGCGACATGTTGAACGTCACCATACATTGATACGGATTCCAGATGTTGACCATACGGTTCAACTTGTCGTCGCCGCTTTGGATTTGGTATTTGGACAGCAAGCCGTCCCAATACGCCGCCAAGTCGGCCATCGCGCGGTCAACGTCGGCGTCGGTGGCGAATTTAGCGATCATGTCAAGCGCCGGTTTTTTGTTGATCACGCTTGGGGATTCCCATTTGTCTTCTTCCGGCAATTCGACGTAACCGAGAATGAAGATCAGGCTTTGCTCTTCGCCCGGCGCAAGTTTCAGCGTCACTTCGTGTGAACCGATCGGCGACCAGCCGCTGGCGACGGAGTTGGAGGCTCTGCCGGCCACGACGACCTGAGGTTCGTGCAAGCCATTGTACAGGCCCACGAACGATTCGCGGTCCGTATCGAAGCCGTCGATGTCGCGGTTGACGGAATAGAAGGCATAGTGATTCCGGCGCTCGCGGTATTCCGTTTTATGGTAGATGACCGAATCCAGGACTTCCACTTCGCCGGTGCTCAGGTTGCGCTGGAAGTTGGTCATGTCATCCTGCGCGTTCCAAAGGCAGAATTCGGCAAAAGAGAAGAGGGAGACTTTTTTCGTCTGGGAGCTCGTATTTTTTACCGTCAGGCGATGTACTTCGCCATTGTAGCCTAGCGGAATAAACGCTAATTGCGTCACCGAAATCCCGCCGCGTTCCCCGGTAATCGACGTATAGCCCAAGCCGTGCCGGCATTCGTAAAAATCAAGCTCGCGCTTCACCGGCATCCAGCCCGGCGTCCAGAAATCGTCATTGTCGTGGTCGCGGAGGTAGTAATAGCGTCCGCCGGTATCGAGTGGAATGTTGTTGTAGCGGTACCGGGTCAACCGGCGCAAGCGCGCATCCCGATAGAACGTGTAACCGCCGGCCGTGTTGGAGATGAGTCCGAAAAATTGCTCATTGCCGAGGTAGTTAATCCAAGGGTAAGGGGTTTGCGGCGTATGGATCACATACTCTTTACGCTGATCGTCAAATGCTCCGAATTTCATGAATAGGAACTCTCCCTTCGTTTGTGAACGCGCGTTTATTTTATTGAAAAAAGATTCCTCCCGGCGATCGTTGATCGAATAGAGGAGGAGGTACACCGGCTTAATCCATCGGGGGCTGGCAGGAATCCCGGATGACCAGGCGGGTTGGAAAGCTGACCGTGCTGAACGTGGGCTGTTCCGCTTCGCAAAGCTCGATCACCCTTAATACGGCGGCTTTGGCCATTTCATCGACGGGCAGCCGGACGGTCGTCAGCTTGGGCGTGATCCGTGAGGCCAGCTCCACATCGTCAAAACCGATGACGGACAACTGCTCCGGCACGCTGATCCCCTTTTCCGCAAACGCTTCCATCGCGGCGAAGGCCATGTCGTCGTTGGCGCAGAACAACGCCGTCGGCAAGGTTCCCTGTTCGATCAGCCTGCAGGTTTCGCGGTAGGCGCTCTCTTTCAGGAACTCGCCCTCCAGCATAAATGCTTCGGGCAGCGGTAATCCGTGCTTCCTCAGGGTGTGCTCATAGGCTAAGTATCGCTCGCGCCCCGAGTACGTATTCATGCTGCCTTTCAGGATGCCGATGTCCCGGTGACCCAGCTCGATCAAGTATTCGATCGCCTGGACCGTGCCCTCGTAGTCATTGGAGTTGATGACGGCGAGGTGGTTCTTGTTCAGCCGCTCCGCCATGATTTCCGCGATGTCGTAATCGACGAGCACCAGCGGCGCTTCCTGATCGACCATTTCCCGAACCAGTTCGATGTCCTTTTGCGTGCCGACCAGAATGCCGCCGTCGATTCGCTTCTGCAAGAAGGCCTGCTTGACCTTCTGAAAATCCCCCGGCGAATAGACGGTATGAATCAGCACATAAAATCCGCGGGCATTGGCTGTATCGACGACCATGTCGACGATCGGGGCAAAGTAGCTGTTCTGATAGATGCGGCTGGTGTCTTCCTTCTCGGTCATGCTGATGGCGAACAGGCCGATCGTATCCGTCCGTTTGCCGGCTAGCGCCCGGGCAAAGCTGTTCGGTTCGTAATGGTGCTGCTCGATGACGCGGAGCACCTTGGCCCGTGTTGCTTCCGGAACGTTCGGATAGTTGTTGATCACCCGTGATACGGTGCTGCGGGACACCCCGGCCAGTTTAGCTATGTCTTCGCTGCGCATAAGGTTCGTCCCCACTTTCGTAAACGCGCGTTTATAGGGTTATTTTATAGCATCCCCCGAAATTAATCAATTCCCAAAAAAGCACGAAAAAAAGGCGGCTATTTCGCCGCCTTTGGAAGGTTCTCCAAATACTTCTTCATCATCTCGATCGCTTTGTCCTTATTCTTCGTATCGGCGCGGAGGGAGATGATCATGTCCGTCATGCCGAGCGGCAGCTCCTTCACGAGGGTGCTGTCGGTGACGTTAATCCCGTACACATGCTCGGTATTGTCTTCGTCGGATACATCCTTGACGAGGTTTTCATCGGTCAGGAGAGATTTAAGCTCGCCGTTCGCCACGTCGTCGAGGCTCAGAAAAGCGCCGCCGTTCGACAGCCACAAGAACGTAGGCGAATCGGTAATATAAATATCCGGACTGGTTGTGGCGATCACCGCCATCGCTTTTTGTTGGTAAGCCATATCGGCGGAACTCAAACCGGCTTCTCCCTGAGGCGGCAAATACACATTCTCAATCTCCACCCGTTTGAAACCGGGGATCTGCGCCGTCATGGCTTGCTCCAAAGCGTCGACACCGCCATTTTGGTCGTCGGTCATAAAATTCCCAACCATCATGATCGACAGGTCGACGGGAGGCAGGGAGGCCAGTCGTTTTTGTTCTTCGCGGTGGTCAAGATAAGCGTTCGTGCCGAAAATAATGGCTACCACAGCAATGAGTCCGATAATCACATAAGTCCGGTAGAGCCGGAAAAAATCGTCGATCTTCTCGGCGGTTCCGGCGAAATTGCCCCACTTCGCATAGCGCTTCTGTTTTAGCTCCGCAATTTTCCGCTGTTCCTCCGTCTCCACGATCCGCTTGTAGGCTTGGATTTTTCGTTCGATTTCCTCGGCTTCGCCGGGATCGAGGTGGCGGGAGCGGGATTTGCGCAGCAAAATGTCGAACACTCGCTCCAGCTCTTCGCGGGAAGCGTTTTCGGGCAGGGCTAGCAGTTGATAATCCTGTTTTAAATTGTCGTTGTCCATCGTCTTTCTCCTCTGAATCGTTCGGGTTTTAAGGTATAAATATTATATGGAAAGTGATGCATACATTTATTATACTTTGTATTTGTAACGAAGGGAAATCGCCTTCCGGCATGAAAAAAGCCGGGTGAACCTTGCGGTTCCCCGGCCTTTGCTTCATTAGAAGCCAGGCTTGGATTAACGAACCCGGCGCATGGAAATGATCATGTCGCTCCAGTACCCGCTGTCCAGCGGGCTGATTTGAACCCCGGGGTCGCCCCAGGTATGAATGAACCTGCCGTCGCCGATATAGATGCCGACATGGCCGGCAATATTGTCGGATTTAAAACGACCGGGGACGGTGAAGAAGATCAAGTCCCCGACTTGAAGCTGGTCGCGCGTGACCGAAACGCCTTCTTGGGCTTGATCCCGGGCCAGACGGGGCAGGTCTTGGCCAAATTTTTTGAAGACATGCCGGGTAAAGGACGAACAATCGAACGTTTTGGACTGCTCGTAAGGAGCCGCGCCGAATTCATAAGGAACACCCAAATATTGCTTGGCATAGGCGATCATCTCATCGCGTTGATCGGCGACGCCGAGAATTCCGTAGCGGCTTGTCCCAGTCTGCGGCTGAATGGGGTCACCCGCCGGGGTAATGCGGTCAAACGCCAAATCTCCCGTGCGGGAATCGATCCGGGCTTTCGATTGCAGCAGGGCGGATACGGAATCCATCGTCATGTACACTTGACCGTTCTCCCGCACTGGCGCTTGGGGCAGGGAAATCGGGCGTCCGAAGGAAATCGCATGCCTTTGGCTGGGTTGAACCGTAAACATCACATCGGTAAAGCCGAGATTGGCGCTATCCTCCGTTTCTTGCAGCCGCAAGCCAAGACTATGGGCCACTTGCGTCAGCGGTACCCAGGACGTGCCGCCGGCGTCCGTAACCGCTTCCGTTTTCACCGGCGAATGACCGGCTGGAGGAACGGAATCCGAGCGGAGCCGGTTCTGCTGGTTGCATGAGGTAGCGAGCATTAGCGGCAGCGCCATACAAACAAGAAATATCCCAAACTTCAAGGAATTGCGCATAAGTTGAGCAGCACTCCATTCATTCAGATTAGCGAGTCACTTGAAGTATGTAAAAAAAGAGATAGAACTATTCGGGCAGGAGCTAAAGGAGCATCCATCACCATGAAGAGCACCATCATTCAAAGATCGCACGTGCAGCGCAAGCCGTCCCGGCAGCGCCGCAACCTCGCGATCGCAACTTGGGAAGGCGTGCCTTCCACGATTTTTCAGACATTGCTTGGCGGTCAGTTCCTGACCGGGTTTCTGCTGTATCTCGGGGCGAATTCAGCGCAAATCGGCTTTGTGCTGGCGATCACGACCTTTGTCAATATTGCCCAGATTGCGGTGGCGTTCCTGATCCAACGATTGACCAGCCGCAAATGGGCGCTGGTGCTGTTCGTCGGGATGCACCGGATCCTTTGGGGGGCGACGGGCCTCGTTCCGTTTATTTTTCCCCACCGTTATTGGGTTGCGGGTTTTATTGGACTGTATATCGCCGCGTTTATATTCAATACGGTCGGCGCGATGCTGTGGAACTCGCTGATTAGCGATATTGTGCCGGCCCGCGTCCGCGGCAGGTATTTCGGGATTCGGAATACGTTCCTTAATGCGCTTAACACGCTGGTGATGTTTTTGGGCGGGATGGTGCTGGATCATTATCCGGCAGCGCAAGGGTTCTTCTACTTATATATCGTGATCTGGATATGTGCGATTGCCAACATTATCGTGTTTATGTTCTATCCCGACGCGGCTTTCGAGCGCTCGGCCGAAAGCAAGTTCATGCCGATGCTGCGCAAACCGCTCCGCGACGGAGCTTTCATGAAGGCAACCTTGTTCCTGGCAGGCTTCCTGCTGCTGCAGAACCTAGTCGTTCCGTTGTATTCGTATGTGATGCTGGAACTGCTGCACATCAATTACCAAACTATCTCGCTCTTAAATGTGACGCAGACGGTGTTTATGATGGCAAGCTTTTACGTTTGGGGCAATCTCAATGCGCGATACAGTAATCGCCGTCTGTTGTTCTGGACGCTGCCGATCATCGCGCTTGCGATTCTCTGCTGGGGCGGCTTGTCCTTCTTGCCGATGCTTCCCGTTCTCTTTCTGGCCCACATGGTGTTTGGGGTGGGGGTCGGCGGCTTCAACCAGTTGGCTTTTAACTTCATGATCGGCGATACCCCCAAACCGGAACGCCCGATGTATATGGCGATGTACTCCGCCATCACCGGTGTTGCTTCTTTCTTTGGTCCGCTGCTGGGCGGACAGGTGCTGGAATGGATCGAAGCGTGGCCGACCTGGACTCAGGTATACGGGATGCAGCTGTTTGTCGGTACGGCGATGATCGTCTTGGCGGTGAGCCTGGGACGACGGATCTTGCGAGACGTGTGAAGGGGGGCGTATCATGGGGGGAAGATGTTGCTCCTGCTATGACGGACAGGGGTGACTTTTGGGAGCGCTTTAAGGTATATTACAAGTTGAACAGCTAAGCAATGAAGGGAGATTATCATCCATGGCACAAAGAACGGCTTATGAAGGCACTTATCAAGGCGAAAGAGCGGTATGGCTCAAATCCGGGCGATTCGAGGCGGTGATGCTGCCGGAAATCGGCGGTAATCTGATTGCTTTCCGCGATGTCGAAAGCGGTTACCGTTTCTTGCGCGAACCTGGCGAGAGCGAGATGGAGGTTTTCAAAAGCAATCCGGGGGTTCACGGCATTCCGGTCCTGTTCCCTCCAAACCGTTACGAGGACGGGTTGTTCCCGTGGAAGGGCGAAGTGCTTCAATTTCCGGTGAATGAGGCAGCGACGCATAACCATCTGCACGGATTCTTACATACGACGGCCTGGGAGGTCGAGGATTTCGGCCAAACCCCGTTGGAAAGTTATGTATCCGTCAAGGTTTCCGTTGACGAGAACCATGAAGTGTACCGTTACTTGCCATTCAAATTCACCGTGCGGCTGAAATACATCTTAAGCGATGATGGTTTGGCCCAGCAGGTGTTCGTTCGAAATGACGGCGACAAGGAGATGCCATGCCTGCTGGCGTTCCATACGGCGGTGAATGCGCCGTTTGCGCCGCAGAGCACGGCCAAAGACTACAAGGTGAAGCTGACGATCGGGCAACGTTGGCAAATGAGCGAACGGATGCTTCCGACCGGAGCCTACCAACCGCTGACGGCCGAAGAGCTGCAAATGCAGGGAGAAGGCGTATTCCCATTCTTCGCTTCGATGGATAATCATTACACGGCCGTGCCGCAAAACGGCAGAAACCGGATGGAACTGACCGATACGAAACTAGGCAAGACCCTCGTTTATGACGTGGGTACGTCCTACAAGCAATGGATGATTTGGAACAACGGAGCAACGGAAGGATTCTTCTGCCCCGAGCCGCAAATCAATCTGGTCAATGCGCCGAAGGCAGAGTTGCCGGCAGAGGAAATCGGGTTATTCAGCCTGCTTCCCGGAGAGATCTGGGAGGAGCGCGCCCGTCTGTACGTGAAGTAAGGTAGACAACGGAAAAAGCAGCCGACCGGCCGTCTGGGACGACGCGGATCAGGCTGCTTTTTCTTTGGCCGTTTGGCATGGCAGGATTTCCATGGCGGAGGTTAATTGACCCCGGCGGTTACCTTGCCGCGCTGTGACGGAATCAGCCGTTTCATTTGCTCCAGATTGCGTCTGGGCACATGAATCGTCTTGATGCCGTGCCGTTCATCCCGGAACCATACGACGTTGTCGCGAATTTCGGAGACTTGGGACAGGTTGACGTAGCAGTTCGTGCTGATGCGATAGAAGCGAGGGTCCGAGATCAGCTTCGAGGTCTGTTCGGCGGATAATCTCTGTTTAATACTGTAATTCCGTCCATGGAAGCAAACCAGTCCGTGAGCTCCGATCTTGAAGAAATACGTCTCGTAAGGATTGAGATCCTCGTAGACGCCTCTTTCTTCGAGTCCGACGTTCATCATTCCAAATCCCCCTTTAGAAGATGCTTTCGGAAGCGCTTACAGTATATCATATTTTAACCAATTTGGGTAGGTGACCGATTTATATTAAAAATTTTATATTTATCCGGCCGAGACTGGACTTTTAGGTCCTTTTACGAAAAAATAGAGGGGATGCCATTCAAAACAAGCTTCTTATAAAGGAGGAAATTCACTTGTCAGCGCCACAACCTCGATTGATGTTATTTGTGGGATCGTATGCCGAAGCGGGCGATCCCGGAGTTTATGCATATGAAATGGATACGGCCAGCGGCGAGATTCGTCTCATGGATCAAGCCTCCGGTTTGAAGAACCCCACCTTCCTTGGCGTGGACGCGGAGCGCCGCAAGGTTTATGCGATTTCGGAAACGACCAAAGAGGGAGACCGGATCGGCGAAATCGTCGCATTCGACGTGGATGATGCAGGCAAACTGCACGAATTGAACCGGGAGGTCACCATCCGCCCTTCCTCTTCGCATATTCAACTCGACCGGAGCGGCCGGTATGCCGTCGTGTCGGGTTATCACGGCGGGAACGTCGGCCTTGTGGAGATTCAGGCAGATGGAACTGTTGGCCGATTGGTCGACGAGCGTCAGCATGAAGGCCAAGGGGCCGACCCGGTGCGTCAGGACCGTCCGCATCCCCATTCCGTCGCCTTCAGCCCGGATAACCGGTTTGCGTTGGTCGCCGACTTGGGACTGGACCGCATTGTCGTCTATACGTTCGAGCCGGAAGCCGGCCGACTGGTTTTCCGGAGCGAGGCAGCTACCCCGCCGGGGGCCGGTCCGCGTCACCTCGCCTTCCATCCGAATGGAAAATGGGTATATTCCATCAATGAGGTGAATTCCTCGCTGTCCCTCTTTTATTATGATGAAGCGACCGGGCAGTTGGCCTTGCAGGACACGGTGCCAACTCTTCCGGCGGGTTATGCCGGGGATAACACAACGGCAGAGGTCGCCATTTCGGCGGATGGCCGGTATCTCTACGGTTCCAATCGCGGCCATGACAGCTTGGTGCAGTACGCAATCGATCCGGGGAGCGGACGTCTTACGCTGGTGGAGCATGTCTCGAGCGAAGGCGGACATCCACGTCATTTTGCGCTTTCCCCGGACGGCAAGCATCTGATTGCGGCGAACCGGGACGACAATGTGCTGGCCGTCTTTGCGGTAGCGCCCGATAGCGGCCGCTTGACGTTTACCGGCCGAACCGTATCCGTATCCAAGCCGGTCTGCGTAAAGCCGGTATGGTTCTAGAAGGATTTATTTGCAATGTGGCAGAGGCTCGCTTAAGATTAACGCAGGGGATTAATCTCCAGTAAACATGAAGGAGCCGGTTCTGACTCATGACGTTTTTTAAGGAATTGTTTCAAATGGCGGGATTCCGCAGGGTGCTTGCCCTGCTGTTTGTCGTTATCGTATTGTATTTCGCCCGAAGTATGCTGAACATGCTGCTGATTACGTTCATTCTAACGTATCTCATCAATCGGCTTCATAATTTTATCAGCCGGAATGTGGCCAAGGTGATTCGCGTCAACCGAACCGTCACCGTGCTGTTAATCTACGTCGTGTTGATTACGCTGCTCGGCTCCGCGATTTACTACTATATGCCGGTGCTGCTTACTGAACTGACCGACCTGGTCAACCAGGTGATCTCCTTCTATTCCAATCCTCCGGTGCTGCCGGATAATCCGATCCTGAATTACATTGTTGAATATTTGAAAGATATCGATTTATCGGCTTATATCAACAACGGGTTCGATTTCCTGCTCAGTACGCTGACGGATATCGGCGAATGGAGCTTGAATCTGTTCATCGCGATCGTCCTTAGCTTGTTTTTCCTGCTGGAAAAAGAGAAGGTCACGAATTTTACCGTCTTATTCCGGGAAAGCCGGATTGGCGGGCTGTTCAAGGAACTGGAATACTTTGGAAGAAAGTTTGTTCAATCCTTCGGCAAAGTGATCGAGGTGCAATTTTTGATTGCCCTCGTCAATGCGGCCTTATCGACGATTTTTCTATGGATTTTCGGATTTCCGAACCTCATCGCCCTGGCGATCATGATCTTCCTGCTAGGCCTGGTCCCGGTCATGGGCGTCATCATTTCGCTGATCCCGCTTTGCGCGATCGCCTTCAAAATCGGCGGGTTGGTCAAAATCGTTTATGTCCTGATCATGATCGCCGTTGTTCATGCGGTCGAGACATATTTCCTGAACCCGAAATTCATGTCCAACAAAACCCATTTGCCGATATTCTTCACCTTTCTCATCCTGCTGGTCTCCGAGCATTTCCTTGGGGTCTGGGGATTGATCGTGGGCGTTCCGATCTTTATCTTCCTGCTGGATATCGTGGAGGTTCCCGTGGGCGTTCATCCGTCCGCAGCGGTGAAAATCGCGGCAGAATCGGGTACGCCGGATAAGGAGTAATCCTCGAATGTAAGACGAGGCAAGACGCAAAACCGCTGGGCTGACCATAAAGGCAGCCCAGCGGTTTTTTCATGAACCTACGCTCCCATCAGTGAGGAAGGTGGTTCCAGTTGATCTGGTTGTTCTGGTAATCCGCCGTAGGATGTCCCGGCTCGCGGTCTTTCCAGGAGCGGTGAATGACTTTCTTTAGCTTGTCCGGGAGCTTGGCTTTGATCTTATCCGCCTTGGTTCGGTCGATTTTGCCTTCGGCCAGCGCTTTGTCGATATTGCGGTTCGCCGATTCGGTCAGCTTCTTCAGGTATTCCTCTTCGCTCCAGCCCTTCTCGGCCTGTACGATCTGCAGCAGCGTTTTCCCTTGCTTCAACTGCTCGACCAGCGCCTTCGGTTCGATGCCTAGCAGCTCAGCCGTATCTTTGACGATATGACCGCCGCGGAAATGTCCGTGCGGTGGGTGCTTCGTTTCCGTTTGCGACGGATTTGGGCTCACCTGCTGCGGTTGATCCGCCGGTGCGCTTGTATCCGCGTATGCGGTACCCGCCGAGGCAGCCGAGCCGGCTGCGAGCAGGAGAGCAAGGGTCAATTTGCCGGCCATCGGTTTCAAGTTCTCCATAAACATGGACTTTTTTCACCTCTTCGTTTAGAATAATTTGGTCCTTGCCTTCATCAGTTTTGACCAAAAAAACGCAGGATATCTGAAACGAACCTTAATATTTCTTAAAATTTCGCTTAAAATAAATGGAATGTGTCGTGGAACGTAGGGGGAATGGAAGTGACATTTGGTGCCAGAATGCTGAAAACGGGAGTCGCGGTTACATTGGCTCTATATGCCGGCGTTCTACTGGGGTTATCTTCGCCGGTCATCGCGGCGATCGCCGCGATTTTTGCCATGCAGCCGACGATTTATCGTTCATGGCGTTACTTGATCGATCAACTGCAGACGAATACGCTGGGGGCCATCTTGGCGATGCTTGGGGGCATGGTGTTCTCGAACGAACCGATCGCGGTAGGTCTCGTTTGCATTATCGTCATCATGATCTGTCTAAAGCTAAAAATGGGGGATACGATCGGCATTACGCTCGTTACGGTCGTTTCCGTTATGGAGGCTTCAGGCCAGTGGGAATTTGCGTTGAACCGGTTTTTGCTGAGCTTGATCGGTATTTTTTCCGCTTTTATCATCAATATTGCCCTGTTTCCGCCCAAACCGAAGGTGCAATTCGAGCAGCAAGTCCGGCAAACGTTCGATCGGCTGTCGCTGCTGCTGCGTACGGCCATCTCCGACGAGATCAAAGAAGCGGTCTTTCGGGCCGATAAGCGGGAGCTGGAGGATACGATCACCCAATTGGCCGATAAGTACAAGCTGATGGAGGAGGATCAGAAGAAAATCAAGGCGCCGAAATTCAGCGACCATCGACAGCTCGTGGTGTATAAGCAAATGTTGCGTACGCTTCGCAAAGGGTTCGAGGTGCTGGATGCGGTGGAGCAGCATTATTTCCAAGCGGCCCGTACGCCCGAGCTAAACCGGGAATTCGACGAGCATCTGGAGAAGCTGACGAAGTTCCATGAGCATGTCATGCTGAAGTTCGACGATAAGCTGAAGCCGGGCTACAGCGAATCGATGCAGTTCGAAACGGAAAACGACGAGTTTCTGCGACGGATGCTGGACCGGTATGCGGCGGAGCGGACAGGCGTGCTGCGCTTATCCATCGTGTCGGCCGAGATGTACGAATATGGGCATCAATTGGAGCGCCTGAACCGGTTGGCCGATCATTCCGCGACAGGTGCCGGCGATTAATCGATACCAAATGAAAAAAAGTCCTGCCGTTGAGGCAGGACTTTCATGTCGGAAATCCGCAAACATAGATTGATAAGTAAGGATCTTCTTGGTACAATAAAAAATGGACTGCAAACTATATGATGATAGTCGCAATCAACCTGAGTCAATCTTATCACATTTTTAAATGATTGTCAATAGATCGGCTGTGGAAGATGCAGAAGCCATTCAAGGGAGCGATTCAATTGGATCATACAGATCAGGCTTGGCAGGAAGAGCAACGCCGCGTGGAGTACGTGGCCGACCAAATCGACGCCAGAATTCGGAAGCTCGAGCGGGAGGTCGGCAGCGTTCGCGGGGACGTCGTGGAGATGCGGAAAGACTTTTGGGACGAGGTGACGGTGAATTTCAGCGAAGCGGATGATGTCGGCGAAACGTCCACCAGTTTGCGGCAGCAATCCCAGGTGCTCGCGGAGCGGGAAAAAAGCCATCAGCATGCGTCCATCGCGCTGGGGAAGATGAAACGTCTGAAGCAATCGCCTTATTTCGGCCGAATCGACTTCGCCGAGGACGGCGAACCGGAAGAAGCCATCTATCTCGGGATTGCTTCGCTGCTGGAGGAGGGAGATGAGACGTTCCTCGTCTATGACTGGCGGGCGCCGATTTCCAACCTCTACTATGACAGCGTCCCCGGTCCTGCGTCTTATGAAACGCCGTCCGGCACGATCACGGGGACAATGTCGCTGAAACGCCAATTCGTGATCCACGGCCGCCGCATCAAGCTGATGTTCGACACCGGCGTCACGATCGGAGACGAGCTGCTGCAGCAAGTATTAAGCCGCAGCTCCGATGCGCAAATGAAGAGCATCGTGGCCACGATCCAGCGCGAGCAGAATAAAATCATCCGCAACGATCGCAGCCGAATGCTGATCGTGCAAGGGGCGGCCGGGAGCGGCAAGACGTCGGCCGCCTTGCAGCGGGTGGCTTACTTGCTCTACAAGCACCGGGAGGTGTTGCAGGCTGACCAAATGATCTTGTTCTCGCCCAATCCGATGTTCAACAGCTATGTATCGACCGTACTTCCTGAACTAGGCGAAGAAAACATGCAGCAAACGACGTTCCAGGAGTACCTTGAGCACCGGCTCGGGAGGGAATTCCAGCTCGAGGATCCGTTTGTGCAGATCGAATACGTGCTTTCCGCTCCCGAAGATGATGCTTATCAAGCTCGTGTCGACGGAATTCGCTTTAAATCATCGGTGCAGTTTTTGCATGCGATCACGCGGTATAAGGAGCTGCTGGAGCAGAAAGGGATGATTTTTAAGCCGCTGCGCTTTCAAGGGAAGGAAATTGTCGGCGCGGAGGAAATTGCCCGGCAATTTTATGCCTTTGACCCGGCGATCCGTCTGGCAAACCGCTGCGAGCTGCTGAAAGAATGGCTGCTCAAGGAAGTCGCTGCCTTCGGCAAATCGGAACTGGATCAGCCTTGGGTAGAAGAACAAATTCAGTTGCTGGATACGGAGGATTATCAGCGGGCTTACCAGCGCATGCGCCGCAAGCAGCAAGGCAAAGGAACCTCGTTCAGCGACTATGAGGAAGAGAAGACGATCCTGGCCAGAATGGTTGTCAGCGACCGTCTCAAGCCGCTCCGCAAATGGGTCAAATCGCTGCGGTTCGTAGATGTGACGCGGCTGTATATGCAGCTCTTCAGCGATCCGTCGATGATCCGCGAGGTCAATCCGGAAGGGCTTCCCGAACGTTGGGAAGACATCTGCGACCAGACGCTGCGGAAAATTGCGGAGGGCGAGCTTTTCTATGAAGATATAACGCCTTTCCTCTATTTAAAAGAGCTGCTGCTCGGTTTCCGGTCCAACACCTCGATTCGTCACGTCATCATCGACGAGGCGCAGGATTATTCGCCGTTTCAGCTGTTCTTCCTGAAGCGGCTGTTCCCTCGGGCCAAAATGACGGCCCTTGGCGATTTGAACCAGGCGATTTATGCCCATGCCTCGGTGCTTCAGCAGTCTTCGGTGCTCAGCGATTTGTACGGAGCGGAGGAGAGCGAGCTGATTACGCTGGAGCAAAGCTACCGTTCCACACGCCAAATCGTCGAGTTCACTCGCGAAATGATTCCCGGCGGGGAGGCGATCGTTCCGTTTAATCGGGAAGGCGCGATGCCTGAGGTTCACCTGGTCGGCGATGCCGACGAGCTTCACGTTTCGTTGGAGGCAACGATCGGCCAGCTGCGTGTGGACGGATACGAATCGATTGCCGTGATTTGCAAAACGGCGGAGGAAAGCTTGGAGGCTTACGAACGGCTGAGCGCCAAGTTGCCGGCCAAGCTAATCAAGAAAACGACGTTATCCTTTGAGAAGGGGGTCCATGTCATTCCGGCGTATCTGGCCAAAGGCGTGGAATTCGATGCGGTCCTGATTTATGACGGATCGGACCGGAGATATACGAGGGAAGCCGAACGGAAGCTGTTTTATACAGCCTGCACGAGAGCGATGCACCTGCTGCGCGTATATTCCATCGGCGAACCGAGCCGATTTGTCCAGGAAGCCGCGAAATCAACCTATACGCTGCTTCCTTAAAGGGCGGTATAATTTCGGCGAAATGAATCACACTAACCGGGTCTGTTTTAAACTTCTTTCGTGAAGGGTGGCCTGATGGTTAGATGGTCGGCAAAAAAGGCGATTTGATTGCTTTGGCATCCATACCGCTTATCATGACGCTAGGGAATTCCATGCTGATTCCGATTTTGCCCCAAATTGCCCGCGAGCTTCATGTCACCTCCTTTCAGGTAAGCATGCTTATCACCGTATATGCTGTGGTGGCCATATTGCTGATCCCGATTGCCGGCTATCTCTCCGATAAATTCGGCCGCAAAGCGATCATCGTCCCCAGCTTGATCGTCGCGGGGATCGGCGGCTGCATTGCGGGGGTTGCGGACTGGTTTACGGATGGGCTTGCCGTATACTGGATGATTTTGGGCGGCCGTTTCCTGCAAGGGATCGGGGCGGCCGGCGCCTTTCCGATCGTGCTGCCGCTTGTCGGCGACCTGTTTGAAAGCGAGGAGGAAGTCAGCCATAATCTGGGCGTGATCGAAACCTCCAATACGTTCGGCAAAGTGCTAAGCCCGATCTTAGGCGCGTTGCTCGGCGCCTGGATTTGGTATGCGCCGCTCCTGTCGATTCCGGCGCTGTGTCTAATCTCGCTGCTGCTGGTGATCATTTTGGTACACGAACCCAAGGATCGGGAGAAAGCCAAACCGCTCCGCGAATTCGTTTCTTCCGTCAAAAGCGTGCTGAAGCAAAAAGGCCGCTGGTTGTATGCCATCTTTTCGATCGGCTGCATCTCCATGTTCCTGCTCTTTGGCGTGCTGTTTTACCTGTCCGAGCAGCTCGAGACGAAACACGGCCTGAACGGCGTGATCAAAGGGCTGGTTTTGGCAATTCCGCTTGCGGCCTTATGTTTGGCGTCTTTCATTACCGGCAAAAAAATCGGTAAAGACAAAAAGCTGATGAAATGGTCTGGCGTTGCCGGGCTGATTCTATCCACCGGCGCATTGTTCGGCATCGGCTTTTTTAACAATATCTATTTTGTGATCGCTTGCCTCATCGTCTGCGGGTCTGGCATCGGCATCGTACTGCCCAGCTCCGATGCCTTGATCACCGAGGGAATCGACAAGGAGATGCGCGGCACGATTACTTCAATCTACAGCAGCATGCGCTTTATCGGCGTATCGGCGGGGCCGCCGGTGATGTCGCTGTTGATGAAGGCGGGGCACATGACGATGTTCTTCGTCATCGCCGGGGTTTCACTGGTGGCGGTCATCCTGCTGCTGACCCTGGTTAAACCCGAATCGGGGCGCGGCGGGGCGGTCAAGCCGAAAGAGCCCCGGAAACGAGCCAAGGTCGCAAGACCCTTGCACCAAGGATAATTTGGCCACTCACAGCAGCGGACCTTCGGGTTACGCTGCTGTTCTATTGTCCGGGCTTTTTTGGTATGATAGGAGCGAAGTGCCGCTGAGCAGATGAGACCAGCGGGCAGGGCAACGAATCGTGATGATTTTGGAGGGGTAGACATGAATGCCAAACAGGCGGCGGGTTACCGCGCTGCAGAATGGGTTAAGGACGGAATGACGATAGGTCTCGGCACAGGGTCGACGGCTTATTACGCGATCGAGAAAATCGGAGAGATGGTCGGGAATGGACTTAAGATCCGCGCGATTGCAACCTCTAAGGCTTCGGAGGAGCTTGCCGCGAAATATCGTATCCCGATGATTCAGGCGAAGGACGTGGACCGTTTGGATCTGGCTATCGACGGGGCCGACGAGGTGGATCCGCAAATGGCGTTGATCAAAGGCGGCGGCGGAGCTTTACTCCGGGAGAAGCTGGTCGCCATCAACAGCGACCGTTTTATCGTCATTGCCGACCAGGGCAAGATGGTTTCCAGCTTGGGGCGTTTCAAGCTGCCGATCGAACTGGTTCCATTTTGCTACGAATGGACGCTGCGGGAGCTGAAAAGCCGTTACGACGTCCCGTTCGAAATGCGGATGCAAGGGGACCGGCTGTACGTTACCGACAACGGGAACTACATCGTGGATGCGGCCTTCGGCCAAATCGCCGAACCTGCCCGATTAAGCGATGAGTTGAAGGCGATGACGGGCGTTGTCGAGCATGGATTGTTCGTCGGAATCGCGCAAACCGTCGTAATCGGTTATGAAGACGGCCGTACGGAAATCAAGGAGGCTCCATGTTCAAACCAATAAACTCGCGGGTGGACGAGCCGGCGATTCGCGAATTGCTGGAATGCGCGGTCGTGTTCGATCCGGATGCGCTGGAAGCGGCGGCTCGTTTATACCGGAATGGCGATGCCTATAAGCTGTACGGGTACGAGGAGGAGAACGGATATGCGGGAATCATCGGTTTTCGCGTGAACGCTTCGCGAACGCTCGAAATCACCCATCTTGCCGTCCATCCGGAACAACGGATGAAAGGATATGGCCGTGCTTTAGTGCTGCTCGCCCTTACGGAAGCCGGTCCGGAACGGATGGAGGCCGTCACCGATGAGGAAGGGGCGGATTTTTTCCGCAGCATCGGGTTTCAGATTACCGGGCTTCGGGATGAAGCTTCCGGGGAAGAACGGTTTCGCTGCATTTATGAAGTAGATGAGAATGACGAGGAATAACGGGCAACTAGATTGAAGGCTGCGGGGGAAACCCTGCGGCCTTCTTTTTATGAGAAGGGGATTTGTGCAAAAAGATATTTGACTTTCAGGGTACAATCGCCTATAGTTTCATTGTCGAACTATTTTACTATAGAACTAACTGGACGAGTTTGGTTCAAAGAGACAGGGGGGATTCGGAGGTGAATCTTGAGTCGAAGCAGCTGATCGAGCGGTACATGGCGGCTTATTTCGAGGTCACCAAACGGCTGAACGGGCAAATCCGCGATATTATTCAAGAGGATATCACCATGGAGCAATTTCAGATTTTGAAGTATATCGCCCCCCGCGGCCGGTGTACCTCAACGGAACTGGCAGATACTTTTGCGGTAGGCAAAAGCTCCATCACCGCCATGATCACGCGGATGGTCGATAAGGGGTTTTTGCACCGGACCCGGGATGAGGAGGATCGCCGCGTCGTTTACTTGACCATGACGGAGCAGGGCAGACACAATTACGACGTCGTTCAGGAGCAAATCATGAACACGGTCTCGACGTATTTAGTGCATTTCGATGCGGACGAGGTGGAAGGATTTATTAGCGCTTTTGAGAAATTAGCCAGACTGATTGGCGAAGGGAGTTCGGGGAAATGAGATTCATACTGAAGGCAAGATGGTGGATCTTGCTGCTGTGGATCGCTCTGGCGGCCACATTGATGTTAACGGCGCCTTCCATGGCGGAATTGGTACGGGAGAATGGGGAAATTACCGTTCCGGACGGTTATTCCTCCTCTGAAGCTTCCGCCATTCTGGCGGAAGTGGCCGAGATGAAAGGCGGAGCGAAAGAGACACAGATCGCCCTCGTCTTCCATGACAAGGCAGGCATCGACGATGCCGATCAGAAAGAAATCGAGCAAGGAATTACTGCATTAAGCGACCATATGAAGGAGATCGGTATCGCTTCGATCACCGATCCGTACGGAACGCCGGAAGCGAAGGATAAGTTGATATCGAAAGACGGCAAAACGGTGTTAACCTCCTTGTCGGTGCTCGACGAGCAGCGTCCGCTCAAGGAGATCGAGCAGGATATCCATCAAAACCTGGATTCGTTGAAGGTCGAGCACTATTTGACCGGGCAAAAGCAGATCAATGAGGATATGGTCGTCAGTTCGGAGCAGGGTCTGAAGAAATCGGAATATTTCACGGTCATCTTTATTCTATTGATCCTGTTCGTCGTATTCCGCTCCGTGGTGGCGCCGTTCATTCCATTGCTGACGGTCGGACTCAGTTATCTCGTGTCCCAATCCATCGTCGCGTTTCTGGTAGATTCGGTAAATTTCCCGATCTCCACGTACACGCAAATCTTTATGGTGGCGGTCATGTTCGGGATCGGGACGGACTACTGCATCTTGCTGATCAGCCGCTTTAAGGAAGAGCTGCAGCACACGGACGACCAATGGGAAGCGATCGTCCAAACGTACCGCAAGGCGGGGAAAACCGTATTTTTCTCCGGGCTGGCCGTTCTGGTCGGCTTCTCAACGATCGGCTTGTCGCAGTTCATGTTGTACCGCTCGGCGGTTGCCGTAGCCGTTGGCATCGCGGTGATGCTCTTGGCATTGGTAACGGTCGTGCCGTTTTTCATGGCCGTGCTGGGGACCAAACTGTTCTGGCCGGTCCGCGGCTCGCTGGAGCATAAGGAAAACCGGTTTTGGGGCGCCATCGGTTCCTTCTCCTTGAAGCGTCCATGGGCAGCGCTGCTGATCGTTGCCGCGGTGACGGTGCCGTTCCTGATTTCCTACAGCGGCAATGTTTCCTTCAACAGCATGGAGGAAATCGGGGATGAATACGAATCGGTCAAAGCGTATAACATTATTTCCGAAAGCTTCGAACCGGGCGAATCCTTGCCATCCACGATCGTCATTAAGAACGACGAACGCATGGATAATGCGGAGTATATGGCGTTATCCGAAAAAATCAGCCGCGAAGTAGAGAAAACGGACGGCGTGGCGAGCATTCGGGGCATGAGCCGTCCGACGGGCGAAATTCTTAAGGATTTCGCTTTGAGCAATCAGGTGAAGACCGTCGGCGAAGGATTAGGCGAAGGCGGGGAAGGCCTGGGCAAAATTCAAAACGGGTTGTCGGAAGCCAGCCAGGCGCTGTCGGAAAACGCACCGAAGCTCAAGGAAGCCGCCGACAGCACCGGTAAGCTGGTGGACGGCACCGCGAAGCTTAAAGACGGAATCTCCCAGCTGTCCGGCGGTCTAACCGCGATCGAGAAAGGGATTCGTGACGGTTCGGTTGGCGCGGGCCAGCTGAAGCAAGGGCTGCAGCAAGCGCAAAAAAGCGCTGAGGACCTCGCGAACGCCCAAAGTCAATTGCTTGGATCGTATCAGCAATTGGCTCAAGGCGTCACCGGCCTGGGCGGCGGTCTGACGCAAATTCGCGAACAATTGGGCGCGGCCTCGCAGGGTTTAACCGCCTTGACCGCCCGTTTCTCGAGCTTGGAGGGCAAGTTCCCTGAATTGGCTTCGGATACAGATTATTTGACCATTCGCGGTACGGTGACGGAGACCGGCAAAGGGCTGGGCCAATTGACTGCCGGACTGCAGCAAGCCGAAGGTCAGCTTGGGCAAGTGGCTGCGGGCCTGAACCAAGCGAACCAAGGTTATGCTCAAGCGGCAGCCGGCGGAAAACAGCTGGCTGCCGGTTTGGACCAGATCGTCGCTGGTCTGGCGAAGCTGCAATCCGGCCTCGTACAGGCGGCCGACGGCCAAGGAAAGATCGTCGGCCAGCTGCCTGAAGTTGAAACCGGCTTGGCGCAAATTCAAAACGGGCAAGAACAAATTCAAACCGGGTTCAGCCAGTTCTCCGGCCAAATCACGCAGTTGACCGACGGGTTGGACCAAAGCGTTGACGGCCTGGCGCAAGTGTCCGGCGGGTTAAATACCGCGAAGGATTACCTGACGGAGGTCGGCAACACCGACAATGGGCTGGACGGCTGGTACGTCCCACAGCAAGCGCTCGAAAACGAGCAAATCACGCAGGTGTTCGATACGTATCTATCCGCGGACCGCAAGGTGATGAAGCTCGAGGTCGTTTTCTCCAGCAATCCTTACGGTCGGGAAGCCATCGACCGGGTTGGTGCGGTGGAATCCGCCGTACAGACGGCGGTCAAAGGGACGCAGCTGGAAAACGCCAAAATCGCGGTCGGCGGCGTATCCAGCACGTTTAACGACCTCAAGACCATTTCGGGCAACGACTATACACGCACGGTGATTCTGATGCTGGCCGGGATCTTCATTATCCTGGTACTGCTGCTTCGCTCGCTGGTGATGCCGGTGTATATTATTCTGTCGTTGGTGTTGACGTTTTACGCTTCGATTGGATTTACGGAATGGGTATTCGTCGACATCTTCGGCTACTCGGGCGTAAGTTGGGCGACGCCGTTCTTCGGGTTCGTCATGCTGGTGGCGCTGGGCGTCGACTACAGTATCTTCCTGATGGACCGCTTCAACGAGAACAAGGAGTGGAACGTCGGCGATGCGATTTTGCATTCGATGCGCAACATGGGGACGGTCATTTTGTCCGCGGCGATCATCCTTGGCGGAACGATGGCGTCGATGTACCCATCCGGCGTCATGTCCATGCTGCAAATCGCCACGCTCGTGTTGTCTGGCTTGGCGCTGTATTCGGTCATCGTTCTGCCGTTCCTCATCCCGGTCATGGTGAAGATGTTCGGGCAAGGCAACTGGTGGCCGTTTCATCGCCGGATCGGCGAGAGCTCCGAGCGGGGAAAAAGCATAGAACTGTAACGTAGATCGAGGCACAAAAAACGCCGGCTTCTATCCAAACGGAGAGAAGCCGGCGTTCTTTTTTTCATCGTAAACCTTACCCCAACGTTCCGCGCTTAAGGAAGCTGCGCAGCGCCCATTTTCGCTCCTGGCGCTTCTTATATTTCGGCAGGGAGCGATAGACCGCAATCGATTCGTTAAAGGCCTGCTTGGCCTCCTCTTTGCTGCCCAAAGACTGATAAAGGCTGCCAAGCAAGTAATAAGCTTCGCTGGATGAGGATTGGATTTCGCCGAACCGGGCGGCGTATTGCAGCGCCTTCTGCGGGTCTTGTTCCCGGAAGGCGGAAGCCAACCTTAAATAAGGTTGTCCGTACTTCACCCGTTCATTCAAGCTTAACGCATGCAAAATATGCGCTTCGCCTTCGTCGATCCGTCCGAGACCCAAGCACGCCGTCCCTAGATCATCCCAAAATTCCGCCGACGTCTCGGAGGCGTCCTTTGCTTCTTCCAGCAGCCGATGCGCCTCGGCATATTTCTTGCGTTCCAGCAGCAAGCGGGCAAGCTCGCGTTTGGCGGAAACGTCGAAAGGGCTGGCGGCTAACTGCTGCCGAAGCCGCGAGATGCTGCGGCTGCGCTTCAAGGGCTTGCCCAGGCTCGGAAATAATCCGACATAACGCCGATCGATGAAGTAAAGGATCAATAGCAAAACGAGAATGGCGAGAAAAGGATTGCCCAGCAGCCAAGATAAGAACAGAAACAGGAATATCTTACTCATTCAAGTCCCCCACCCATGACATCATAATTTCCAATTATAACACAGGGGAAGGAGGACGAGGCAAAAAATGAGAAACAGCCGCCCGTGGAGGCGGCTGAATACCGTTTCTCGTTATTGGAAGCTGCGCATCGAACCTGCGGAGCCGACCGAGCCTGTGCCGGTGATCGAGCCTGTGCCCTGTGAGCTCATGGAACCCATGGAGCCTGCGGCACCCGACCCCATGGAGCTCATGGAGCCAACGGACCCGGAACCGATGGAGCTTAGCGAACCGGCGCTTGGCGTGCTCGGAATGTGGCTGTTGATGGCGGAGCCGAAGCTTCCGATGCTGCCGCCGCTGAAGCCGCTTTGACCGATGCCTTGCGTGCTGTAGGAGGTTTGACCAACGTTCGGCTGCGAATAGCTTGTGCCGATCCCGGACATCGAGTTTACGCTGTGTTCAAGCTGTCCCGCGATTTGCGCCACGCGTTGGAACTGTTGCATTGCCGTTTGATGCCCATGCAGCGCCGTTTGGATGGTTTGTACCGCTCTGCGCTCGCGCTGCGCCAATTCCTCCAACTGCATCGCGTTTTGCTGCTCCTGTTGCAGCATTTGCTGGTACATCATCGTGGCCTGACGGGTTTGCTGCTCCAATTGGCGCATCGTTTGTTCGATTTCGCGAATTTGCTGACTGACGTTGTTGTACATTAGCTGAAAATCCTCCTCGAGATAGGTTAGGTTGTGAAACCATCGTTAGGTTACCCTTCGGACCTGCGGCTATGCATCCTTGAACCGGCAAGGTAAAGGTCCAATCCCTCGTCCAAAGGGGATCATAAACTATAGGTGGAGGTGATCGCGAATGGACAAAAACGAGTTTATCGGTAAAATCGCTCCCCTTGCCCTCGCCAGCTCGGAGGAAAGCGGGATTCCGGCCTCGCTGACGATCGCCCAGGCGGCTTTGGAATCGAACTGGGGCGCCAGCCGATTGGCCGTTGAGGGCCATAATTTGTTCGGGCTCAAAGGCAGCGGTCCGGCGGGAAGCTTGATCGTACCCACAACCGAATACCGGGGAGGAAAAACGGTGACGGTTAACGCCGCCTTCCGCAAATATCGGTCCTGGGCGGAGTCGATCGCCGACCATGCCCGTTTATTATCGGCTGCCCGCTATGCCGGGGCGGTTCGGAAGACGGGGCCAGAGGCGGCGCGGGCTGTCGCTTCGGCCGGGTATGCCTCGGACCCGCAATATGCGAGCAAGCTGATTCGTTTAATGGATACCTTTAACTTGACCCAATATGATGAAGCGAAGGGAGATGAACCGATGACCGCGGAAGAGAAGGAGCAGTTCGAATCGCTCCAGGAAACGGTTCGCGCGCAGGCGAAGCAAATCGCCGACCTGGAGAAATGGACCCGGCCCGGCATTCCCGACTGGGCAAAGGAAGCGGTGGCAGCTGCGGTGAATTATAGTAAAGAGGATCCGCTGCTGAAGAACCCGGAGCAGGGCAGCGTTGATTTTTACCGGATCATCACCGTGATGCACCGCCGGGGGTTGTTTGACAGAAAGGGATAAGCGCAACTACCGGTTTGGATCGACATGACCCGTGCGGTTGTATTCCGACTTTTCCGGTGGTACGATGGGTTGGCAGATGAAGGAACCGCCGTGAAGGAGGGAGTTCGATTCGCAAGGGGTTATGGATAACTGCGGCTGTAGGACTGGTCCTGTTTGCGGCCATCTATACCTGGTGGTATATCGAGAACGTATCTCCGGTGAAGATGACAAAAACCCTGGAGGGAATAGCCTGGTTGGAGGAGGACCTTGCATTCTCACCGCCGGTTCGAATCAAGTTCGACGGTTATTACGACAAGAGAGACGATCAATTTAAAGGCACTGTGGAGATTAACGGGCGGGTTTACTCGGATATGTTTTTGGATAACGGGTATCCTTCGACTCATTTTGAAGGTAAGGACATCAATCATCAAGGGCCGGTTTATTTCGATAGAGATTTGGAGCGCCTGGCTTGGTCCTTACCCCAGTCGGAGCTTCCTCCCGAGCTTACGAATCAGCAGTTTCCCGAAGCGGAGGTTTGGCTGGTTGCTCCGGCATCTTCCAGCGAAGTAGCGAAAAGCTTGCGACAGGAGCTGGAGGATCGCCACTTGCAGAAGCTTGGGCTCAAATAAAAAAAGGACAAAAGCCCTCGTAGGAAACCTTACTACAAGGGCTTTTGTCCGGGCATCCCTTGCGGGACGCCCATCATGGGAGAGGAGAAACCGGACGAAGAGCTTATGGGGAAACGTAAGTCTTCTCCGCGGTTGTCTACGACATTTGGTGATGTCGATAATCTAAGTTTGTCCGGGCAAGGGGGTTTTATACCTCCGACCGCAAAAATTTGTATGATATTTTTCGTTTTTCATTCCAAGGCGGATTATGGTACGATATCGACAGGAATTTTCCAGGCATATAAAGGTGTGTGAACAAACCGATGAGAGTCATTTCGGGCAGCGCCCGGGGCAGATCGCTCAAAGCCGTTCCCGGCATGGGGACAAGGCCAACAACGGACAAAGTGAAAGAAGCGATATTCAGCATGATCGGGCCGTACTTTGACGGAGGCGCAGCGCTGGACTTGTTTGCGGGTACCGGAGGTCTCGGGATCGAGGCGCTAAGCCGCGGCATGGATAAGGCCGTTTTTATCGATAAAGAATTCAAAAGCATTGAAACGGTCCGGCAGAATTTGAAAGCAACCGGGTTCGAAGAGAAAGCCGAAGTGTACAAAAACGACGCCGAGCGGGCGCTGAAAGCCCTCGCGAAACGAAGCGCGGCATTCGACCTGGTGTTCTTGGACCCGCCATACCGCTTGAAACACGGCGATGCGCTGATGGTGCTGATGGACGAGCTGCAGTTGCTCGCGCCGCAGGCGACGGTCGTGCTCGAATACGAATCCTCGTATGCGTATCCTGAACGGTTTGGGCCTTTCCGACAAATGCGCAAAGCGGAATATGGGGAAACCGCCGTTTCGATTTATGCCTACGATTCCGAGCCGAACGCGGTTCAAACCGACGATCAAGGAGGAGCAACAACATGAACGAACAGCGGAAACCGCGGGTGGCGGTCTATCCGGGCAGCTTTGACCCCGTAACGAAAGGGCATATGGACATTATCCAGCGGGCCTCGCGCCAGTTTGACCGACTGATCGTGGCGGTGCTGAACAATTTGAGCAAAAAACCGTTATTCACCGTCGATGAACGAAAGGCGCTGCTCGCCGAAGTCACCGGACATCTGCCGAACGTGGAGATCGACAGCTTCCGGGATCTGCTGGTCAATTACATGGATTATAAGCAAGCCCATGTGATCGTCCGGGGCATCCGCTCCGTTACCGATTTCGAATATGAGCTGCAGTTGGCTTCCACCAACCATAAGCTGAATAGCGACGTTGAGACGATTTTTATGATGACGCACCCGAAATATTCGTATTTGAGCTCCAGCGTCGTCAAGGAGATCGCCAGTTTCCACGGAGATGTCAGCGATCTCGTTCCGCCGGAGGTGGAGAAGGCGCTGCGCGGGAAGTTCAAGGAAAAACTGGGGCCGAGCTAAGGACCCGGCCGGATTAGAGTCTGTCTTGACGCCGCCATAGGAGCGCGATGGACACGAAGCCAAACGTCAGCAAAGTCAGCATCCATAGCTGCCATTCCATCACCCCGAACGCTTGTTGCCAACCAGGCAGCGTGGCGGACGGGGTGTCGCTACCTAAAGGGGCAGGCTTGCCTCCGCTAAAGGCCGGGAGCACGCCCGGCAGCCAACGGGTGAACGGCTTCCACAGCAGCAAAGTGAGGACATAAGCGTAGGCCGCATGCAGCAGGCGGCTCAGCACAAACGACCGTTCGCCGATGCCGGCGGGTCCAAGGATCGCCCGCACCTGCAGATAAGCGCATAAACCGCTCCACCCGAGCGCCGCTCCTAACAGGGAAGCGGCAAGCGCCGGGGGAAGGGACGAAGCCGGCCCGGTAATCGCATAGGAGCCCAGGTGGATTTCCAGTACGCTTTTCACGGCGACGGCAAAAACCTGGTCGGGCAAAGCCAACAGGATCACGTGGATGACGACCGCAAAAATGAGCATATACCCTCCGGTAATCATCAGCGTTTGAACACCGGAAGTAACCGAGTCGCCCAGCAGTTTGCCGAAGCTGCGGCCATCCTCGCGGCGGGCTTCCTCCATGCGGCGCATGGCAAGACGCAGCAAAGGAACGCGGGAATGGGCTTCGCCCGAGTTCGCCGTGTCGGGAGTATTGGAACCGGAGCGGTCCGGGAACACCAGATGCAGCGTGACGCCGGCCGCCAACCCGGCCGCCCAATGCACGGCCAACAGGAGCAGGCCGAAATCGGGACGGCCCACGAACCCTGCGCCGATGACGACGACAATCAGCATCGGGCTGCAGAAATGGGCCGCGGCCGCGAGGCGTTCGGCTTCGCTTGCGGTTACTTTGCCCTGCTTATACAGCGTGACCGCCGCTTCCGCCGCGGCAGGGAATCCGGCCGTCATGCCGAGCGGCAGCACCCAGCCGAAGGAGCCGGGCAACCCCAGAATGCGGCGGGTAAAGGGATCAAGCAATGCGCCAAGTCCGTGGGCAAACCCGGCGGCAAGCAGCATTTGCGACAGAACGACGAACGGCAGCAGGGCCGGAAACACGATCCGCCACCAGATGGCCAAGCCCTCGCCGGAAGCTTTAAACGCTTCGCCGGGGGCATAGACGACGCAGATGACGACCAAGACGGCCAAAAATCCGGTTAACAACGTGGAAAGCGGGCTGGCGGCCAAACGTCGGAAATTCATATGTATAGTTCCACCTTCTTTGTCATTAGATAAAGACCGATAGCAAATCAGCGTATAGTACATGCTATGCATCAGCCGCTAAGGACAGACTACCGGTTTCATGGAGCCGGCATCACAAGGAAGGCGAGCCGTCGGAAGCCGAAGGTTTGCCGTGCACAGGAAGGGAGGAGAACGGGATGCGACCATCCAGAGCCAAGGCGATCAAATCAGGGCTGTACGTCCTGACGATCGCGGTGATCGTTTATGTTGTCGTATACATGTCAACCCCGTATATGATCAATCAACCGGGGACGGCGGAGGAAATCCAACCAATGGTTTCGATCAAGTCGGGGGATGCGGAGGAAAAAGGGACGTTTATGCTGACGACGGTTTCGGTCAGTTACGCCAACGTGTGGATGCTGGCAACCGCCCGCTTCAACAAACATGCCGAAATCGTCCGAAAGGAACCGGACCGCAATGATGAGGAATATGAAACCCAACAGCGTTATTACATGAGCAGCTCCCAATCGAACGCCATCATGGCTGCTTACCATAAGGCGGGCGTCAAATACGACGTCGTCTCGGAGTATGTCTTCATTGTCGGCTTATCCAAAGAAAACCCGCCGAAAGGGGACTTCCATTCCGGCGATATCATTCGTGAAGTGAACGGCCAGCAGGTGAAACGGTTTGAGGATCTCGGGCTCCTGCTGAAAGACGATAAACCGGGGGATCGGGTGAACCTCCGGTTGGAGCGCGGCGGCAAAACCATAGACCTTCAAGCGGAGCTTGTGGAGATCCCGGCGGCCGACGGAGGCCGGAAAGCCGGCTTGGGCGTGACGGTTGGCGAGCTGCGCAAGGTGCAAGCGGCCGATCCGACCAAGGAAGTGCAATTTGCCGATACGCGGATCGGCGGCCCGTCCGCCGGTTTGATGTTTACGCTCGAAATCTACAATCAGTTGACGCCGGGCGATTTGAGTAAAGGCTACCGTGTGGCCGGCACCGGCACGATCGCCGAGGACGGGACCGTTGGAGCGATCGGCGGGGTCCAGTTCAAGATCGTGGCGTCGGACCGGGAGAAGGCGGAAATATTTTTCGTGCCGGAGGCAAACTATAAAGACGCGAAGGCGAAAGCGGAGGAAATCGGCTCGAAGATGAAGCTGGTCCCGGTGAAGAAGCTGGACGACGCCCTGAATTATTTAGCTTCGCTGGAGCCGAAGGCTACATGAAGCCTAAGCGGGGCCGAGCCGGTCTCCCCTTCTTGCCTTTAGAGTTCTTCCAAGCGAAGGGGAGACTGACGGTACTCGCGTTGCAGTTCCTCCGTCCGGCGCTGCGGCATGGCGTTCGCGTAGGCGGCGGCGGCGCGAATGTCGAGGGCGAGCTGCGGATGATCGAGCTCGGCGGCCCGGGTGATGATCGGCAACCGGGCCGTTTGCTTCATCCGTTTCAGCAATTGCTGCCCGGCAGCGCTGAAGCCCAGCACGCGCAGATAACCCGGGCCTTGGGCTAGCGCCGTTGGCGCCAGCAGCTCGCGGGGATGCTGCAAGAGAATGTGCAGCAGCGTGCGCTGCAGCTTCGTATGCGTGTAGCGTTTCGTTTTGAGCTGCGTGAGCAGCTCGGCGACGGTCGGGTTCGACAGGCGGGGCAGCGTTTTTTTGATTCGGTATTCCAGCCCTTCCGTCACTTCGTGAAGGGCGGCGAGCTGCTCCGGCGTAGCCAGGAGCAGCTGGTGGAAGAGCGGCGCGGCCAAGCTCTCCCACGTCACGGGCCCGCGTCCCGCCGCGAACTCGCGGGCGAGGATGTCCGCCGTGTCCGGCGGGAGATACGGTGCGGCCGCGTCGAGGCCGCCGCCGGCGATCAGCCGCCGCACGGCGGTGGCGCTGGCGATGCTCGCGTCCTTCGGCGCGACATCGCCGTGCCCTGCGGCCCGGCGCCGGACGGTGGCCGGCGCGATGCCGCTGCCCAGCCGCCGCAGCGCGATCAGGTAGTGCAGCCCCAAACTGTTGTTGGGCTGCTCCAACAGCGATCGCGCTGCGGCGGCATCGGCGGCGCTGCCGCTGAGCGTGCGCGCGGCCGCTGCGGCGTAGGCCGCGGGGTAGCTCGCCCCGGTGGCGAGCTCCTCCGCGATGGCCGCCCGCAGCGCCTGCGGTTCGGCGGCCAGCCGCTCGGCCAGCGGCTGCAGCGCCGTAAGCGCGCCGGCTTCGCTGCCGAAGCACAGATGCGTCGCGACGCCGGTCGCTTCGAGCAGGGCCACGGCCCCGTAGGCGAACCACTCGGCCGGCTGGGCCGCATAGGCGACCGGCAGCTCCAGCACGACGTCGACCCCCAGGCGGAGGGCCATTTCGGCCCGTGCCCACTTGTCGACGAGCGCCGGCTCGCCGCGCTGCAGGAAATCGCCGCTCATGACGGCGATCGCCGCATCGGCACCGGTAAGCCGTTTGGCTTCGGCGAAATGATAGGCGTGACCGTTATGCAGCGGATTATATTCCACAATGATACCTACGATGTTCAAAGGGTTCTACTCCTTGGGTTCCAGGGATTTTTGGAGGAATCTTTCCCCTATGAATATACCATGAATTTGGCACGGAGCTAAGAGAACGGAGCGTCCGCAGCGTTTTCACCGGAATAACAGCTTTATTGTTGACAAAACTTACTTAAAATCGGTATAATAATTTTTGTTTGTTTGGAGTGATGCTGATGTTTATGAATTTGCGTCAGGTAACCTCGTCCGAAGCCCCGGTGAAGATCCATCAGACTTTGGACGTTAGCCGCGTCGTTAAAGGTCGCAGGGATATTACCGCGATCAGTCCGCTGCAGGTCGATTTGCAAGCGGAAGCTGCCGACGGAGACGTTGTTAACGTCAAAGGCAAGCTGACGACGGAGCTCGACATGACCTGTTCCCGGTGCCTGAAGCCCCTGAAACGGGCTGTACAAGCGGAGTTTGCGGAAAGCTTCAAACAAAGCGATGATCCCGAGACGGACATGCAGGCGCAGGAAGAAGACGAAGACTTGCAATATGTCGCCGACGACAAGGTCGATCTGGTGCCGTATGTGGAAGAAACGCTGTTGCTTCACCTTCCGTATGCCGCCCTGTGCCAGGAATCCTGCAAAGGGCTTTGCCCGAATTGCGGGACAGATCTGAACGAGCAGGAATGCGGCTGCAATACGGACGTGATCGATCCGCGGCTCGCAGCGCTCGGCGATTTTTTCAAAAAATAAGCAAGTAAACACACGAATTAAACCCCGGTTTGGGTTGACTTGATTAAGGAGGTGGGAACCATGGCAGTACCTCAACGGAGAACGTCCAAAACGCGCCGCGACAAACGCCGCACGCATTTCAAATTGGCTGTGCCGGGCATGGTAAAATGTGAACAATGCGGAGAATTGAAGCTTGCTCACCACGTATGCAAAGTTTGCGGAACATACAAATCGAGAGAAATCATCGGCCAATAAGCTTTAGGCATCCAACTCAAAGTAGTACTTCATTTCGGTGAGGTGCTATTTTTTTTGTCTTCACCGGCCTGGCTTCACGTGAGGTTTATGGCAATTTCGCTTTTCTTTTGGGGCGGGATGCTTTATACTACATTTTAGTACCAGGTTCTAAAGAACTTCGCCAAATTTTACATATAACGAATCGTTGATTTTATAGATAGACCATCATTATGGGTTGTTTAATCATCAGGGGGGGATACCCATCGAACGTTTGCCGAAGCGGGCGAGGCAGCAGCAGCTCATCCAAATGATAGAAGCCAATCCGTTTATAACGGACCAGGAGCTGACGCGTCAGCTAAAGGTCAGCATCCAGACGATCCGGCTTGACCGGATGGAGCTCGGCATCCCCGAACTCCGGGAACGGATGAAGCTGATGGCGGAACGGTCGTACGACCAGGTTCGTTCTTTGCCGCTGCACGAGGTCATCGGGGAAATCGTCGATCTGCAGTTGGACAAGAGCGGGATCTCCATCTTTGAAATCCGCGAGGAGCATGTGTTCTCCCGGACGGGCATCGCCCGCGGCCACCATGTGTTCGCGCAGGCCAATTCCCTGGCCGTGGCCGTCATCAACGATGAAATCGCTTTGACATTTTCCGCGGACATCCGGTTTATCCGTTCGGTTCACTTAGGAGAGAAATGCATCGCGAAAGCTTACGTTCGGCCGAGCTCGGGCCAGAAAGGCAAAGCCAAGGTCGAGGTGTTTACTTACGTAGGCGAGGAAATGGTATTTCAGGGGAATTTCGTCATCTACCGGTCCACCGGGGATGACCATCCAGAAGGAGGAAGTCAGCATGAAAATCGCCATTGATGCCATGGGCGGTGACCACGCGCCGCAAAGCACGGTCGAAGGCGCGTTGGCCGCAGCCAAGGAATGGGGCGACATCGAGATCATTCTGGTCGGCGACGAGCAGGTGCTGAAGCCGATGGTGCAAGACGCTCCGGCGAATTTGCGGATCCACCACGCGTCCGAGGTGATCGATGCGGAGGACGAGCCGGTTAAGGCCGTTCGTCGCAAAAAAGATGCGTCGATGGTCGTGGCCGGACGACTCGTTCGCGAGGGCGAAGCCGCGGCGATGATCTCCGCGGGCAACACCGGCGCGCTCATGACGACGGGACTGCTGGTGGTCGGACGGATGGAAGGAATCGAGCGGCCGGCGTTGGCGCCGATGATTCCGACCCTCGACGGACGCGGGGTCTTGGCGCTCGATCTAGGCGCAAATATGGATGCCAAGCCGGAGCACCTGGCGCAATACGCGCTGATGGGCAGCGTTTACCGGGATAAGGTCCACGGGATCGCAAAACCACGCGTCGGGCTGTTGAATGTCGGCACGGAGGCAATGAAAGGCAACGAGTTAACCAAAGCGGCTTTCCCGCTGTTGGAGGCAATGCCGATCAACTTCGTCGGTAATGTGGAAGCCCGGGACGTCTTAACCGGAGCTTGCGACGTGCTGGTCTGCGACGGCTTTGCCGGGAACATTCTGCTGAAATCGCTGGAAGGTACGGCGGGGGCGATGTTTTCGATTTTGAAGAAGGAATTTTCGAAATCCCTTAAAAATAAGCTGGCTGCAGCCGTGTTGATGCCGTCGCTGCGCGGCTTGAAGACGATGATGGATTATAAGGAGCATGGCGGCGCACCGCTTCTCGGCCTTAGCGGTTTGGTCGTGAAGGGACACGGGTCCTCGGACGGCGGCGCGATCAAAAACGCCGTACGCCAGGCGCGCACGGCCCTGCAGAGCAGTCTGACGGAGAGCATAGCACGGGAAATCAGCGGGAAGTGAGTGACGAGAGTGAACAATTTACGTTCGGTAGGAATTATCGGAACCGGGAAATACGTGCCGGAGAAAGTGTTGACGAACGCCGATTTGGAGAAAATGGTGGAAACGAACGACGAATGGATCGTCTCGCGTACAGGGATCAAAGAACGGCATATTGCCGCACCGGAGCAAGCGACCTCCGATCTGGCTTATGAAGCGGCCGTTCGTGCCCTGGAGTCCGCGAACCTTAAAGCGGAAGAGCTGGATCTGATTATCGTAGCCACGATTACGCCGGATACGGCGTTTCCGTCGACGGCCTGCATTTTGCAGGATAAGCTCGGCGCGAAGAAAGCGGCGGCCTTCGATTTGTCCGCAGCCTGCTCGGGTTTCGTGTACGGAATGGCGACCGCAAACGGTTTTATCCAGACGGGGATGTATCGCAACGCGCTGGTGATCGGCGCGGACACGTTGTCCCGGATCACGGATTATTCGGATCGGAACACCTGCGTGCTGTTCGGAGACGGAGCTGGAGCTGTCATTATTGGAGAGGTGCCGGAAGGACGCGGATTCTTGTCCTTCGATCTCGGCGCGGAAGGCGCCGGCGGCGAATTGCTGAAGCTGGAGGCGGGCGGTTCCCGGCTGCCGGCTTCGGAGGCGACCGTAGCGGATCGCAAGCATTATATCTACATGAACGGGCGCGAAGTATTCAAGTTTGCCGTTCGCGTAATGGGAACGGCAACCGAGGAAGTGCTTCGCAAAGCCGGGAAGAGCAAAGAGGATATCGATCTGTTCGTGCCTCATCAGGCAAACATTCGTATCATCCAATCCGCGATGCAGCGCCTGGACCTGCCGGAGGAGAAATGCGTCATCAACGTGGATAAATATGCAAACACGTCGGCCGCTTCGATCCCGCTGGCACTTGTGGAAGCGGCGGAAGACGGACGGATGAAGGAAGGCGACACTATCCTGCTGGTCGGCTTCGGGGGCGGTTTGACCTGGGGCGCGTCCGTGCTGGTGTGGTAAGGCGCGATTTCGCGGCCGCCAACGTAGACGATTGTAGGCGATCAACCGGACTTTATCGATAGGGAGTGCACAGGATGGGAAAAATCGCTTTTGTTTTTCCGGGACAGGGTTCCCAAAGCGTAGGAATGGGCAAGGATATATATGATGCGTTGCCGGCAGCGCAGGCGCGCTTCGAAACGGCTGACGAACAGCTGGGCTTCTCGCTGAGCGGCTTGATCTTCGACGGGCCGGACACCGAGCTGAAGCAAACGGCCAACACGCAGCCGGCTCTGCTGACGACGAGCGTGGCGCTGTACGAGGCATTTGCGGCCAAAGGGCTCAAACCGGACTATGTCGCCGGTCACAGCCTGGGGGAATACAGCGCGCTGACGGCGGCTGGCGTTCTCGGCTTCGAGGATGCCGTGAAGCTCGTACGGGCCCGCGGTGAATATATGGAGCAGGCCGTACCGGGCGGACAAGGCGCGATGGCTGCGGTGCTTGGCGGCGAACGCGAAGCGCTCGCGCAGCTGTGTGCGGACATTACCTCCGGCGGTGCGCTTGTTGAGCTGGCGAATGTCAACTGCCCGGGACAGATCGTCGTGTCGGGGAGCCAAGAAGGGGTTAACCTCGTTGTAGAACGGGTGAAGGAAATTGGCGCCAAGCGGGCGATTCCGCTCGAAGTGAGCGGACCGTTCCATTCCTCCCTCATGAAGACGGCGGCCGAACGGCTGGGCGAACGGTTGTCCGTCGCCTCGTTCCGCGACGCCGAGGTGCCGGTCGTCGCGAACGTAACGGCCCGTCCGGTGCAGAGCGGGGCGGAAATTGCGGAGCTGTTGGTGCGCCAGGTTTATTCACCCGTGCTTTGGGAGGATAGCGTAAATTGGCTCCTCTCGCAGGGAGTGGATACTTTCGTGGAGATCGGCCCCGGCAGCGTCTTGACCGGTTTGATCAAGAAGATCGATAAATCGGTCCGCCTCTTTAACGTCAGCGGATTGGACAGCCTGGAGCAAACGGCTGAAGCCTTCAATTAAGGCGGCAGACTTAACCTGTGGAATTACCTTCGCCGCAAAGGAGCCGCTTGGGCTCAAGGAATGGCGATGAGATTTAGTTCTTGCAAGACGGAGTTTTGATTTGGATGTCTCTCATAAACAAGGCGAAAGGAGATGAACCGATGAGCAAACCGCTTCAAGGGAAAACCGCTTTGGTGACGGGAGCTTCCCGCGGGATCGGCCGTAGCATTGCGTTGGCCTTGGCCGAGGCTGGAGCCGACGTTGTCGTGAATTATGCGGGGAATGAAGAAGCCGCCGCACGCGTCGTTTCCGAAATCGAGGCGCTCGGCGTGAAATCCTACGCAGCCAAAGCGCATGTAGGCAGCAGCGAGCAATTCGAGGAAATGGTGAAGTCCGTGCTCGATGCGTGGGGCCGGATCGATATTCTGGTGAATAACGCCGGAATTACAAGAGATAATTTAATTATGCGCATGAAGGAAGAAGAGTTTGATCAAGTCATCGAGACGAACCTGAAGGGCGTATTCAACGGGATCAAAGCCGTGACGCGTCCGATGATGAAGCAACGCTCGGGGCGAATTATCAATATCTCTTCCGTGGTCGGCGTGCTCGGTAACGCGGGTCAAGCGAACTATGTCGCCGCCAAAGCCGGAGTCATCGGCCTGACGAAAGCATCGGCTCGCGAGTTGGCTTCGCGCGGAATCACCGTGAACTGCGTTGCTCCCGGGTTTATCGATACCGACATGACAGGCGAACTTCCGGAGGAATATCGCCAGAAGCTGCTCGGGGATATCCCGTTGGCCCGGTTGGGACAGCCGGAGGAGATCGCAAGCGTGGTTCTGTTCCTCGCCTCGGACAGCGCGGCCTATATGACCGGACAGACGCTGCACGTGGACGGCGGAATGTATATGTAAATCGCGCCTTTCGCTTCTATGGCATTTTAACTTCAAATCTCTTATAATACCAAAGAGGAGGTGAACCGGATGTCCGATGTATTGGATCGCGTAAAACGCATTGTGGTCGATCGCCTCGGCGCTGATGAAGCCGAAGTGACGCTGGAAGCGTCTTTCAAAGACGACTTGGGTGCGGATTCGCTCGACGTAGTTGAATTGGTCATGGAATTGGAAGATGAATTCGATCTGGAAATTTCCGACGAAGATGCAGAGAAGATTACGACTGTAGGTGAAGTTGTAAACTACATACAATCTCATACCTAATGTCATCCCAAAGTCCCGTACCTCCTACATAGCAGGCGGGACTTCTCCTCATCTTTACCCTCTGCAAGCATTCGTGCTTAAAGTCCAAGAATGATAAGTACACATGAAGTCCATACGAGGTGAGTGTGTTTGAAGCATAGAGTAGTAGTAACGGGAATGGGGGTCGTGACGGCGCTCGGCCAAGACCTGGATACGCTATGGGATAACCTGGTTCAAGGGAAATCCGGCGTTTCGAGAGTCGAAGCCTTCGACGTCAGCGAATACCCGACACAAATCGCGGCTTCCGTGAAAGATTTTAATCCCGAGGATTATGTCGACCGGAAGGAAGCGCGGAAAATGGACCGTTTCGTGCAGTTTGCGACTGCAGCGGCGGTAAACGCAATGAAAGACAGCGGGCTTAACATCGCCGAGCAGGCCGACCCGGAGCGGGTAGGCGTCATGATCGGTTCGGGGATCGGCGGTCTCGGTACTTGGGAAGACCAGCATAACATTTTGCTGGAGAAAGGTCCGAAACGTGTCAGCCCGTTTTTTATTCCTATGATGATTGCCAATATGGCCTCGGGCCATGTATCGATCCTGTTCGGGGCAAAGGGCCCGAACACGACGGCGGTGACTGCGTGCGCGACCGGAACTCATTCCATCGGCGATTCGTACAAGCTCATCCAGCGGGGTGATGCCGATGTGATGATTTGCGGAGGCGCGGAAGCAACGATCCGTCCGACCGGCATGGCGGGATTCTGCTCGATGCGGGCGATGTCGACCCGCAACGACGAACCGGAGAAAGCCAGCCGGCCGTTTGATCTGGAACGCGACGGCTTCGTCATGGGCGAAGGCGCCGGCGTTCTGATCTTGGAATCGCTGGAGCATGCGCAGAAGCGCGGCGCCAAAATTTACGGCGAAATTATCGGTTACGGCTTAAGCGGAGACGCGCACCACATGACCGAGCCGGACCCGAACGGTCCGGAGCGCTGCATGAAGATGGCGATCCGCGATGCCGGCATTGCGCCGGAGGAAGTGGATTACATCAACGCCCATGGTACGTCGACGCCGGTCGGGGACCGATCGGAGACGATCGCGATCAAGCGTGCGTTTGGCGACCATGCCTACAAATTGGCCGTAAGCTCGACCAAATCGATGACCGGTCACCTGCTTGGGGCTGCCGGCGGCGTGGAAGGCGTCATCTGCGGACTTACGCTGCAGCATGGGGTCATTCCGCCAACGATCAACCTGGAGCACCCGGATCCGGAATGCGATTTGGATTACGTTCCGAATGAAGCCCGTCGTGCAGACGTCCGCGTCACGATGTCCAATTCGTTCGGATTCGGTGGACATAACGCCACGATCATTATGAAGAAATACGAAGCGTAAGGGGTTAAGTCTGGTGAATGGAGATCTGAAGCAGTTACAGCAAAAACTTGAACTGGCATTCCAAAATCGGCAGCTTCTGAAACAAGCCTTCACCCACGCGTCATACGTGAACGAGCATCGCTTCAGCCAACACGAGGATAACGAGCGCCTGGAATTTTTGGGCGACGCCGTTCTCGAGTTGACCGTCTCGGAGCATTTATATCGGTTATTTCCGGATCGTCCCGAAGGTGAGTTGACCAAGCTGCGCGCCGCCATCGTGTGCGAGCCGTCGCTCGTGAAGTTCGCCGAAAACCTGGAATTCGGACAATACGTCCTGCTGGGCAAAGGCGAGGAGCTGACGGGAGGACGTACCCGTCCGGCGCTGCTTGCAGACGTGTTTGAATCCTTTATCGGCGCTTTATACCTGGACCAGGGCCTGGAAGCCGTGACTGCGTTCCTTCGTCGCCATGTTTTCCCTAAATTGACCCTGGACGGCAAGCTGGCGACCAGCGATTTCAAGACGGAGTTGCAGGAGCTGACGCAGCATCATGGCATGGGCGCGTTGGAATACCGGATCGTGGAAGAACGGGGACCGGCTCATGAGCGCGAATTCGTCGCGGAGGTCTGCATGGAAGGACGTCCGCTCGGTCAGGGCACCGGCAGATCCAAGAAGGAAGCCGAGCAGCAGGCGGCTGCCGTGGCGTTGGAGCTGCTGAATCAAACTCAGCTTGATGGAAATTAAATCAGAAGGTCGTCCCCAAGGTCATGCGGACCAAACGGGGACGGCCTTTTTTTGAGCCCATGTATTCCTGTGGAGCTCTAACGCTGATCAGCGTTGCTATTGATGTATTTATTGAGGATTGTAAATTGTAACGCTTATGAGGGAGCTTATTAGCAGTCTTTTTATCCATAGAGGGGTGATTTGGTGTTCATAAGCTCGCTGGTCAGCGTTAGCCTCGAAACTCCGTGATTTTTGACTAAATAAGCCTCCTGGCAAGCGTTAGCGCAAAAATGCCGTAGATCCGATCTGATGGATCAGTTCAGTTCCATGTTATCTTTGGCCCTGTGCCATCTTGGACTTCGTACTAAGGCAGCCGCTTGCGAATCTCCGTCATCAGCGTCAGTGTATCCATGCCGGAATGGTTGCCTAGCAGGATTAGGGTGTAGCCGCCACCCAGCTCCCGGGACATCCCCGTGGCGTAGCCGGTGCCGCTGCCGTTGTGAAAGACGCGCGTAACCCCGTTTTCCTGGCGAATCATCCAGCCGTAGCCGTAGTTCTTCTCGGAATACGGAGTCATCATTTGGGCGATGGACGTTTGGCGGAGGACCCGCTCCGTTTCGAATGAGGCGATCCAGGTCAGCATGTTGTCGGCGGTGGAATACAGCGTGCCGGTGCCGGACTGGGAGATATAAGGGCCGGCCGGTGCCCATAGCTGATCTCCGGCGCTGACGTAACCCTGGATGACCGGAACGGATGGCTTCGCTTCCCCGGTTTCGTTCAAACCCAGCGGATCAAAGAAGTGCTGCTTCAAATATTCCCCGTAGCTCATCCCCGAGGTTTTCTCGATAATCCCCGCCAGAACGACATAACCGCTATTGCTGTAAATGAACTTGCTGCCCGGTTCAACCAGCAGCGGTTTGGCTTGGATGGCCTCAATCGTATCCAGCAAGGATAAGCCCGCTTCGCGCGGAAAATTGGGGTTGATGCCCGAAAGGTGCGACAACAGCAGGTGAACGGTAATCCGATCCCCGGCAGGAAAACCGGGGAAGTACGAGTCCAGCGTGTCGTCCAATCGCAGCTTTCCTTCCTCCGCCAGCTTCATCACGGCCGCCGCCGTAAATGACTTGGTCAGAGATCCGAGGCGGGATTTGCGATCGGCCCGAACGAGGTGGTTCTCCCCATCATAACCGTAACCTTTGCGCAGCAGGATCTGGTCCCCTTTAGCGATCAAAGCGATGCCGGAGTAACGCTGGGCGATCAAGTAGCGGTCGGCCGCATCCGTTTGGGGGGAGCTGAACGTTGCCGGGTCCGGCATCAAGTCGATCTGCAAGATTCCGGTTGCCGCTCCGGCGCGGACTTCTGCTTTCAGCACCTCGGCCAAAGCCCGCATCGGCACCAGGGTGACGCCGCCGCGATCGAACGATGCCCACTCCATTCGGATCGGGTCGCCGTTGACGCTGAACAGATCCGTCCCTGCGCGGTGCAACATCGTATCGCCGTGGAGCCTCAGCTCGGCAGCGCGCTTGACGGTGTTCCATTTGACTTCCGCACCTAGGCGCTCGGCAGTTTCGCGCAGCGGCACATATGTCACTCCGCGATAGACGAGCGGCGTAGTGGTCCAAACGATCTCTTGTCCACCGATCGTTACGTTTGCGGAGGTCACCGCTTGCGTCTGCTGGGCGACCGCCGTTGGGAGCGCCGGCGTTAACAGGGACCCGGCGCAAACGCCTACGGCTAATAACAGGCCGGTCAGGCAGGAATATTTCCTCATGCTCATCAAGGGCGCTCCTTTTACCGATATAAGAGATTGGATTTTTCTATCACACTAGCAAAAAGGAAATGGGATTTCAAGCGAGCGAGAGAGGCGTCATGCCCGGCTCCCGCACGGCATGGTTTGCCTGTCCTCCGGGGCTTCGGGTATGTTACAATAGTCGGTAGAGGTGATAGTGAACGTATGTTTTTGAAACGGATAGAGTTAGCAGGCTTCAAATCGTTCGCCGATAAAACGGAGATGGAATTCGTCCGCGGGATTACCGCCGTGGTCGGACCCAACGGCAGCGGCAAGAGCAACATCTCCGACGGCATCCGCTGGGTGCTCGGGGAGCAAAGCGCCAAGTCTTTGCGCGGCGGGAAAATGGAAGATATCATTTTCGCTGGCAGCGACGCGCGCAAGGCGGTGAATTTCAGCGAGGTCTCGTTGACGCTGGACAACACCGATCAGGCGCTGCCGCTCGACTTCAGCGAAGTGACGGTCACCCGGCGGGTCCATCGCAGCGGGGACAGCGAATATTTTATCAACAAACAGGCCTGTAGGCTGAAGGATATCACCGAGCTGTTCATGGACACGGGGATCGGGAAGGAAGCTTACTCTATCATCGGGCAAGGCCGGATCGAGGAGATTTTAAGTACGCGTTCGGAGGATCGCCGCGGCATCTTCGAAGAGGCTTCGGGGATCGTGAAATACAAGAGCCGCAAGCGCGACGCCCGCCGCAAGCTGGACGAGACCGAGCAGAACCTGCTTCGCATCAACGACCTGGTGTCCGAGCTGGAAGACCAGATCGAGCCGCTGAAGGAGCAATCGGAGAAAGCGCTCAAATACAAGGAATTGCGCGAGCAATTGAAAAATAAAGAAATTTCGTTATACGTGCATCAGATCGAGCAAATCCATGCATCGTGGAGCGAGGCGAATGCCAAGCTGGCCAAACTGCAAGAGGAGCAACTGGCGTTGTCGACCGTCGTCTCCGCGCATGATGCCAAACTGGAGAGCGATCGGCTGGCACTCCGTCAGGTCGAGGACCAAATTGAGCTGCTGCAAGGACAGTTGCTTGAATATAGCGAAAGCTATGAGAAAAGCGAAGGTTATGGAGAGGTTCTGAAGGAACGCGCCAAAAACCTGACCCAAAACCGCGAGCAACTGCGTCAGTCACTTGAGGTCAGCGAAGAGCGATTTGCCCAGCGGCAGCAGGAAAAGGAGCAGCTGGCGGCCAAATTCGCCGCAGCGGAGCAGCAGCTTAGCGAGCTGCGCAATGAACTGGCGGCCGAAGAAGCGAAGCTGATCGGCGTGACCGGCGGCATCAGCCAGGCGCAAGAGGAAGGCTTGAAAGGCCAACTGCTGGACATCATGAACCGGATGGCGCAATCGCGCAACGAGATTCATTATGCCGACCAGCAGAAGGATAGCGTTAAACGCCGCATGGAACGCGCCGAAGAGGAAGGCGTGAAATGGACGGATGAGCTGGAAAGGCTCAAGGGGAGCAAAACCGAGCTGGAGAAGGTGCTGGACAAGCTGGGCAAAGAGATTGCCGATTTGCGCGGACAGTACATCCAGGAAAGCGAGCGCGTGAATTCGCTGCAGAAGCTTCTCGAAGAGAGTCAGAGCAACCTCCGCAAATGGGAGCAAAAGCGTGAAGCGTTGGTTTCCCGGCGCGACACGATGAAAGAGATGGAAGACGACTACGACGGGTTTGTCCTAGGCGTTAAGGAAGTGCTGAAGGCGTCGAAAAAATCGGCGTTGGCCGGGGTCCACGGTGCGGTTGCGGAATTGATCCGGGTTCCGGAGAAGCTCGAGCTCGCCGTGGAAACGGCGCTGGGTGCGGCCATGCAGCATATCGTCATGGAGAACGAAGCCGTATCGCGCCAAGCGATCGCCTTTCTGAAGCAGCGCCAGCTGGGCCGGGCGACGTTCCTGCCGCTGGACGTCATTCGTCCGCGCCAGATTTCCGCAGCGGATAAACGACAGCTGGAGGAAGCCGACGGGTTCGTCGGGATCGGCGCGGAGCTGGTCGGCTATGAGCCGCGGTATGCGGACATCGTCGGCAGCCTGCTCGGCAACGTCGTCTTTGCGAGCGACTTGGAACGGGCCAACAAGATGGCCGCACGGCTGCAATACCGCTTCCGCATCGTGACGCTCGAGGGCGACGTCGTGAATGCCGGCGGTTCGATGACCGGGGGCTCTCAGCACCGCAAGAACAGCAATCTGCTGGGCCGCAAGCGCCAACTCGACCAGCTCGCCAGCGACATCCGCGAGAGCGAGGAGATGTTGGATAAGCTGCGCAAAGGACTGGCGGACCTTCGCGGCCAGCTGGCCAAGGCGGAAAGCGAGCTGACGCGGCTGCGCGAAGCCGGCGACGCCAAGCGGGTCGAAGAGCAAGCCTGCGCGGGCGACCTGAAGCAGATCGATCACGAGTGGCGCCACGTCTCCGAGCAATTTGAGTTATATGGCCAGGAGAAAGGCCACTACTTGAAAGAGCTCGAGGATCTTGAGGCAACGAAGAAAGCTGCCGAGGAGCGCCTTGTGGAGCTGGAGAAAGAGGAACAAACCGTTCAGCAGAACATCCGCGCCGCCGAATTCGCGCGTAAAGCAAGCGAATCGGCCAAGGAGGAGCTGCAGGATTTGCTGACCGGCCTGAAGGTCCGGGAAGGCAAGCTGGATCAGGAATGCCAGTCGCTCCGCGAACAGTTGCGCCGTGCGGAGGACGAATTCAAAGTGCAAGAGCGCGAGCTGGGGCAAAACCGCACGATCCTCCAATCCATCGAAGCGGACCTCCAGCAGAACGAGGAGCAGACCGTCAAGCAACGGGAAGAGCTCAACGACTTCAAGCTGAAGAAGGAACGTGCCGGCGAGCAACTGGAGCTGGAGCGTGCTTCGCGCGCCGTGCTCGTGAAGAAGCTGGAGGAAGGCGAAAGCGAGACGAAGGAGCAGCGGCTGGGATTGAAGGCCGTAGAGGAACAGCTGCGCCAGACGGAGATTCAGGCAAATCGCCTCGACGTAGAGCTGGACAACATCCTGCGCAAGCTGTCCGAGGATTACGAGCTCAGCTACGAGCTGGCCAAGCAGCGTTACGCCGTGCCGGAAGACGTGCCGCAAACCCAAGCGGACGTCAAAGAGCTGAAGCGGCAGATCACTTTGCTCGGCGAGGTGAATCTCGGCGCGATTGAGGAATACAATCGCGTGTCCGAGCGGTATCAGTTCCTCAGTGAGCAGAAGGACGATCTGGTTGAAGCAAAGACAACGTTGTACCAAGTCATTCGCGAGATGGACGAGGAGATGTCCAAACGCTTCAAAACGACGTTTGACGCCATCCGCCGCGAATTCGTGATCGTCTTCTCGAAGCTGTTCGGCGGCGGACGGGCGGATCTGATCCTGGTCGATCCGGACAATCTGCTGGATACGGGGATCGACGTGGTTGCCCAGCCGCCGGGCAAGAAGCTGCAAAACCTGCAGCTACTCTCCGGCGGGGAGCGGGCTTTAACCGCCATGGCGCTGCTGTTTGCGATTCTGCAGGTGAAGCCCGTGCCGTTCTGCGTGCTCGACGAAGTCGAGGCGGCGCTGGACGAGGCCAATGTGGCCCGTTTCGCCCAGTATTTGCGCGAATTTTCCGAGCAGACCCAGTTTATCGTGGTTACCCATCGCAAAGGTACGATGGAAGAAGCCGACGTGCTGTACGGCGTGACGATGGAAGAAGGCGGCGTGTCCAAGCTGGTCTCCGTGAAGCTGGAGGATGAAGAGACGGTCGAAATCGCGTAAGCAGGGCGCAAGGATACATTCGAATTACGGTGGCTCGGGAGTCAAGAGAATGGCTTGGCTCTCCTGCCACGTTTTTATTTACGCCCCGGCGGTAGCTGAAAATTGCCTGGACCCTCGCGGTATGCGATAATGAGTTCGAAGTGATGAAGGAGGAAATATTCCCTATGAGTTTCTTTAAGAAACTGAGAGAAAGCATTGCATCCAAAACGGAATCCGTCACCAAACAATTTCGGGACGGGCTGGAGAAGAGCCGCAAAGGTTTTGTTGAAAAAGTAACGGAGCTCGTGACCCGTCGCAAAAAAATCGACGAGGAATTTTTCGAAGAGCTGGAGGAAATCTTGATCGGTGCCGACGTTGGCGTGAACACCGTGCTGAAGCTGATCGACGATCTGCGGGCGGAAGTCAAGCAACGCCGCATCGAGGACGCGTCCGAGCTGCAGCCGCTGCTGTCGGAGAAGCTGACCGAACTGCTGCGCGGGGATGAAGACAGCGACATGCATTTGAATCCGGACGGGATCAGCGTCATTTTGTTCGTCGGCGTCAACGGCGTAGGCAAAACGACGACGATCGGCAAGCTGGCCCATTACTATAAACAGCAGGGCAAGAAGGTCATTCTGGCCGCCGGCGACACATTCCGCGCAGGCGCGATCGAGCAATTGGAGGTCTGGGGCAAACGGGCCCAGGTGGACGTCATTAAGCAACAGGCCGGTTCAGATCCGGCCGCGGTCATGTACGATGCGGTCCAGGCTGCCAAACAGCGCGGAGCGGATATCCTGCTGTGCGATACGGCAGGACGGCTGCAGAACAAGTCCAACCTGATGGAGGAGCTGAACAAGATCTACCGCGTCATCCAGCGGGAAATTCCGGGCGCTCCGCATGAGGTGCTGATGGTGCTAGACGCCACCACCGGACAAAATGCGCTCAGCCAAGCGAAGCTGTTCGGCGAGAAGAGCGGCGTAACCGGTCTGGTGCTCACTAAACTGGATGGCACCGCCAAGGGTGGGATCGTCATTGCCATCCGTCAGGAGCTTAGCCTCCCGGTGAAGTTCGTCGGACTCGGCGAGAAAGTGGACGACCTCCAAAAATTCGATTCCGAGCAGTTCGTACACGGTTTGTTTGCCGGCTTGATCGCGGAGGAGGAAGAAGCCGAAGAAGCTTAAATTGGCACTCCGTTGTAACAAGCGGAGGGGCTCCGCCGTATGATGATCATAGGCTAACGCCCGGCAAGACATACTAACCAGAGATTTTTAGGAGGTGACAGGATGGCCAATACGCATACTTACGACCGCCGCGAGGAAATTGCCAACGCGATCACTCACGGAATCGGCGCCTTGCTCAGTGTGGCGGGACTAGTACTGCTGATCGTTTTTTCCAGCATGAAGGGAACGGCTTGGCACGTCGTCAGCTTTACGATTTACGGTGCGAGCATGCTGCTGCTGTACCTGTGCTCCACCCTCGTGCATAGTTTCAAGGAAGGCAAATTGAAGGATTTGTTCGAGTTTTTCGATCATTCCTCGATCTACATCTACATTGCGGGGACGTACACGCCGTTTCTGCTGGTGGCCGTACGGGGACCGCTCGGCTGGAGCCTGTTCGGCACCATTTGGGGGATCGCGCTGCTTGGCGTCGTCTTCAAAGCCTTTTTCGTTAAAAGATTCCTGTTCATGTCGACGATCTTCTACCTCATCATGGGCTGGCTGATCGTCATTGCTTGGGGACCGCTGACTGCGGCGATGCCGCATCAGGGAATTGTCCTGCTGGTTGCGGGCGGTCTGGCCTATACGCTTGGGACGGTGTTTTATGTGTGGCGGGGATTCCCGTACCACCATGCGATTTGGCACCTGTTCGTGCTCGGCGGCAGCGTGACGCATTTCTTTGCGATTTTGCTGTATCTGCTGCCGCATCACTAAGTGTTCATGATGATCAAGCCGCTTTCCGAATTGTCGGAAAGCGGCTTTTTTGCCGGAATATCGCCGGTTATCGGTGCTTCATTAGATGTTAAGGAAAAATGCTTGACATCCACCCCGGCATTCGGTATCATAGGAAAAGTTGATGCGCTGTAAAGTGTTTTTCCTTGACGGAGGGGGTGCCCAGATGAGTCAGGAGAATAGGCTTGAGAAGACGAACCGGATCAACCTTTTGTTTGACTTCTATGAAGCGCTGCTAACGGAGAAACAGCAGACCTTCTTGAAATATTATTTTCTCGATGATTTCTCGCTGGGCGAAATCGCCGCCGAATTCGAGATTAGCCGCCAGGCGGTATATGAGCATATCAAACGGGCTGAAGGCATGCTAGAAACGTATGAAGAGAAGCTGGGCCTGCTGAAAAAACACGAAGCGCGGAGCGGCGTATTGTCCCGGCTGGAGCAGTTGGTCGAAGACAGCGCCATGTCCCCGTTACATAAAGAAACGGCAAGAAATTTGCTTCGCGAGGCGGAGCAATTGTAAGATGACGATATACAGTTAAATCAAGTTCAAAAAGTCAGATATTGAACTACCTTTAAAGAATGGGGGTGTTGAGGATATGGCATTTGAGGGTTTGACAAGCCGCTTGCAGAGCGTGTTCAGCAAGCTGCGGGGCAAAGGCAAGGTATCGGAGGACGATGTCAACGAAGCGATGCGCGAAGTGCGGCTCGCGCTGCTGGAAGCGGACGTCAACTTTAAAGTCGTCAAGGAATTCATCGCCAAGGTGAAGGAGAAGGCGGTCGGCAAAGAGGTCATGGACAGCTTTACGCCGGGCATGGTCATCATCGATATCGTCAACAAAGAGCTGACCGAGCTGATGGGCGGAAGCCAAGCCAAGCTGGCTCGCAGCAATCGGCCGCCAACGGTCGTCATGATGGCGGGTTTGCAAGGGGCCGGTAAGACGACCACCTCGGCCAAGCTGGCCAAGCTGCTCTTGAAAGAGAATCACCGGCCGTTGCTCGTGGCGGGAGATATTTACCGCCCCGCGGCGATCAAGCAGTTGCAGGTGCTCGGCGAGCAGATCAAAGTGCCGGTCTTTACGCTGCCGGAAGGCAACAGTCCGGTAGAAATCGCCCGTCAGGCGTTGCAGCATGCCAAGGATAACGGCAACGACTACCTGCTGATCGATACTGCAGGCCGGCTGCACGTTGACGAAGAGCTGATGGAGGAGCTGCGGCAAATCCATGAGGTGACGAAGCCGGATGAAGTCTTGCTGGTCGTGGACGCCATGACCGGCCAGGACGCGGTAAACGTGGCGGAGAGCTTCAATCAGCAGTTGACGCTGACCGGGGTTGTCCTGACCAAGCTCGACGGGGATACCCGCGGCGGGGCGGCGTTGTCCGTCAAAGCCGTCACCGGCTGTCCGATCAAATTCGCCGCGCTCGGCGAGAAGATCGATGCGCTGGAGCCGTTCCATCCGGAACGGATGGCCTCGCGGATTCTCGGCATGGGCGACATGCTGTCGCTGATCGAGAAAGCCCAGGCCAACATCGACACGGAAAAAGCGAAGGAAATGGAACGGAAAATGCGCAATGCGGAGTTTACGTTCGACGATTTCCTGGAGCAAATGGATCAGGTCAAGAAGCTTGGACCGCTGGATCAACTCATGGACATGATTCCCGGCATGGGCAAGATGAAACAAATGCAGAACGTCAAGGTGGACGAGAAGCAAATGGGCCGGGTGGAGGCCATCGTGCATTCGATGACCAAAGAGGAGAAGCAACATCCCGACATGATCAATCACAGCCGGCGCAAGCGGATTGCCGCAGGCAGCGGAACCACGCTCGCCGACGTTAACCGCTTGATCAAGCAATTTGACGAAATGCGACGCGTGATGAAGCAGTTCTCCGACATGATGGGGCCGAAAGGCAAAGGCAACAAGATGATGAAGCAATTAAGCAAAGCCGGTAAAGGGATGCGTTTTCCTTTCCGTTAATCCTAAAGAAACGTTCATTCTTTGAAGGAGGTGAATTTCGTGGCAGTTCGTATTCGTTTGAAACGTATTGGTGCTCATAAAGCTCCTTTCTACCGTATCGTGGTTTCGAATTCTCGTTCCCCGCGTGACGGCCGTTTTATCGAGGAGATTGGTTACTATAACCCGGTTGCAGAGCCGGCAGTAGTCAACATCGATGAAGAAAAAGCATTGAAATGGCTCCAAGACGGTGCGCAAGCATCCGATACCGTTCGCAATCTGCTGAGCAAAGCAGGCGTTATGAAGAAATTCCATGAGCTTAGACAGCAGAAATAATTGCTGATTCGGAGGGTCGCATATGGAACAATTAGTCGGCGTTATCGCGAAGGCTCTTGTTGATCATCCGGACGACGTGCGCGTGGAGGTCGTGGAGAAGGATCACCTGATCGTTTATGAGCTTTCCGTGCATCCCGACGATGTAGGGAAAGTCATCGGCAAGCAGGGAAGAATCGCCAAGGCGCTCCGCACGGTCGTAGCATCGGCAGCGGTCAAGATGGATAAGCGGGTTACCGTGGACATCATGTCTTGATCGGCAACTTCATAATGGTAGACGAAAGCGGGTTAGGATGTTTGTCCTAGCCCTTTTTCGTACATGCTGAAGCAGAAGGATCCTGGGATGGCAAGGGTCAGCTGCAAGAACGACGAGGAGATTTTATCGGGAGGTTATTATGTCGGATTCATTATTGTCAGTAGGCAAAATCGTGAATACGCACGGGATTCGCGGGGAGCTTCGGGTCCTGCTGCAGACGGATTTTCCGGAGGTTCGTTTTGCTCCGAAAAACCGGCTTTTGATCATTCACCCGGAAACGGGGGAACGGTTAGAGGTCACCGTGCAAACGGCTCGGCCTTATAAACAGATGTATATCGTGAAATTCGCCGAGTATTCGCATATCAACGAAGTCGAACCATTTAAAGGCCGTGATCTGAAGGTGACCAAAGCGGAATCCGTGGAACTGCCGGAAAACGAATATTATTTCCACGAAATCATCGGCTGCCAGGTCGTTAGCGATGAGGGCGAGGATCTAGGCCAAATCGTCGAAATTTTAAGGCCCGGTGCCAACGATGTATGGGTGGCCAAGCTGCCGAATGGCAAACAGCTGCTGCTCCCGGTAATCGATGACGTCGTCCTTGACGTCAACGTGAAGGAGAAAGTCGTCAAAGTGCATGTCATGGAAGGGTTGTTGTAACATGCGGGTTGATGTGTTGACCTTGTTTCCGGAAATGTTCGCCGGCGTATTCGGCAGCAGCATTCTTGGCAAAGCCCGGGATAAAGGACTCGTTTCGTTGAATGCGATCAACTTCCGGGACTACTCGGGCAATAAACATGGCAGCGTTGACGATACGCCTTATGGCGGAGGAGGAGGCATGGTCCTTAAGCCGGAACCGATCTTCCACGCCGTCGAGGATTTGCTCGGGCAGCATGCCGGCGGAGAAGCCGCCGGGTTGTCGGGAGTAGAGGAACCCGCCGTTAATCCCGGATTTGCACTCAATGCTTCCGTCCGTCCACCGCGAATTATCCTGATGTGTCCGCAAGGCGAGACGTTTACGCAGAAGAAGGCGGAGGAATTGGCCCAGGAAGATCATCTTGTCTTTATTTGCGGCCATTATGAAGGATATGATGAACGGATTCGCGAGCATCTGGTCACCGATGAACTGTCGATCGGCGATTACGTGTTGACCGGCGGCGAGCTGCCGGCGATGGTCGTGATCGACAGCGTCACGCGACTCCTGCCCGGCGTATTGGGCAATGAAACCAGCGCAGTGACGGATTCGTTCAGCACCGGATTGTTGGAATATCCGCATTACACGCGCCCGGTCGAATTTCGCGGCTGGAAGGTGCCGGACATTCTGCTGAGCGGACACCATGCCAATGTCGACGAATGGCGGCGCAAGGAAGCACTCCGCCGGACCTGGCAGCGGCGTCCGGACTTACTGGACGGCTTGGAGCTGACGGAAAAGGACAAGCGTTGGCTGAAGGAATTGCAGGAGGAAGCGCAAGCCAAGCGGCAGAATCAATAGATCAAGTCGAAAGCCCCCCCCGGTATTTATACCGGGGGGTTGCTGTATCCATTATTCGACGAGATATCCGGCAGCGATGACGTCCTTTTTGCTTAACACAACCGAACCCAGCTCTTTTTTCACACTGATCAAGTGAGAACCATTCGTTACGACGGATGTCGTATCTCCGTCCTTAAGGTTCGAGGCGTTTAGACTAAACGCGATTTCGTTCCCCGCCCTAACGACGTACACATTCGGCGTGTCTTGGGATGACGATGCCGAAAGCCGGGTGTTCGCTGCGACCAGCTCAGATAAGGTGATCCAGTCTTTCTTTGAACTGAAAGAGATGGATTTGGTTGCTGCATCGTAGGTCGTTTCGTAATTGAACAAGCTGGCAGCATCACGGATGGGGACATACGTCGCTCCGTTAAAGACCAACGCATCCGCGGTGAGTTTGGTCTGGCCATTGACCACGAAATTGAAATATTTGATGGTGGCTTTGACCGCCTTTGCTGCAGGTGCGGCAGCCGCGACCGATGCGGATCCTAATAAGGCGCAGGCCGTAACCGCGAGAATTAGTTTTTTCATAAGAATTCCTCCAATCACTTTTCGTCTTTAAAAAATATTACCCGGAAGTTTATTCCATGACATAGGATTTGTGGGTTATTTTGGAGGGGGAATGGTAAGACGAAAGGACTAGAGGCGGCGAACATGATATACTGTAACAGTAGTGGGCAATGTTTGAAGGTCCTTCTGCGGGTGTGCGCCTAACTCTTGCGAGGGGGCGCGCCTATGCCTTATAATGGTTATACCGCATTTGTCGACCGTTGGATGTACATTTGGACGAACGTTGATTTAACGCGGAACCTCCGCGTTTTTATTATCGGGGTATGGCGCAGTCAGGTAGCGCGCACCCTTGGGGTGGGTGAGGCCGTGGGTTCGAATCCCGCTACTCCGATTTTTCCTTAATTATCAAAGGTTTTGGCTACTTTTATAAGGCATAAAAGAAAGTGGACAGAGGTAGAAACAGTTTTGCAAATACAGACTACACCTAACAGATTGACATCTGCCGAAGGGAGTGGTCTTTTTTGTTGCTTAAATTTGGGATTAAATCGTTTATCGAGGATTACCAAGTTAGATAAGATGATGGGAATGGTTAAGATTTATCAACTTCATGATGGTTTAACTCAACATACTGCCACTTTTATGCTATAATACATTAAACGAAGTTTTAAATGCTAAACGGAGCCGTGCGGCTAACACGACTCCATAGCAATAGCCGCTTTTAAGGGCGGTAGACTTAATAGGAATGATTTAGAAATTAGACCGAAACCTTTCCCGAGGGCGGTCTATTTCTTTTGGCCGATAAGCGCCAAAACGATTGCTATAACCAGTGTCAGTAGTGCAACAATAAGTGCACCGAAACCGATCATGATCGTTAAAGCGTCTTTAACTTCCATGGCGTCACCTCCCTTCTGGGAGATTAGCCGACCGCCCTTGCAGCCTATTCTATCGCTTGTTTGATTATACCATATTTTGTAGATGAGGGGCGACAGGAACCTATAATGCCGTTGTAGTGGAGAGCAATAATGGAGTAAACGAGCCGAGTGTACATTGGGCAACGTTGTAATCATGATTGGGTTGTAGTCTTGATTGGAAAAACGTCTGCAAACCCTTGATACTATGGAGTCACAGTCGGGGGATGGTAGCTCGCACCCTTGGGGTGGGTGAGGCCGTGGGTTCGAATCCCGCTACTCCGATCCAAAGCAAACCGAAGAAACAGACAAATTCATCGTGAATTTTGTCTGTTTCTTTTTTGTGC
>NZ_JAKSXN010000070.1 GCF_022427145.1 Paenibacillus timonensis
TCCATTGAGTTTAAAGTAATAAAAGTTGTAAAAATTAATGAATATACCTATGAAGTCCATGTTGTAAAAAAAGAAAATAACGAATATTATCCAGTGATTCCCTACAGAGTTATTAATGAAAAAGGTTCCTGGAAGGTGGACACTAGATCTGTAATCGTTTCCCCAAAAGATTCGACTAACTCGAAAATGATTAATCCAAGCGATATATTTAGTGAGAATGAAAAATACATTGTACAAAAGATAGCTGCGACCGAGAGTAGTATAGGCTTATTTTCTGATTTATCTTATTCCTTTGGAGAAAATTCTACAGATATATACTTTAATGGTTCTGTTTATGTTCATACTTATCCAAAAGGTGGTAGTCAGGGCGACTTTCTAATAATTAGTATGTATAGAGTAGACAGTGAGTATCCAGGTCCAAGTTTAACAAGAACTGTTACAGGCTCGGAAAATCATTCAGAAACATTTACTCATCTTTATGGATACCACTATGTTCGCGTTGATATTGGAAATACCACAGGAAATACTATTACTGGCGGAACGTACAAGGTTGAGTGGTAATACACATTTAAGAAAATTGTAAGTGGAGACTACGTTACAGCCTTTGAGCTAGGAGACTCAATTTAAAGAAGGACTATATTTGTTCCTTTAAATTTTACTGTTATCATTTATTTATTGTAGAAGATGACAGCGGTCTTTTCCTCGAGAACACTTATGCTTACATGGTAATTGGTCATAGGATAAATTACATGTTATTTAATCCATGCCCGTTTGCTTCGTTATAGGCTAACGGGCTTTTTAGGATTTAGCTATGTTAGTTTGCTTCAGGAGGACAGATTAAAGGCACATTCTTTTTTTGAAACCTATTAATTGATGAATTCAGTGTAGGCCTCATTAAATTTGACTTCATTTAATACCATAGGCTTAAAATCTTTAACTTTGTATCCGTAAAGAAGGAACGCCCGAATGAATGTGTCGACTAATCTCTCCAGCAAACAATGTTATCTACATTATTCTTATAAAAGACGACATAAAAAGGTTTAGATGTTCATAGGAAACAAGATAACATCATTTTCTTTTTATTCCTCTACTTTCATAAAATATTCAAATATAAAAAAATAATCCAACTATTTACATTTAATTAGAAAATATGATATTATAAAGGAAAATATTAGGAGGTTGTTGTTGTGTATTCTATTTTAGAAAAAAACGAGGTATGCAAGGAAAAATTCTTTTCAGTGTATTTGTTGGTTTGATGGCTCTTCTCGTACTAATTCCTTCAAGTTTTGCTAGCGGAGTTGCTCCTCGTTCAGAAGAAAAAGGCTTTGTTGCTAATCAATCGAACTTTATGTTACAAGGTTCCTTAAGTTATGATATTGGAGAAAATTCAACTGACATCTATTGTAATGGAACGGTCACGGTTTCTTTTTCTCCAAAAGGCGGATCTGAAAGTAAAGGCGTCTACGTAGCAGCCTATAAGCAAGGAAATCCATCACCTATATCAGGAGATGGAGGAAGCTTCTTCCCTGGGAATAAATCAGGTTCGGTTACTTTTAAATTATATGGCTATCATTCTTTTAAAGTACAAGGTGATAGTGGTGTTACGGGAACGTATACGGTTACATGGTAACTGCTAAAATATTTTAAAGTAAAAATCTCATATTAAGCCAAGCCCGATAGCTTAGCTGTCGGGCAATTTCTATTCTCATTTCAATCATTTTTATTTTTACTTCTAAAGGATAACTGCCGACTCTTGTTGCCAACGAAAAAACACCTCCAAGGTTGTCTCCATATCTTACGATATGGCTCCACTTTCTTGAAGGTGTGTTAATTTGTCTCACACTAGGGTTAGGCCCAATTTAATCCTATTTTTTTGTAATATTCATTGAGCACTTATTCTCTGTGTCTGTCTTCATGGAACATTCATTTGGTTCGGGGATTGTTAGTTCTTGACCCTCTTCGGAATCCCGTCCAAGCCGTATTCCTGATCGTACGCATCGAAGATTTTGCGAGCTACCGGTGCGGCACTGTAGGCGCCGAAGCCGCCCTCGGGAATGACGACCGCGACTGCCAACTTCGGATCTTCCCGCGGCGCGAACGCGATAAATACACCGTTATCGCGATTGGCGCCGGCCCCCCATTGCTCCGAGGTCCCCGTCTTCCGTGCAAAGTCATACGGAAATCCGTTAAAGGCCGTTACATCGGACCTCATCCCCTTAATCACCGCATCCCAATAAGCATCTTTAAATTCAACCTTATTCAGTACTTTTGACTTGAATTCCTCAATAATATTCCCGTTCTCGTCCGTTATTTTGTTTACAAGATGTGGTTCCATCCTCAAGCCGCGATTCGCTAATGTCGCAGTGTATTGAGCCAATTGCATCGTCGTATATCCGCCTTGTTGACCAAATGAAGCATATAGTAAACGAGATAACGATGTTTCCCGCTCATCGGTATACCCCAATTTACCTAAAAATTCTTTAGGAAGATCAACCCCGGTCGAAACCCCAAGGCCAAATGCTTTCATGTACTTATCCCAAACACCGATCCCCTCTGACCCGTACTTCTTCCAAAGTTTCTCTCCAACCATATCAACCATAAAAGTATTCGAGGAGTAGCGAATCGCATCCGTAGGGTTAATCGATCCATAAGCATGTCTTCCCGAGTTGCGTACGCTGGAAGAATCATTCTTCCCGAAATAAGCGATACCCGTATCAGGGTAATAATCCGTCGACTTGAACAACCCCTCGTTTAGACCAATCAATACGGACAGGGGTTTGATCGTTGAGCCAAGCAGAACAGCAGAGTCAAAATCGTGACCTGAACGCCCCGAACTAATCGGAGTAATCGTCCCATTCTGATAATTAGTCATAATTTTGGACCAATCATCCGAAGCTATACCGCCAGACTGCCATAAATTCGTATCATAATCCGGCATACTTGCCATGGCTACTACATTACCGGTATCCACTTCCATAGCCACAGCATACCCGGTTTTGGCATTAGGATGGGTCTTGCCCGAAACAGGATTTTTATGCACCCAATCGATCTGATCCAGGATCGCCTGTTCGGCAACCATTTGAATATTTTTATTAATATTAGTATGCAGATCATAACCCTTTACGGGTGGAGTTATCTCCGCAATACCGGTCGCCATATTACGAGGATCAATCGGTACGCTCTTATAACCATTTTTCCCGCGGAGTTGCTCCTGATAATACAGTTCCAACCCGTCATAACCGACAAGCTCTGTTTCTGTGTATTGCAGTGCCGGGTCCGTGTCCTTTTGTTCCCGGATATTTTTATAATACTGGAGATCCGAAGCGTCTGTAGTCGATGCGCTGGAGAATTTCTTCAAATACCCGATTGCCTGAACCGCCACCGTATCCTTATCGTAGTGCCGGATACTTTCCTCCACGACCTCGATCCCCGGATACTGATCTTTTCGCTCCAGAAAATAAGCAACCTCTTCCCTTGTCAAACCCGTTTTGATCCGACGCGGGGAAAACCCGTTCTGCTTCCGGTAATCCAGATCCATAGCTTCGATAATGTCATCTTCGGCCATTTTAGAATCCGCATTGCCGTACTTGTCAAACACTTCCTTTAATTCCCCCGCCAAGGCCAAAGCTTCCGGACGATTGGTTTTTCCTTTTTCCGTTGCGTTGCTATAGTCCTTCTGAAGCGTGATATACAGAGATTGGACCGGCGTGGAGTAAGCTAATTTCTCGCCGCCTGCCGCATAGATCGTCCCGCGGGTCGGAGACAGCGGCACGTCCTTGACCCGCAGATTGCTTTCCTGCTGGGACAACGTCGGCCCTTCCACGAACTGCAATATGGCGAGACGCACGATGATGACGGTGAATATGGCAAAAGCACTAAAGAAAAACATGTTCAACCGTATATTAAAATGGCGTTGCATTGAGATTTCCTGTTCTTGCGGATCTTTCGCATAAGCGCTTTTCAAGGTGTTTCCCTACTTTCTATCCCTTAAATCATTATTGATTGGCGACAACCTACTCTATAGTACCATAACGAAATAAGGCGCGGTGAAGTTACACTCCGTTTCCAGCAATTTTCGTTGGGTTCGTCGGGTTTAGTGTAATGAAGTTCAAAAAATCAGGTTCTCAGCACCGAGAAGGTTGGATGAAGCAGGGGCCGAGTAGCGCAGCGTAGGTAAGTCTATGTGAGCACACGGAGGGTTCGGCTGAATTCAAGATTCGATGCCGATTACGCTTCAGAGCCCGCACTTCGTGATCAGAACCTTATTTTTTGACAACCTCTAGATGAGTTTGTCGGGGACGTGGGTTTCGTTGAACGCCTGCGGATTAAACCAATCCCCGCTTTTTGCCCAAGTGGAATCCAGCGGAATCCAAGCGTTCTTCTCCGATAAGTACACCTCGTTCCAGGCATGCGGCCCATACCCGCCTTGCCCGTCGTAACCGAGGCCGGTCACGACCTTGACCTGGAGTCCCAGGGATCTGGCCATAACGGCATACAGCCGGGAATAATCGATGCAAACGCCGCGTTTGGTATCAAACGTCATTTGCGGGGTTTGCTCATGCCAAATGCCTTTCTCCTCATAGTCTTTCACTTTGTCGTAATCGTATGACACCCGGGTCCCGACCCAGTCGTACAGCCGGCGGGCCTTCTCCTCGTCCGTATCGGCCCCTTTGGCAACTTCCGCCGCGGCCAGCTCGATGGATTCGGGAATGTTGGCATCGATCACTTCATATTTTTGCTGCAGAATGCTGCCAAGCTCCGCTTCCACGCTGCGGGTGAACACCGGCAGCTTTTCCTTGATCAAATTGCCGGTGAGCGGCTCGATGACCGTCCTCGCCCCCTGCTGATAAACCGGCGAGGCTTCCACGTAACGGCTGAACCCGCTGTTCGGGTACAACGTCACGGCGATAAATAACAACGCGATCAACATCAGGCAACGTGCCGCCCCGATCACCGCACCGATTCCTGCTCCGGTCAAACGGCTGAGCAGCGAAGCCGGACGGTCTTCGCCGGAGAACAGCCAACCGAACAGGCCGCTTCCCCCGCGGAAGAACAGCATCGCGAAACCCGCCAGGGTACGGATGAGCCAATACAGCAGGAGGAACACAACGGCGAACCGCATCAGCGGAAAATCCCGTATCGCCATCACCAATGTGTACAGCACCTGTTCCCATCGAGCTAGTTCACGTTCCGGCAATGGCAGCGCCGATAGCCAAACCTGAACCTTCGGCGACGCCCACATCGTTAGCGGGACGGCAATCGCGATGCCGACCAGCGATAACACGCCGCCGCTAAGCAGCGTGAACAGGCGGCCTGCGGAGCGGGAAGCGCCGCGGACCAATCCTTGCAGCACCGAGCCGAGCAATACGACCAGCAACAGCACGGTGATCCAGTTATATTCGCTTAGGACTTGCATCCATGTCGTCATGTCCTGCTTCATGAGCTCCTCCGTTCATTCTGGGTGTTCGTTGGTTTCTTATTGGGAATTTCGTTTGGCTTCCTGGATAAACGCCTCCAGCGTGTCGTTCATTGACCATTCTCCCAGAGAGACTCCGCGGAAGGATACCTTGACCTTGTCGCTGCCCGCTTGTCCGGTCACCTCCAGGTTCGGGGTCGTAATGGTAAACGTACCATCCGGATTTTGCGTTAGCTCCGCTTCCTTCGCTTCGTTTTTCATCATGTTCAACGCTTCGGTTTTGCTGATGTCGAGGGCTTGTTCTTTGACTGTCGTTACCGCATCCCCGATGTCTTTCATCGTGATGCCGCTGTAAATAATGATAAATGCGGCGATGACTAGCACCAGCGCCCATTTCACGACCGTTCTTACGAAATTCAGCACGAGGAAAAGGATGACCAGCGCTACGACGATCACCAGCCAGTTTTCCTTCAGAAATTCGGTCCATACTTGTACATCAAACATGATGAAACCTCCACCTTTGATTTCCTTAATTTTAATTCAAACCCATTATACATGATGGCCCAAGGCCATGTCAGCTTAACCCCGGAGCGGCTGTATCTAAGGATGAAGCTAGGGACTGAGTAGCGGAGCGTAGCTGGAAGCTACGTGAGCAACGGAGGGCCCGGCTGAATTCAAGATTCGACGTCGAATCGCTTCCGGGTATCCGCTTCGTGACGAAAGCCGAAGAGGCTTTTCAGCACCGAGAAGGTTGGATGAAGCTAGGGACTGAGTAGCGGAGCGTAGCTGGAGGCTACGTGAGCAACGGAGGGCCCGGCTGAATTCAAGATTCGACGTCGAATCGCTTCCGGGTAACCGCTTCGTGATGAAAAGCCGAGGGGGGTAATAAGTTCGTCCTGGGAAGCGTACAAGTATAACAACGACTCATTTTTCGAAAAGGAGGGGCGACGCGTGAAAATCGCCTTCTGGCTGTACTTCTTTATGTTTCTGGCTTTCTTCGATCTGCACGCCCAGTACCCGATCCTAACTCCGTTCGCCTTGTCGCTCGGAGCCGCACCCGCGTTCATCGGCTGGATGATGGGCATCTATGCGCTGACGCACCTGCCGGGCAACCTGCTTGCCGGCCAGGGCGTCGACCGGCACGGCAGCAAGAGATACATGATCTTCAGCCTGCTGACCGCCGGGGGGATCCTGCTGCTTCAGGCCCATGTCACCGAGCCCTGGCAGCTGCTTGTGCTGCGCTCGATCAGCGGATTCGTGCTGGCCTTTTTGTCCCCGGCTTGCCTGGCGATGCTCGCCTCGCTGTCCAAAAATCCGGTGCAGCAGGGCAAGCTCATGGCCGGGCATGGGGTCATGCATACGGTCGCCTCCGTTGTGTCGCCGGCCGCCGGTGCCTTCCTGGTCGCCCAATCCGGCTTTACGATTACTTTCCAAATGCTGGGCTGGCTGCTGATTTCGACGGGGATCATTGCGATTTTCACGATTAAGGAACCTTCGCGGATGCTTGCGGAAGGCTTGGCCAAACCAGGAGCCGCCAAGGCGCAGATTCCGGTAAAAATCAACGTGATTCCGCTGCGCTATTATCTACTGCCGCTGGCCGTGGCCTGCTCCCAGGGCATCTTGTTTTTTGAGCTGCCGCTGCAGGCCGGCGGGACCGAGGGCATCCTGCATACGGGCTTATATTTTTCCATCATTAGCTTAGGAGCGCTCGTGACGCTGTCGATGTTATTTCTAAGCCGGTATTCCCCTTATCTCAGAGCGGGCATCGGCATTCTAGGCATCGCCTTATCCTTCTTCGCCATGGCTGCATTGGATTTCATTCCGCTCCCCGTCACGTTGTTTGCCTTGGGGATGGCCAAAGGAGTGGTGTTCCCGGCCATCGCTTCCCTGTTTATCGATTTGAGTGGGGGGAAACGGCTCGGTACCGTTTTTTCGCTGCAATCCATCGCGATGTCGCTGGGTTCCTTTATCGGCCCGATTGCCGCCGGAGCGATCCACGGCTCGCATTCGCCTTACTTCCTGGCCTTCTTCGTGCTGATGCTCACCATCATTATCGTCCCTCCCAAAAAACACGCCGGAACCCTCCCGCCCCCGGTTGGCGCTGGCACCGGACACCACTAAGCCAAGCTCTTGGACATCTGGAACAGGTGCCCCGGATAAATTCATCCCGCCTTAGGCTGCTGCACAGGGCACGGGTGATGCTCCTACATAAGATGATCGTGTAGTAACGATAACCGATCATGTTGAAAGCGGGGTGAACATAGATGGGTGGCGTTGACAATTGCGGACCGGGCCCGGTGGGTCCTGGCTTCGGCTTCTGGACATCGACGGGAACGATTCTCGTTTTGTACATTTTGCTGGTAATCATCCTCCGTGCTCCTCTTCTCTAGTTCCTTCAATCAATCATTGACCCTGCACACCGGTCTGCCCTTCGGCAGGCCGTTTTGCATGTGAGCCGATTTCTTCCGCAGCACGATTTCCGAAATGTTCCAAGAAATATGAACCCCCCCATCACCTGGTAACGTACTTAAAGGTATATCCAATTATAGGGAGGGTTTTAGTTTGATGAAAAAACGAAACGCGCTTCTTGCCATCATCCTTGCATTTACGCTGCTGATGCCAGCCGGGGTCATGGCAGCCGAGGCGCCGCCAACCGACAAAGCACCCCAAAGCTTGGAGGAAATCGCCGCCGCGAAAGCCGCGCTGCTCACCGGCACTTACGGAACAACCAGCGTCCAATACGCTTTGGTGGACAACGGGAAATTGATCGTCTCCGGAGAAGCCGGTAAAAACGACGTTGCCGGAAGCATCCCGCTGACGTCCGAAACGTTATACGGGATCGGTTCGACCAGCAAAATGTTCACGACCGCCGCTGTGATGAAGCTGGTTGACCAAGGCAAAATCAATTTGGATTCGCCTTTGGTGAATTACATAGCGGAGTTTAAAATGAAGGACGATCGCTACAAGCAGATCACGCCGCGCATGCTGCTTAACCATTCCTCGGGTCTGCAGGGATCCAGCCTCGCCAATGCCTTTTTGTTCGAGGATAACGACTCTTACGCCCATGACACGCTGCTCGAACAGTTGGCCGATCAGTCCCTAAAGGCCGACCCGGGTGCGTATTCGGTTTACAGCAACGACGGGTTTACGCTGGCGGAAATATTGGTGGAACACGTCAGCGGCATGAATTTTACCGACTACATTCACAAGGAATTCACCGAGCCTCTGGGCATGAAGCATACGTTGACGTCGCAGGACGATTTGGACGTTAGCAAATTTGCCGCACTTTATGCGCCTGGAGTTCCGGGACAATTGCCGAACGAGACGGTAAATGTGATCGGAACAGGGGGCATCTATTCAACCGCGGAGGACATGGTGAAATTCGCCGGCTTGTTTACGGGCGAAGCCAAACACATCCTGTCGGAACAGGCCGCTAACGCCACGGCTCAGCCGGAATACAAACGAGGCGTGTGGCCGCAGGACGCCGACAACAGCTTCGATTTCGGACTGGGTTGGGATAGCATGAGGTTGTTCCCTTTTAGCGAATACGGCATTAAAGCATTGGCTAAAGGCGGGGATACGCTGATGTACCACGCCGAGCTCGTCGTATTGCCCGAGCAGAAAATGGCTGCGGCCGTCCTCTCCTCCGGCGGCTCCAGTTCGCTCAACCAGCTGCTCGCGAACGAACTGCTGCTCCAAGCGCTAAAGGAGAAAGGAACCATTAAGGAATTGAAACCGGCCAAGTCGTTCGGCACGTCGGAAAAAGCGACCATGCCGGAAGAATTGACCAAGTACAGCGGATTTTACGGAGCAACCAACCAACTGTTCCGCATCGATGTGGCAAATGGAGAAATCAACGTAACTTCCCCATTTGCTCCTGGAGAATCCTTAGGACTCCCTAAACTGGTCTATACGAAGGACGGCACTTTTGTCAGTGAAGACGGCTCGTTGAAGGTTAGCTTCGCGAAGGAGAAGAACGGCCGCACGTATCTGTGGGAAAGACAATATGCCTCCGTTCCTGATTTGGGACAGATGGCACTGAATCTGTATTCGGCAGAGAAGCTGGATGAGAACGCGATCTCGCCGGACCTTGAGGCCGCCTGGAAACAGCGGGACGGCAAACCTTATTTCCTGGTATCGGAAAAATACAGCTCGATGGCCTACTTCGCCTCGCTGCCGATCATCCAAATTAACCGTATTGACAGCCTGCCCGGCTACGTGCTGGACAAACAAATCACGGGTCCCGATACACTGATGGGCAAACATCAAGTCCCTGGTACAGGCAGCCGCGATTCGGCGGAATTCCGTTTCACGACCCAAGCCGGAAGTGAGTACCTGAAAGCCGCAGGGTCCTTGTACTTGAGCGGGGATCAAATCAAAGAACTGTATCCTGGCAAGAAGTCCTCGGTGACCTTGCGTCCGTCGGAACAAGCTCGATGGTTTAGCATTCCAGCCAAAGCTGCCGGAAAAACCATCACCGTCGCTCTGCCGGCCAAAGCGTCTTTTGCGGTATATGATGCCTCCGGGGCTTGCGTGAGTTTCTCTGTAGTCAGCGGTAACAAGGGAGTCAAACTGCCAGAGAACGGGACGATCGTGTTTATTGGCGATCCGGGTACGACTTTCCTTATTTCCTTGAACTCATAACGGTTCATATTTCAATTTTAACGCAAAAAACAGGGCTTACCCCGACGCAAATCCGCGAGGTAAGCCCTGTTTTTTCATGTGAAAAGACCACTCGGCCTACTGACGCTGGGGATCATTGCCGGCTTCGCGGGCGCCATGACTTTGAACAGCAGCGATTTCCCTTTGGACGCCATGCTTTCGGAACGTTCTGACACGCTCCGGCGGCTTCGGTAGCGAAGGCTGCGCCAACAGCCTCCCCCCCTCCGCATCGCTGGATTATGAATTATCACGGTAAACCGTTACATTCAAGAGGATAATGGTGATACTATGTAGAAAATGACTAACTATTCAAAAAAGAAATCATGTAATGGAGGACGATTTAGCAATGCCGATCCGGCTTCGTTTAAAAGAAATCCTGGAAGAACGTGGAATAAGCCAGCGGGAACTCGCCCGCAGAATGAATATTCGACCTAGCACCGTTAGCCATTTATGTTCCGATAAAGTCAATGCAGCCTATTTTGACACGCTAGAGCAGATTTGCAGAACACTAAACATCAGCCTGCCTGAACTTCTTGTAATGGAGGACGAGTAGGCGGTAACGATCCTCCATTTCTGCTGCCAAAAATCCGCTTAATTTCCCATTCTTCCAAAATACCTGCAATAATGCAGGTATTTTCGGCCAATTTTGAAGATCCCCGCGAAATAGATGCAAAATTGCAGGTATTTCGGCTGATACTCGGAAAATCGGCAGATTTCCCTTAAAATAACTGCAGTTTTGCAGGAATTTACGATGTTTAACCCTACCCGAGGAAAATAACTGCACTTTTGCAGCAATTTCCCCGAAATCCTTTTCTCCTTGCCGACGAATGAATGTCGCAGGTTTCTCCGCACTCTATCCCTGTATGGGCAACCATCCGCTTTGCATCACCCCTGCGCCAAGGGATAAACTAGATACATATATAACCGATCCCATCCTTGTTCCAGAGGTGATTTCAGATTGAACATCAGTATTATCGTGGAAGGCAAAAACGATCGCAGCAAGCTTCGCCGCCTGCTGGACGAAGAGATCCGCATTTATTGCACGTTTGGCACGCTGAACAATGACAAGCTGGAAAGCTTGCGCAAAAAAGTCAAGGACGACGAGCTGTTCCTGTTCCTCGATAACGACCCTTCCGGCAAACGGATTCGCGGCGTGTTGCGGGACGCTTTTCCCGATGCGGTGCAAATCTACACCAGACGGGGTTATGCCGGCGTGGAAGGGACGCCTGACGAATATCTGATCGCGCAATTAGAAAAAGCCGGGTTGGAGGAGTATATCGCATACCCCTCAACACCGGCCTCTTATGACGGCGGCTTTTGATCGCCTAACTAGATCGCGATGTGACACCGTTATTCCTTAACTAAGTCCACGACACCCGCGGCGATTTCGTCCGGCGTCGCCTCCGGCCGGTAAATTTCCCGCAGCCGGCCTTCCCGATCCACGAGACCGATCAGGTCCATATGCACGAAATTCCCATCCGCGTCCTGATTGATTAGGATTTTGAACGAGTCCATCGCGAGATCGATCGTCTTTTGCTGATCCCCGCGCAGGAAATACCAACCGGAATAATCTGCCTTAAACTTATCGCCAAACGCCTTAATGTTCTCCAATGTGTCGCGTTCCGGATCAAACGTAATCGAGACAATGGACGCGTCCTGGCCGAATAGCCCCTTATCCTTCAAAATATCCTGCACCTGGCTCAGACGGAAAGTCGTGATCGGACAAACGTCGGGGCAATTGGCGAAGAAGAAATAAAACAGCCGGACCTTGCCGTTCGTGTCCTGCAGCGTCACTGTCTTCCCGTCCACGTTCTCCATACTAAAATCGGCGACGGGACGGATGACAGGCAGCTTAGGCTTAGCGTACGTATCCCAGAGCAGATATCCCGCCAGAATCACGCAGATGGCTAGCAAAATCCACGTCCATTTGTATTTCTTCAAAACGGCCATTCCCCATCCCCCATTACAGCCTTACCGTATCCAATATCATCACGATCAAGGCAATCGTTAAATAATTGACCGAAAATAAAAAGACTCGTTTCGCCCAAGCGTCGTTATCCTTAGCCCGGAATCCCTGAAGCGCCATAAACAGCCAAGCAACAGATAGAAGGGTCCCGATCGCTAAAAACCAGACGCCCGTATAGCCGTATGCATACATCAAGATCGGAATCGGAATCAACAAGACGAGATAGGGAATCATCTGCAGCTTCGTCCGCGGAATGCCTTTGACGACAGGCAGCAGCGGAAAACCGGCGGCACGGTATTCCTCCGTGCGGCGAATCCCCAGCGCCCAGAAGTGAGGCGGTTGCCACAGGAAAAGCAAGGCGAACAGCATCCAAGCGCCCAGATCGATGCGGCCCGAAGCGGCAACATAGCCAATCACCGGCGGCATGGCCCCGGAAATCGCACCGATCGAGGTGCTCCAGGTCGAGCTGCGCTTGAGCCACAGCGTGTAGACGACCACGTAAACAAACATGCCTACCACGCCAAACAACCCAGCCAACGGACCGGAAAAGGCAAACAATACGGTTAAGCCTAAGACGCCCAAACCAACCGCATACCACAACACCGTTTTCGGGGATAATTTCCCCGTAGGAAGTGCGCGGTTCTTCGTCCGAGCCATCTTCATATCCATTTCCCGGTCGAAATAATTGTTAAAAACGCAGGACGACGCCATCACCAGCGCCGTACCCAGCAGCATGACAATTAATTGAATATAATCAAGCTCCCATCGGGAAGCCACCCAAAACCCGGCAAACGCGGCAATCAAGTTCGAGCGCAAAATGCCCGGTTTCGTCAAGGCGATGAAATCTTTCCAAGTCGCCGTCTCTCCCGGAGGAGTAGGTCTCACGGACAACGCAGCGGATTCCGCAGAAGCCTGAACACTTAATGGTTTGTCCACGCGCGATTCAATCCTCCTACAATTGGAATAGGGTTAGTTTAGGTACACCTATATCTTTAGTTCATAAATTTTTCAACAATTTAACCCTCTCGCTATAAACTTTATCATATCAAAACGTAGAAGTGTTTGACAATCGATGGAATATCGCACGGTAACTATGACAATTTAGTGACACAAAAGCCGCCGGACGCGTCCGGCGGCTTTCGTTAAATGTATCCTTCAAGGTTGTTTATTTGCCAACAAATCCCATCATACGCTGGACATCCTGCAGCGTTTTCTCGGCCATTTCGGACGCTCTTTCCGCGCCTTGGCGCAAGATGCTGCGCAGCTCGCCCGACTCGCGAATCTCGCGGTAACGCTGTTGGAGAGGTTCCAGCACGCCAACGACGACTTCGGCCAGGTCTTTTTTGAACGGCCCGTACATTTGCCCTTCGTAACGCTGTTCCACTTCGGCGATCGACAGTCCGGAGCATTGGCTGTAGATCGTGATCAGGTTGCTGACCTCCGGTTTGCTAGCCGGATCGAATTTCACTTCGCGGCCCGAATCCGTGGTCGCCCGGCTGATCTTCTTGCGAATCTCGTCCGGCGTGTCCAGCAGGGCAATATAGCTGCCCGGATTCGGATTGCTTTTGCTCATTTTCTTGGAGGCATCGTCAAGGGACATGATACGTGCGCCCACCTCCGGAATATAAGGCTCCGGTAGCGTAAAGTAGTCGCCGAACCGATGGTTGAACCGACCGGCCAAATCGCGGGTCAATTCCAGGTGCTGCTTCTGGTCTTCCCCAACCGGCACCAGGTCTGCGTTATAAATCAGAATGTCCGCCGCCATTAATGCGGGATAGACGAACAGCCCGGCCCCTACGGATTCCTTGCCGGCCGACTTGTCTTTGAATTGCGTCATCCGTTCCAATTCGCCCATCGAGGTGAGCGTCGTCAGCAGCCATCCGAGCTGCGCATGCTGCATCACGTGGGATTGCAGGTAGACGTTCGCTTTGTTCGGATCGATGCCGGCGGCGATGTACAGCGCTGCTACCGCTTCGGATTGCTCCGTCAGTGCGGCCGGTTCCTGCGGGACGGTGATCGCGTGCAAATCCACGACCATAAAATTGCAGGCATAATCATTCTGCAGTGTAACGAAATTTTTGATGGCCCCGATGTAATTGCCAAGCGTCAGTTTGCCGCTTGGTTGGATGCCGGATAGAACTTTTTTCATGACATAAACTCCTCCTTCGTATCGTTAAGGTTCATGTTGATCATGGGATGGATGCGGGTGCAGCCGCCGATAAATGCAAAAAGGCCCCACGTCCGCAAGGGACGTGAGACCGTGGTGCCACCCTCATTTGCCGATTTATGGAGCATTCATTGCGGCATCGGTAGACGCCGGCCCTCAGTAAAATCAGCCTTTCCGATCCGTAACGTGGATTACCCGGCCGGCATACTGACAAGAGGCTTGCCCTCCTTGCGTTCAGCCCGGCGCTCCGAGGCCCATTCGGCGCAAGCTCCTCCGCCGGTTCGCATCAACCACCGGCTTTCTGCAGAACGGATACTTCGCTTACTTTCCCTCATCATCGCGTTATGGTTATGCATATCATGATAAATTGCACCGGCGGCGGTGTCAAATCCATTTTTCGTCCAACGGAAAAAGTGTTATGATTAGTCTAGCTTAAAGGATCTGATTATGTGGGAAAAGGAGCAACGATATGAAAAAGGTGACCAAAGGGCAATGGAACGGTTACGATACGTACATCTTACATAGCCGCGAACTTGAAGTCACGATGCTACCCCGCCTTGGAAATAACGTCATTCGTATATGGGACAATGTCCAGCAGCGCGATGTGCTGCGTCATCCGGAAGAGAACGAACTTGATTTCTATTTGCAGAAGCCCTATCATTTCGGCATCCCGCTCTTAACTCCCCCCGGGCGTATTCGGAGAGGGCATTTCACGTATGCCGGGCAAGAATACCAGTTCGATCGCAACACGGCGAACGACAACCACATCCATGGTTTGCACCGGACGCAGAGTTGGTGCGTGAGCGATATTGAAGAGGATGATGAAGGCTGCGCGATCACGACGGAATTCGTGACCTCCGACGATCCGAACTGGATCCGGCAATATCCCGAGCCGTTGAAGCTGGAGATGACGCTCAGGCTGCAAGGAGCAAGCTTGAAGCAAACCTTTAAAATTACCCACCTGGGCCAAAATCCCGCCCCCTTTGGCTTGGGCTTGCATACCTGGTTTATGATTGACGGCGAGCCCCATCGCTGGAACCTGCAATTGCCCGTGTCGGATCTATTCGTTTCGGACGAGGAAAATATCCCAACCGGAGAGACCGCTCCGCTAGGGGTTTGGGAAGCCTTAAACCCAGGCATGAACCTCCAGGGCATGAATTGCGATACCATGCTGCGCATCGGCGGCAAACCGGTTGAAGCTTTGATGATGCGTGACGACGGCTACGGCCTTCGCTACGCGGCCGATCCGGAATATTTTAAATTTTGGGTCATCTACTCGAAGGGCGAAGCGAATCAATTTTTCTGCATCGAGCCTTACACCTGGCTGCCGGACGCCCCGAATCTGAAGCTTCCGGCGAACGAGACCGGACTCATTGAGCTCACGCCGCAGCAGACATTGGAATTAAAGCTTTCTTTGGAGATGATCTATCCGAATCACGGTTGATTCCAACCTGTTTTTCAAAATTTCCGCCTTCTCAAGAAGGCGGTTTTTTTGCGTCACGACGCGGTTTCCCGGCGGGATGAAATAATTACCACTGCCCTAGCTTTGTAACTCCTCGCATATTTTGCTCCCTACGAACCATACTAACATCACAAACGCCAAAGGAGGTGACAAACATGGCAGGTCAAAGCCGCGGAAGCCGTAATAACCTTATTGTTCCTCAAGCAACCGCTGCGTTGCAACAAATGAAAATGGAAGCAGCGCAGGAATTGGGCGTACAAATTCCGCAAGACGGTTACTATGGGAACTATACTTCCCGTGAAACCGGATCTCTTGGGGGCTACATCACGAAACGTTTGGTTCAACTGGCGGAGCAGCAATTGTCGGGTCGTTCGAACCTGTAACTTGCATTCTCCATTTACCCTCTATAGAAACAGGCGGTCTGCGTAGCAGATCGCCTGTTTCCCCATAAAATCCATAAGTATCGGTAAGATGGCTTGTCACCTGAACCCTCGCCTTAGGAGGACAGGTTTCCGTATGTACTTGTTCCGCTATCCTTATGCGGATACCGCTGAATTAGCAAATTGGCCATGTTATAGTTCGATTCCATAACCGCATCGACGACTACGGTACCTTGACGCAACGCGAATTCGTAGCTGATCTCGCCATGCGTCCAGTAGCGCTTGAACTGAAGGGCTTGAACGGCCATCATCCGAAAAGAGTGGATCTGTTCCGCATTTAATCCGTGCGCTTCCTCGCGAAGCTGCCCGTTCCTTCCCGCAATCGGATTGTGGCGGATGCCAAACTTCCCGACGGTATTATTCCGGATCTGCAGAAAAACGGTTCCCGAAGATAACCCCGCCAGTTCCTCCTCCAGCTCCTTAAAAACCATGTCGATCTGCCTAACGAGCGAAATTTGCTCAGCTTTCAGCATATTCTCCCACCTTTCCCCCAAAGATTGCAACCTATGATATAGGGCTTATGCCACATTATAGGATAATTTTTCCTTTACATCAACAATATGCAACATATTTGGTTATTTATACCTATTCAAAGTACACCTCTCTCCACTTTCCGACAAAAATCATCAAAGAAAATAGACCCTCTCTCGAGGGCCCGCAGGGTGTTGTCCGGTTACTTGGTCAGTTCCAAAAAAGCGTCGACGTCGGCTACGTTCACCGCCATCGCTTCGCGCCAAAAATCCGGCTTCGTTAAATCGACCCCCAGATGTTTGGCGGCCAGTTCTTCCACCGTCATCCGGCCTGTATCTCGCAAGAGCGCATCATACTTGGCCGCAAAGCCTTGGCCTTCACGCTGCGCCAGCGCGTAAAGCCCGGTGCTGAACATATACCCAAAGGTGTAAGGGAAATTGTAAAAAGGTACGTCCGTGATATAGAAATGCAGCTTGGACGCCCAGAAATGCGGGTGATAGCTGCCCAGCGCCTCTTGAAAAGCTTCGCGCTGCGCTTCCTCCATCAGCTCGGACAATTCGGAGGCATCCAGGACCCCTTGCCGGCGTTTCTCGTAAAACCGGGTTTCAAACAGGAAGCGGGCATGAATATTCATGTAGAAGGCTACCGAATTTTGCACTTTATCGGCGAGCAGGACGATTTTCTCCTGATCGTTCGCCGCATTTTTCACGAAGGCATCGGCTAGGATCATTTCGGCAAACGTCGAAGCGGTCTCCGCTACGTTCATCGCATAATCCTGGTTGAAAATCGGCAGCTCCTCCATCACGTATTGGTGGTAAGCGTGCCCCAGCTCATGGGCCAGCGTATACACGTTGGAAACCGTACCGCCGAACGTCATGAAAATCCGCGTCTGCTTGCTTTTCGGCAGGGAAGTACAGAACCCCCCCGGTCGTTTGCCGGGACGGTCCTCCGCCTCGATCCAGCGCTTGTTAAACGCCATCGTGGCGAACTCGGCCAGCTTGGGGCTGAAATTGCCGAACTGCTGGACAATGTCCTCGGCCGCTTGTTCGTACGTGATTTTGCCAGCCGCTTGGCCCAGCGGAGAATCCACGTCGGTCCAGCTCAGCTTCTCTACGCCAAGCAGCTTGGCTTTGCGCTCCAGATAAGCGACGAACTTCGGTTTGTTCTCGACGATGACTTGCCACATCGCGTCCAGCGTAGCTTTGGACATCCGGTTGATAGCCAGCGGCTCCTTCAGGGTATCCTCCCAGCCGCGCTTCTCGTACAATTTAAGCCGAAATCCTGCCAAGCGATTCAGCGTATCGGCACAGTAGTCCTCCGACTTCGTCCAAGCTTCTTCCCAGTTGGCAAATACGCGCTCCCGCACGTTCCGGTCGGGATCGTCCAATTTGTTGGCCGCTTGGCCCACCGATAATGTCTTGACCTCGCCATTCGCCTCTTCAAAAGGCACAGCCACTTTGGCGACGATCGTATCATAATGCTGGCCCCATCCATGGTAGCCGTCCACCGCCAAGTCGGAGACCAGGTTCTCCAGTTCCGGCGCCAGCTTTTCCCGAGCTAGGTCGCGTTTCTCGGAGAGGACGAAGGAGATCGGCGCAATTTCTTCCCGATTCATCCATGCTTCCCAGACCTCATCGTTCGTCAAGCGGAGAACGTTCCAGAATAAGGTCATGACATTGCTGAATGAGGCGCCTAAAGAAGTAATTCTGGCGTCCAGCTGGATCGCTTTCTTGTCGTGCTGGTCCTGCGCCGTCAAACAGCCGACAAAGCTGTTGGCCTCATACAGCCGGGCTCCCGCCCCTTGCAGGTCCGCGATCAGGCCGTCCAGTGCCTTCGTCTCCTCCAGGGTGGATGGAGCCTCCAGTTCTTGCAGCTTAGCCTGGAACGCGGCAATATCCCGCTCCAAAGCATCCAGATGATCGCGCAGGGCCGTGGAGGCAGAGCCTCCCGGGAAAATCGTTTCGAGGTCCCAAGTGGGTTGAATGGTTCCGGCGAATCGTGACATAGGTTCGCTTCCTTTCCGCATCGTTATTATTATTGATGGCTTATGGGATAACAGTGTATGCTAATAGAGGCACTATTATATCGCTGCCAGATTACAGGAGGGATTTCGATGAAACCGTTGCAAATTTCGGCAGATACCGCCGTGAAATTAGCCGCCAAACTCAAAGTGCCGATCGAGCACCTTATGCATATGCCGCAGCACATCCTAATGCAAAAAATTGCTGAACTGGCCAAAGAGGAGGCCGGCAATCCGTCTGCCGATTCGGAAGCCGGATCTGCCGGTCAAGCCGGCCAAGAATCCGATCCTTCATGATCCCCTTTAATCAGTCGTGGCCCTATGACGTGGTCATGGGAGACGTTTATGTACATGAATGCCCGTTTTGCTCCAGCAGCAACGTGCTGCTGCCGCTGAAGCCCCGCGAGTTGAAGACGATCCATGAAGGAAAGAAGAAGCTGCTAGTCTTTCCTTGCTGTGGGAACAAACTTCATGTGCTGGACTGCGACAACGATTACCTGTTAACCGATACGGTTGTCCGGTAACTGCAGCGTCGCTGGATTCCAAGGCGCCAAGGCAATTGATACGCAACGAAGGGCCGTTTCCCTCTGAGACGGCCCTTCTTGGTGTTTAAATCGCCGTGGATGCTTGTCCGTCAGCCGCGCATTTCCTCCGGAAGCTCATGTCCCCCGTTTAGCATTTCCTCGCGGAGCAACGCCCACTGTTCGCGGGAGGCCCGGATCATCGCCGCATCCACGATGCGCTTGTCATTGATGACGCGCCCGAACCATTTGACCGCATCGTTGTATTTGCCGACCCGCCGGTGCAGCTCGCCGATCAAATACATCAGGCGGGCATCGCTGCCGCCGACGCCTTCATTTTCGTAAACACGGATATAAGCCTCCAGCGAATACTCCAGAAAACGCTTCTCCTGTTCGCCATTGTTCTTATACCGGTACAACCAAGCGATGTGATGCAGCAAGCTGGCGATGATCCGGTCGGTCTCGCCGATGGTTTGAGCGCAAATCAGCGCAAGCTTGTAAGTTTCCAGCGCTTCATCCCAATCGCGATGCCCGCCATAGCTCTTCTTGTTGAACCGGCTGCCAATCGCCTCCTCGAACAGGGCGTTCTGCCGGTCGGTTAAGCGGGATACCGAGTTCTCCGTCGAAGCAAAACCGCAGGAAGGGCAGACCCGAACGACGTAATAATCCGGATTTTCCTTCTGATAATATCCGCAAAAGTCCGTATCCGTACGCACGGCCCGTTTAAAGCTCGGACGCACGCGCGAAGTCGAAAATTCATTTTGGCAATGGATGCAAGTGACTTTGATCTGATAAAGAGGTTCAAGTTCCAAATCGTCCTACTCCCTTTCAAAAGTCCGCCCGGCGGATTCGTCTGTTACCGTCTACGGTGTGTTCACAAAATGAAAAGCCGGACCGGACAACCGCTCCAACACGAAGTTCCGCAACGGCTCTTCGATTCCAATCTCCTCAAGCGCAGCGCTCATGCAAGCCAGCCAGGCCTCCGCGCGTTCCGTCGTGACCGGAAACGGCAGATGCCGAGCACGCATCATCGGATGGCCAAAGGCATCGGAATAAAGCGCAGGTCCGCCGAAAAACTGCGACAAGAACATAAATTGCTTCTCCATCACCGGGGTGATGTCTTCCGGGAACAAAGGCCCCAGCAGCGGATCACGCTGAACCCGGGGGTAAAAGGCTTCCACCAGCCGCCGAATCGTCCCTTCTCCGCCTAGGTTGTCGTATAGGCTTAAGCCTTGATTCATCTGTTCACCGCCTCCGTTTTCCTTATTATATCAAAAAAAAATAAAAGCTCCTACCGGAGCTTCTACTTATGTGCGGGTCTCGAATCTATCAGTAGCTGCGCCAATCCTCTTCGCCGGAATGGACGAGAGAGGCGCGGATTACATAAACAAAAGCACAGACAAGAACACCTGCGACAATGCTCATGAACATCACTCCATCCACAAAATTTGGCTGCTGCACCGTTTATGAAAGGATCGTAGCTGGTTCTAAAGATCCACTTTGGTCTTCTAGAATCATTTTAGCATAGAAGCTCAAAAATATCAGCCCCTCATGAAACCGCTTCCTTCATTTTTTTGTGCTGTTTGTCCCAGTCAACTCATACACTTCACTATGATTTGATGTGGAGGCGTACCCATGGTATTCAAACGCGTAACGGCTTTTCTGTTCCTCTTTGCCGCGCTTTTGCTGGCCGTACTGATGGTCGGCTATCCGGAAGCTTCCTGGCAGGCCGGAGTCCGCGGCCTGGCCATTTGGTGGGACGTGCTGTTCCCGTCCCTGTTCCCGTTCTTCGTTATCTCCGAGGTGCTGCTCGGCTTTGGCATTGTCCATTTTCTCGGCAAGCTGCTTGATCCGCTGATGAGACCGGTGTTTCGGATCCCGGGCAGCGGCGGCTTCGTGCTGGCTATGGGGTTTGCTTCCGGCTACCCCGTAAGCGCCAAGCTGGCGACCAAACTGCGCGAGCAGCGCCTCGTTTCCCGCGCCGAGGGAGAACGTCTCGTTTCTTTCACCACGTCGTCCGACCCGATCTTCCTGATCGGCGCGGTCTCGGTGGGTTTCTTTGGTAATCCGAAGCTGGCCGGAGTGCTCGCTCTAGCCCATTACGGGGGAGCACTGCTGATCGGGCTGGTTATGCGATTCTACCGTCCCGACCGCAACGAGCCGGCAAGCCCCGAAGAAGGCGGAGAATCCGGCCGTTTCAGCCTGAAGCTGGCGCTTAAAGCCATGCACGAGGCCCGGATGCAGGACGGGCGCAGCCTTGGCGAATTGCTGCGGCAAGCCGTAGCGTCTTCCCTGCAACTGATGACCGTCGTCGGCGGCTTGGTGGTATTTTTCTCCGTCATTCTTGAGGTCCTTACTGCCTCGGGCTTCATGAGCTCCTTATATGGCGGTTTTCGCCATCTGCTGCCGCTCTTGGGAATGCCAAGCCCATTAGCCGAACCGCTGATGGGCGGTCTGTTTGAAGTCACCTTGGGCGCCAAAGCGGCGGCGGCACCGGAGGGGATTCCCCTGATGTACAAAGCAGCAGCCGCAGCCTTTATTCTCTCCTGGGGCGGTTTATCGGTCCATGCCCAGGTTGCCAGCATATTAAATGGCGCCGACCTGCGATATTTTCCTTTTCTAATGGCGCGTTTTCTTCACGCCGTTCTATCTGCCGGGCTGCTGCTGCTCATTTGGAATCCTCTCATGGGAGCCGCGCCGGCGTGGTCGATCGCTTCGCCCGAGTTCGGACGGAAAGAAATTCTTTACGGTTGGCAAGCCGTTCCGGGGGCGCTCCGGTTCTTCCTCGCGACGATGGCCATCCTGCTTATTTTGTCATTCCTGTCCGGATTCATTCACCGCTGGCGGCACCGAAAATGAAACGTTGTGTTCTGCTGGCGAATTGATTATGATCTTTACAAAAGGATATTCAAGTGCGTGTTCAAAACGGAATTTTTTTGAACAGCCTCTTTCAAAGGAGCTTGTCAACTTGAGATATTATGTACTAGACCGCGGGGATCAACTATCCGTCGAATTAACCCAATCCTTCCATAAGCTTGCAGCGGAGCAAGGGCTTGAGCTGGATGCGAAATCCCCGGATATCGTCGTCTCCATCGGCGGAGACGGCACGATGCTGCATGCCTTTCACACGTTTATCGATCAAATTCCTTCCATCGCATTCGTCGGAATCCATACCGGGCATTTAGGGTTCTACGCCGATTGGAAAGCCGACGAAATTCCCGAGCTGGTGCAAATGATGAGCGGGCATGCGGATCCTGGATTGCTAAGGCCCCGCATCGTCCGTTATCCCTTGATCGAGCTGGAGATCCAGAAGAGGTCGGGGACCTCCTCCCACATTTGCTTGAACGAGTTCACGCTGAAGGGCGTCGACGGTACCGTCGTTGCCCAAGTGGATATCAACGACCAGATATTTGAGATGTTCCGCGGCGACGGCATTTGCGTATCCACTCCGTCCGGCAGCACCGCCTACAACAAAAGTTTGGGAGGAGCGATGATCCATCCGACGATCGAGGCGCTGCAGATCACGGAAATTGCTTCGATCAACAATCGGGTGTTCCGAACTTTGGGCTCCCCGCTGGTGCTGCCTAAGCATCATCACTGCGACATTTATTCGCGCAAGGAACAGAATTTATTGCTGACGATCGATCACGTCAACCTGCCGATCAATGATTTGGTCTCCGTTCGCTGCCAGGTGTCTGAGCGGAAAATCAGCTTCGTGCGTTACCGGCCGTTTCCGTTTTGGAGCCGGGTACGCAACGCCTTCTTAGACTGAACCACGGGATGACAAGCTCCCGAATATCGAAAATTATGTAAAGGAAGAACTGAATATGATCTTAACTTCATTCCGCAAGTATGCATTAATCCCGATGTTGTCCCTTACGCTACTGGGCATGCCTCAAGCGGCAGGAGCGGCGGAAGCGGCAGGAACCGCGGGTACCGCCGAGGCCGGGACCGTTATTCAGCTGGGTGCAACGGAATCTTCCTCCGACCTCCAAGCGCTCCAGGAAGTCTTGGATTACTTGGAAGCCTACAATATTGAAGGCGTGGAGCGCCAGGAATTTCTGGATAATGCGATCCGCGGCATGGTTTATTCGCTGGACGATCCCTATAGCGATTATTTCTCGAAAGAGGATTTGCAGGACTTCGAGGATGGCGTCAATCAGGAATTCGTCGGCATCGGAGTCACGCTTCGCTTCTATAACGACAAGTTGTACATCACCGACGTGCTGCCGAACTCCCCTGCATCCAAAGCGGGACTTCATGCGGGAGATATCATCACCAAGGTGGACGGGCAATCCGTGACCAGCAGTGAGAACGTGGCGCGGATTCAGGGAGAAGAGAACAGCCAGGTTAAAATCACGGTTAACCGAAACGGACAAGCTTTGGTTTACCCGATCACGCGAGCCCATTTCTCGCTGCCTTCGGTCACCGGATCGGTCATCCCTTCGAGCAAGGTCGGCTATATCGCCGTCTCGTCCTTCTCCGATACGGCGGACGAGGAATTTGCGGAAAAATTGGCCTCCCTGCGTCAGGAAGGAATCGGCGCGCTCGTATTGGACCTGCGCGATAATCTTGGCGGTTACGTCGAATCGGCTGCGAATATCGCCAAGCACTTCATGAAAGATGGCGTATTGATGTATACCGCAGACCAGAGCGGCGAACTGCAGCCTGTGGAGATCACAGGCGGCGAAGACATCGGCATGCCGGTGGTGGTGCTGATCAACGGACTCAGCGCCAGCGCTTCGGAAATCTTGACGGGTGCATTGCGCGACAACGGGATCGCCAAGGTCGTGGGTGCACAAACTTACGGCAAGGCACGCATCCAGAACGTATTTCCGTTATCCAATGGCAGCTCCCTTAAGCTAACCGTCCAAGCTTACCTGACGCCTAAGAAGCTCGATTTCAACCATATCGGTCTGAAACCGGACATCGAAGTGAACAACAACGCAGCCGCGCAGCTGATCACAGGATTGTATGAAGCCGGCGTACGGCACGTAAGCGTAAGCGGGGGACCTGCTTCGTTGAACCTTAACGGAGCGGCTTACCCGGGGTATATCGATGTCATACAAAGCGGCAAGCAAGTGTATGCTCCGTCCCGCTTGTTGTCGTCGCTGATTCAAGGCACGCCGGCTTGGACCCGAACCAACGGCAAGTTAACCATCACGGATCGACTTGGGAAGCAAACCGGCTTCACGTTGGCCGCCAAAACGGTCAAATTGGTGGATGGGGAATCCTACCTTGAGCTGCACGAGTTCCAGAAGAAATATCCGAAGCTGACATGGAGCTATAAACAAGGCATTCTGAACTTATCCATAAACTAATTCGAACTACCTCATAAAGAAACGGCCTCCCGATTATGATAAGCTACCCCTATAT
>NZ_JAKSXN010000071.1 GCF_022427145.1 Paenibacillus timonensis
CCCCAAGGCCCTTATTGATCCGGATATTCGGGGATGACTGACGTAACGGACCGAAGAGACCATATTTTGCCGGGGCGGCTCAGTTAGTTGCCACCTGGGACCCAATAACGTCTGTGGAGTCCGTTAGCCGGGGAAATACCCGGGAAATGAGTAAATAGCGTCATTACGGTCCGTTAGAGGTTGAGGGCTGGCGAGTGAGGGACCAGAACATGGCCTTTTGGGAGCCTTTTGAGGATTATCCCTTTCGCTCAGGAAGGGTAGGGGCCAGAGAGCAAGAGGCTTAGCGAACAAATAAGTAAGCAAGCAATTAAGTAAGTAAGCAATTAAGTAAATTAGCAATCAAGCAATCAAGTAAGCAGGTAAGCAAGCTATTATGCAATCAAGCAATCAAGTAAGCAGGTAAGCAAGCAATTAAGCAAGCAATTAAGCAAGCAATGAAGCAAGCAAGCAAGTAAGCAAGTAAGCAGGTAATTAAGCAGATCCATAAGCAATTATGGGAATCCAGCCAGATCCAAGCGGCCGTGCCGCACAAGTCCAAACTTAGGAGGAACACGAGGAACATGATGAAAGCGAGCGTTTATGTCACGATCAAGCAAAGCGTACTTGACCCGCAGGGGGTAGCCGTTCAAGGAGCGCTCCATTCCATGGGGTTCAGAGAGGTGGACAGTGTCCGCATCGGCAAATATATGGAGCTGACGCTCGACACGAACGATCGCTTCGAGGCGGAAGCCCGAGTCAAAGCGATGTGCGAGAAGCTGTTGGCCAATACGGTGGTAGAAGACTACCGCTTCGAATTGGAGGCCTAAACCATGAAATTCGCGGTACTCGTATTCCCCGGTTCCAACTGTGATATCGACTGTTACAAAGCGGTGGAAGAGACGTTGGGCGAACCGGTCGACTATGTGTGGCACACGGCCACCGATTTGTCCGCTTACGATTGCATCCTGGTTCCCGGCGGGTTCTCCTACGGCGATTACCTGCGGTGCGGAGCGATTTCCCGCTTTGCGCCGGTGATGGCGGAAGTCGCCAAAGCCGCGGAAGAAGGCAAATACGTGCTGGGCATCTGCAACGGATTCCAGATCTTGACGGAAGCCGGTCTGCTGCAGGGCACGCTGCGCCGCAACGAGTCGTTGAAGTTCCGTTGCCATGATACGGAGCTGCGCGTGGAGAACAACGATAACCCGTTTACGTCGCTGTATGCGCCGGGCGAAGTGATCACGATTCCGATCGCGCACGGCGAAGGTAACTATTATTGCGATGAAGAGATGCTGGAGCAGCTTAAACGAAACAATCAGATTATTTTCCGGTACGTTCAAAATCCGAACGGCTCGGTGGACGATATCGCCGGCATCTCCAACGAACGCGGGAACGTCGTCGGCATGATGCCGCACCCGGAGCGGGCGGTAAGCTCCTTGCTTGGTTCGGAGGACGGCAAGAGAATGTTTACATCCATTTTGAAAGCTTGGAGGGATCGGCATGAGTCAGCAAGTGTCCGCTAAGGAACCGAATGCAGAACAAATTGCGGAGCAGAAAATTTACAAACAGATGGGCGTTTCCGACAGCGAATACGAACTGATTTGCGGATTCCTCGGGCGCAAGCCGAATTATACGGAAATCGGCGTGTTTAGCGTCATGTGGTCCGAGCATTGCGCCTACAAAAACTCGAAGCCGCTGTTGCGTCGTTTTCCGACCAGCGGCCCGCGCGTGCTGATGGGGCCGGGCGAAGGCGCCGGGATCGTCGATATCGGCGACAACCAAGCGGTTGTTTTTAAAATCGAAAGCCATAATCACCCCTCGGCGGTCGAGCCGTACCAAGGCGCGGCGACGGGCGTGGGCGGGATTATTCGCGATATTTTCTCCATGGGATCCAGACCGATTGCGCTGCTGAACTCCCTTCGTTTCGGCAAGCTGGAAAGCGACCGGGTGAAGTATTTGTTCGAGCACGTCGTGTCCGGAATCGCGGGATACGGCAACTGCATCGGCATTCCGACGGTCGGCGGGGAAGTCGTGTTCGACGAGAGCTACGAAGGCAATCCGCTGGTGAATGCGATGTGCGTGGGGCTGATCGACCATGATAAAATCCAGCGCGGCGTTGCCAAGGGCGTCGGCAATCCGGTGTTTTACGTCGGTCCGCCAACGGGCCGGGACGGCATTCATGGCGCTACGTTCGCCTCGGAAGAACTGACGGAGGAATCCGAAGCGAAGCGGACGGCGGTGCAGGTCGGCGACCCGTTCATGGAGAAGCTCGTAATGGAAGCTTGCCTCGAATTAATCGACACCGGCATCGTGCTGGGCATCCAGGACATGGGCGCGGCCGGCTTGACCTGCTCCAGCGCGGAAATGGCCAGCAAGGCCGGCAACGGTCTCGAGCTGTATCTCGACCAGGTACCGCAGCGCGAAGAAGGCATGACCGCCTACGAAATGATGCTGTCGGAGTCGCAGGAACGGATGCTGTTCGTCGTTGAGCCGAAGGATGAGGCGCAGGCGCGGGAAATTTTTGAGCGTTGGGGCGTGATCTGCGCGAAGGTCGGCAAAGTGACGGACGATGGCCGCCTGAAGCTGTTCCATCACGGGGAATTGGTCGGCGATATGCCGGTCAAGGCGCTGGTGGACGAATGCCCGATTTACGACAAGCCGTCGGAAGTGCCGGCTTATTATGAGCAGAACGCATCGGTGGATACAACCCGTTACGAAGAGGTGCGCGATTTGGGCGCGGCGCTGGAGCAAGTGCTGGCCTCGCCTTCCGTCGCGAGCAAAGCGTGGGTATATAACCAATACGATTACATGGTCCGCACGAGCACGGCGGTTCGTCCGGGTTCGGACGCCGCGGTGGTGACGGTTCACGGCACGCGCAAGGCGCTGGCGATGACGACCGACTGCAACGGGCGGTTCGTGTACCTGGACCCGGAAGTCGGCGGACGGATCGCGGTCAGCGAAGCGGCGCGTAACATCGTCTGCTCCGGTGCGGAGCCGCTGGCCATCACCGACAACCTGAATTTCGGCAGCCCGGAGAAGCCGGATATTTTCTGGCAGATGGAACGGGCGGTCGACGGGATGGCGGAAGCGTGCCGTGTGCTGAACACGCCGGTCATTGGCGGGAACGTCAGCTTGTACAACGAGAACGCGAAAGGCGCGATTTATCCGACGCCGGTCGTGGGCATGGTTGGCTTGGTGCACGATACGGATCATATTACGACGCAGGGCTTCAAAGCGGCAGGGGACGTCCTCTTCCTGCTGGGTGAAACGAAAGCGGAGCTGGGCGGCAGCGAGCTGCAGGCAATCGTGCACGGCGTCGTGGAAGGACGTCCGCCACAACTGGATTTGGACGCGGAGAAAAAACTGCTCGGCGCCGTGCTGGAAGCGATCCAAAGCGGGCTGGTGCGTTCGGCGCATGACTTGTCCGAAGGCGGCCTGGCCGTCGCCTTGGCCGAATCGTGCATCAGCGGCGGAATTGGCGCCAAGGTAGATGTCGCGAGCGGGCTGCGGCCCGACTTTGCGTTGTTCAGCGAATCGCAGTCCCGGATTCTGCTGTCGGCTTCGCCGGAGAAGGCGGAGGCGCTGGAGAAACGGCTTGCGGAACGCGGCGTGCCTTGCGCGCGGATCGGGGTCGTGGAAGGTTCCGAACTGAACGTTGCCGTGAACGGAACGGAGGTTCTGAGCAAGCCGGTGGAGCAGTTGACACGCGCCTGGGAGGATGTCATTCCATGTCTGATGCAATAAAACCAGCGCAGAGACTTTGGACCGGAGATTACTACAACGAAGGGGCAGGACATGCCGATCCGTTCGACACGTTACGCGAGGAATGCGGCGTGTTTGGCGTATTCGGCCATGCCGAAGCGGCTTCCCTGTCCTACTACGGACTGCACGCCCTGCAGCACCGGGGAGAGGAAAGCGCGGGAATCTGCACGACCGACGGAGTGGACTTCCATTACCACCGCGGCATGGGACTCGTCAAGGAAGTGTTCGACCGCGACAAGCTGTCCTCGCTGAACGGCGACCGTTCGATCGGACACGTCCGCTATTCGACGAGCGGGGACAGCAAGTTGACGAACGCGCAACCGCTGATTTTTAAATACCGCGACGGCGATTTGGCGGTGGCGACCAACGGCAATATCGTGAACGCCCCGAAAATCCGCCGTCAATTGGAGCAAAGCGGCTCGATCTTCCAGACGACGAGCGATACGGAAGTCATCGCGCATCTGATCGCCCGCTCGCCGAAGGATTTCGTCGAGGCGGCAAGGGACGCGCTCCGTCAACTGGTGGGGGGCTTCGCCTTTCTGCTGCTGACGAACGACAAGCTGATCGCGGCCAGCGATCCGAACGGCTTGCGGCCGCTCGTCATGGGGCGGCGCGGTGACGCGTACCTGTTCTCGTCCGAGACGTGCGCGTTCGAGGTCGTCGGCGCGGAGACGCTCCGCGAAATCCAGCCCGGCGAAATGCTGGTGCTGGACCGGGACGGCCTCCGCGAGGAACGTTACGCCGAGCCGGAACGCAAAGCGTTGTGCGCGATGGAGTATATTTACTTTGCGCGTCCCGACAGCGACATGAACGGCTCAAACCTGCATGCCAGCCGCAAGCGGATGGGGCAGATGATGGCGCAGGAGTCGTTCGTCGACGCGGACGTGGTCACCGGCGTGCCCGATTCCAGCATCTCTGCGGCTATCGGTTATGCGGAGCAGACCGGTATCCCTTACGAGCTGGGCCTGATCAAAAATAAATACACCGGCCGCACGTTCATTCAGCCGAGCCAGGAGCTGCGCGAGCAGGGCGTGAAGATGAAGCTGAGCGCCGTGCGCCGCGTCGTGGAAGGCAAACGCGTGGTGATGATCGATGACTCGATCGTGCGCGGCACGACCTCGCGGCGGATCGTCAATCTGCTGCGCGAGGCCGGCGCGACGGAGGTGCATGTCCGCATTACCTCGCCGCCGTTCAAGAACCCTTGCTTCTACGGCATAGATACGCCGGATCGCGGCGAGCTGATCGCCTCGTACAAATCGGTGGAAGAGATCTGCCGGGAGATTAACGCGGATTCGTTGGAGTTTCTGAGCCCGCGGGGGTTGATCCAGGCTGTGGGCGGGGAGAACGCCAAGGACTACAAAGGCGGCCTCTGCATGGCCTGCTTTGATAACGATTATCCGACCCGGACGGATTTTGACGGAGAAGCGAAGTTTGGCTGTACTTGCTGACGGTTGCCGGCGATCCTGCGCGATACATTTCATAGCATGAAATGTTGGGGATTGCGATCGATAGATGTTTTTTTGAATTACCTCTAATCCAAAGGAGTGGGTCCCTCTCGTGTCTGAAGCATATAAGAAAGCCGGCGTCGATATCGCGGCCGGGAATGAAGCGGTTGAGCGCATGAAAAAACACGTCAAACGGACGTTCCGTCCGGAAGTGATGACCGATTTGGGCGGCTTTGGCGCTTTGTTCGGTTTGAACAAGGACAAATACGCGGAGCCCGTGCTCGTGTCGGGAACGGACGGCGTGGGCACGAAGCTGAAAATCGCCTTTGCCATGGATAAGCACGATACGATCGGGATCGACGCGGTGGCGATGTGCGTGAATGATATCGTTGTTCAAGGGGCGGAGCCGCTCTTTTTCCTCGATTACCTGGCGTGCGACAAGGTCGTGCCGGAGAAAATCGAGGCGATCGTCGCCGGTATCGCCGAGGGCTGCAGCCAATCGGGCTGCGCGCTGATCGGCGGCGAGACCGCGGAGATGCCGGGCATGTACGGCGAAGGCGAATACGACATCGCCGGCTTTACGGTCGGTGTCGTCGACAAAAGCAAAATCGTGAACGGCAGTCGCATCGCTCCCGGTGACATGGTGATCGGACTTGCGTCCAGCGGCGTGCACAGCAACGGGTTTTCGCTCGTTCGCAAGCTGCTGCTGGATGATGCGGGTTACGCCTTGACCGACAAGCTTCCCGAGCTGAACGGGGAGGCCCTGGGCGACGTCCTGCTCACGCCAACCAAGCTGTACGTCAAGCCGGTGTTATCCCTGCTGGAGCAGGTGGACGTGAAGGGGATGGCGCATATTACGGGCGGAGGTTTCATCGAAAACATCCCGCGCGTGCTGCCGGAAGGGGTGAACGTCGAAATCGCGTATGGTTCTTGGCCGGTTTTGCCGATCTTCGACTTGCTGCAGAAACGGGGGAACGTCAGCCCTCGGGATATGTTCACGACGTTTAACATGGGGATCGGCCTCGTGGTTATCGTGGCCGAGGACCAGGCGGAGCAAGCGGTCGCCGTATTGGAACAGGCAGGCGAAACGCCTTACGTCATCGGCAGAGTGAACGAAGGACAACGGGTAGTGACCTTTGCGGGGGCGGACGTCTAATGGGCGCAAAGTATCGGATCGCCGTATTCGCTTCGGGGCAGGGCAGCAATTTTCAAAATTTGCTGGACGCTTCGCGGGCGGGCGAGCTGGATGCCGAGATCGTGCTGCTCGTTTGCGACAAACCGCAAGCCTTCGTCGTCGAACGGGCCCGTCGGGCCGGCGTCGAATGTTATCTATTTGACCCGAAGGCCTACGCGCGCCGGGAGGACTACGAAGCAGAAATCGCTGCCGAGCTGGAGAAGCGCAGTGTCGATTTGGTGGTGCTGGCCGGTTACATGCGCCTGCTCACCGCGGAGCTGGTGGAACCTTACGCCGGACGAATGATTAATATTCATCCGTCTTTGCTGCCGGCTTTTCCGGGTAAAAACGCGATCGGCCAGGCCTGGGACTACGGCGTAAAAATGACGGGGGTTACGGTGCATTTGGTTGACGGCGGGATGGATACCGGGGCGGTCGTTGCGCAAGCGGCGGTTGAGATCGCGCCGAACGATACGCTGGAATTGCTCGAAGCCAAGATCCATGCGGCGGAACAGCGTTTATATCCGCAGGTCGTGTCGTGGTTCGCTAAAAACCGGGTGCGCGTCGAAGGCAGAAAGGTTACCGTTCTGTCTGAATAGGTAGCGCTGGAATGCGCTTGATTGCGGGATTTTCGCAGGGAATGGGTCGCGTGAGGAAGACGTGCAGGGGTTTCGATATTTCCCGAGAAATATCGGGGGCATGATTCGCCAAAATAAAGGAGGAGCCGATTGTGAGTATAAAAAGAGCGCTCGTAAGCGTGTCGGATAAAACGGGCATCGTGGATTTTTGCCGCGAGCTGTCGCAGTTGGGTGTGGAGATCATATCGACAGGGGGCACGAAAAACCTGCTGGCGAAGGAGGGCGTTCCGGTCATCGGAATTTCCGATGTTACCGGGTTCCCGGAAATCCTCGACGGACGCGTTAAAACGCTGCATCCTGCGGTGCATAGCGGGCTGCTGGCGGTACGCGACAGCGAGGAACACCAAGCACAGATGAAGGAGCTGGGACTGGATTATATCGACCTGGTGGTCGTCAATCTGTATCCGTTCCAGGAAACCATCGCCAAGCCGGACGTCACCTATGAGGACGCCATCGAAAATATCGACATCGGCGGACCCACGATGCTTCGCTCGGCCGCAAAAAACCATGCGTACGTCAGCGTCGTTGTCGACGCCGCCGACTATGGGACGGTGTTGGACGAGGTGCGCGCGAGCGGCGATACGACGCTTGAGACGCGCAAACGGCTTGCGGCCAAAGTTTTCCGCCATACGGCGGCTTATGATGCCCTGATTTCCGACTATTTGTCGAAGGTGACCGGCGATCCGCTGCCGGAGCGTTATACGGTAACCTACGAGAAAATCCAAGATTTGCGTTACGGCGAAAACCCGCATCAAAAAGCGGCATTTTACCGCAAACCGCTGGCGGCGGCCGACACGCTCACCGGCGCGGAGCAGTTGCACGGGAAAGAGCTCTCCTACAATAATATCAACGATGCCAACGCGGCGCTGCAAATCGTCAAGGAATTCGACGAGCCGGCGGTGGTGGCGGTCAAACATATGAACCCTTGCGGCGTCGGAGTTGGCGCGAGCGTGCTGGAAGCCTACCAGAAAGCGTACGAAGCCGATCCGGTGTCGATCTTCGGCGGGATCGTGGCGGCCAACCGCATCATTGACGCCGATACGGCGATGCTGCTGAAAGAGATTTTCCTGGAGATTATTTTGGCGCCGGGCTTTACGGATGAGGCGCTGGAGATCCTCACGAAGAAGAAAAATATCCGCCTGTTGAAGCTTGGCGGTCTGGAGCTGGGCGCAAGCCGGAGCAGCCAGTTCGTCGTCACCTCGATCGACGGCGGTATGGTGGTGCAGGAGAGCGACGTGCATTCGCTGAAGGAATCCGACTTGACGGTCGTTACCGATCGCAAGCCAACCGAAGCGGAGTTGAAACAGCTGTTGTTCGGCTGGAAAGTCGTTAAGCATGTGAAGTCTAACGCGATCGTGCTGGCGAAGGACGACATGACCATCGGCGTTGGCGCGGGGCAGATGAACCGCGTCGGTGCGGCCAAGATCGCCATCGAGCAGGCGGGGGATAAAGTGAAAGGCAGCATCCTGGCGTCGGACGCGTTTTTCCCGATGGGCGATACGGTCGAAGCGGCGGCCAAGGCCGGCGTCACCGCGATCATCCAACCGGGCGGCTCCGTGAAGGACGAGGAATCGATCAAGGTTGCGAACGAGTACGGCATCGCCATGGTATTCACCGGCGTGCGCCATTTCAAGCACTAAGCCGGAGCGCTACGGCAGACCGCTTACGGCGGCCTGCCGTTTGTTTTACGTAGCAGCATGTCGTTCGTTTGACCGATCGGCTTTAACTAAATGGAAAACCTCCAACTATTTTGCCGGTCATAAGCCGTTTTTGCTCATTTTGCTGGAAATCCTCCATTTATTTTTGGCGGAAACGGCCCGATTTGCCATTTTGGCTGAATTTAGATGTAGGATTTCCACTTCATGGTGCGGGTACGTTAGTTCAGGGTCAAATCAGTGGAGAAAATCCACTTCGTGATCAAGTTGCTCTACCAAGTTCAATTTAGGGGGAGACGTATGGATATTTTGGTGATTGGCGGAGGCGGTCGCGAGCACGCGATTTGCTGGAGCTTGGCGAAAAGTCCAAAGGCCGGGACGATTTATTGCGCTCCGGGGAATGCGGGGATCGGGGAAGTCGCCGAGCTGGTCCCGATTCCGGTGAACGATTTCGACAAACTGGCGGCGTTTGCCGAAGAGAAGCGCGTCGGCCTGGTTGTCGTCGGCCCGGACGATCCGCTTGCGGACGGCATTGTGGACGTATTCGAGGCGAAGAACATCCCCGTATTCGGTCCGCGCAAGAATGCCGCGCATATCGAAGGCAGCAAGACATTCATGAAGGACCTGCTCAAGAAATACAACATCCCGACCGCTGCGTACGAGAAGTTCAACGACTACGAGCAGGCGCTGGCCTATCTGCACAGCCGTCCGGTGCCGATCGTCATCAAGGCGGACGGTCTTGCGGCAGGCAAAGGCGTAACGGTCGCTTTTACCCGTGAAGAAGCGGAAGCGGCGCTGAAGAGCATCATGGTCGACAAAGTGTTCGGCGAATCCGGCAGCCAGGTCGTGATCGAGGAATTCCTCGAAGGGCAGGAAATGTCGATCCTGTCGTTCGTTGACGGGGAAACCGTGCGCCCGATGGCCGCGGCGCAAGACCACAAGCAGGTGTATGACGGCGACAAAGGACCCAATACCGGCGGGATGGGCACCTACTCCCCCTTGCCGCATATCGCGGATTCGATCATTGACGAAGCGATCGAGACGATCATCAAGCCGACCGCCCGAGCGATGGTTGCCGAAGGCCGGCCGTTCCGCGGCGTGCTGTTCGCCGGGTTGATGATCACGCCGGATGGCAAGCCGAAGACAATCGAATTTAACGCCCGGTTCGGCGACCCGGAGACCCAGGTCGTGCTGCCGCGGCTGAACAGCGATCTGCTCGAAATTTTCCTGGCGGCGGTAAACGGCACGCTGGACCAGGCGGAGATCGAGTGGAGCGAGCAAGCGGCGGTTTGCGTTGTGCTGGCGTCCGGCGGTTATCCGGCGTCCTATCCGAAGGGCTTGCCGATCCGCGGTTTGGACGAGGCGCAAGCGGCGGGGGCGCTGGTGTTCCATGCCGGGACGGCCAAGAACGACGCGGACGAGTGGGTCACGAACGGCGGGCGCGTGCTTGGCGTCGTCGGTCTCGGCAAGACGATCGCCGAAGCCCGCGACCAGGCGTACAAGGCGGCAGAACACATCACGTTCGAGGGCAAGCATCAACGTACGGATATCGCCGCGAAGGCACTTGTATAGGGATGGGGACGCCGACAACCTGCGCTCCGCGTAGCCGCATTCAAGGATAATCCGTTTCCGATTCGCGCATGTTAAGGGATATTGGGGAGATATCATTTTGGATTCCCCCGCAATTCTCTATCGGGAGGCGGCATTAATATGAGCGACAAGATGAAGGAAATGCTACCGGTCTCGCGCGAAGAAGTGGAAGTTGACGGCGTGTACCGGGACGAGCTGGGACGTGAAGAGTATTTGCAAAAAGGCGAGGAGTTCCCTTCCGACCCGGTTTACGGCACGATGGAGTGGGAACTGAGCGAGCTATCCCAGGAGAAAAACTCCAAAGGCCATACCGACGACCGATTAATCCCGAAGAAAAAATAACCCTTCGTGACCGTAACGCCCTTCCGACCCGGGAGTATTGCCCGCACGGAGGGGCGTTTGCCTGCCGCCGCGCAAAATAACTTGAACCGGAGGCGGTTTCGGGTGTAACTTTATTAGAATGAGAGATTTGAGCAGAAGCGAGGAGAACTAGATGAATCAGGCGGAACGACAAACCGTAGGCATGGAAGACATCGTCAAGGCGCATCATGTATTGAAGGAAGTGGTCACCCGAACCCCTTTGCAGCTCGATGCGACGTTATCGTCCAAATACGAATGCAGCGTTTATTTAAAAAGGGAAGATTTGCAGGTCGTGCGCTCGTTCAAGATCCGCGGGGCGTATAATATGATCCGCAGCCTGCAACCCGAGGATCTGGAGAGAGGCATCGTGTGCGCTAGCGCCGGCAACCATGCGCAAGGCGTAGCGTTCTCCTGCAACGCTCTTGGCATTCAAGGGAAAATTTATATGCCCAGCACGACGCCAAACCAGAAAATCAAGCAGGTGAAAAGATTTGGCGGCGAACACGTGGAGGTCGTCCTAATCGGGGACACCTATGACGATGCGTACGCGGAGGCGATGAAAGCCTGCCGGGAAGGCGGCATGACCTTCATTCATCCGTTCGACGATCCGAAGATTGTTGCCGGAAACGGGACGATCGGCATGGAGATTATGGAAAGCTTGACAACGCCGGCCGATTACCTTTTCGTGACGATTGGCGGCGGCGGGCTGGTGTCGGGCGTCGGGACTTATTTCAAGACGGTCAGTCCGGAAACGAAGCTGATCGGCGTGGAGCCGTCCGGCGCGGCGTCCATGACGGAGGCTTTGAAGCGGAAGCAAGTAGTGACGTTGGAATCGATCGACAAATTCGTCGACGGGGCTGCGGTCAAGCGGGTCGGCGATCTGAATTATGAGATATGCGCCAACCTTCTGGACGATATCGTCCAGGTTCCGGAAGGCAAAGTGTGCACGACCATTCTTGAGTTGTATAACGACAGCGCCATCGTGGTGGAGCCGGCAGGGGCGTTGCCCGTATCCGCGCTGGATATGTACCGCGACCAGATTCGCGGGAAGACGGTGGTGTGCGTGATCAGCGGCGGGAACAACGATATCGACCGGATGCAGGAAATGAAGGAGCGGTCGCTGATCTACGAGGGGCTGAAGCACTACTTCCTGATCAATTTCCCGCAGCGTGCCGGAGCGCTCCGCGAGTTCCTCGAAGAGGTGCTGGGGCCGAGCGACGATATTGCGCGGTTTGAGTACACGAAGAAGCACAATAAGGAGAACGGCCCGGCCCTGGTCGGCATTGAACTGAGCGACAAAGCCGATTATGAGCCGTTGATCGGTCGTATGGCCGCTAAAGGGATCGTATATACCGAGCTTAATCGGGATTTGAATTTGTTTAACTTGCTGATCTAGGGATACCGGGGAATTCAGCGATTCGTGAAGCTGGCAGCCCTCTTCGATTTCGGTCGAAGAGGGCTTTTTTGCGTTGTGTGCGTTTGAGTTGGGGGATCGGGGAGAGCCGGCGGTTTACGGCCAAAAAGGTCAGTTGGCGACCGGGATGAGCACACCAGGGGCAGCGGCGCACGGGGAGGCAAGCTAGTACTCGCCCGGAACAAATGTTGAAAATGGGCTTTACAATACCAATGCATTAGTGTACTATTTAACTATGACACTGATACATTGGAGGAGTGGATCGAAGTGAACGTGCAACTTGAGCATACGGAAAACGGGGCGGCCGGCGCGGAGGCGGCCGCGGCCCCGGCTAACGCGGCAGGGCGGGAACCGGTCGTATTGTCGGTTAAACAGGTGACGAAGCGCATCGGCAGCAAGCGGATCGTCGATAAGCTGTCTTTTGATATTCGACGCGGGGAAATCGTTGGTCTGCTGGGGCCGAACGGTGCAGGGAAAACGACAACGATCCGGATGATCGTCGGCTTGATCGGGATGACGGAGGGCGACGTGCAGATAAAGGGCGTCAGCGTTCGGGAGCATTTCGCAAGAGCGATTGCCCATGTCGGCGCGATTATTGAGAATCCGGAGTTTTATCCGTATATGACCGGGTATGACAATTTGAAGCAATATCAGCGGATGAGCGAGGGGATCACGGAAGAGCGGATTCGGGAAGTTACCCGGCTGGTCGGTTTGGAGAAGGCGATGAATAAACGCGTGAAAGCCTACTCGCTGGGGATGCGCCAACGCCTCGGGATTGCGCAAGCTTTATTGCATCGTCCGTCGATCCTGATTCTCGATGAGCCGACGAACGGGCTCGATCCTGCGGGGATCCGGGAAATGCGCGACTACCTCAAGCGCATCGCTTCCGAAGAAGGCATCGCCGTGCTCGTATCCAGCCACCTGTTGGCCGAGATGGAGCTGATGTGCAGCCGCGTGGTCGTCATCCAGGAAGGGAAGCTCGTGACGGAACGCGTCCTGGGGGGAGCTGCCGAGAAGGCCGAGGAGCGGGTGAATGTGATGTTTCGGGTAGGCGACGCCGAAGCGGCGAAAGCCCGGCTGATTCGGATGGAAGAAATCCGCATGCTGGGGATGTCTCCGGAGCGGGGAGAAGTGACGGTTTCCGTGCGCGACAGCTATATTCCGCGCGTCGTTGGCGCGCTGGGCGGCGAAGGCATCGCCATATATCGGATTGAAGAGGTTAAAGCCTCGTTGGAAGACGAGTTTTTGAAATGGACGGGAGGGAACCAAATTGCTTAGTTTTACCCGGCTTGTCGTAAATGAATGGCTGAAGATGTCCAAGAAACGCAGCTTTTTCATCCCTTATGCGCTGATCGCCGTGTTTATCGCCGGGATGCTTTACATGATGTATGCTTTTTCGGAGCAACCGCCAGCGTTTCTTGAGTTTGCCGCGATGGCGGTGTCGAGATACGGCTTAGGGCAAATGCTCACGTTACTGGTCATCATCTGTACGGCCGGCATTGTAGCGAAGGAGCACAGTCTGGGAACGATCAAACTGCTGCTGATTCGTTCGCAAAGCCGCATCCGCATCCTAGCTTCCAAATATGTAGCCGTGCTGCTGTTCACGCTGTCGCTCTTCGTCTTTACGCTTGCGGTTGCACTGCTCGGCGGAGGGCTGATCTTCGGATTCGGCGGCGTGCAGGGAACGGGTTGGGACGATGTTCTGTATGGCGCCTGGTATCAACTTGTTTATACCGTCGTTTACGTTACGATTACTTTCCTTGCCAGCATTCTGACGCGTTCAACGGGGGCGACGATCGGCATCGGCATGTTTCTCGTCTTGCTGGAAGAGCTGGCGGTGGTTCTGCTTTCGAGATATGCCTTCGCCAAATATATTATTTTCGCCAATGCCGACTTATCGGTCTATATGAACGGGAATCCGCCGTTGCCGGGCATGACGTTAACCTTCTCCGCCGTGGTGATCGCCGCCTATTTGGCCTTGTTTCTCGCAATCAGCTTTGTTACGTTTAAAAAACGGGATGTCGCTTGACCGGTAAAATCTATACCCGCGACATACGGCGGAAAGGAGCCATGAAATGTGACCATCGAATTCGACAATAATCTGCCGATCTATTTGCAAATCATGAATTATTTAAAACGGGAAATCGTGACCGGCAGACTCAAGGCTGGCGATAAAATCCCGTCGGTGCGCGAGCTCGCGGCCGAGCTGCAAATCAACCCGAACACCGTGCAGCGGACTTTTCAGGAATTGGAGCGTGAAGCCGTCGTGGAAACGAAACGCGGACTCGGAAGATACGTGACAAGCGAGGAATCGAAAATTATGACCATTAAAAAAGAGATGGCCGGCGAACTGCTCGACCGCTTCATCGGCGGGATGCAGGAGCTGGGTTTCAGCAGTCAGGATATCGCGGCGATTGTCGCGGAAGCCGTGCAAAGCGAAGAACGGCGATAGGAGGGAGGAAGATGGAGCGGATGGATCAGAAGGATCGGACAGATCAAATGGATCAACTATTGAAGCTGAAGGGCGTATCCAAGTCTTACGGTGGCAAAAAAGCGCTGCGCGGCGTATCCTTGAGCGTCGGCAAAGGAAAAATCGTTGGCCTGCTCGGCACCAACGGCAGCGGAAAAAGCACGCTGATGAAGATTGTCGCCGGTTTGATTCCGGCTTCTAGCGGACAAGTAACGGTAGACGGGACGCCGGTGGGATTGGCGACCAAGTCGCTCGTCTCATTTATGCCGGACCGCCCGCTGACCGAGCCGTGGATGAAGGTGCGCGACGCGATAGGGCTATACCGGGATTTTTACGCCGATTTTGACGAGGAGAAAGCCCAGACAATGCTGAAATTTATGCAACTGAATGAAGGGGATAAAATCAGTTCGCTGTCCAAAGGGATGAATGAGCGGTTGCAGCTTACACTAACGCTGTCGCGGAACGCCAAGCTGTATTTGCTGGATGAACCGATCGGAGGCGTAGACCCGGTAGCGCGGGATAAAATTTTGGATGCGATTGTGGAGTTCTACAGCGAGGACAGCAGTTTGATCGTTTCGACGCATTTGGTGCGGGATATCGAGCGGATCTTCGATGAGGTGATCTTTATCCGCGACGGGGAAATCGTCATACAGGAAGAAGTGGAGGATTTGCGGGTCAAATACGGCAAAAGCGTCGACGATATGTTTAAGGAGGTGTTTGCGTAAATGCTGAGATTGCTGAAGTACGATTTGAAAAGAAATGGCAATACCTTTCTCATTGTAGGTGCCATATTGGTGATTACTGAAGCTTTTTTCTCAATTTACGGCAACTCCAGAGGGTGGGTTCAGGCCTCGATTATTGCTTTGTGTGTGATGTTATATCTATTTGTCGCTATGCTGCTCGTTATTTTTTCGCTGAGAACATTCCAGAACAACCTAAGAGCTTACAGCCGGAGACTGTTGCCCGTTCGTACGATATGGAGCGTTCTGTCTCCCTGGATGCTCGGGCTAATCGGCATCCTCCTTCTGGGCATCGTCGCTATCATTCACGGATTCATCTATAACGCTTTTGTCGGATTTGGGCTGTATGATCATCTGCTCTTTTACGGTAATGGCATTCAGAGCTTCGAGCAACTCGTATTGTCTTTCCCCGACTTGGCGTCAATCGCAATGCAATTGTTGTTGATATATACGTTTTTGTATGCGCTGGTGGCGTTGTCGATTACTATCGGGGCAATGATACGCGGCAAGCTCGGAACCTGGGTCGGCCTATTGAGTTTTCTGGTCATTCAGTACGGATCCGGCTGGCTTGCCAGCAAATTGTTTGGAGTGGGTGCCGGACAAGGGGTGCCCTTCGTTGTTATCGAATCGAGTTCAAAGAGAGCGATAGAGGCCTCGGTCTCTTCGGGAGTTTCTATTGCCTGGGGGCCTGCCTTATTTGAAATAGCTTTTGTGGGGCTGATGTTATTCGCAATCGTATATTTGATGAACCGGAAAGTGGAAATCTAGAGAACTTAGGGGACATGGTAAATATGAAGATGCGATTCAAAAAATGGACCGGAGTCATGTTATCGTTGATGTTAGTCTGTTCCATGGTATTGGCACCTGCCGATGCTCTGGCCGCGATTGACCAGAGCCAGAAGGAGTGGCTGCGGCAAAACGCCCATCCGTTGACGTCGCTGGAGTCCGTGGATTATAGCGACCTCGCCTTTTTAAAGCCGCTGTTAAAGGATAAAACCGTTGTCAGTCTCGGGGAAAATTTCCACCGCGTAGCCGAATACAGCAGTATAAAAACCAGACTGATTAAATTTTTGCACGAAGAGATGGACTTTGACGTGATCGCTTTTGAATCGGGGATGGGGGATGCGGCGGCCGTATTCGAGACCCGGGATTCCCTTACCCCGGAGGAGATGATGGGCGCTTCGATCTTTCCGATCTGGCACTCCAAGGAAACCTTGGAGCTGTTCGATTATATCAAAGAGCAGGGAAAGGGCGACAAACCGCTGTACTTGGCGGGATATGACAATCAGTTTACGAGCTCTTATTTGACCCAATTTATTGGCGAGGGGATCGCAAGGCTGGACTTAAACAAGGGAAAAGCTTTTTTTCGGATGGAATTACAGGCGGTCACGGACTGGTACGACGTTATAAATAAATACGGACTTTCTACCAAGGATCCGGCTTACAAAAAGGAAATGCGGGCTGTGATCGACAAATATGTGCCTCAATATCATGAAGTCATCAAGTATGTGGAGGAGCACCGTAATGAACTGACGGCTTTTTATCCCAACCAGCCTCATATCGCCGATATTTTTCTGAGAAGCTTAAGCGACCATATCGCTTTTCTGGAGAGCGGGCTGGAGGATGTCAAGGATGCTTATTCCTCTCGGGACGTATTGATGGCGGAAAATCTCGAATGGGTGATGAGGACGCTGTATCCGGGGAAAAAAGTGATTTTGTGGGCCCACAATGATCATTTGGCCAAAAACACTTCGAAAATGCGGGTGAAGGAAGACGGCAAGTGGATCCACAGCTTTACGAGCATGGGCGAACTGCTGCAGCGGAAGCTGAAGGATAACATGTATGTGATCGGACTTTACATGAATCGCGGTTCATCCGTGACGATCACTTCACAAAAACCGTTTACGATTCAGCCTGCCACGGAAGGAAGTCTCGAGCACCTGATCATGCAAAGCGGATATGCGAATTCCTTTATTGATTTGAGCAAGCATAAAGTAAAGGATGCGCGAAATGCCTGGATGTTCCGGCCGATCTACGCTTCCGAGGATGGGATGACCTCAGAACAGATTCTGCCGAATGTGATGCAGTTCATCCCGAAGGAGCAGTATGACGGAATTATCGTCATTGACAAGGTGAAGGCTCCCACACCCTTGAACTCCTCCGAGAATACGAAGACCAACGAGTAAATCGAAAGCGTGGCTATTGCCGTCCTTTAGACCGTCGGCCAAATATGAAAATCTGCCCGGCCAGGCCGATGAGAAAGATGATCAGACTGTCCCACGGTGATACGGTAAATGCCGGCATGATGCGGTTCAGCAACGAGCCGACGAAGATGACCCCGACTGCGATCGCCACATAGAGGCCGAACGCGCGGAGATTGAATCTGCGGAACGCGGGCTGCGGCTGCTCGTTCAAGTCGGAGGATTCCGCCTTCGCTTGAGCCGGCTTGCCGCCGTGGCCGAGAAACCGGATGACCAGCTCGATCAGGACGATCGACAGCACGGCGATGATCAGGAGGGAAGAACTGCTGATTTGCGTGTACTCCAGCTCGCCGCCGAACCATTTGCTGAAAAAGCCGGTGATCATATAAATAAAGAAGACCCAGGTCAAAGCAACCCAGGGAATCATGGCGTAATATTTGATTTTGTCCTTCAGCGTCCGCGGCTTCCGCGTCAGCACGTCATCCGCCAGCTGTTCGCAGTACGCCACCGGGTCGCTACCGAACAGTTCCGCCGCCGAAACCCCTTTTTCCTGATTTTTGACGATTTGCCGAGCCAGGCCAAGCAGGATTTCCTCGCCCTTGGCTTCGGTCAGCGAGCTTGCGCCGGAGCGGAAGTGCATGACCATTTCCCCGAAATACGCTTCGTTCTCCGGCGTCATCCGCTGTCGCAATCGTTTGGTTTCGCCGATCATTTCATGGATATACATGAAAGTATCTCTCCTCCCAGGTTGTACACGTCTTGATGTTCCCGAAAAGCGTTTTGCATTACCGTTTTTCTCCAGTAGTATACTGCATCCCTTGTCCGATTCGCAAGGGACCATGGCAGGGCTGAGTCGGTAGCCCGAACGGAACCGATGGATTATGAACATTCCTTGAACTAGGAATAAAAAGCGTCCCCCCCTCCCAAAACTATAAGTGCGAGTTCAAAAAATCAGGTTTTCAGGACCGAGCAGGCGCCGGCGAAAAGGCATGCTTTGCCGGTTAGTGACCTGTACACTAATCGTTGCGGGAGGCAGAGCCAGTGGGAAAATATGAATCGGAGCTGACCCGGAGGTATTTGCTGAACAGCAACTCCCGGGGCAGCCTGGAAGAAATCGTAACGAACGATACCGCCGAGGAGGGCGGCATGTTGTGCGGAGATGACGAAAATTGCGACGAAGGTCATATGGGCAATCACCAGTTCATGAAAGAGTGGGAAGGCCGGGTTACGACCCATGCTTATTTCCGGCAATCTTACGAATAAGCCCGCAGGCTTCCCGTGGCGTACCGATTGACACCCCGTTTCCGGAAATGATAAGATGAGTTTAAATCACATTAAACTTATCGGATTTAGTAGTTATAAAAATCATTGCCGGAGTACGGGGAGGAGACGGGGATATGGAAAGACAAATCGTCATCAATCATGGAGAAGAACAGCTTGCGGCCAGCATACATTACCCGGCCGAGAATAAAACAGGGGGGCGCTGCAACCGCGCTCCCCTGGTCGTCATTTGCCACGGCTTCGTCGGCAGCCGGATCGGCGTCGACCGTCTGTTTGTGAAGACGGCGCGGGAACTCGCGGCGGACGGTTTCCTCGTGCTCCGGTTCGATTACCTCGGCTGCGGCGAGAGCAGCGGCAATTACGGCGAGCATGGAGTGGAGTCTATGGTCGCCCAGACCCGAACGGTGTTGGACTATGGTCTTGGAGCGTTCGACATCGACCCGACGCGGGTGTCGCTGATCGGGCACAGCCTTGGCGGTTTGATGGCCCTCTTGACCGCGAATCGAGACCGGCGCGTGAAAAACCTTGTCTTATGGTCGGCCGTAGGATATCCGTTCAGCGATATCGTCAAAATTACCGGGCGCGAGTTATACGACCGGGCGGTGAAGCAAGGTGCCGCAGACTATATGGGATATGGGCTGACGCCGAAGTTCTTCGATTCGCTTGGCGAATTTCAGCCGTTCCAGGAAGCCGTTAAATTTACCGGCGACGTGTTTGTGGTGCATGGAACTTCCGACGATACGATTCCGGCGGATTACGCTTTCTTGTTTCAGAAGGTGTTCTGGATGCGGCCGGAGGGGCGCTGCGATAAAGAAATTATTTTCCAAGGCAATCATACGTTTTCGTCCGGCGAACACCAGCACCAGGTCATCCGGAAGACGAAGGAATGGCTCGGAGGACTGGAGGCCAAGCAAACCGAATGGCAGCATTGGATGATCTGAAGGCGGGGAGGGAAGGTTCACGGCGGACCGGGTACACAAAAACTGGTAAAACTCTTCTTGGATGGATACAATGAAGATGTAACCATTTTTTGGCGTAGGGAGGTTTGGGAGCTCATGTCTCAGCCTGCATTGTTTATTGCACACGGATCGCCTACTTTGGCCATCGAGCAAAACGCATATACGGAATTTCTTCGTCAACTGGGCCAGACAACGCTGGAACCGCCCAAAGCCGTCGTGATTTTCTCAGCCCATTGGGAAGCTCCGGTACAATGGGTCACGACCGATACAGCCCATTCAACGATGCATGATTTCTACGGTTTTCCGGAAGACATGTATGCGATTGAATACCCGGCTCCGGGCAGTCCCGAGCTCAGCGGAGAAATTGAGGAGATCTTCCGTTCGCACAATTTGCCGTATAAGCCATCAGCGGGCAGAGGGCTCGATCACGGGGCTTGGGTCGTCCTGCGGCTGTTGTTTCCGTCCGCCGATATCCCGGTGGTGGCTTTATCCGTGGACGCCAAACGCGAACCCGAGGAGCAGTATGCCATCGGCAAGATGCTTGCCGAATTGCGGCATCGGAACATTCTTGTGATTGGCAGCGGGGGACTCGTTCATAATCTTCGCCTGCTGGATGGGGAAGCGCGGGAACCGGCCAAATGGGCCGTCGAATTCGACGATTGGGTAGGACGGCAACTGCAGAGCTGGGACTTGCGGCAGCTGTTTGATTATGATCGCAAAGCTCCGCATGTGCGCATGGCGATCCCTTCCTACGGACGGGAGCATTTTGCGCCGCTGCTGTACGCCATGGGGGCGGCTGATGACGAGCGGCAGGCCGTGAAGCTGTTTCAGGATTATCAGTATGGGAGCCTTAGCTTGAACTGCTGGAAGTTCGGCGGCCGTTGACGGGAGGAGGTTCCTTGTCCGGTTAAACGAAAGGCCGGTCGAAATAAATGAAGCGCAGTACCCAAGGTTTGGGGTCTGCGCTTTTTTTCGATGGAAGCGAACTTTAGCGCCGCCGCCCGAAGGTTTTGCGGAAATAAGGCTGGATGAAGGCATCCAAACCGATCCGTCCGGCGTTAGAGCCGGCCACCACGATAAAGATTTCCAGCAGGAGCAGCTGCGGGTTCGTACTTACCGTGCCCGAGAATAAAAAGGCGAAATTCATGACCATGCCAAAGAAGGCAGCCAGCCAGGTGAAGCCACCCAGGATAAGGCCGAGCCCAACGAGCACCTCGCCATAAGGAACCAGGATATTAAACAGGCCTACGTTCGGTAAGGCAAAAAGCTCAAGGAACGAAGCCCACCAGCTCTGCACGGCGGGGTGTTCGCCGCCGCTTTTCGCCAAGGCTCCGCTCAAATATCCGGCGGCGTCGAAACCGCCCGTCACTTTCCCCCAACCGGAGGTCAGCCACTCATATCCCACGTAGAGTCTTATCAGCAAAAGCAGCCAGGAAGCAACCGTACTTTCCCGTAACCATTTTACGATCATTTCTCAATCTCCTTTCCGCTCATGCGGCGACAATGTTCTTTCTTTTTCGTGGAAATCTTCCCCTATCTTAGTATTCATATTAGGGACAAAATTTAAAACAATCAATTATTATTTTAAATTTTAACAATTAATTTACCTGCGTGATGTTTCGGCTTTCCCCGAATCGGCGATTCAACGTATAATGTAGAAAACTCAGGAATTATGACGGAGGAACATGCCTTTGAAATCATTAAAGTTAAATTGGCTGCTCGTATCGCTGCTCATCGTCCTACTGTCCGCTTGCGGCAAGAACGGGGAAGCCGTTCCGCCCGCGGACGGCATTGCTCCGCCGCAAACGGCGGTCCCGGAGGAGAACGTTCCGCCCGAACCGGCGCCCCCGGCCTATACGGCCCCGCTGACGGGATTGCCGCTGGAGGAGCCGCTTACCCGCAGACCGGTCGCCATCATGATCAATAATGCGCCGGCGGCCCGCCCGCAATCGGGATTGATTGACGCGGATGTCGTTTACGAGGTGCTGGCCGAAGGCGGGGTCACGCGGCTGGTCTCGATCTTTCACAGTCAGGCGGACAACGCCAAGATCGGTCCGATCCGCAGCATCCGCCCGTACATGATCGATTTGGGCGAAAGTTATCACGGCGTGCTGGTACATGCCGGTGCGAGCAACGATGCCTATGCGATCTTGCAAAGGCAGCATAAGGAGGATCTGGACGAGATCACGAATGCCGGTTCCTTCTTCTGGCGGGACAAGTCCCGGAAGGCGCCGCACAATTTGTATTCCAACGTGGAGAAGCTGCTGGAAGGCGCCGCCAAGCGCGGATACGCAACGGAGGATGGAGCGGTGCCCGCGTACGCTTTTTATAAGGATAACGAACAACCCCATTCGTTTGAGACCGCGAATAACGTGGAGATTACCTTCCAACTGGACAATTACCGGGTCGGATACGAATACGATGCCGCGACCGGGCTTTACCAGCGGTCCATCAATGGCGCGCCGCACGCCGATCTGGAGAGCGGCGATCGGTTGACCGCCGCGAACGTTGTCGTGATGGGAGCCGACCACCGGGTGCTGGACGACGTTGGCCGGCTGGAGGTAGGGTTATCGCTCGGCGGCGAAGCGGTTTTGTTCCAGAAAGGCAAAGTGATTCGGGGCGAATGGGTCCGCAAGGAAGGCGACATCATCCGGTTCATTAAAGATAATGTGGAGCTGCCGATGGTGCCGGGCCAGACGTTTATCCATGTCGTGCCGAACACTCCGGATTTCGCCAGCCATGTTAAGGCGGAGTAAAATCGAGTCAGGCAGATTTTGTATTTTCAGGGCGATCGAAGGATATCTTTGGGAGATTTAGGGGAAATCTAAGCGTGATCGTGAAATGTTTGCGACATTATTTCCTATCTGTTAAATAGTTGTGATAAGATATTCAAGGTTGTGTAAAATCGACCGCAAGAATTACCTTATGGAGAGAAAAGGGGATACTGATGCGAGTGAAGAAGAAAGATATCTTTTTCCAGACGTTAGAGGACATGGCGGATACGATCGTGCATTCGGCGGATTATTTCGCCCAGCAGGTGGCGGAGTTCAAAGATGTTGAAGCGTTCGCCAAAAAGATGAAGGAATTCGAATCCATATGCGACGAATACACCCACAAAATCATCGTGGAATTGAACAAAACGTTCATTACCCCGATCGAACGGGACGACATCATGCACCTGATCACGGCGCTGGACGACGTCATCGACGGTTTGGAAGCCTCGACTTCTCGATTCTTCATGTACCATTTGACCGAACCTGACGAATATATCGCCCGTTTTGCGGAAATCCTGCGCAATTCGGCATACGAAATCCAAAAGGCGATCCATCTGCTGTCTCAGAAAAAATTGCTGGCGATCCGCGAGTATACGATCCGGCTGAACGACCTGGAGAACCAGGGCGACGAATTGCTGCGGATTTGCATCAAAGAGTTGTTCATGAAAGTGACCGATCCGATTGAGCTGATCAAGAAAAAAGAGATTTACGAACGGCTGGAAACAACGACCGACGCTTGCGAAAAAGTGGCCAATATGCTGGAATCCATCATTATGCGTAATTCTTAAGAACTTCACTTTATATTCGACATTCGGGAGGTTGGAATTGCGCGGATTTACATAGAGAGACAGCCATCTGTGCAAAAAAGCTATGGATACGAGTTTATTGATTATTCTTATCGTTATCATACTGGCGCTGGCGTTTGACTTCATCAATGGGTTTCATGATACGGCTAATGCGATCGCAACTTCGGTCTCGACGCGCGCGCTGAAGCCGCGGACGGCGATTATGATGGCAGCCGTCATGAACTTTCTGGGCGCGATTATGTTCACAGGGGTCGCCAAAACGATCGGCGGCAGCGTGGCCGATCCGGCAAAGCTGGATAACGGTCTGGAAGTGCTGATCGCTACGCTGCTGGCCGCGATCATTTGGAACCTCATTACGTGGTGGTTCGGAATTCCTTCGTCTTCCTCCCATGCGCTGATCGGCGCTTTGGCGGGGGCCGTGTATGTCGGCGCAGGACCGGACAAGCTGAACTGGAGCGGGTTTACGACGATCGTCGAAGGGTTGCTCTTCTCCCCGGTGATCGCTTTCGTGATCGGCTTTATTGTCATGATGATTTTAAAATGGATCTTCGCCAGACGCAGTCCGCATACCGTAAATAAGGGCTTCCGTTCGATGCAAATCGTAACCGCCGCGCTGCAAAGCTTCACGCACGGCACGAATGATGCGCAGAAAGCCATGGGGATTATCACGTTCGCCCTGGTGACGGCCGACTTCCAGGATCATATGGAAGTGCCGCTCTGGGTTAAGCTCGCCGCGGCAACGGCGATGGCCTTGGGGACGTCGATCGGCGGCTGGAAGATCATCAAAACGATGGGGACGAAAATCTTCAAAATCGAGCCGATCAACGGCTTCGCAGCGGATATCTCCGCCGCTTCGGTTATTTTCGGGGCGACGTTGATCCACCTGCCGGTCAGCACGACGCATGCCATCACCTCGTCCATCCTGGGCGTAGGTTCGGCCAAGCGGTTCTCCGCCGTCCGCTGGTCGGTGGCCGGACGCATCGTCGTTGCCTGGGTGATTACGATTCCGATCGTGTTTGTCATGGCCGGAGCTATCTACAAGCTCCTCTTTTAAGAGGAAGTTCAAAAAGTCGTCTTTTGATCACGAAGTAAAAGCAAGAAGCGGA
>NZ_JAKSXN010000072.1 GCF_022427145.1 Paenibacillus timonensis
AGGTAGTGCTCTTTTTGTATGCAACCTAAGGAAAACCTGCAAAAGTGCAGGTATTTTCGAGAAATTGGCTCGTTTTGAGCGAAAACCTGCAAAAGTGCAGGTATTTTTTCGAATCGAGGGCAATTCAGGTGTTTGCGCCTCAAAAGCCTGCACTTTTGCAGGTATTTTGATAAATCGGCAGGCATGCGCTCAAAAAAATGTATTTTTGCAGGAAATAAGGCAATCAACAGGGCCAATACCGCCAAAAATGCAAATCTCTTTTGTTGTTTTATCACGAATCATCATTCCTCTCTCCGATAGGTTAGAAGATCACGACAACCTACTTTACGTGTTATGCTAGTGATTTCCAGTGGCATTTGATATATTTACCATATCTATCAAGTAAGTGGGTTGATTGTGCAAGAAATCCAGGTCAAGCTGGCCGAATAAGAGAGAGTTGGTAGGGAATATTCCATAGGAGGTCCTTCATGAGCGAAACTTTTAATGAAAGAAATGAGATGAAGCGTCGGCACGAAGTCTTGTTCGAACAGCTGAAAACTTACCGGAATGAGTTACTGACGGAAGTAGAAGAAGTTACGGAAGAGGAGGCGGACCTTATTCCCGAAGGGTTTAACAACAACATCCGCTGGAACCTTGGGCATGTACTGCTGGATCAATACTTGTGGATTCAAGCGCTAACCAAGGAAGAGCTTCCGCTGCCGGCAGCTTTTAACGACTGGTTTGGGTTCGGAACGAATCCTTCCCGCTTTACCGTCGAAACGCCCAAGCTGCCGGAATTGCTCGGCTTGCTGCGGCGGCAGCCTGACGACATCCTGGAACGGAATCGGTATCGTTTGGAACAGGAATTTCCGTCGACCGACATGGGCATGCATACCATCGAACAAGTGCTGGTCAGAACGATATTTCATGAAGGCCTGCATCTGGGGGCCATTCAGGCCATCAAGCGGCAGCTTCACGCCTAAATGATGGCCGCGTCTTCCACCGGCGTACGAATTCCGTCACGCATATTCCCATCTATTTCATGTACAATAAGAAATGAAATTTTCAATAGGATTTGCATGAGGTTTTACAAGAAATGAGATAGATGGAGGTAGCTGAGCGGAATGAAGCCGATATTGGAAGTGGCTGCAGCATTTGGCATTGCCGAGGAATTTGTAGAGCTGTACGGACGGTACAAAAGCAAATTGGATCCTGGTTTACGGGATGAGCTAGGTGATCGGCCTGACGGGAAATTGGTGCTGGTGACGGCGATGAATCCAACGCCGGCCGGCGAAGGAAAAACGCTAACCACGATTGGTTTGGCGCAATCGCTGAACGCAATCGGGGCGCCGACCATTGCGGCGCTGAGGGAGCCGTCGCTCGGCCCGTGCTTTGGCATGAAGGGCGGCGCAACGGGCAGCAATAAAGCTCAGCTGCTCCCTTCGGAGGACATCAACCTGCATTTCACCGGGGATCTGCATGCGATTACGTCGGCGCATAACCTGCTCGCCGCGATGATCGATAATCATATTTTCCAAGGGAATGTGCTGCAGATCGACACGAACCGCATCTTGTGGAAACGGGCGATGGACATGAACGACCGAAGTCTGCGGCAGATCGTCGTCGGTCTTGGCGAAGGAAACGGGAGCGTGCACGAATCCGGGTTTATGATCACGACCGCCTCGGAAGTGATGGCGGTGCTGTGCCTCAGCGAGGATGCACGCGACCTTAAGGAGCGTCTGGGCCGCATGGTCGTAGCCCGAAATATGGGCGGCGAAGCGGTCACTGCCGAGCAGATCGGTGCCGTGGACGCGATGACCGTACTCCTGAAAGAGGCAATCAAGCCCAACCTGGTGCAGACGGCGGAGGGAACCCCGGCGATCGTGCACGGCGGGCCGTTTGCCAATATCGCCCATGGGTGCAGCAGCGTCATCGGCACGAAGACCGCGCTTAAGCTGGCCGAGATCGTTGTGACCGAAGCCGGGTTCGGGGCCGATCTAGGCGCAGAGAAGTTTTTCGACATCAAATGCCGGCAGGCCGGCCTGAAGCCGGATGCTGTCGTACTGGTCGTTACGGTAAAGGCGTTGAAATATAACGGCGGAGCAGCCAAAACGGAGTTGGACCAACCGAATCCGGAAGCGCTGCGGGCCGGGTTGTCCAACATGAAACGGCACTTGGAGAACCTCCGGAAATTCGGCGTGCCGGTGATGGTCGCGCTGAACCATTTTGCCAGCGATACGGAAGAAGAAATCACGCTCGTAAAGGAGGAGTGCGGCCGTTTGGGGATAAAAGCGGAACTATCCGACGTATGGGCCAAAGGCAGCGAGGGTGGAAGGGAATTAGCGACAACCCTGCTTGGCATCCTAAAACAGGAGACGGCCCGTTATACGCCGCTATACTCCGACGAGTTGGACATCAAGGCCAAAATCGAGACGGTGGTAAGAGAGGTTTACCGCGGGGACGGCATCAAGCTGAGCGCCAAAGCCGCAGCTCGAATCGAGGAGCTTGAACGGCAAGGCTTCGGGCGTCTGCCGGTTTGCATGGCGAAGACGCCGTATTCGTTCTCCGACCAGGCGAATTTGTTAGGAGCTCCCGAGGGTTTTACCGTGCAAGTCAAGGATGTTACGTTATCGGCAGGCGCCGGCTTTGTCGTCGTCCATACCGGCAGTATCGTTACGATGCCGGGGCTGCCGAAGGTTCCGGCCGCGGAGCGGATCCGTCTAGACGAACGCGGGGAAGTCGCGGGTTTATTGTAACCTTAGGGCAATTGACACTTCCGATATCTTCTGGCAAACTCTACATAAACATGGGGCACAAGAGGATCGCCATTCGATGAAAAGAGGTGGGTTTGTGGAGATCAGACCATTGCGGGCGGATGAGTTTGAATCTAGCTTGAGCTTGTCCGAATATGCTTTTCAATATAAGGTGAAGCCGGAGGAAAGAGAAGAGCAGCGGAAATCCTTTATTCCCGAACGTTCCTGGGGGGCGTTTGAGGGCGGCGAGCTGCTTGCCAAGCTCATGCTGCTGCCCTTGCATCTGTACGTACAGGGGCGCCCCGTCCCCATGGGAGGTATCGCCGGCGTGGCCACCTGGCCGGAGCATCGGCGAAGCGGGCTTGTTAGGGAGCTGTTGACCGCTGCACTCCGCCGCATGAACGAGCAAGGGCAACACCTGTCCTGTCTACATCCTTTTTCGATTCCTTTTTACCGGAAATTTGGCTGGGAAGTGTACACGGATTACAAGAAATATACGATTCCAATCGATAGTTTTCCGTCCAAGTCGTACGCGTCCGGCTCCGTGAAGCGGGATGTGAAAGACATTGAGCTGTTGAACGGAATCTATCACGCATTTGCCCGGCGCTATAACGGAATGCTCGTCCGGGACGAGGAGTGGTGGAAGCGTTCGGTATTGGGCGACCGGAACCACACTGCCGTTTACTATACCGAATCGGGACAGCCGGAAGGGTACCTGCTCTACCAGGTAAAGAACGGGGAGCTTGTCATTGGCGAATTCGTATTCCTGAATGAAACGGCCCGCCAAGGTCTATGGGCGTATTTGGCCAACCACGATTCCATGGTGACCCAAGCGGTATTCGACCGCGTACCGGCGGATGACCTGCAACCATACCTGCTGCGCGATCCGCGCTGCAAGCAGGAAACCGTGCCATATTTCATGGCTCGGATCGTTAATGCGGCCGCGTTCGTCGCGGACTATTCGTTTACCTCACGGGCTTCCGCCGGCCCGATTCGACTTGGCCTGCGAGTTGAAGACGGGTTTGCCCCCTGGAACGGGAGGGATTGGCAGCTGGAGGTGTCCCCGGAAGGAAAAGGGAACTTATCGCCGGCAGATCCGGTAAAACCCGGGCTCGCCTGCGACATTCAAACGTTGACGGCGATGCTGCTGGGCTATAAACGACCGCGGGAGATGTTTGCCTACGGCAAATTAAGCGGCCTGGAAGAGGATGCCGAAACGTTAGAACGGTTGATACCTATCAGCCAAACGGCGTTGCTTGATTTCTTTTAATTCCCATTCTTGGAGCGATTGACCGATCCTTCGCTGAGTTCAGTGGAGGATCGGCTTTTTTATGCCTCCGATCAGAAAAATTCCAACCTGAAATCGCAAAATTGCCTCCTCAAAAACCACCTCCGTTTTCGCTAGACTAAAGGTATAAATTCGGATGCAGGAAAGGATTCAACCGCAATGAAGAGAGGAAAATGGTTGGCTGTTCTGCCGGTTGCCGCCATGATGATTTCTTTGCTGGGCGCCTATGGCGTAATCAATGCGGCGAATAACGAGGAGAGTAACGTTTCGGGCATGACCGAAGGCAGTCAAGGTTCCCCCGTCGTGCTGACTTTCTGGGCGCTGGGGAATACTCACTACGTGAACTTGGCCCAAGAGTATATGGCGGAGCATCCCAATATTAAGATTAACATCAGCATCATGACCGATAAATTCGTGCATCAGGACCGCATGGAGTCCGCCTTGTCCGCCGGATCGGGCGCACCGGACATCTTCATGCTGGATCAGGATTTTATGGAGCGTTTCGCAGACGCGCAGGACCAGTTTTATAACCTATATGATTTGGGTGCGAAGGGCATCGAAGTGAATTACTTGTATTGGGCTTGGAAACAGGCTACATCAGCGGACGGTTCCTTCCAAATGGGCCTGCCGGCCGGGATCAATCCGACCGTCATCTACTACCGAACGGATTTATTGGAACGGGCCGGACTTCCAACCGATCCCGAGGAATTTAGCGCCGCGATCAACAAATGGGACAAATTTGCCGCGGTGGCGAAGCAGTTCACGGAAGTAACCGGAATTCCGTTTGCTGATTCGACGGACTTGGTGTTCAACGGCCTTCGCGATCAATCAACGGACCGGATTTATTTCAACAAAGTCGACGGCACCTTTATCGGCGATGCCAATCCGCAGGTGAAAAGGGCGTATGACTTTACGACAAAAGGCATTCAGGAAGGGTGGATCGGCAGTTGGGCATTGGGGTCCCCGGAATGGGAAAAAGCGATCCGCGAGGGTGATGTCGGCATCATCCTCGGCCCGACCTGGATGGAAGAAACGATTCGCAGTGCCGAGGGTACGGCAGGAAAATGGCGGATCGCCCAGATTCCTGAGGGCTCCGGCAGTTGGGGAGGTTCCTTCCTGGCACTGCCGAAAGAAGGTAAACATCCGAAGGAAGCCTACGATTTCATCACCTGGCTGACAAACAAAGACAATCAGTTGAAATCGTATAAAGCGAGCGGAGTGTTGCCATCGATCCCGGCGGTGTATAACGAACCGGGATTTCAAGCCGAGAAAGACGATTTCTTTGGAGGCCAGGTGATTTCGGAAGCATACGCCAGATCGGCACAACGCGTAAAACCGGTTTACTATGGGCCGCGATTTGAGCAAGTGGATACGCTGATCAAGAACGCGCTCCGGGATGTACTTGAGAACAAGGCGAATCCGCAAGCGGAATGGGATGACGCTATGAAATCGGCCAGAAATGCGGCTTGAGCCTAAGCCATATAACGATACGATGAACCTGAATTCGCAAGGGGCTTGCCCTCTTGCGAATTTCGCATTGCCAAGGAAGCAAGGGAATCTGGCGTGGCATGAAGAATAATAAAAGTAGGAGATGCATAGGAGGAACGAAATGAAGCTTCGTCGAAAAATCTTGCTGGCTATTATTCTTCTCGTCTTTATTCCCGTCATCCTGATGGGTTCCATCTCGTATTTCAGCTTTTCGCGGGCCATGGAGAACAAATCGAACAATTTCTACTGGGTCTCCTTGCTCGAAACCGACCGTAAGCTGAAGTTTGCGCTGAACGAAGTGACGACCGTATCCAATTCGGCGATCGCACAGCCGTTAATCCAGAAGCTGGTGAAGCAGGCGAATTTTACGGTGACCTATGAGCAGAAACAAGACATCAATAATCTGATTAACCACCCGATGATCACGTCGTTCGGGCTGTATTCGAAGGACAAGCTTCAGTACCAATTCAATGAGGCGATGTCCATCAACGAATTGAAGCAGCAAAGCTGGTATGGGGCCATGGAGGCGGCCGAAGGCCGTCCGGTTTGGGTGGGCCCGGGGGAGAACGGCTCCGCGGCCACGGGGAAGCCGGTTCTGATCCAAGCTCGCCTGATTAAGGACTACTACTCGCTCGAGGATATCGGCGCTTTAGTCATCTATGTGAAGCCCGACATCCTGGACCAGGTATTTTGGGATGCCGCGACCTTAAAGCAGGGCGATATTCTGCTCGTCAACAAGCTGGGAAATATCGTGTTCGACAAGTCCGGTTCGCATATCGGGGAACGTACGGAATTTCCTTTTCTGACCCAGGAGGAGCCGGAAGGGAAAGGGTATTATACGGCCAAATATCAGGGCGAAAAATCGTTGATTACTTACTTGCCTTCGCATAACAAAGATTGGTATCTGGTGGCGATTACGCCCAGCAAGCTAATCGCTTCGGAATCGCTGTCCATCCGCAACATCGCGATCGTGCTGGTGCTGGTTTCGCTCATTTCGGCCTTCCTGTTCGACCGTTTCTTCGTCCGCCGGCTGGTGCGCAGCATTATCGGTGCGGTTAATGGGATGAAGCGGGTGCAGCAGGGGATATTCGTGCCGATTACGTCCGCAGTGCGCAGCGAAGACGAAACGGATTTGCTGGTCGATGGCTTCAACCGGATGAGTACGCAAATTTCTGAGCTGATTGAGCAGGTGCAGACCGAGCAGGCGCGAAAGAAGGAATTCGAGCTTCAAGCGCTGGTCGCCCAAATCAATCCGCATTTTATTTACAATTCGCTGGAGTCGATCAATTCGCTGGCCGTCTTGCAGGGGAACAAAGAGATTAGCAAAATGGTGGTCTCGCTTGGCAAACTGCTGCGGATCAGTATTAGCGAAAACCAGCAATTGATCACGCTTTCGATGGAAATGGAGCATGTGCGGCATTATCTGGACATTCAGAAGTTTCGTTTCGAGGACCAGTTCGACTACCACATCGAGATACCCGAGTCGTTAAAATATTTTTTGACCCAGAAGCTGATCGTGCAGCCGATCGTGGAAAATGCGCTGTACCATGCGATCGAACCGATGCAGGAGAAAGGGCTGATCTCGATTACGGCGAAGGAAGACGATCGGGACATTATGATCGACGTCACGGACAATGGGCCGGGCTTCAGCTCGGACACGCTAATGAATTTGTGGAGTAAAGACGGGGGCAATAAAAATTACCGGGGCACCGGCGTCGGGCTCAAAAATGTGCATGAACGGCTGCGTATCCGGTTTGGCAGCCGCTACGGCATCCTGATATGCTCCTCTCCCGGGCACGGATCCACCATCCGCATCCGCATTCCGAAGCTCCTCCACGAATCGACGGGAGTGAGACGATAATGCGGGCCAAAAAGGGGGCGGATGAGATGAAAAAATGGTTTTTGAACTGGGGTTGGATCGCGGTTTACGCCGTCGTGCTGGCCATTTCCGTATTGATCATCGCTGCTGACGGGCACGAGCCGATCGAGGAGAAGCAGTCCGAAAAAGTGACCTTGACCTTCCGCCACTTCTGGATCAAGGAGCATGATCGGCAGATGCTGGATATTGTCGAGGACGTCGTTGCCGAATTTCAGGAGACCCATCCTAACGTAAAGGTGAATTTCGAGGGAATGGACCAGACCGTCCACCGCGAGCAAAAGCTGAAAAGCGAAATGGTAACCGGAACGCCGCCCGATATGTTCGTGTTGTTCGGGGGGGCAGAAATCGAGCCTTACGTCCGCTCCAACCGGTTGATGGACTTGACCGATTTCGTGCAGAAGAACGGACTTCAACAGGAGTTTCAGGACCTGCATCTCTGGACCTTCGACAATCATATTTACGGCTTGCCGATTGAAGGGAACGCGGAGCCGCTGTTTTACAACAAGGACATTTTCCGTCAACTGGGCTTGGAACCGCCGCAAACGCTGGACGATTTAAACAAGGCCGTGCGCGTCTTGACCGAGCATCAGATCACGCCGTTTGCGCTGGGGAATGAGGAACGCTGGCCGGCGGCCATCTTCGCCCATTATTTGATGGACCGCTATGCCGGTCCCGGGCTGATCGACGAGCTGGTCCAAGGCGACGAGTCGTTAAGCTTTCAAAACCCTTATTACTGGAAAGCGTTTAAGCAACTGAAAACCTGGATCGATGAGAACGCCTTCTACGAGCCGGCCAACGACCTGTCGACGGAAGAAGCCATCGAACGGTTCACCCGCGGCGAGGCCGCGATGTACCTGAACGGGAGCTGGGATATTAACCTGTTCCACAACGAAAAGGCACCGGCCGGGTTTCAAAATCAGGTCGGAGTGATCCCTTTTCCCGCACTAACGGAAGGAGGCAGCCAATCGATCGCCGGAGGCTACACGATCGGGATCGGTTTATCCTCCAATCTGGAGGAGTCCAAATGGGAAGCGGCACAGGAGCTGTTGAAGGCTTTTTATACCGATGAAGTGCAGCGGCGCATCGTTTATGAGGCTTTGCGTATTCCTTCGATGAAAATTACGTACGATTCGGAAAAAACGGGACCGGTCTTTGCCCAAGTCGTGGACATGATGGAGAGAAGCAGCCAAAGCTTCGTCCCTTACGATAACGTGCTTCCTCCCGAGGTAAACAAAACTTTCCTCAAGGTGTTGGAGGAAATGATCGGCAAGCGGGCAACGCCCGAGGAGGCGCTGGAACAGATTCAACAAACGTCGGAGCAATACTGGCAGTTGCGCAGAAGCTCGCTGCCGGGTGAGACGGCTGGAGGTGCAGGATGGTAGCCAAAGGAGAGAAATATCGGGTTATTTTGGTGGATGATGAACCGGTGATTTTGCGCAGCTTGAGAGTAGCCGTGCCCTGGGAGGAGCTGGATCTGGAGATCGTCGGAGAGGCGCGGGGCGGCGAAGCGGCGCTGCAGCTCGTCCATGAGCTGTCGCCGCATATGATCATTAGCGACATTCGCATGCCGGGGATGGACGGGATTACGTTGATGAAGGAAGTGCTGGCGGAAAACGCGAACCGGCTGTTTATTTTTGTCAGCGGCTATGGGGAGTTTGAATATGCACGCGAGGCGCTGCGGGAAGGCGCATTCGATTATCTGCTGAAACCGATCGACCATGACGAGCTGATCGAGATGATCCGGCGGGCCAAGAAAACCTTGGAGAAACAGATGGAGAACGACAAGCTGCTGCATTCGGTGCAGGTGCTGTCCATGCTGGCGAGGGAGCGCATGTTTGCCGAATTTATCGAAGGCAACCAAAGCCAAAGCCATTTACAGCATATGCGCTGGTTGGAGAACAGCGAGTTGATGCAGGATTATTTCATGGCGGTGATCCAATTGGATCATTTCGTCAAGCTGAATGAACAGTGGTCGCCGGAGGAGCGGCGGCTGTGGTTGTTTGCGGTCCGTAACATTTTGGGGGAATGGTCGATGGCGCACGGGGCGCTGACGATGTTTCCTTTTCATGGCGGAGAGTGGGTATTGCTGTTTCCAAGCACGCTCACGAATCAAAAGGAGGAGCTGGGGAGCGATGTGATCCGGCAGCTTCAGCTCAATACCAAGCTGTCCTGCTCGATCGGGTTCAGCCAAACGGCGGCGGGGCTGGAGCGTTTGAGCGAGGCGTATCAAAGCGCCACTCGAGCTCTGTATCAGCGGTTCTACAGCGATCGGGCGGGCGTGTTCATCGATCACCCGAGCCGGGAAAGCGGAACCGACCGGGAGGCCAAATATCCGAAGCATCTCGAAGCGGTGCTCCTGGATAGCATCCGGACGTTGAACCGGGAGCGGCTGCTGTCCGCCCTGGATGAAACGAAGCAATATCTTGAGGAGCAGGCCTTCTCGAAGGAAGCCGCCGAGCGGATCATCGTGGAGCTGACCGTGGTCATGTTCCGGCAATACGAGCAGATGAACCTCCTGTCGGAGTGGTCGCTGGAGGGCTTGCTGCAGGAGCTGCAATCGCTCGGGACGCTGCATGAAATGATCGGGCTGCTCAAAGCGAATTTCGGACGGTGGATCAGCGAAAGCCAGGATAGTCAGTTTAAGGACAATGTGCAAACGGTGATCGCCAAAACGCAGGAGTACATTCTCAGCAACTACCATAAGGATCTCAGCATGGAGGAGGTCGCGGAGCGGGCCGACTTGAGCATCAGCCACTTTTGCCTGCTGTTCAAGCAGGTGACCGGCTACACGTTTCTCGAATATTTGACGGAATGCCGTATCGAGAAGGCCAAGTATATCCTGAAAAACAGCCACGTCAAAGTATTCCAGGTGGCCCCGATGGTCGGTTACCAGGACCCGCGCTACTTCACCCAGGTGTTCAAAAAGGTGACCGGCATGACGCCAACGGAGTTCCGGGAGCTGGGGGCGTAGGTGGGGATGGATGGGCAAACCAAAAAACCTGCATTGGATGCAGGTTTTTTGGGTGCCAATGAATAACTGCGTTGCTGCAGTTATTTGCAAGTATTCTGGACAAAACAGCTGATTAGTTGCGGAGCTGCAGTTATTTTCTGCGTTTTGGTGCAGATTGGGCCTTTTCGGCGGAAATAACTGCACTATTGGCGTTAATTTTGTTAGTAGCTGCTGATTCAAGAAAAATAGATGCATTCTTGCCGCTAATTTTCTTGATGCTGGTTTCTGATCAGGATCGGGCAAGCAATGTATGCCAAAAATCAAATAGATTTTTACGTAAATCGCGATATCAACGGAATGTATTCGAAATTTCATACACATTTACGCATCAGGGAGACTTTAGACTAGAATCTGTATGAAAAACCGAATATAATTCGGATTTTTGGCCGTCTGCTCCGAAATGTGTTCGAAAAATCGAATACATTTCAGCTTTAGAGCCGTTTGCGGCGGAAGAAGGCCACGAATCCGGCGGCGCTCAGCAGCACCAGCAGGGAGCCGCCGGTGAATAGCACCTCGCCGCCGCTGGTGCCTGCGGCCGGAGCGGCGGCTCCGAACCCGCCGCGGCCGCCTTCCATCGGGGCGCCGCCGGGGAAGCCGCCGCCTTGGGTGCGGCCACCGCCCGCGGCATCGCCCGGCGCACCGGCATCGCCCGGCGCACCGGCGTCGCCCGGGAACCCTTCCGGGGGCTGAAAGCCCTCCGGAAGGGCCGGGGGCCCGCCGGCCTCGCCGCCCGCGGGCGGCGGTGCGGCCTGGCCCGTGCCGCTTGCTGCGCCGCCGCCTTGCGCGGCATCGCTAGCGCTGCCGCCGGCCCTGGCCTGCGGCACGCTCTGCTCGGCGGCGTCGCCTTGGCCGCCGCCTGGCGCCGCAGCGCGGGCGTTCCGCCAACCGCCAAAGCCGCCAAAGCCGCCGCCGCTGCCCGAGCCGTCGCCGGACGAGGCGATCGTGCCGTCGAGCTGTTGCCGGATGCTCTCCACCTGACTAGCGTTGGTGGTGATCAGCTCAGGTACAGCCTGCTCGTATTCATCATAGGTGTAAAAGGCCGTCGGATCGGCCTTCACGTAAGGCGAGATCAGCTCCGATAACGCCGTCACGCGAGCTGTGAAGTTGTCGTTCGCCAGGTAGCCGTCGATCGCCTGCTGCAGCCTTTCGTGGTACTGCTCCTTGTAGTCCTCGACCGCCAGCAGTTTCGCCACCAGCGGCCGTTCGGACAGCGCGCCTTGCGTCGGCTCGTCAATCAGCAGGTTAGGCTGGCCATCGGCTGCATCGCCCTGAGTCGCATCGCGCAGAGTTGCGCCGTTCGGAGCGCCTGCCCCAGCCTCAGCTTGCGGCTTGCCACCGGCCGCTTCACTTGGAGCCGTATCGCTTGCATCCGCCGCCGCATCAGCGCCGCCCGCTCCGGCGCCGAAGTTCGCATCTCCCCGGCCCAATCCGCCGCCGCGGCCCATTCCCATGTCGCCGCCCATTCCGCCAAAGGCCATGTTGTAATCCCACGGCAGGATGGAGAAGACCCCGTCGTCCTCGTACAGGTAATAATTTTGCTTGTTGCTGCCAAGGTAACTGTCCATATTGTTCGTCAGCACGTTCAGCGTAATGTAGCCCAGCGCGTCCGGGACGTTGATGTATTTTTCAAAATCGTTGCCGTTGTTCAGTTCATCCAGCATCCCGATCAAAATATCGCCGTTCGTCGTTTCCGATTTCTGCGCCAATCCGGTATAAGCCGACGGATCGTCGCCCAGCCAGGTCAAATCGCTGCCGCTGCCGGTCATTTCCCCTTTGTACAAGGCTCCGTAGGCATTGCCGAAATGCCGCTCCAGATAGGCGTCGCCAATCTGCTCCACCGCCAGGTAGAACCCCCACAGTTCGTCATTGACGTACACATTCACGTACGAATATTTTGGCGTAGGCAACCCCATCTTCTCGGCCAGTTCGTAGGTCAGAAACTCACGCATGTAGGTGGCGTCGCTGTAGTTGTTATTTAAATTGATCTTCTGAATGCCGTCCAACGTTTGATTCACATATTCGTCAAAAGACAGCTTAAAGCTATACCGGTCGGAATCGGTCATCTGCACGACGCTGCGGAGACTCAAATTACCTTTGGTGCGGATCCCGACGTTATCGAAATGCCGCCCGTTGTAATCAACCGATGCCGTCTTGAATTCCTCGGCGCTGGCATTGTCCAGCATGTCCTGGAAATCCGCCTGGTCGATCGTGATTTTCACGTCGACCACCTGGTCTTTGGGAAACACCTCTTCATCCAGCTTTTTCTCTTCCGCAGAGACCGCTCGCTCTTCGGCGGTTCCCATCTGACCGTTTGTACCGGCTACCCCGGAATTCATCGCTTCACAGGCGATCAAGCCCAAAAACAACAGCCCAACGCAAATCCAAAGCAACAACCGGGTTCCTTTACGCATCATTCTCCTTCACCTCCGGGTTCCGCTAAGTCACGTAGTCGCCGTTATAACTGATCAAAACGGCATTTTTGACACCGCCGAGCTCGGTAATTTGGTTGACGAATTTGCCTTCCTGATCGCGCAAGCGGACTTCCAGCGTCATTTCGATGTTGCCGGAGGTGACGGTTTTTTGCTTCACGTTGTAGCGTTTAACCATCTGCACGATGTGCGTATGAACCAACTGCTCGCTTTCCTCGCTCTCACAGTTGACGACCAGCAGGTAGGGCGTTTCCAACGAACTGCTCTTGATGAACAGGAACAAGATCAGGCCGATCACCGCGGAACCGATGGCGGCCAGCGCATAAAACCCCGCTCCTGCGACGATCCCGGCCGCTGCCGCCCAGAACAGGAAAATCAGATCGGTGGGGTCTTTGATCGGCGTACGGAAACGAACGATCGACAGGGCGCCGACCATCCCGAGCGACAGCACCAGGTTGGAGTTGACGGCGATGATAACCATCGCGGTGACCATCGTCATGCCGATGAGCGAGACGTTGAAGCTTTTCGAGTACAGCACCCCGCTGAACACCCGCTTATATAAAATGTAAATGAAAAGCCCGATGAGAAACGAAACGCCTAACGTGATCATGGTTTTGCTAACGCTGATGTCCGAAGCGAAGTAGTCCAGAATGGAATTTTTGACGATATCGCTAAAATTGGTCGTTGTGGTTGCGGTGATTGCTGCATTCATGAATCAATAATCCTCCCATGCGTTGGTCTTCAAATATTTGCGGCAAATGACGTATTTGGACGCCGATTGCTGCCTGAGGCCCTCCAATTGCAGGGCGGCCCGAAGAACTTCGGGAATGTACCCGTCGTATTTGACCTCCAGAATGATCAACTGGTCGTCGATGGCTGAGACAGGCCGTAACTCACGATCGAACAGGTTGATGGCGTGAAGCCCGGTCCGCAGGTCCTTGTCGAACGTGATTCGCACATTGCCGTTCGGGCACACAAACGGTTCGCGCACATAGTCGACGATCACCCGCGGAGCGAGCAGCAGCTGCTTCATTCCGCGGTACAGCTCAAGCAGCAGCGGCTTATCCGGCACGTTCAGCACTTCGGTGCGTCCGGCCAAGATGGCGTCCACCGTCTCCCGGTTTAACCGCTCTTTCACCTTGGCGATATAATCGCCGGTTTTGATTTTTTTCTCGAAATGAATCAGGTCGTCCCGCTGGTTGTAAATCCGGATCCGGTACTTGCGGCGGTCATGGATGCCCCCCAATTTGTCATACAGCGCGGAGTTGTTGATGTCGTCGAAGTAAAGGCTGCGAATATGGTATTCACCGCTCTGGCCCGCATGCTCGTCATGCCGAGCTAATCCTCCCAGCCGCTGGCGGAGGACGTAGTACTGGTGGCGGTTGATCATAAATTTCAACTCGTGGCGGTACTTCAGGTTCTGGTTCAAGTTCAAATTCAAATTCAAATTGCACCTCTTTTCTCGAGAACCGTTTGAATGACGCCATCTATCCTATCAAGGCTCCCTGATTGTCCACTTAATACAAACTGAAAAACAACTGAAAGTTTTAACGCTGCGTTGACAAATGTTAAAATGTGTAAGTCCGGAGATTGACAGAGGACGACCTCGGGCCGTATTTTAAGGGAAATTCATAAGGAGATTTTTTGCATGAAAGGTCGGAGAGCGATGATTTGGCTTGGGGTACTGATTTTTGCATTGCTGCTCGGGGGCGTTATCCTAGGTTGGCCCCAAATAATGCCTTCCAACGAATCCATCTCCGCTGTATCCAAACCGGAGTCGATCGTTCTGACGATCGGCGGGGATGCGCGGACGTCGATGGCGTTTACCTGGCAGACGGAAGGCAAGGCAGGGGATGCGGGGATTCTTCAGCTGTTGGAAGGGACAGGTCCCATCTCCTCCTGGAACGATTCTGAGGTACTTACCATCAAGGCGGAGACCACCGGGATCGAGATGGCCCACGGAAGCGGCAATGGCGGGCGGTATAGCGTGCATAAGGCGTTGGCCACCGGGCTTCGCCCCGGAACGGCGTACGTCTATCGCGTGGGCAACGGGCGGGAGGGCGGCTGGAGCGAACCGGCCAACTTCGTGACGGAACCGGCGGAGCCGCAGGCCGTTACGTTCATCAACGTATCGGATTCCCAAGGAGAGAGAAAGGCTGATTTCAAACTGTGGGCGCGGACACTGGACAAGGCGTTTCAAACGTTTCCGGACGCCCGTTTTATCGTGCATAACGGGGATTTGACGGAGAATCCGGAAGAGGTGGAGGGCTGGAAATGGTTGTTCGGGCAAGCTTCGACATGGCTGACCCGAGTGCCGCTGATGCCGGTGGCGGGCAATCATGATGAGGTTTCAGGGGACGCTTCGTCATTCGCGTCGCATTTTCGGTTGCCGGAGAACGGGGCGGAAGGAGCAACGCCTGGGACAACGTATACCTTCGATTATGGATTCGCCCATTTCATCGTGCTGAATACGGAATCCAACCTCAAGCGGCAGACGGCTTGGCTCAAGGAGGATTTGCGCAGGAACCCCCAGCCTTGGACGATCGTGGCGATGCATCGCCCGGCTTACGGCGGGAATCAGTACGACAAGATTGAGGATTGGATCCAGGCGTTTGACGAATATGGCATAGATCTGGTGCTTCAGGGCCACAACCACGAGTATACCCGGTCCTATCCCCTGCGGGACGGGCAAATCGCCCCAGACGGCAAAGGGACCGTCTATGTCGTCACCAACACGTCCGGTCCCAAATTTAATGTTTTGAAAAAAGACAAGTTCTACCACGCCGTGCATTCCCAACCGAACCAGCAGACGTTTGCCGGAATCACCGTAAGCGAGCGGATGCTGACTTACGCGGCGTATACCGTGGACGGCGGGAAGCTGGACGAGTTTACGCTAACTCGTTAATGGCTGATGCTTTCCGAGCCGGTGATCGGCCGGGTCGTCTCTTGCGGCTCTTCCTTGGCCGGCTGGTTGCGACGGAGCAATAATCCCAGCACAGCGCCGCCCATCGCCACGAACATCATAATGAAAAAGGTGTCGTCGAACCCTTTCGCCAACGCGGTCGCCGCCGCCTGGCGCATTGCTTCGGCCGATCCGGCCGCCGCTTGGGTCAAGTCGCCAGCGGTTTGGGCCGCTTGCGCGGCGGCGGCTTTCATTTCATCCCCGCGGAACGTGGCTCTGGAGGTCAAGATGGTCACCAGCGTGGAAATGGCCAGGGAGTTGATGACCTGCTGCATGGAGTTCGTCAGCGATGTCACGCGGTTGATCAGCGGTTTCGGCGCTTTGTTGAGAAGATGATTGTTCATCGGCATCGTCATCATGCCCATTCCGGCTCCGCACATGATCAGCGGCAGGATCAGCTGATGGCTTTCGGTCGTCAGATCCACGTGCGAGTATTGGAACAAGGCTCCAGAAACCAAGCTGAGTCCCAGTACGACCAGCCAACGAACGCCGATCCGGTCGAACAGGATCCCGGCGATCGGCATGATTAGCCCGGAGGCAATGGCTTGCGGCAGCAGGGTAAGACCGGTGTCGAACGCGCCGAATCCGCGGGCTTGCTGCAAGAACTGGGGCAGCAGGAACAGCGCCCCGTATAAACCAAACTGTCCTACCCACTGGACGAAAATGCCGGCGCTGAAATCGACGGAGCGGAAGATGCGCAGCTCAAGCAACGGGGTGCGTGTTCTCAGCTCGGCGATCACAAAGGCAATCAAGGCAACGCCGCCAATGGCAAGGCCGATAATCGTTTTATTGGCGCTCCAGCTTTCCGCGCCTTGGCTGACGCCATAGGACAGGGAAGCAAACGCCAGCGGTCCGAGGATCATGCCCCATTTGTCGATGCCGGCGACGGGATTTCGTTCGACTTTCGGCAGCTTGAATATTCCGATAGCCAGGCAAAGGATCCCGACCGGAATGTTAATCAGGAAAATTAAACGCCATGTATGATACTCTACCAGCCAGCCCGACAGGACGGGGCCGATGGCCGGGGCGAACAGCACGGGAATGCCCATGATGCCCATGACGCCGCCCACTTTGCTGGCCGGGCTTAATTTATATACATAAGCCATCGCAACCGGGAGCACGCAGCCGCCGCCCAAGCCTTGAATGACCCGGAAGGCGATCAGCCATTCCGCCCGGTTCGGCGTCGCGCACAGCAGGGAACCGACGGTAAACAACACGACGGCGCCGAGAAAAATGGTTTTTGCTCCGAATCGGTCGGATAACCATCCCGATAGCGGGATGACGGAAGCCTGTGCCAGCATGTAACCGGTGACGACCCATTGCAGGGTCTTAAGATCGGTGCCAAAGTCGGTGGCAAGCGTCGACAAGGCCACGTTCATCGCCGTATTGTCCAGCACGACCATGAAGACCCCGGCGATGATGGCGAGCAGCGGCACGAGAATGCTCGATAGCTTAAAATTCGCGTGGTATGGAAGCGTCTGCTCCATGATTTTCTCCTCCTAAGCGGCGGTCGGGAGGCCTCCATTCCGTGACGGATCGGTATCGGATTGTCCCTAGGCCGGTATCTCTGTATAATGGGATTAGCAGCGCGGACAATTGTCCGTTCGAATCACGATACCTAGTTTACGGACAATTGTCCGATAAGTCAAATGCGTTTTTGGAATGGCGTAGGCAGAAAGGAAGGAAAGCGATGAATCAAGACAGGCGGGAGACCGACCTTTACCGGGAACGCATCCTGAAAGCGGCTCGGCAGTTGTTTCACGAACATGGCCTTGACGGCGTCAGCATGTACATGATCGCCCGCACGGCGGGGGTCGGACAAGGCTCCTTGTACCGGAGATATGCGGACATCGGCGAAATCGGGTCGGACCTGCTGAGGGACAACACGGAGAAACTGCTTAGCGATTTGGAAGCCTTGGCGAATGCACAGATCCGGCAGGTGGAGCGGGGAACTGACGATGAGGGCGTGCAGGCCGGAGAGAAAAGTTCGCATCTGGAGAACCTGCGAAGCGCGATTGCCCAGGTCGTCGATTTCACCGAAGAACACGCCGAGCTGCTGCTGCGGATCAAGTCCGAATTCACGGGCAAAAAGCAGCTCACCCAATTCGAGCATCCGATTTTTGAAAGGCTGAACGGTATTTTGACGGGCCTGTTCCGGCAAGCTGTCCAGGCCGGGGAGATCCGCGAGGTGGAGCCGCCGTTTATGGGCAGCGCCTTAACCGCGATCTTAAGCCCCGATTTATATTTGTACCAGCAAAAAGTCCATGGGAGCACGAAAGCAGAAATTCGGCGGGGCGTTCTGACGCTTGTCGATGCGCTGGCTTCACAATAACACAAAGCCCTTTGGGCACGGATGATCCTTCATCCTGTGCTCCAAAGGGCTTTGCTTTATATGGGGTTTAGGAAAGCTGCGCCTACACCGGAACCTGCCCGTCCCGGACCCGCGAGCCGGCCAGTTCCGGCAACGGCTTGCGTTCCGGCTCCGTGCCGCACAGCCCGGTGCATTCGCGGAAAGCGAAATGCCGGCAACCCCGGCACTTGTCGGCGTTGATGATACCCAGCGCATGGGTCAGCGCTTCGCCGGTGTTATCGAAGAAGTTCGTTTCGCCGATCGTCTCGTAGCAGCCGGTTTTGCTCATGAGCTTGTGCGGCTGCGCGCGAAGGCCGGAGACGAGGACGGTAATGCCGGCTTTTTGCAGCCGTTTGATCAAGGCGGCGAAATTGGCTTCGCCGGTCGTATCCATGAAGGGCACCTTGCCCATCCGGATTAATACGACCCGCAGCAGGCCGCCATCGATTTGCGAGACGAACCGGTCAAACGCCTGCGAAGCTCCGAAGAACAGCGGTCCGTCGACGGTAAAGATCGAGACCTGCGGACAATCGTGATCCTCGGTCACCATATGCGGCCGAACCTTCTCCCTGCCGGAAGCCGGGTCGGGCAGCACCTTGTCGACGGTCAACAGCTCGCCCATCCGTTTGACGAATAGGACCACTGCAAGCACCAAACCTACTTCGACGGCGGTCGTGAGCGTGGTGAACACCGTCAGCAGGAAGGTGACGAGCAGGACAAGCGTATCGCCGGTCCGCGTTTTCAGCATATGGGCGAACGCTTTGCGCTCGCTCATGTTCCAGGCGACGACCATCAGGATCGGGGCCATGCTGGCGAGCGGAATGTTGGAGGCGTAAGGCGCGAACAGCGCCACGATCAACAGTACGACGATGCCATGGATGATGCCGGACATCGGGGAGACCGCCCCGTTCTTGATGTTCGTCGCGGTGCGGGCGATCGCGCCGGTCGCCGGGATGCCGCCGAACAGCGGAGCGGCCATGTTGGCGAGGCCTTGCCCGATCAGCTCGCGGTTGCTGTTGTGGCGGGTGCCGGTCATGCCGTCCGCCACCACCGCCGAGAGCAGCGATTCGATGCTGCCGAGCAAGGCGATGATCAGCGCCGGCTGCAGCATCGGCACGACGCTGTCCAAGGACAACGTCAGCGGGTGGAGGCTGGGAAGGCCGCCGGGGATGGCCCCGTAAGCGGAGCCGATCGTCGTGACCTTGCCCGGAAACAGCCAGGCTGCGGCTAACGTGGAGACGAGAATGCCGACCAGCGAGCCGGGAATTTTCGGCAGGAACTTCGGCGTTAGCAGCAGCGCCGCCAGGCAGATGGCTGCCGTCAGAAGGCTATAGAAGTTCAAGGTGTGAAACTGCAAGGCGATCTCCTTCATGTTTTCGTGGAAGTATTCATGCCGTTTCATGCCGGTCAAGCCGAGAAAGTTGCCGATCTGTCCGCTGAAAATCGTCACCGCGATACCGGCGGTAAATCCGATCGTGACCGGCCGCGGGATGAATTTGATCAGCGTTCCGAGCCGGAGCAACCCCATCAGCACTAGAAAGATCCCGGCCAGGAAGCCGGCGATCAGCAGGTTTTCATATCCGTATTGCAGTACGATGGCCAGCAGGATCGGGATAAACGCCCCCGTCGGACCGCCGATCTGGAATCGCGAGCCTCCCAGCAGCGAAATCAGGATCCCGGCTACGATCGTCGTATATAACCCATACTCCGGCTTGACGCCGGATGCGATCGCGAAAGCCATCCCCAGCGGGATGGCGACGATGCCGACGATACATCCCGAGATCAAATCTTTACGCAAAGATGCCGCGCTATAATTACTGAACCTTCCTGTCCACTTCATCCGTTAAACCCTTCTTTTCATAGAAATCTGCAGCTCATGCAGCATGATCCATCCCGGTAAACAAAAAAGATCCCCCGCAGCCCGGCGGGGAAACTTGGGGTTCCTCATTATTGTTTGCGGATCCCTCGCAGCAAGGAAATCGATTCGACCAAATGATTATCGAAAATTTGCCGGGCTACCGCGAGCAAATCCTTCAGCAGCGGATCTCGCAGCGAATAAACGACCGTTGTGCCTTCCTTGACCGTGTTGACGAGATTTTTGGCGCGAAGAACGGCTAATTGCTGGGAGACGGCCGACCCTTCCGATCCGAGGATCGCTTGCAGCTCGTTGACGTTCCGCTCGCCTTCGCTCAGCACCTCCAAAATACGGATTCGCATCGGATGGGCGAGAGCTTTGAAAAATTCCGCTTTAAACTGTTGCAGGTTCGCGTCCATCGACTAAACTCCTTAAAATCTGAAATTTCATATCTCTGAATCTTTGCATATTTAACATCATAGCATGCACTGGGTGAGGTGTATAGGGAAAAATGTCACGGAACGGAGCACCATGGCGGGTGGACTTTTTCCAATTGAGGTTTGGCAAAGAGACATGCTATACTTAATAATGATAATCATTATCACTAGTGTGAGCTGGCGAACCTCTTTTCTTAGAACGGAGGCGCCGAATTCGATATAAAAGCCGTCCCTAGATGGAACGCATAGAGAAGAGGAGTCGAGACACGATGGAGCATCTATTAGAAGTAAAAGACCTGGCCATCTCGTTTCAAACCCGCGAGGGCGAGGTGCAGGCCATCCGCGGCGTCAGCTTTCACGTCGACAAGGGCGAGACGCTGGCGATCGTCGGGGAATCCGGTTCGGGCAAAAGCGTCACCTCCCAGGCCGTCATGCAGCTGGTTCCCCGGCCGCAGGGCGTCTATAAACGCGGGGAGATTTGGTTTGACGGGCAAGAGCTGACTGGCAAAACCGAGAAGCAAATGCAACGGATTCGCGGCAAGGAGATCGGGATGATTTTTCAAGACCCGATGACTTCGCTGAACCCGACGATGAAAGTAGGCAAGCAGATTACCGAGGTGCTTCTTACCCATGAGCAGATGTCCAAGGACGCCGCTTACCGGCGGGCCGTGGAGCTGCTGGGACTGGTCGGGATTCCGTACCCTGAGCGGCGGTTCCACCAGTACCCGCACGAGTTTAGCGGCGGGATGCGGCAACGGGTCGTCATCGCCATCGCGCTGGCCGCGAATCCGAAGCTGTTGATTGCGGACGAGCCGACGACGGCGTTGGACGTAACGATCCAGGCGCAGATCCTGGATTTGATGAAGGAGCTGCAACGGAAGATCGGCACGGCGATCATCTTTATCACGCACGACCTTGGCGTCGTGGCCAAAATGGCCGACCGGGTGGCGGTGATGTATGCCGGACAAATCGTCGAGACCGGTACGGCAGAGGAGATCTTCTATGATCCGCGGCATCCGTACACCTGGGGACTGCTGGCCTCGATGCCAAGCCTGGATGGGCAAGGTGGCGGAAAGCTGTCGGCGATCCCCGGCACGCCGCCGGATTTGATCCGCCCGCCGAAGGGAGACGCCTTCGCGCTGCGGAGCTCGTATGCGATGAAGATCGACTTCGAGCAGGCGCCGCCGCTGTACCAGGTCTCGGATACGCATGCGGTGAAGTCGTGGCTGCTGCATCCGCAGGCGCCGGCTGTTTTGCCGCCGGCCGTCGTGAGCGGGAAGCGCCGCCGGTTGCCGGGGGTTTACGAGGTCCCGGTGTTGGCGGAGGCTTAACGTAAGAGCGGCAAGGGACTATTTTTCCAGGGGGAGGAACCGGAATGTTTGTGATGACAAGGACGATGGTCATTGAGAAAGGGAACAGCGACAAGGTACTCGCGCGATTTAGCGCGGAGAGCCCGATCGATCAGATGGAGGGGCTGGTGGACATCAGCGTAATGGTTAACCGGAAAAGCCAGGACCAGGAAGAGGTCGTTGTGGTCATCCGCTGGGAGTCGCTGGAGGCGTGGAAGAAATGGGAGAAGAGCGACGCACACATCCAGGGCCACAAGAACAGCCGGGGGCAGCAGCCGCCAGCGTTCATTCTGAGCACGACGGTTAACCTGTACGATGCGCAGGTCGTGAAGAAAGGGAAGGCTTTTTTGAACGGCGCGTAACATGGTACACTTAAGTCGAATCGCTAGATGATAGATTGCTAGATTTCCGCGATTCGTGATTACTTCAAGGCAAGGAGACCTGAAATGAAGCTGGTTTCATGGAATGTGAACGGATTACGGGCCTGCGTAGGCAAAGGTTTCTTGGACTATTTCAAGGAGGCGGATGCCGATATTTTTTGCCTCCAGGAGACGAAGCTGCAGGAAGGGCAGATTGAGCTGGACCTAGGCGGCGATTACGAGCAGTATTGGAACTATGCGGAGAAAAAAGGCTACTCCGGCACCGCCGTCTTCACGCGGATCAAGCCGCTGTCCGTGCGCTACGGCATGGAAGAGGATTCCGAGCCGGAGGGCCGGATCATCACGCTGGAATTCGAGGCGTTCTACCTCGTTACGGTGTATACGCCAAACGCGAAACGCGACCTCTCCCGTCTGGACTACCGGATGGAGTGGGAGGACCGGTTCCGCGCGTACCTTACGAGGCTGGACGAGATCAAGCCGGTGATCGTTTGCGGCGACCTGAACGTCGCTCACATGCCCATCGACATCAAGAACGCGAAGTCGAACGAAGGCAATTCCGGCTACACCTTGGAAGAACGCGGCAAAATGACCGACCTGCTGGCGTCGGGGTTCACCGATACGTTCCGGCATTTTTATCCGGACCGCGAAGGGGTGTACAGCTGGTGGTCGTACATGCCGAAGATTCGCGAGCGCAACGTCGGCTGGCGGATCGACTACTTCCTCGCCTCCTCGCGGCTGGAGCCGCGGCTGCAGGATGCGGGGATCGACTGCCACATCTTGGGCAGCGACCATTGTCCGGTGTCGTTGACGGTGGAATGGTGATATAATCCAAGCTAGACGAAGAACGTCCTTATTTCCGCTCAAACTGCGGTTATAGGGGCGTTTTTTTATTTTTCTCAGGGAGAGGTGGTTCGGCAGTATGGACTTTGATCAGGCGCATCAAGCATTTATGGAGAAGCATCTGGCAAGGAGAACGGGAGAGCGTAAGGGGAGGCTGCAGCGGGGGCATCAATATGCGGAGAAGTTGCTGCTGCAAAACGTATGGTGGCCGTTGTTCGGCACGTTGGAGCATTTGCACCCGGAGTATGAGATTTATGATTGGAATCGGAAATCGCAATTTCTCGATTTTGCCTTTTTGCCACCGTACGGCCGCTTCGGCATCGAATGCGACGGGTTCCAGAGCCATGTGAAGGACATGGACCGGGAAAAGTTCAGCTATGCGCTGAACCGCGACACGTTCCTGACCAGCCTGGGGTGGAAAATGCTCCATTTCTCCTTCGACGATATCCAGTACCGTCCGGAGGTTTGCCGGATGCTGTTGAATTTGGCGGTAGGCCCCTATCTGCTGAAGAATCAACCCGGCTTGGGTGGCTCCGTTTCCGCGGCCGAGCGGGAGGTGCTGCGCCTTGCCTGGCATCTTGGCGGTTCAGTTCGTCCGCGGGACATCGCGGAGCATGACTCGGTCAACTTCCGCACGGCGCGGAATCGGCTGAACCGCTTGGTAGACAAAGGTTGGCTTCGTCCCGTGACCTCCGGATCGTATATTTGCCGATATGAGCTCACGGACCGATCGGCGGAGGGATTGGCTTAGAGAGGGAAGAGCTGCGCGTGGTGTAACTTATGGCGGAGGAAGAGAGAGAAAAGGAAGGGGAGGGGAAGTAGGGGGAGCGATATGGCAAGCAGGGCAAGAGGGAGTAGGTGGAGACGAAAAGTGTGATAGGCGAGGGGAAGTGAGAGTGGATGAGGGCGAAGAGTGCGGCAGTCGGGGGAAGTGAGAGTGGATGAGGGCGAAGAGTGTGGCAGTCGAGGGGAAGTGGGAGTATATGAGGGAGGAGAGTGTGGCAGTCGAGGGTTAAGAGAGAGTAAATGAGGTTGAAGAGTGCAGTAGGAGGTTAAGGGAGCGCAGAGAGAGGAGCGAAGAGTGTGGCAGGAAGGGCTAGGTGAGAGTAGTAGTTAATGAGCGAAGTCGATGAGCTATATGTGCGTACGAGGTAGCCTCCGTCGCCGAAATGTTGCATTTTGTACAACATTTTTGGCCTCAACAGCGGCGAATCCGAGGAAATGTTGCATTTAC
>NZ_JAKSXN010000073.1 GCF_022427145.1 Paenibacillus timonensis
TGAGTACCGGTCCAAGTCATTACTTAAGACCATTTGGAGGTGGAGAATTATCAGTAAGGAACATTTGATCAATGATGAGATTCGTGCGAAAGAGGTCCGTCTGGTGGGTGCTGAAGGCGAACAAATCGGCATTAAGCCGCTGCGCGAAGCGCTGCAAATGGCGATTGACCTGAATCTGGATCTGGTGAACGTTGCGCCGACTGCCAAGCCGCCGGTATGCCGGATTATGGACTATGGCAAGTTCCGTTACGAGCAGCAGAAGAAAGAGAAGGAAGCCCGCAAGAATCAGAAAATTGTGGACATCAAGGAAGTGTGGTTCCGTGCGAACATCGAGGAACACGATTTCCAGACGAAGCTTCGCAATGTGATCAAATTCTTGAAAGATGGCGACAAGGTGAAATGCTCGGTTCGCTTCCGCGGACGGGAAATTACCCATGCCGACATCGGGAAGAAAATTCTCGACCGCGTCAAAGATGAGGTTGCGGAAATCTCATCCGTTGAGCGCGTTCCGAAGCTTGAAGGACGCAGCATGATTATGATCCTGGCACCGAAAAACTAATCGTTTGCTTTCTATATATGACCGTTTCGTTTACGGAATGACTCGAATGAGAAGGCTTACGTTCACAAACTTTGAGGGGGAAGTACAATGCCTAAAATGAAAACCCACAGCAGCCTGAAAGGCCGCTTCAAAATTACCGGATCCGGTAAAGTAAGACGTTACAAAGCGAACCGCAATCACTTGCTGTCCCATAAGTCCAAACGTGCAAAACGTGTTTTGGCCAACAGCCCTGTTGCTTACGCAGGTGACGTTAGCCGCATGAAACAACAACTGGCAAACCTGAAGTAATTTCCGAGGAACAATTAACACAACTTATTGGGAGGTTTTTTAAATGGCAAGAGTAAAAGGCGGATTCGTCGTTCGTCGTCGTCATAAAAAAGTATTGAAACTGGCTAAAGGTTATTTTGGTTCGAAACACCGCATCTTCAAAACCGCTAACGAGCAAGTGATGAAATCCTTGCTGTACGCATACCGTGACCGCCGCGCGAAAAAACGCGACTTCCGCAAACTGTGGATCGTTCGGATCAACGCTGCAGCCCGCATGAACGGTTTGTCCTACAGCAAAATGATGCATGGCCTGAAGCTCGCTGACGTGAACATCAACCGCAAAATGCTGGCTGATCTCGCCGTTAACGATCTGAATGCATTCAATTCTTTGGCTGCCGTAGCTAAAGAGAAAATCAACGCTTAAGTTCAAACGATAAAGGCGCTGTTTCCGGTTCTACCGGGACGGCGCTTTTTTTGGGGATGCCGGGGCGACCCGGATACATAAGCAAGGTCGCGGAAATCTCGCATAAGTCCACCCAAAAGAGCTGGAAATTCGTGGGATGGGCATGTATCCGACCTGTTGGACTTGGCAAGAAAATCCGCCGGATAGGCATGGAAATGTTGAAAATTAGGAATGCTATAGGTAAGCCGCACAACATGTCCGGATATCCATATGAACCCGGGGAAATACTGATATTTTCGTGAAAGACGCGCTCGAATGTTCGGGAATAGACGTGTTTCAGGAATAAGTTTACATGAAGCGAACATTGCATGACAAATATGTCGAAAGTAAGCGTTTTATTTGAAATAAAGGCGAAAATTATTTAACCCAGGGTTATTAAAAGTATGGATTTTAGCATATTTTACAGGTATAATCGGTCTGTGTGGTCTACTTAGACAAGGCTCACAAAATTTTAAGGGGGATTAACCGCAATGAACAAAGCCTTCAAGCTATCTTTACTCATGGTGCTCGCATTTACTCTGATTTTGGCGGGATGCGGCAACAACAATGCAGCGAACAACGGTGGAACCGCCAATACCGGGAACGCCGGCAATACGGCCGACAACACGCAAGCGGGTAACGGCGGGAACGCGGCAACCGATGCATCGAAGTTTAAGATCGGTCTCGTAACCGACGTAGGCGGCGTAAACGACAAATCCTTCAACCAATCCGCATGGGAAGCGCTCGTAGCGATGCATGAGGAGCAAGGCATTCAGAACAAATACTTGCAAAGTGCTCAAAGCTCCGACTACGTTCCGAACCTGACTCAATTCGTACAAGGCGGCTACGACTTGACTTGGTCGATCGGTTTTGACCTGGGCGATGCAACGAAACAGGTTGCTGACGCGAATCCGAACGCCAAAATGGCGATCATCGACAACGTTGTTGACGCTCCAAACGTAGAATCCGTTACGTTTGCCGAAAACGAAGGTTCCTTCCTGGTCGGCGTAGTAGCAGGTCTGACGACGAAAACGAACAAAATCGGTTTTATCGGCGGTGCCGAGAGCCCGGTTATCAAACGTTTCGAAGTTGGTTTCCAAGCAGGCGTAGCAGCGGTTAACCCGGACGCAAAAGTAACGGTTACTTATGCAGGTGCTTATGACAAGCCGGATATCGGTAAATCTTTGGCTACCCAATTGTTCAACGATGGCGCCGACATCATTTTCCCGGCTGCTGGCCAAACGGGGAACGGCGTATTTAACGAAGCAGCGGCTCGCAACCAAGCTGGCGGCGCAAACAAAATGTGGGTAATCGGCGTCGACAAAGACCAATCGCTCGAATTCGGCGATGAAGTTACTTTGACTTCGATGATGAAGCGCGTTGACGTTGCCGTTAAGAACGTAACTCAACAAGTCATCGACGGTACGTTCAAGGGTGGTCAAGTCACGAACTTGACGTTGAAAGATGATGGCGTAGGCTTGCCGGAAGAGAATCCGAACCTGAGCCAAGAGATCTTGGACAAAGTTGAAGAATACAAGCAAAAGATCGTTAACGGCGAAATTACGGTTCCTGCTGAGTAATCGAGCAAGCGAAACGTTTACGTCCGTGTGGACAGTGGAATATAATAGAGTCATTCAAGCAGGCAAGGCCAGTGGATCAACTGGCCTTGTTGCTTGCGTTAATCCCATAATGGTGAGGGTGGTTTCATGAACGCTGCGGCTCCCGTAGTCGAGTTGAAGCAAATCACGAAGCGTTTTCCCGGTGTTGTCGCGAACGACTCCATCAGCCTAACCCTGCGCAAGGGCGAAATTCATGCCTTGCTCGGCGAGAACGGTGCGGGCAAATCGACGTTGATGAACATTTTGTTTGGCCTCTATCAACCGGATGAAGGTTCGATTGAGATGAACGGCCAGCCGGTGACGATCGACAATCCCAACAAGGCAATCAAGCTCGGGATCGGTATGGTTCACCAGCATTTCAAGCTCGTACAGCCTTTTACGGTAACCGAGAACATCATTCTTGGCATGGAACCGAAGAAGGGACTTAAAATCGACTATAAATCGGCGTCCGCCCAAGTGGCGAAATTGTCGGAGCAGTATGGCCTTGAAGTCGACCCGAACTCGAAAATCCACGATATTTCCGTCGGGATGCAGCAACGGGTCGAGATTATGAAAATTCTGTTCCGCGGCGCGGATATTCTTATATTTGACGAGCCGACCGCTGTGCTTACGCCTCAGGAAATCGAGGAATTGATGGCCATCATGAGACGGCTGGTGGCGGAAGGCAAATCCATCATTTTGATTACCCACAAGCTGAAGGAAATTATGGAGATTTCGGATCGGGTCACGATCATTCGCCGCGGCAAGGTCATCGATACCGTGGAGACGGATAAGACGAACCCGAAGGAACTGGCGGAAAAAATGGTCGGCCGCGGCGTCTCCTTCAAAGTGGATAAAGATGAACCTCAAATCGGACAACCCGTCTTGCAACTTAACGATTTGAAAGCGAAGGACAAGCATGGCATCCATGTGCTGAACGGACTCAAACTGGAGGTGCGCGCCGGTGAAATCGTCGGTATTGCCGGGGTTGACGGCAATGGCCAAAGCGAGCTGATCGAAGCGATCACCGGTCTGCGCAAAATCGAATCCGGTTCGATCAAGCTGTCGGGCAAGGAGATCACTAACCTGCCGGCACGCAAAATCATCGAAAGCGGCTTGTCTCACATCCCTGAAGACCGGCATAAACACGGCCTCGTGTTGGATTTCTCCATCAGCGAAAACATGGTGCTGGAGACGTACTACCAGGCACCTTACAGCAAGGGAGGCTTTCTGAACCAGCGGGCGATCGACGAGCATGCCAAGCAATTGGTTGAGGCGTTTGACGTGCGTACGCCTAGCGTGGAAACGAAAGCACGCTCCTTGTCCGGGGGGAACCAGCAGAAGGCGATTATTGCGCGGGAAATAGACAAGAACCCGGACCTGTTAATCGCCGCCCAGCCGACGCGGGGACTGGATGTCGGGGCGATCGAATTCGTTCACAAACAGCTGATCGAACAGCGGGACCAAGGCAAAGCGGTGTTGCTGATTTCCTTCGAGCTGGACGAAATCATGAACGTGTCCGATCGGATCGCCGTCATTTATGAAGGACGGATCGTCGGCGAAGTGCTTCCGCAGGAGACCAACGATCAGGAGCTTGGCCTAATGATGGCGGGAAGCCTGGAACGGGGAGGTCAAAGCATTGGATAAGTTGCGAAAAATATTTACGTTGGACAGCGTCATTCTTCCGCTCGTTGCCATCGTGCTCGGGTTGTTGGTTGGCGCGGTGGTCATGCTGATCGGGGGATACAATCCGATCGTTGCCTATAGCGCGCTTTTGCAGCGGGTCGTAGGGAATCCGTACGACTTCGGCGAAACGATTCGCCAAATCACGCCTTTGATGTTTACGGGTTTGGCGGTTGCCTTTGCTTTCCGCTCCGGGATGTTCAACATCGGAGCGGACGGACAGGTTCTGATCGGCATGACGGCGGCTACGGCGGTATCGCTGTCGTTCTCGGGATTGCCTTCCGGCATCCTGGTTCCACTGGCGGTGATTGCCGGCGGGATCGGAGGCGGTCTCTGGGCGGGGATCGCAGGATACCTGAAAGCCAAACGGGGCATCAATGAAGTTATTACCACAATCATGTTGAACTGGACGGCGTTGTATTTATCGAACTACGTCATCCGCAATTTCTACTTGCTGAAAGGCCAGAACCGTTCGGAAGATATCGCGGCATCCGCGTCCATGACCTTCCTGAACGATGTTTTTAATAATGCCCGGATCCATTGGGGAACCGTCATCGCTCTTCTGACGGCAGTATTCTTCTTTGTTTACCTTTGGAAAACGAAGCAAGGCTACGAAATGCGTTCCGTCGGTTTGAACCCGAATGCGGCGGAATACGCCGGGATGAACGTCAGCCGCAACATCGTCAAAGCGATGTTCATCAGCGGCGTGTTCGCCGGCCTGGCCGGGACCTTCGAGGTGCTGGGCGTGTTCCATTATCAATCGGTCTTCGCGGCTTCTCCGGGATACGGCTTTGACGGCATCGCCGTCGCGCTGCTTGGCATGAACCATCCGTTTGGCGTGGTGCTGGGATCGATCCTGTACGGCGTGCTGACCTACGGTTCGGCCGGGATGAGCTTTAGCGCGGGAGTGCCTCCGGAACTGATCAAGATCGTGATCGGCTCGATCATATTCTTCATTGCCGCTCAGGGCATCGTGAGAATCGTGCTGAAGCCGTTTTACCTGAAGCGCAAGAAAGAGAAGGTGTCGTAAGATGGACGTACTTACACTGCTTGGTCAATTGCTGAACTCTACCCTCGTATTTTCGACAGCGTTGATCTTCACGGCGCTTGGCGGCATTTTCTCCGAGCGTTCCGGCGTCGTCAACATCGGCTTGGAAGGGTTAATGATTTTCGGCGCATTTGCCGCCGGCGTAGGGACTTATTATGCTCAGGAAGCGGGCATGGGCGCATTCTCGCCGTGGGTCGGGGTCATCGCTGCCATGGTTATGGGGGTCATCGGCGCCTTAATCCATGCGGTAGCAACGATCACGTTTAAGGCGGACCAGACGATCAGCGGGATCGTCATCAACTTCTTGGCTGCCGGCTTGACGGTATATATCGTCAAACTGCTGTTCGAAGGGGCTGCCGAGACGCCGCTCGTTACGGTGTTCCATAAAGTCCCGATTCCCGTGTTGCGCGATATTCCGATCATCGGGGAGGGCTTCTTCAACTCGTACCCGACGACTTATCTGGCGTTGATCCTCGTCGTTGTGATCTACTTCGTGCTGTTTAAGACGCCGTTTGGACTACGGTTGCGTTCCGTCGGCGAACATCCTAGCGCGGCGGACACGCTGGGGGTTAACGTGACGAAAATGCGCTACATCGGGGTGCTCCTCAGCGGCGCGCTGGGAGGTATCGGCGGTGCGACCATCACGCTGACGACGACCAGTACGTTTGCCCATAACACGATTTCGGGTCAAGGCTTTATCGCCATCGCCGCGATGATATTCGGGAAATGGAACCCGCTCGGCGCTTTCGGCGCGGCGATGTTCTTTGGTTTCTCGCAGGCGATTCGCAACTACGTGCAGTTGTTCGAATGGTCGAGAAGCATACCGCAGGAGTTTATTTTTATGATCCCTTACGTGCTGACGATTATCGTCCTCGTCGGAGCGGTGGGACGTTCCTCGGCGCCGGCGGCGCTAGGTACGCCTTACGATCCGGGGAAACGCTAATCAACGAGCAAAAGGATGCTGCCATGTGCAGCATCCTTTTTTGTCTTTCAGGGGGAGAGCCCGTTTGTCGGCAGTCAAGGCGATGGTGCAAGCAAGGGCGGAGACGATTGAATAGGTTAGGGGTGAACACGAAATAGCCGAGTCAAACGGTTCGGCCAGAGCGGTTTTCGCGGCTATAGGATCTAACCTGACAGGAGGAATTAGGATGGGCAGAACGGTTACGAGAAAAGAAGCCGAGAAATGGCTGGGCAAACAGGTCGCGGCTTATAAAAAAGACGGTACGGTTGTAACGGGCAAACTGGTGAAAATCAGCGGCAATCGCCTGATTCTTCGCCAAGCTCCCGGCAAAAAAGTCAGAACAAAAGCGTTGATCCCGCTTGTTTTGTTCGATCTCTTGGCGATCGGTACCGCTCCATACGCCTTTGGCGGGGTTCCGTACGGCGGCGTGCCGTATGGTGGCGTCCCCTATGGCGGCGGTTACCCGTACCCGTATTTCTGGTAAACGGGTTTAGCTGCGGCTGGGCAGCCTTTTTTCCAGCTCATAACATTGGGACAACGGAACGTAACGCTGAGTCCGGTAGCCTAATTTGCGGTAAAATAGGTGGGCTCGGGAATTATCCCGGTCCACCATTACTTTTGCCCGCAGACAGCCTCGGGAGGCGGCGAAGTTCTCCGCATGGGCCATCAGCGTTTTTCCGTAGCGCTGCCGCTGGTACGCCGATGCCACCGCCATCATGTCAATATATAGCAAGTCACCGTGAATGAGAAAATGGATAAAAGCGATGGGATCCGCTTCGTAAGTGGGCGAAGCGACCAGCGAGATGCCGCGCGACAGCCGCCCCGGGAGATCCTTGAAGACGGCCTCGATGTCCTGAGGAGGCATATGGGAGAAGGGGACAAGCTCTTCGCGGACCAAATCGTAGATGACGGGATCGTCCTGTTTGGGCCTTCTGTATCGAATCATGCGCGAATCTCCTCCTAACCGTGCATAATTTTGGGCGCTATCTTTTATCATATGAGAGGGAGGAGGGAAAGGGTTCCTGCAAAAAACTTTAATTCTTTAGGGTATTGACTCGTGGTGTAAACTAATCATATAATGTTTCTAAACATTTTAAGACATATCTTGCAAACGGCAATGATGAGGACGAAGCTTTAAGGGCTCTTTGCTCAGAGAGTGGATGGATTTGCTGAGACCACCACCAAAATCCCTTAACTGCGAGCTCACCTCGGAGCTGTTTCCCTGAAAAGCTGCAAGCCATCCGCGGTGGCGCTTGCACCCAAGGCTTAGTAGGGGGAATCGTCTGGTCCGCGTTACGGACCACGAGTAAGGCGTCTTAGGCTTTTACTCGTCAAGGCTTGGCACTGCGAGGTGCCGGGTAAAAATGGGTGGTACCACGGAGGATCAAACCTTTCGTCCCTCGGAACAGGAAACTGTTCCGGCGGGCGGAAGGTTTTTTTAGTTAAATAAGAGTTTCAAAAGTCAGCTTTTCAGCACCGAGAAGGTTGGATGAAGCTAGGGAGTGAGTAGCGGAGCGTAGCTGGAGGCTACGTGAGCAACGGAGCGACCGGCTGAATTCAAGATTCGATGCCGAATCCGCTTCATGAGTTACATCGTGATCAAAAGTTGACTTTTAAACAACCTATGATAAGGAGGATGACTGATGAGCGCGCAAATTCCAGAAATGCGGTCTACAGAACAATTACGAGAGAAATGGATGAAACCGGAAGTCATTACGGGTTCCGATATCCTGCTTCGCAGCTTGCTTTTGGAAGGTGTCGAGTGCGTCTTCGGTTATCCGGGCGGAGCGGTGTTGTACATTTACGACGCGCTATACGGATTTACCGATTTCCACCACCTGCTGACCAGACATGAGCAGGGCGCCATCCATGCGGCGGACGGTTACGCCCGGGCCACTGGCAAAGTCGGCGTATGCATCGCCACCTCCGGTCCGGGAGCGACCAACACGGTGACGGGGATCGCAACCGCGTTTATGGATTCCGTTCCGCTTGTTGTCATTACGGGGAACGTCGTCTCCAGCCTGATCGGCACGGATGCGTTCCAAGAAGCGGATATTACCGGCATTACGATGCCGATCACGAAACACAGCTATCTCGTCCGGAACGTCGAGGATTTGCCTCGCATTATCCACGAAGCGTTCCACATTGCGAATACGGGACGCAAAGGACCGGTCCTGATCGATATTCCGAAGGACGTGTCGGCAAACAAGGCATTGTTCGAACCTTCCCAGACTATCAACCTGCGCGGATACAATCCGACGGTGGTGCCGAATCGGCTGCAGCTGGATAAATTGGCAGCCGCCATTCAAGAAGCCGAGCGGCCGGTCATCATCGCCGGCGGCGGGGTCGTCTATTCCGGTGGACATGAGCAGTTATTCGAATTCGTGAACAAGACGCAAATCCCGATTACGACGACATTGCTTGGCTTAGGCGCTTTCCCGAGCGGACACGAGCTGTGGATGGGGATGCCGGGAATGCACGGCACGTACACGGCCAACCAGTCGATCCAGCAATCCGATTTGCTGATCAATATCGGGGCGCGGTTTGACGACCGGGTGACCGGCAGGCTGGACGGTTTTGCGCCGCAGGCCAAAATCGTGCATATCGACATTGACCCGGCGGAAATCGGCAAGAACGTCCATGCGGACATTCCGATCGTCGGCGACGTCAAAACGGTGCTGGAAATGCTGAATCCGATCGTGTCCCGCGCGGACAAAGCGGATGCATGGAGATCGCAAATCCAGCGGTCCAAGATCGAGAAACCGCTGAAGTACATCGATTCCGATACCGTGCTGAAGCCGCAGTGGGTAATCGAGCTGCTGAACGACACGACGGGCGGCGAAGCGATCGTCACGACCGACGTCGGCCAGCATCAGATGTGGACGGCGCAGTATTACAAATTCAACCAGCCCCGTTCCTGGATCACCTCGGGCGGCCTCGGGACGATGGGCTTCGGATTCCCATCGGCCATCGGCGCGCAAATGGGGCATCCCGATCGGCTGGTCATCTCGATCAACGGCGACGGCGGCATGCAGATGTGCGCCCAGGAGCTGGCGATCTGCGCGATCAACAACATTCCGGTCAAAGTGGTGGTCATCAACAACCAAGTGCTCGGCATGGTCCGCCAATGGCAGGAATTGATTTATGACAACCGCTACAGCCATATCAATCTCGAAGGTAGTCCGGACTTCGTCAAGTTGGCTGAAGCTTACGGCGTGAAAGGCCTGCGGGCGACGAACAAGGAAGAAGCCAGACGCGCATGGCAGGAAGCGCTCGACACGCCGGGACCGGTTCTGGTGGAATTCGTGGTCAGCAAAGAGGAAAACGTATATCCGATGGTTACCCAAGGTTCCACCATTGATCAAATGCTGATGGGGGACAGTGAATGATGATGAAAAGCCATGCGATTTCCGTTTTAGTTAACGACCAGCCGGGGGTTCTGCAGCGCGTGGCCGGCCTGTTCGGCCGGCGCGGCTACAATATCGAAAGCATCACCGTGGGCCAATCCGAGGAAGAGGGATTGTCCCGGATGATCATCGTCACGCAAGGCGATGACAAAACGCTTGAGCAAATCGAAAAACAGCTGTACAAACTGATCGATGTCATCAAAGTCGTCAATCTCAGTTCCAGACCGATGGTCGCACGCGAGCTCGCTTTGATCAAGGTGAAATCGGAGCCGGCGGAGCGCCCGGAAATCATGGGCGTCGTTGAAACGTTCCGCGCCGCGGTCGTCGATATCGGGACGAACAGCATGATGGTCCAAGTCGTCGGCGACACCGAGAAAATCGACGCCATGATCGAGTTGCTTCGCCCATACGGCATCCGCGAGCTATCGCGCACCGGCGTCACCGCCATGATCCGCGGGAACGCTTAAGCATCCGAACGATCCAGTCAATGTGCCGCTAACAGCGGCTTCACCCCTCCGCCAGGCGCCGGGCGGGTGTTTGAGGGGACCGATCAAGCCAAGAATCTGCTTTATCGCTTCAAGGCGTCGGTCCATTGAAACACCCGCTCGTCATAGGCGGAGGGAACCATACTTATTTTAATCAAGGGCACAGCTTGACTGTCCCGCAAATCCTAGGAGGGCATAAGAAATGGCAGTTACTTTGTACTATGAACAAGATGCAGAACTCAGCGTATTGAAAGGAAAAACGATCGCGATCATCGGTTACGGCAGCCAAGGACATGCCCATGCGCAAAACCTGCGCGAAAGCGGACTGAATGTCGTCATAGGCCTGCGGGAAGGCAAATCCTTCAACAAAGCCAAGGAAGACGGGTTTGAGGTATTGTCCGTTGCGGAAGCGACCAAACGTGCGGATGTCGTGCAAATCCTGATGCCGGACGAAACGCAAGCTGCAGTCTATAACAGCGAAATCGCTCCAAACTTGAAAAAAGGCGCCGCTTTGCTGTTCGCGCACGGCTTTAACGTGCATTTCGGACAAATCGTTCCTTCCCCGGACAACGACGTATTGCTCGTAGCTCCGAAGTCGCCGGGCCACATGGTTCGCCGTACGTATGTGGAAGGCTTTGGCGTTCCTGGCTTGATCGCCATCCACCAGGATGCAACCGGCAAAGCCAAAGAGATCGGCCTTGCTTATGCGAAAGGGATCGGCTGTACCCGCGCGGGAGTTATCGAAACTTCGTTCCGCGAAGAAACCGAAACCGATTTGTTCGGCGAACAAGCTGTATTGTGCGGCGGCGTAACGGCCCTGATCAAAGCCGGTTTCGAAACGCTGGTGGAAGCGGGTTATGCTCCGGAAATGGCGTACTTCGAGTGCTTGCACGAAATGAAGCTGATCGTCGATTTGATCTATGAAGGCGGCATGGCCACCATGCGCGACTCCATCTCCAACACGGCGGAATACGGGGATTATGTAACAGGTCCTCGCATCGTGACGGAAGAAACGAAGAAAGCGATGAAAGCCGTGCTTTCCGACATCCAACAAGGTAAATTCGCCCGCGATTTCATCTTGGAAAACCAATCGAACCGTGCATTCCTCACCGCAACTCGCCGCAACGAAGCAAACCATCCGATCGAAGTGGTCGGCAGAGAGCTTCGCGGCTTGATGCACTGGATCAAAAAATAAGCGGAATACCGTTGATGTGGCGTAACGTAAGATGATTATGAACCTGAATACCCAATGCGGCCGCCCCTTTGCGTGAGCCGCATTGGAGCTTTTCGGAGGAGGTGCATGGCATGCGCAAAATCTACATTTTCGATACGACGCTTCGGGATGGCGAGCAATCTCCCGGAGTGAACCTGAACACTCGCGAAAAGCTGGAGATCGCCTATCAGCTGGAGAAGCTTGGGGTCGACCGGATCGAAGCGGGATTTCCCGCAGCTTCGCCCGGGGATTTGGCGGCCGTCAACGCCGTGGCGCGTGCGGTCAAGAAATCGACGGTGATCGGGTTGTCCCGGTCGCGCACGCAAGATATCGATGCGGTTCGCGAAGCGCTGCAAGGGGCGGAAGATCCTTGCATCCATTTGTTCCTGGCCACGAGTCCGATCCACCGGAAATATAAATTGAAGATGGAGAAGGACCAGGTGCTGGAAACGGCGCAGGCCGCGCTGCGGTATGCCCGCAAGTATTTTTCGAAAATCGAATTTTCCGCCGAGGATGCCGGCCGGACCGAACTGGATTTCCTCTGCGAGATGACGGCGATGGCCATCCGTGAAGGCGCATCGGTGGTAAATATCCCGGACACGGTCGGATATTTGTATCCCGAGGAATACGGCAACATCTTCCGTACGCTGAAAGAGAAGGTGCCCGGCATCGAGAAAATCCAGCTGAGCGCCCATTGCCATGACGATTTGGGCCTGGCGACGGCGAACTCGCTGGCTGCGATCCTAGGCGGTGCCGATCAAATCGAAGGGACGATCAACGGGATCGGGGAACGGGCCGGCAATACCGCGCTGGAGGAAGTGGCGCTGGCGCTGGAAACTCGCTTCGATTTCTTTGGGGCGAAAACGTCGCTCGAGCTGTCGGAAATCGCCCGCACGAGCCGGCTGGTCAGTCGCTTGACCGGGATGGTCGTGCCGGGAAACAAGGCTATCGTAGGCGCGAACGCGTTTGCCCACGAATCGGGCATCCACCAAGACGGCATGCTCAAGGAGAAAACCACCTACGAAATCATGTCGCCGGAAACGATCGGGCTCAAAGAGAGCAAACTGGTGCTTGGCAAGCATTCCGGGCGCCACGCTTTCCGTGAGAAGTTGGTGGATATGGGCTATACGCTGGATGACGAGCGTTTGAACGATGCTTTTGCCAAATTCAAGGCGCTGGCCGACAAGAAGAAGGAAGTCACCGATGAGGACCTGCTGGCGATCGTTGAGGAGAAGCTGATCGATACGCCGGAGGAATTCCGCCTTGAAACGATTTTTGTCTCTTACGGCAACGAATCGACGCCGGCGGCGAAGGTGCGGCTGGTCACCCTTGGCGGCGACATCCTCGAGAAGGAAGCCGAAGGCAACGGATCGGTTGACGCGATCTACAATGCGATCGACCTGGCTTCCGGCGAAGAAGTCAAACTGGCCGATTATTCGATCAAATCGGTCAGCCACGGCAAGGACGCCCAAGGGGAGGTCCATGTCGTGCTGACTCAAAACGGCGTATCCGTGCAGGGGCGCGGCGTCAGCACCGATATTTTGGAAGCGAGCGCCCGTGCCTACGTGGACGCGCTCAACCGCTTGATCGAGAAGAGAAAGTCCAACTCTGCGATTCGGGCGTAACCGAGCAGGGGCGAGGCAAGAACGGAGCTGACTTTTCAGCTCCGTTCTTTTTTTGCCGGCTTATAGCTGATACCTATTACCTTAATAGATTCTATATCTTTGTTTATCCTTACCCGGTGTGTTACAACTGAAGAAGAGGATGTTCACGAAAGGGAGCTGGAAGCAATGGCAGAAGTCAAGAAAATCGCGGTGATCGCGGGCGACGGCATCGGACCGGAAGTGGTGGCCGAAGCGGAGAAAGTATTGAAACGGACCGAGGAACTGTTCGGATACCAATTTGAAACGGAGCATGCGTTGTTCGGCGGAATCGCCATCGACGAGAAAGGGACTCCGCTGCCGCAGGAGACGCTGGAGGTGTGCCAAAAGGCCGACGCCGTGCTGCTCGGGGCCGTAGGCGGTCCGAAATGGGACAACAATCCGAAGGAGCTACGCCCGGAGACCGGATTGCTTGGCATCCGCAAAGCGCTGGGCCTGTTCTCGAATCTGCGTCCGGCGGTCGTGTTCGATTGCTTGAAGGACGCTTCGACGCTCAAACCGGAAGTGCTTGAGGGCACGGACCTCATCGTGGTGCGTGAGCTGACCGGCGGCATTTATTTCGGCGAGAAATACCGCCGCGATACGGAGCACGGCCAGGAAGCCGTTGATACGTGCGCGTACAACGTCAGCGAAGTGGAGCGGATCGTTCGCCAAGCGTTTGAAATCGCTCAGAAGCGACGCAAGAAGCTGGCCTCCGTCGACAAGGCGAACGTCCTGGAAACGTCGCGGTTGTGGCGCGAAGTCGTAAACCGCATCGCTCCGGAATATCCGGACGTTGAGCTGGAGCATGTCCTTGTCGACAACTGCGCGATGCAGCTGCTGCGCCGTCCTGCCAGCTTCGACGTGATCGTGACGGAGAACATGTTCGGCGACATTTTGAGCGATGAAGCAGCCATGCTGACCGGCTCGATCGGGATGTTGTCTTCCGCTTCCCTGGGCGAAGGCAGCTTTGGGCTGTATGAGCCCGTGCATGGTTCGGCGCCGGACATCGCCGGTCAGAACCTGGCTAACCCGATCGCGACGATCTTGTCCGTAGCACTGATGTTCCGTATGACCTTCGGTTATGCCGATGCCGCCGATGCGATCGAAGCCGCTGTCGCCGACGTGTTGAATGCCGGACATCGTACCGGCGATATCGCCGTCGACAAGAGTCAGGCGATCGGTACGAAGGAAATGGGCGATCTGATCGTTGCCGCGATGAAGAAGTAATCGGCCGCAAACCGGAAAATTGACTTTGAATATGGCCGATGTTACCATGTGAACAGATAAGAAGATGGACCCCCTGTTTGAGCTGAGCTCAAATCGGGGGTTTTTTGCCCCATGGTACGCCTGCAGGGGAATAGCCCAAATGCCAAGATTTACAATCCCTTCGCAGGAATTTGAAGCAAGCTTCACGAATAAATTATATGAAATCCCAGCCCCGGGAGGGCCGGGAAGCGTTAATGAACCGACGCGGGAAAGGGTGAAGGGGAATGAGTTTTTGCTGCGGAGCCAGCATGCTGGGAACAAAGGGGACTTTAAAGCATTATCGTACGCAGGTACATAATGTGCCCCTGTTATTTTGCCCGGTGTGCCATCGGGTTGAGGTTCATTATAAGGTGGAGAACGAATACGAAATCCTGGCGGAATACGCGCATGGCGACGGGGTTTCGGAGATTGATTTTCAGGATTTCGTGATGGAGGACGATGAGTCCATTTTCGGAAACTGCGTGAATCGGGAAGACGAAGATCCTTTGGTGATCGTGCAAAGCCAAATCGATATTTCGCTGGACCTCCTGTCCGTAGCCAAACATATCGGCGATGAGAAATGGACCGAGGAGCTCAAGAAAAGGCTGGCGGTCATGAGCCGGCGCAGAGCACGGCTTCAACACAACAATAGTTGATGGATCCGAAATAGTCTTCCGGAAGGGAGGCTATTTTTGCTTTTTTAGGACTATGGTAGCCGTTTTGCGTTCATCCAACTTTTTTCGACAGTTTCTCTGGTTGACGGTATTTGGAAAACTTGACTATGATTGAAATAGGTGGCTTTTGACTTATCTGATTTGGGACATGCATCCATCGCCTTTGCGCGGGATACGGCATAGATAGCGTAGAAAAGTTGAGTTAAGCAAGCCGAGTCGGGGTAAGTTCTTCTAGGTAGTGATCGTATGTTGTCTTGTTAGGCAAAGTACATCATTTGAGTAAAGGGGGAACCAAACTTGTTGAGTGAATTTCAAGAGACATTGCTCCAGTCCGTCAAAGCATACCAATCAACCCAGCTCGTAAAAAACAAGTATGAGAATGTACTCCAACACCTGGACAGCGGAATTATGCTGTTCGACAGCGATGGGGTTCTAACCTTTATCAATGTACAGATGGCCAAGCTGCTCGAAATGCCGCGCCAATCCCTGATCGGCTGCAACTTGCTGCAGATGCTGCGGCATCCGCATCTCAACCAATTTAAGAAGCGCAAGATTTTGCGTATTTACCGGGAGACGATTTTTCACCGTAAAAAATACCACGAGTTAATCGATGAATACGGCAGGCACTGGCTCATCACGGTCACTTACGGGGATCAGATGGACGGGGATTTCTTGCTTAGCGTCAAAGACGTTTCCGATTTCAAACGGATTGAACAAACGGCTTATCAGAATGACAAGCTGGCGATGCTCGGCAAGATCTCGGCGGCGATCGCGCACGAAATTCGCAATCCGCTTACGGCGATCCGTGGATTCATCCAATTGCTGCGGCCGCATTTGCTGCAATTGGGCAAAGATGAGTATGCCCGGATTATTCTGACGGAAATCGACCGGGCCAACGACATTATTCATGAGTTCCTCAATTCTTCGAAGCCATCGGCTCCGCAGAAATCGACGGTCAGCGTTTCTTCCCTGCTGAAGGAAGTCGTCTTGCTCACGGAAAGCGAGGCGGTGATGAAGGGCTGTCAAATGATTTTTCACGAGCCGAAGGAGGAGCTGCTCGTCTCGATCGACGTGAAACAGATCAAGCAGGTGCTGCTGAACATCATTAAGAATGCCATGGACGCCATTGCCGAGGTGGGAAGCGATCATCAAGGGCTAATCGATATCTGCGCGGAAATGGAGGGGAAATCGGTCAACATTTCGGTCCAGGATAACGGCGGCGGAATGGACAAAGGCTTGCTAAGCCGCTTGTTTGACCCATTCTTTACGACGAAGGAGAAGGGGACCGGATTGGGATTGTCGGTGAGTTACCGGATTATCCGGAACCATCGGGGGAACATTTCCGTGGATAGCTTAAAAGGAGCGGGAACGATTTTTGTCATCTCGCTCCCGCTGGCCATATAGCTTATTCTTTAGGGCCCTTGGCCGGAGAAACCGAAGAGGACGCCGCGTAATTCCCGCAAGCCGCAGAACAGGATTTCTGCTGCGAGCAGGAGGCGCAGGCGCCTTTTTTGCTTTTCTTGAAGCCGCGGTATAACGCAAAGCCGGCATAACCGAAAATGGCGGCGACGATAACAATATCGATCATAACGGGTGCTCCTTTCGTAGTTCGGATCACTACCTTAAGCCAAGCCAAAACCGAATCGCAGTCCGACCTGATAAATCAAGAGGGAGACGAGGTAAGCAAGCGTCAATGAATAGGCGATCGAAAATAACGTCCATTTCCAAGAGGCCGTTTCTTTGCGGAGAACGCCTACCGTCGCGAGACACGGGGTGTACAGCAGGACGAAGGCCATAAAACTGTAGGCCTGAAGCCCCGTGAAGGATGCGGCGATTTGGCCTTGCAGTCCGGCCATATCGGGCGCGTGGTAGATAATGTTCATGGTCGAGACCACGACTTCCTTGGCCATAAAGCCGGTGATCAGGGCAGCTCCGGATTGCCAGGTGCCGAAACCTAACGGCTGCAGGACGGACGAGAACAAACCGCCGATGGCAGCGAGGAAGCTGTCGTCCATGTTCTCCGCCACGCCGCCCGGACCCAGGTACGTGAGCAGCCAGATCAGCACCGAACCGCCGAGAATGAAGGTACCGGCTTTACGCAGAAAGCCTTTGCCCTTCTCCCAGGTACTGCGGAACAGGGTAACGCTTTGCGGCATCCGGTAAGGCGGCAGCTCCACCATAAAGAAAGAACGTTCGTTTTTGAACAGGAACAGCGAGAAAACTTTGGCCAGCACAAGCGCCAGTACGATACCGAGCATATACAGCGAAAAGACGATCAGGCCTTGCGACTCGGCGAAAAAGATGCCGGCAAACAAAGCGTAAACCGGCAGCCGAGCGGAGCAGGACATCAGCGGAATCAGCAGCATGGTCAGCATCCGCTCCTTCGGCTGCTCGATGCTGCGGGAGGCCATGACCGCCGGCACGTTGCAGCCAAAACCTAGGATAAACGGGATTAATGCTTTGCCGTTTAACCCGACGATTTCCATCAATTTGTCCATCATGACGGTGATCCGGGCCATATATCCGGAGTCCTCGATGAAGGAAATGATCAGGAACATGATGAAAATCTGCGGGATAAACACCAGCACGCCACCGACGCCCCCGATGATGCCGTCGATGATCAGCGCATGCGTGAAGCTCGAAGCCCCAAGATTCGTCAGCAGATTCTCCGCGCCGCCGGTCAGAGGCCCGGTGATAAACCCGTCGAGCAGGTCCGAGAGCGGATTGCCAAGCCAGTCGAACGTCAACTGGAAAGTAAGAAACATGAAGGCCATAAACAGCGGGATGCCGAGAACCGGATGGGTGGCGATGCGGTCGATGCGTTCCGTCATCGTATGCGGTTTCTTCTGGGAGGCGTCAACCGCCTCGCTGCAGATCTCCCGAATCCGCCCGATGCGGACGGTGCGGATATGCTCTTCCGCCGAGGAGGCGCTGCCGGCTGCGGCCAGCCGTTGCTCCGCCTCGGCACGAATGCGATGCAGCTTGTTCAGGTTGGTCTGTGGCGGAAGCGCGGCGATGACTGCCGGATTCTCCTCCAACACCTGCAGGGCGATCCAGCGCAAAGACGGGCGCCCTTCCTCCCAGCCTGCGGCAAGCTCCCGGGAGATGTCTCGGATGGCCCGTTCGATCGCCTCGCCATAAGTGATGGTAAAATGCGGGACATCCGCCGCTTCGGAAGGCAGCTGTTCGATTGCTCGCAGCAGTTCTTTGCTGCCTTTCCCGGTGCGGGCGATCAAAGGAAGAACCGGGGAGCCCAGTCGGGCCGTCAACTTCTCCGGATCGACCTTCAGCCCGTTAGCGTTGGCGACGTCGATCATATTTAGCCCAACGATGACCGGCTTGCCGTATTCGAGCAGCTGCAGCGTCAGATACAGGTTGCGCTCCAAATTGGAGGCGTCTACGATGTTCACCAGCACCGAAGGAGACTCGGCAGCGAGGTATTCCGCCGCAACGCCTTCGTCTTTGGAGAGGGGATGCAGGGTGTAGATCCCGGGCAGGTCGGTCAGCTGTCCCGCATTGTTCCGCAGGTGTCCGACTTTCTTCTCCACCGTCACGCCGGCCCAGTTGCCGACATATTCGTAGGAGCTGGTTAAGGTATTAAACAGCGAGGTTTTTCCCGTGTTGGGATTCCCGATCAGTGCGGCTTGGTTCATGAGACCGCCACCTCAATATGAGCGGCCTCCTTCTGGCGAATGCCCAGCAATTGACCGGCGCATTCCAGCGTGACCGGGCCGCCCCACAGGCAATACCGCTTCACGACAACGTGAGTCCCTTCCCGGATCCCGAGATCGGCGAGACGCCGTTTCAGCACCGGATCCATATTTCCGATTTGCGTGATAGCGCAGGAGGTTCCGGGTTTCAGTCCAAGCAGGCAACTTCGGCAGGGCGTCATGAATTTCTCTCCTTATCCTGATAAAATGGAAAACTTGTATCGTCATGTAGCAAGCCAAACGGCTATTGTGTGTAGTTGGGTAATTGGTATTGAGAATCAATCTCAATTGGGTTTAAATGTAATATATCACGCATGGCCGATCCATACTGTGATTAATCTCATATCGAAGAATGGAAATCTTCCTGATCCAAAGATGACTTTTCGAACAACCTTTAGTAAGATGGATAGTAAAACGAAACGATGGAGAGGAATATGCCGGTATGAAAGCCAACCAATGCAAAATCGTCGATTGCACCATCCGTGACGGAGGCCTGGTGAATAACTGGGACTTCAGCGTGGAATTTGTCCAAAAATTGTACGCGGGTCTTAACGAGGCGGGTGTGGATTATATGGAAATCGGCTACAAAAACTCGCCGAAGTTGCTGAAAGGCGCTGATGAGGCTGGTCCTTGGCGGTTTCTGGACGACGATTTCCTGCGCAGCGTAATTCCTCAAAAAGGAACGACGAAGCTATCCGCGCTGGTCGATATCGGCCGGGTAGACGAAAACGATATTTTACCGCGCAGCGAAAGCCTGCTCGATTTGATTCGGGTCGCTTGCTACATTAAAGACGTGGACAAAGCCTTGCAGCTGGTTCAATTGTTCCATGACCGCGGCTACGAGACGACGCTGAACATCATGGCGCTGTCCAACGTAATGGAGAATGAACTGCTGGAAGCCTTCGAGATGATCAAGGAGAGCGTCGTTGACGTGGTCTATATCGTCGATTCATACGGAAGTCTCGATTATAAAGACATGGAGTATCTGGTCAACAAGTTCAAGACCCATTTGCCGGGGAAACGGCTGGGCGTTCACACCCATAACAACATGCAGCTGGCGTTCTCTAATACGTTGGTGGCTGCCGAGAACGGGGTTGAACTGCTGGACGCTTCCGTGTACGGCATGGGACGCGCGGCCGGCAATTGTCCAACCGAGCTGCTTGTCACCCATTTGAAAAACACGAATTACAAGCTGCGCCCGGTTTTGGAAGTCTTGGAGGAACTGCTGATCCCGCTTCGAGAGAAAGAAGAGTGGGGGTATTTGATCCCCTACATGATCACGGGGACGCTTGACGAGCATCCGCGTTCCGCGATGGCCTTGCGGGCGTCGGAGGACAAGGACAAAGCCGTCGATTTTTACGATAAGTTGACGACCCCAGAGACGACGGTTCATCGTAACAAAAAATAAGATGATTCAGCTCGGCGCTTCGCGTCCGGGCTTCTCTTTTTTCCTCGACAAATTTGGGGAAAAGGCAGGAAATAAGCGGAATATGTTGAATTAGTAGTTTCATGACGGAAGACAGAACTTACCTCCGGAGGTTGATATACATTGAGGATTAGGGCAGAGGAACAAACGACAATCATCCAAGGGGTAATCGGTTTGGCGGCAATGGTCGGGGTAGCCTGGCTGTCGGCTTGGAGCGGGTTCCCGCAGGGGACGGACGCGGTCGTTCAAACGCTGCACCTCCTGGCCGGTTTGCTATGCCTGGCGGTTTCGTTTGCGATCTTTGCGCAGGGATGGATTCTGTTCATCGACAAACTTTCCAAACAGCGGCTTTATACGGCCGTTTTATTTACAATGATCGGGATATTGGATATTCTGTTCGCTGCCTCGTATGGCGGCATCCCGCTGCTTGGCTTCGAACCGGGCGGCAACTTGGCGACCTGGTTTTTGGCAATCTCGCATCTGCTGGGGGCTTTAGGGATGTTATGGATTTTTGCGGGGGCGGATCAGCAGGTGTCCGGACAGCAGAAAATCGCCATGTTTGCTGGCGCCGGCCTGTTAATGCTAGCGGGCCTGCTGGTGTTAAACCGATACCAAAGCAGCTTGCCGTCGCTGTATGATCTGGAGTGGGGGCACCTGATCTTGCGAGTCGGCATTCCGCTATTGTATATCGTCGCCGCAACGGCGATCTTGTTCCGGCATCGCACGGAACGTCCGCCAGCGATCATGACGGTGACCCGGGCGTTGCTGTTCATGGCGATGGGGCATGTGCTTCTAACCTACCCTGAGGGGCCTTCCGAGGGTTTGACGCAGGCTGCGGGCCAATGGTTTATGGGCATCTCCTATTACATCGTATTAAAAGGCGTTTACCGGCTGACGATTGAAGAGCCGATGCGCGGCAAGCAGCTGGCGGAAGCCCAGATGAAGCATATGGCCTATCACGATGATTTGACCGGGCTGCCGAATTTGCGGCAAATGAAAGAGCAGTTGGGCGAGCTGTTGGTGTTTTCGCGGGCGAATACCGGCGTCGCGGTGATCAATATCGACCGGTTCAAAGCGATTAACGATTCCCTGGGCTACAGCGCCGGAGATAAGCTGCTTACCGAGCTGGGAAGCCGCTTGTCTGCGCTTGGGGGACATCAACAACGGGTGTACCGCATGGGCGAGGACGAATTTGCCGTGATCTTTCCGGAACTGCCGGATGCTGCGGCGGCCGAGGAGCGGGCCAAGCAGTTGTTGGCCTCTGTTGATCCTACGGTGCTGATCGACGATACCGAATACCATATCTCATTAAGCATGGGCTTGTCCGTATTCCCGGATGACGGGGATTCGGTGAACCAGATGATCCAATATGCGGATATGGCGGTTCATCATGCCAAGGAGTATGGCGTGGATTTTATGCGATATCATGCGGCAATGAAGCAGCGTACGCAATCGAAGGTGGAGCTGGAGAACGACATGCGCAAGGCGCTGGAACGGGAGGAATTTTTCCTGGAGTTCCAACCACAGATCAGCTTGGATACGGGGAAAATGGTCGGGATGGAAGCGCTTGTCCGCTGGAACCATCCTAAGCGGGGGCTGCTGCCACCAAGCGAATTCATTCCGCTGGCCGAAGAGAGCGGCCTGATCGTTCCGCTCGGCGAATGGGTGCTGAAAACCGCCTGCCTGTACAATAAAAAATGGCAGCTGGAGGGTTTCGAGCCGGTATGCGTATCCGTTAATTTATCGATGCGTCAGTTCCGGCAGTATAATTTAGCGGAGCACGTGGACGCGATTCTGCAAGAGGTCGGATTGGAGCCGCGTTACCTGGAGCTCGAAGTCACCGAAAGCATGACGTACGATATTGAAACCGCATTGGATCAGCTCCATCGTTTGAAGCGTTTGGGGATACATATCAGCATCGATGATTTCGGCACGGGCTATAGCTCGCTTTATTATTTAAAAAGCCTGCCCATCGACCGTCTGAAAATCGATCGCGCCTTCGTGAAAGAGGTCATGTACGACGGGAACGACGCGGCGATCGTCTCCACCATCACCACCATGGCTCATCACTTAAAACTAAAGGTGACGGCCGAAGGCGTGGAGAACGAAGAGCAGCTGGAGTTCCTGAAGCTCCAGCGGTGCCACGAAGGACAAGGATATCTGTTTAGCAAGCCGGTGCCTGCCGGCGTGCTGGAAAGCGAGTTCCTTAGCCGGCTAGCCGGCTAAGGTTTTTTGTCCCTGGCGGTTTTCCGCTCGTTGTTTTCGCAGATTGCCAGCAGTTCCCGCTTGCGCCCGCATGCGAAACGTGATATATTAATTTTTGCCTTCCCAAAAGGGGCCTGCATTTACTTCGGGACGTAGCTCAGCTTGGTAGAGCACCTGGTTTGGGACCAGGGGGTCGCATGTTCGAATCGTGTCGTCCCGATCTTTTCATGATGTTGTCAGCAGGTACCGTGCGGGTGTAGTTCAATGGTAGAACTCCAGCCTTCCAAGCTGGTAGCGTGGGTTCGATTCCCATCACCCGCTCCATAATGAAGAAGTAAGATCCTTATCTCGGTAAGGATCTTTTTTGTTATGGAGAACGCTAACTTTTAAAAATTTAAATACTCGATTTTTAATATTTGTGATTTAAATCACATATAACGTGAAAAATATCACATATAATAAAGACATCAAAGATGATCATCCGAAAAACAAATCGAACGATAAACCAAAGGAGTGGGAATCATGTTTAACAATTTCCTGAG
>NZ_JAKSXN010000074.1 GCF_022427145.1 Paenibacillus timonensis
CAAAGGAGCAAAGGGTAATCAAAACCCTGAGAATCCTGATCGAAGGGGATAATCGCTGAAAGAGGGGGAAGAAACATCAAACGTGAAGGTTTTCTATTTTTTTTGAAAGCGCTATACCCAAAACAAACCAAATCGTTTAAAATTAAAACAAACAAAAATAAAGAAAAAACCAAACAAACAAAAATGGAGGTAATCATGGTACAGAACTTATGGGACTCATCAAAAGCATCGGCTTTATCCCCGGGACGGGAGCAACTCGTCTACCGCTCTAATCTGCTTGGCGCAGATCGCCGGGTGTGCAACTGGGGGGGCGGCAACACTTCGAGCAAGACGCTCGAGAAGGACTTCCGAGGCCGGGACGTTGAGGTGATGTGGGTGAAGGGCAGCGGTTCGGATCTTGCGACAATGAAAGCCGGAAACTTTACCGGTCTGCGCATGGATGACATTCGGCCGCTTTTTGAGCGGGAAGAGATGACGGATGAAGAGATGGTGGCTTACCTGGCGAACTGCATGATCGACTCCAAACATCCGCGGGCATCAATTGAAACGCTGCTGCATGCGTTTTTGCCGTTCAAGCATGTGGACCATACGCATCCGGACGCGATCATCAGTTTGTGCTGCGCCGACAACGGCCAAGACATTGCCCGGGAAATCTACGGCAACCGGTTCGTGTGGGTTCCGTATATCCGGCCGGGGTTCACCTTGTCAAAAATGATCGCCGAAGGCGTGTTGTCCAACCCGGATGCGGAACTGGTACTGATGGAGAAGCATGGGCTGGTGACCTGGGGCGAAACGCAGGAGGATTGCTACGCCAAAACCATAGCGATTATCAATGAAGCGGAAGCGTATATTGAAGCAAAAAGCGGTACTCAAGCCGCGGAAGGCCGCGTATTCGGCGGGCAGTCTGCCGAGCCGTTGGAAGCCGGGCAACGCCGGGCGATTGCCGCCGAAATCATGCCGCTGGTTCGGGGGTTGGCCAGCGGAGCGAAGCCGGTCATCGTGACGTTCGACGACGAGGCGGACGTGCTCGAATTCGCCGGCAGCCGGGATGCCGGCGAGCTGTCGCAGGTTGGCGCCGCCTGTCCCGACCACTTGGTGCACACCAAAGTGGTGCCTTTATTCATCGACTGGAAGCCGAATGCCGCTGATGTCGCCGGGCTGAAGGAGAAGCTGACCACCGGAATCGCTGACTACAAAGCGCGGTACCAAGCTTATTTCGAACGCAACAAGCAGGCCAATGACGTCATGTTCGACGCGGCGCCGCGCGTCATCCTGATCCCCGGGGTCGGCATGCTGAACACCGGCAAAAGCTGGAGCAACTCCAAGTTGAGCGGAGCGCTGTACCATCGGGCGATCGCGGTCATGAAAGGGGCGACGGCGCTCGGCCGGTTCGTGTCGCTCAGCGAAAACGAATCCTACAACGTCGAGTATTGGCCGCTCGAGTTGTATAAATTGTCCCTGGCTCCGGCAGAGGCGGAATTTTCCCGCAAAGTTGCGTTTATTACCGGAGGCGCAGGCGGCATCGGCAGCGAAACGGCACGGCGACTGGCGGGGGAAGGGGCGCACGTCGTACTGGCGGATCTAAACCTGGAGGGGGCGCAGAAGGTCGCAGCCGAAATCAACGCCCAATACGGCGAGAACCGGGCGCTGGCGGTGAAAATGGACGTGACGCAGGAAGAACAGGTCGCAGCCGCTTACGCGGAAACCGCTTTGACCTACGGCGGCGTCGACATCATCGTCAACAACGCCGGCTTGGCAACGTCCAGCCCGTTCACGGAAACGTCGCTAAAGGAATGGAATCTGAATATGTCCGTGCTGGGGACGGGATATTTCCTGGTCGCGCGGGAAGCGTTCAAGCTGATGAAGGAGCAAAGCCTCGGCGGCAGCATGGTGTTCATCGGCTCGAAAAACTCGGTATACGCCGGCAAAAACGTCACCGCCTACAGCTCCGCCAAAGCGCTGGAAGCCCACTTGGCCCGCTGCATCGCGGCCGAGGGCGGGGAACTGGGCATCCGGGTCAATACGATTTTGCCTGATGCGATTTTGCAGGGCTCGGCCATTTGGAATTCCAATTGGCGGAATGAGCGGGCCGCCGCTTACGGGATTGAGCCGGACCAGCTGGAGGAGTATTACCGCAAGCGCACGACGCTGCTGGTGAATATTTATCCGCGGGATATCGCCGAAGGCGTCGCCTTTTTCGCTTCGTCCAAGGCGGCGAAAACGACCGGCTGCATGCTGACGATCGACGGCGGCGTGCCGGCGGCGTTTGTAAGGTAAGGCAGAATTCGCGTGAGGGAAAGCCATGCAAGCCAAAACAAAAACAAAGGAGGTACGAGGATGGACCTGGTGAATCGAGCGGACACGAGATCGGCAACGGCCGGGACCGGCATCAAGGTATCGATGTTTGCCACCTGCATCGGCGATGCGGTATACCCGCGCATCACGGAAGCGATGGCCCGATTGCTGGCGCGGGTCGGGGTCAAGCTGGAATTTCCGCCGGGGCAAACCTGCTGCGGCCAGCCGGCGTTCAACAGCGGATATTGGGATGAGGCGCGCCGGTCGGCGGCCACGCTGCTGGAGGCTTTTGCCGACAGCGATTTTGTCGTCGGACCTTCGGGTTCGTGCATCGGCATGATTCACCACTACCCGAAGTTGTTCGAGCAGGATCCGGTCCGGCTGGCGATGGCCGAGGAACTGAAAGCGAAGTCGTATGAGTTTACGCAGTTTCTCGTCCAGGTGCTGGGCGTAACCGATCTTGGGGCAGCGTTTCCGCACAAGGTCACGTACCACCCGTCCTGCCACGGCAGCCGGCTGCTCGGGATCAAGGAGGAGCCGATGGCGTTATTGCAAAACGTGAAGGGCATAGAGCTCGTGCCGCTCCCGTTCGCGGAGGATTGCTGCGGTTTCGGCGGGACGTTTGCGGTGAAAATGGCCGATATTTCCGGGGCGATGGTCACGGAAAAAGCCGACCACGTGCTGGAGACGTCCGCCGAGGTGTTGACCGGGCTGGACATGGCCTGCCTGATGAACATCGCTGGCCATTTGCGCTACCGCCGCAAGCAGGTACGCGTCATGCATCTGGCCGAGCTGCTGTACGAGGGGGTAAGCGGGGCATGAGCAGTGTAAAGGAACGGGCCGACCTGGCGTTGAACAACGATTTCCTGCGCAAAGCGGTGCGTTTTACGACGGAACGTCTGCGCGACGGAAAACGGAAAGCCGCCGATGACCATGGGAACTGGGAGGAATGGCGGGAGCGGGGAAGGCAAATCCGCCTGCATACGATCGCGCATCTCGATTACTACTTGAATCGGTTCGCGGAGCAAGCCCGGGCAAATGGGGCGCATGTTCACTTCGCCGCCACCGGCGAGGAAGCGGTGCGCATCGCTTTGGAGATTGCGGATCGCAAGCAGGCGCGCTCCGTCGTGAAGTCGAAGTCGATGGTCAGCGAGGAGCTGCACATCAACCGGGCGCTGGAGGAAGCGGGCGTCGAGGCGGTCGAAACCGATCTGGGCGAGTACATCATTCAGTTAGCCGGAGAAGCCCCTTCGCATATCATCATCCCGGCGATTCACAAAAACCGCTACCAGATCGCCGAACTGCTGTCCCGCGAGGCCGGGGAGGAGCTGCAACCGGAGACGAGCGTGCTGGCCGGGTTCGTGCGCCGGAAGCTGCGGGCGAAGTTTCTGGCGGCGGACATCGGCATGACCGGCTGCAATTTCGCGATCGCCGAGACGGGATCGATCGTGCTGTTCGAAAACGAAGGGAACGCGCGCATGGTGTCGACCGTGCCCAAAACGCAAATCACGTTTATGGGCATGGAGCGCATCATCCCCTCCTGGAGCGACCTGGAGGTAATGGCGACGCTACTGCCGCGTTCAGCAACCGGGCAAAAGCTCACGGTTTACATGTCCGGCATTACCGGTCCGCGCCGCACAGCGGATGGGGACGGCCCGGAGGAGATGCACATTATCATCCTCGATAACGGTCGGTCCGAGCAACTGGGTGATCCGGAGTTTCAGGAGCTGCTAAACTGCATCCGCTGCGGGGCTTGCCTCAACGCGTGCCCGGTATACCGCCATATCGGCGGCCATGCATACGGCGGAACGTACAGCGGCCCGATCGGGGCGGTGCTGACGCCGGCGCTCAACAAGAACGTGGCGGAATGGGACGATATCGCTTCGGCCTCCAGCTTGTGCGGCGCATGTTATGAAGCGTGCCCAGTCAAAATCCCCCTGCACGACATGCTCGTCTATTTGCGTCGGCGCAAGGTCGAGCAGGGATATGGAAACAAGCTGGAGACGGCGGGTATGAAGGGCTTCGCCGCCGTGACGGCGAACTCCAAGCGGTATCATCGGGCGCTGAAGGCGGGGCGGTTCGCGCAGCGAATCGTCGTGCGCGGCGGCGAAATCCCGGCGCGGATCGGGCCGCTCAAGGGCTGGAATCGCTACCGGGTCGCGCCAAGCCTGGCGGACCCGCCGTTCCGCGAGCGCTGGGGACCGCTCCAGCACGAGCTGCGGGCAACGGTGGCGGAGACCGTCACAGGCGCGGCCGCGCAGGAGCGAATGAAGGCGGCGCTGCGTAAGCGTGCGGCGGGACCGCAAGGCCGCGAAGAAACGGTGCGTACGGATGGATCCGCCGGTGACCGGGATGGTGCCGCGACTGTACGGAAAGAAGGTCAAACCTATGATGGATAACGAGTATAACGATTGGCTGGAAGCGAAGGAAGCGGAAGCGCGGGAGAAGCAGGAGCAGTTCATGGACCGAATCGCCGGGAAACTCAAGCGGCCGCGGCTGCGGGAGGCGCCGGTCCATCCGTTTCGGGGAGCGCCGGTGTACTGGAGAGAGCTGGATTGGAGCCTGGAGGAGCGGTTGGCTCGTTTTGAGGACAATTTTACGGCAGCGGGGGGGCATGTCGTCCGGCTGGCCGATCTCGAAGCGGCGAAGGCGTATATTGTGGCCAAGGCGCAGGCGCTTGGCGCCCGTTATATTCTACGCCAGGACGATCCGTTGCTGGCGGAGCTCGGGGTGGATGAGGCGCTTGCCGCCGACGGCGCCCGGGTGTCCGTGTGGAACGGGCATCGTTCCGAGGCCTGGACCGCCCGAGCCGCGGAGGCGGACTTCGGCATCGTGGCGGCGGACTATGCCGTTGCCTACACCGGTTCGCTGGTCGTTCAGTCCGCCGCGGAGAAAGGGCGGTCGGTTAGCCTGCTGCCGACAGCGCTGTTCGCGATCGTCCCCGTGGAACGGCTGAAAACCCGTTTAGGCGAGGTGTTGGAGACGTTTGATGCGGCCGGACGAGAAGCTCTGCCCGCCGGCATTCATTTTATCTCCGGTCCGAGTCGTTCTGCGGACATCGAAAACGATCTGACGATCGGTGTACATGGGCCGGGCATCGTGTTTGCGCTGCTCGTTGGTTAATACAACACTTCGATGTTCTTGCCCTGCAGCAGTTGAAGCCAGGCGTCGGAGGGACGCTCGTCGGTGATCAAATAGTCGATTTGCTCCCAGTCGGCCAGCTTGACGAAGGCATTCTTGTCAAATTTCGTATGGTCGGCCAGCAAAATGACTTTGTCCGCATGGCGAAGCATATGCTTCTTCAGCTCGCATTCCGGCTCGTTGGAATCGGAAATGCCTTTGTCCGGCGACATGCCTTTGCAACTGATGATCGCGGTGTCGACGTTGTATTTCTGCACCGTTTCTTGGGCGGCGGGGCCGACCAGCGACAGGGAACGGGCGCGCAGCGAACCGCCGGTGGAAATGATGTTGAGGTTCGAGCTAGCGAATTCATTCAGGACGCTGACGGAATTGGTGATGACGGTGACGTTGTTTTTCGAATGCAGCGTTTTCAGGAATTCAAAGCAGGTCGAGCTCGGATCGATCATCAGCGTGTCGCCGTCGTTCACCAGGTCAACCGCCTTGAGTGCGATGTCCCGTTTGATCTCCACGTTAATCGTGTTTCGGGTCGTATACGGCAAGTCTTCGTTCGTGTGCCGGTTGAGCACGGCGCCGCCGTAGGAGCGGGTCGCGATCCCCTCTTTCTCGAGCTTCTCCAGGTCGCGGCGGATCGTCTCCTCCGTGACTTCGAACATCCGGCTGAGCTCGGACACCAGCACACGCTTGTCCTGATGAAGCAGGTCGATGATTTTTTGTTTGCGTTCTGCCGCCAGCATGGCGTTTCACCTCGGGATCCGTTCATAGTGTCAAGACGCCAGGGTCTTGGTTCCTTCCCATCATAGCGATAAAAAGGGGCGCTTGGCAACCGGTTTTGGGGAATGAGGCGGCGGAGACCGGCAGGGGTTTTTCACGGAATAGACAAAAACGGAAATAAAACAACATAAATTATCTTTGTTTATGTTGACTGACAAAGAAAACGGACATAGGATAGAAGTAAGAACAGGCCGCATTTCAGAGCGAGGAGCGCTGAACGATGAGAGATAACGTTGCCGTTGATATCGGCGCCTCCAGCGGGAGGCTGGTACGGGGAGAGCTGCGGGACGGACGGTTGTCCCTGCAGGAAATCCACCGGTTCGACAACGGGTTTTCCGAGCGTAACGGGCATTGTTATTGGGATATCGACCATTTGTACCGGGAAATCCTCCGCGGCCTGCAGAAGGCCAAAAAACTCGGGATCGAGCGCTGCACGCTGGGCATCGATACGTGGGCGGTCGATTATGCCTTATTGGACGGGAAGGGAGAGCGGATCGGCGAAGTATACGCTTATCGCGATTCGCGCACGTTTAAGGCAGTCCCCCAGGTCCACGCGGTCCTTCCGTTCAGGAGGATTTACGAGAAAACCGGCATTCAGCATCTGCCTTTCAATACGCTGTACCAATTATTCGCGCATGACCGCGGGGAACTGGCAAGGGCAGAGCAAATCCTGCTCGTGCCGGATTATCTCTATTATTTGCTATCCGGGCGGCGGATCAGCGAGATGACCAACGCCTCGACGACGGCTTTGCTGAACTTGCAGTCCCGTGAGTACGACCCGGAATTGCTTCGGCTGCTGGGGCTGCCGCGATCGAAGTTTCCGGCTCTGACCGAACCGGGAACGCCGCTGGGGCCGATCCAAGAGGAGCTGGTTCGGGCTTACGATCTGCCCGAATGCGAGCTGATCGTCGCGGCGACGCATGATACGGCTTCCGCCGTGTTGGGGGTGCCGGCCAGCAGCGCTTCGTGGGTGTATCTCAGCAGCGGGACATGGTCGTTGATCGGGGTGGAGCGGCAGACGCCGTTGGCAACGCCGCAGGCGATGGAGCTCAACTATACCAATGAATGGGGCGCGTACGGAACATACCGCTTTTTGAAGAACATCATGGGCATGTGGCTGATCCAGGAAGTCCGCAAGGATTACGGGAAGCAGCACGGCTATGCCGAGTTGGTGGAATTGGCGCAGGCGGTGCCGCCGTTTCGTTCTTTGATTGATTGCAACGATGACCGTTTCCTGCACCCCGCGCAGATGACCGAAGAAATTCGGCGGTTTTGCGCGGCGACGGGTCAGCCGGTTCCGGATACGCCGGGCGAGGTGGCGCGGTGCATTTTTGACAGCTTGGCCTTATCCTATGACGTTTATCTGCAGGAGCTTGAACGGCTGACCGGCCAAAAACCGGAGACGCTGCATATCGTCGGCGGCGGGGCCAACAACGGGCTGCTGTGCCAATGGACGGCGGACGTGTCGGGCATTCCGGTGGAAGCCGGGCCGACGGAATCGACGGCGCTGGGCAATCTGCTGGTCCAGATGATCAGCAGCGGCGCGATTCGCGATATCGGCGAGGGGCGCGAGTTGATTCGGCAGTCTTTTCCGATTCAGACGTATGTTCCAAGGGGGACCCCATCCGGCCAGATTGCAGAGGCTAAGAAGCGGTTCGCGGATTTACTGGCGCGGTGACGGTAGGAAGGAACGATAGAGCGATAGATAGCACATGCAAAGGGAGGAGCAGAACATGGACAACGCGATTCAAACCAGCTATAACGAGGCGAAAAAACTTTACGAGCGCCACGGAATCGACGTCGACGCCGCGCTGGCCCGGCTGGGACAGATCAAGATCTCGCTGCATTGCTGGCAAGGGGATGATGTCAAGGGTTTCCTGCGCAAGGATCAAGAGCTGGGCGGCGGCCTGGCGGTCACCGGCAGTTATCCGGGCCGGGCGCGGACGCCGGACGAACTGCGGCAGGACCTGGACGAGGCGCTTCGCTTGATTCCGGGCAAACATAAGGTCAATCTTCACGCGATTTACGCCGATACGGACGAACAGGTCGAACTTGATGCGCTGGAACCGCGGCATTTTGCCGGTTGGGTGGATTGGGCGAAGGAGCGGGGGCTGGGTTTGGATTTTAACCCGACCTGCTTCTCGCACGAGAAAGCCAAGGACGGGTTCACGCTCAGCCACGCCGACCCGGAGATTCGTAAATTCTGGATTGACCACTGCAAGGCGTCGCGCAAGATTGCCGAATCGTTTGGCCGGGCGCTCGGCCAGCCGTGTGTCACCAACGTCTGGATCCCGGACGGCTTCAAGGACTTGCCGGTGGACCGGCTGACGCCGCGGGCCCGGTTGATGGAGGCGCTTGATGAGGTGTTCGCCGAGCCGATCGACGAGAAGTACAACATCGACGCGGTCGAGAGCAAGCTGTTTGGCATCGGCTCGGAAAGTTATGTCGTCGGCTCGCATGAATTTTACATGGGTTATGCGTTGTCGCGCGGCAAAGCGGTATGCTTCGATGCTGGCCATTTTCACCCGACGGAGACGATCTCCAACAAGCTGTCTTCCTGGCTGTTGTTTGGCCGCGAGCTGCTGTTGCACGTCAGCCGCCCGGTGCGCTGGGACAGCGACCACGTCGTAACGATGGACGACGAGCTGCTGGAAATTGCCCGCGAGTTGGTGCGCGGGGAGCTGCTGGACCGTACGCACATCGGTCTCGATTTCTTCGACGGCAGCATCAATCATATTGCGGCTTGGGTCATTGGAACGCGCAACACGCAAAAAGCGCTGCTGCGGGCGATGCTGGATCCGATCAACACGTTGAAGCGGCTGGAGCTGGACGGAGACTACACGTCCCGGCTGGCGTTGGTCGAAGAGTTCAAATCGTATCCGCACGGCGCGATATGGAATTACTTCTGCGCTTCGCAAGGCGTGCCGGTGCGCGAAACGTGGCTGAAGGACGTGAAAGATTACGAAACGAACGTGCTGTTAGCTCGGTAAGGCAACCGAGGTAATCCGTTATTTTTCAAAATATAAGTCTTGATTAAAGGAGAGGAACCTACTGTGAGTACGACCATAACGGAAGTGGAGCAAGATCGGCAGGCCCCGGGTATGGAAGTGCCTTTCATCCGGGAGATGGCGGAAATCACGTACCATATGTGGCGTCTGGGCTGGGATGAGCGCAACGGAGGGAACATCAGCTACCTGCTGGACGAGGCGGAGGTAGTAAAGAATCTCGGAACTGCTGCTCCTGCGGAGCGCCGCAAGCTGCCGCTCGCGTTTCCGGTGAAGGAGCTGGCGGGACGTTATTTTATCGTGACGGGCTCGGGCAAGTATTTCAAAAACGTGATCTCCGATCCGGAAGCGAACCTGGGCGTCCTGCGGGTGGCCGAAGGCGGGGACCAGGTCGAGGTGCTGTGGGGACTTCGGGACGGGGCGGTACCGACCAGCGAGTTGCCGGCGCATTTCATGAGCCACATTGAGCGTTTGAAGGTGGACCCGGCGCACCGGATCATCATGCACTGCCACGCGACGCATGCGCTGGCCATGACGTTCGTCCATGAGCTGGACGAGAAAAAGCTGACGAAAACGCTCTGGGAAATGTGCACGGAATGTCTGGTGGTGTTCCCCGACGGCATCGGCATCGTGCCGTGGATGGTGCCCGGAAGTTCGGACATCGGACGGGCGACCGCCGCGAAGATGCGCGAGCACCGCGTCGTCGTCTGGCCGCAACACGGGATCTTCGGCACCGGCACGACGATGGACGAAGCGTTTGGCTTGATCGAGACGGTGGAAAAGGCGGCGCAGATCTACATGCTGCTCGGCGACCGTCCGGTGCTGCAAAAAATCACCGACGCCCAGCTGCGCGACCTGGCTGCCGCGTTTGGCGTGACTCCGCAACCGGGGATTTTAAGTTAGGCGTAACGGGGCAGGGTGTCGGCTGGAAGCACAGATCAGGCTAGAGGCACGGCTTGAGTCGGACGCTGCGAGTGGGGAGCAGGAAGTGGAGAGTAAGGTGTGGAGAGTAAGATAGGGATAGCGATGGGAGCTAGTATAGAGAATAGACGATGTCGATGACCAAGAAGAGACGATCATGGAGAAGAAACAATGATCGAGATGAGCCGCGTCAAACCAAACGAGCCGGCTGGACCTCCATAATGGTGAGGTCGAGTCGGCTCGTTATTTTTTCGTGAAATAGCGGTAATATATTCCGCTATTTCGTCCTGGCACTGAATCTTTGCTTGAATAGCGCCTAAAAATACCAAGGCCATTTTTTACCGCTATTCCTGTCCGCCTCGCGGTCCCCTAAGACACCGCTTCCTCCCGCACCCCCATCAGCTCCAGCAAAGCGCGGAGCGCGCTGGTCGGATGGGCGTTTTTGCGGTAGATGAGCTCGGTTTTCATGTGCCGCATCGCTTCGGGAACCTCATGGATCCGTACGCTGCCGTCCTGCTCCTGCCTCTCGGCGACGATTCGCGGCACCAGCGAGATGCCAAGTCCGGCCGACACGCCGCCGAGGATGGCTTCCAACGTGCCGAACTCCATCGTGCCGACATAGGTTCTGCCGCGGGAATGCTGCATCGCCTCCAGCATTTCGCGGTAGGTGCAGCCTCGGCTGTAGACCAGGCTTGGTTTCGTGAGCGCTTCGTCCAGATTGTCGATCCCCGGCGGAGAGATGACGACAACCTCCTCATCGAACACGGGAATGGAAGCCAGTTCGTCGTGGCGGTACCGGAAGTTGCCGAAGGCCACGTCCAGATCGTATTGCAGCACCTTCTCCGCCAGACGGTCGGAGAGGTCGGTCGTCAACGTTAACTCTACCTTCGGGTACATTTCGTAATACCTGCTCAGCAGCTTGGGCAAGCGAACCGCCGCTGTGGTCTGCGTCGAGCCGATCAACAGCGGTCCGGTCGGTTCGCCGGAGAAGGAGAGCGCCGCCGCCGCTTCGTCCAGCAGGCCGATGATTTTGTCGGCGTAATCCAGCAGCATTTTACCGCTGGAGGTCAAGGTCATGCCTCGGTTATGACGGTAAAACAGTCCCGTCCCCAGCTCCGATTCGAGCTGCCTAATGCGGGCGGTCACGTTGGACTGCACGTAGCCCAGGCGGGTGGCGGCTTTGGTGATGGAACCGTCCCGGGCGACGGCTTGAAAAATACGCAGATCCGCGCTTTCCATATAGGGGCCTCCTATTCATTAGGTATCATCAATAGTGATATCAAGTATCTTTACCAATCATTATACATAATCGCAAAGTTCCCTTACAATACAAACATGAATGACACCTTGAGAGGATGAGCGACATGAACGTTTACAAATATACAGGTTTGCTGCTGTTGACGACCTTCTTGATGGGGACGGCCTATCCCGTTGCCAAGCTGGGGATGATGCATACGACGCCCCTCATGCTCATGGGGATCCGCTTCTTGTTTGCCGGGGGACTGCTAGCCTTGTTCAGCGCCAAAAAACCGCAGCCCAAAGGAGCAAAGGCATGGATGCAAATCGGGTTGCTTGGATTGTTCCAATCCGTCGGGGTAATGGGATTCACGGCCTACAGCATGCGGTGGATCACCTCCGGAGAGTCGGCGATTATCTCGAGCACCAGCCCGCTGATGCTTCTCGTTTGGGGGGCGCTGATGGGCACCGCCTACCGCGTAAGGCAATGGTTCGGCGTCGCGATCGGTTTTATCGGCGTCGTGATCACTTTTGGGCTGCATCTGAGCTTGGATCCCGGTACCGTATTTGCTCTTGCTGGAGCCGTTTGCTTCACCGTCGCCACGTTAATCATTAACCGGATTGGCCCGGCGTTCGATAAAAGGGTGCTGGCCGCTTACCAAATGCTGGCAGGCGGGATCCTGCTGCTGATTCTGAGCTTTGCCGGGGAGAAGCCCGCCTTCGAACTGAACCTCGCGTCGGGGTTGGTGATCGTTTGGATGGTCCTCTTCTGTTCCATCGTCCAATTTACGCTTTGGTTCTATTTGATTAGCCATAGCGATCCGGGAACAACGAGCTCGTTTCTGTTCCTCGTTCCAATCTTTAGTGTCCTTTGCAGCTGGGTGCTGCTTGGAGAGCACATCGATTGGTATGTATACGCCGGCGGAGCCTTGACTTGTGCAGGCATTTTCCTGGTGAATTGGCAGGGGAACCGCAGCCCGCAGAACCAAGCGAAGGCAACGAGTCCATATCTGATGCAGGAGGAGATGTAAAAATGAGTACCCATAACAAAGTGGTTCTAGTCACCGGAGGCGGCACGGGGATCGGTAGGGCAACAGCCCTGCTGCTGGCCGAACGCGGGGCGATCGTCGCGGTCAACTATTCCCGTTCCGCGGCGGAGGCCGAGGAGACCGTGCAAGCCATTCAGCGGTTCGGCGGCCGGGCGATGGCCATTCAGGCCGATGTGTCCCGAAATGCCGAGGTCGTCTCCATGGTCGAACAGATCGTCAAGGCATTCGGGACGATCGATTACTTGGTCAACAACGCCAGCATCACCCGATATATCGCCATGGAGGATTTGGATGCGGTCACGGAGGAAGCATGGGACGATCTGTTCGCGGTCAACGTGAAAGGCATGTTCAACTGCGCGCGGGCGGCCGCGCCGTATTTGAAGGCAGGCAAGGGGGCGATTGTCAACGTCGGCAGCATCGCCGGGATAACGGGGAAAGGCTCCTCTCTTCCTTATGCGGTATCCAAGGCGGCCGTGCACGGCTTAACCAAGTCGCTGGCCCATGCCCTGGCACCGGACGTGCGCGTTATCGGCGTCGCCCCCGGGGCGGTAGACACGCGTTGGTGGGCTGGTAAGGAGGAGCAGATGCGGGCGCTCATCCGTCATCTGCCTTTGGATCGGATCTCCACGCCGGAGGAGATCGCCGCATTCATCGCCGCGGTCCTGGAGCAGCCCTCCCTGACCGGGCAGGTCCTTACGGTCGACAATGGGCAAACAATGTAGAATATTATGCGCATAAAAAGAAGCAGCATTCAGGCAAATGAGGACCTGAAAAACTGCTTCTTTTTGTTATTCCTCCCTCACGTCATACAGCACCCGGGCCAACAGATCCTGGCTGTAATTGCCGAAGTTCCGGCCGTAGATGGTCAAACCTCGTTTGTTGAGCGGTTTGTCGGTGACGGCAATGCGGAATGTCAGCTCGCTTTTGTAATCGAGGTTGATCTGTTCCAACGTGACGTCGGAAATGCGGCATCCGTCGATAAAACTGCCCTCATTGTTGATCCGAATCAGCTTCAGCATCCCGTATTGGTTCAGATGCGGCGGCCACCAATCCGGGTTAAACGTGCCGCGTGCGTCGCCGAAGTCTCCCGGACTCGTCCAGAAACCGATTTCGACGCCGTTCAAATAGAAATAGATGTCGGACGGGTAGTTGTCGCAAAATCCGGGAGCTTCCGAGCCGAGCTCCATCGAGAATTGAATTTCCCGGAACGACTGGTTCGGCTTGAGGTAATTCGGAATGCGGTATTCCAGGAAGCCTTCGGACAACCAAATGATCTCCGAATCGATCCGCTGCGGATCGGCAAAGTAACGGGGATCGTCGAAGTCCCCGATAATGCTGTCCTTCGTGGCGAGCCCGCAGGTAGGGAGCGCCTGGTAATTGCTGTAGTGGCCCACCTGGATTTCCACCTCGTATAAATTGTCGACATCCTTGCTCCGCAGGTCGACCATCAGCTTGTCTTTGTTCAAATAACAAATCTTCTGGATGCCGTGTTTGCCTACCGAAGTGTTGATTTCGATCAGGCCGCTTTCCTCCAGCTTTTTGATGTGCATCGTAATGGCCCCGTTGCTCAAGCCTAGCTTGGTGGCCAGGTCGTTCAAGTTTAAGGCTTGGTTCTTGGCCAGCAGTTCGAGGATTTGAATCCTGATCTCCGAGCTTAACGCTTTAAAAATGTCGATCCCGCTCATCAAATCCTTAATATAGATCATTGGATATTCGAACCTTCTTCCAATAGAATGATGGATTGTTTTATTTTAGATTATTATAAACTAACTCGGTCGTTTAATAAAGCATCAAATCAAAAATTGTAAATATAGTTCAAAAAATAGCTTAAATTTGTAATAAATCTGCGATTAACTTCATTTCTATCTAAACTAAATTTCATGGTTTTATTGAAAATACAAGCGGTTTACAGCGGTTTTCACGATGTTATGCATCGTTTGTCTCATTAATTTCATAAAAGTATAAAATGATTTAGATAAATGTATTTACAACCTAAATCTCATATGTTATTTTATACCTGTAAACGGATTCATTCAAGGTTATTCGAAATAGTTTAGTATTTTTTAAAACGGAAGGTGGTCATCATGTCATCAGCAGCACCGCGAGCAACGATGGTCGTAGACAAAGCCTTTAGGATTGCCGAAGTGGATCGGCGGATTTACGGCTCCTTCATAGAACATTTGGGCCGAGCGGTGTACGGAGGGATCTATGAGCCTTCGCATCCGTCTGCCGACCGCCAAGGGTTCCGAAACGATGTGAAGGAATTGGTCAAACAGCTGGGCGTTCCGATCATCCGATATCCTGGCGGAAATTTCGTATCCGGCTACAACTGGGAAGACGGGGTAGGTCCGGTCGAGGCAAGGCCGAAGCGCTTGGAACTGGCTTGGAGGACAGTCGAGCCGAATTGGGTCGGCACGAACGAGTTTGCCGGATGGGCCAAAGAGGTCGGCTCGGAAGTCATGATGGCGGTGAACCTTGGCACCCGCGGCGTCGATGCCGCCCGCAATTTGCTGGAGTACTGCAACCATCCGGGGGGCAGCTATTGGAGCGATTTGCGCCGCAGCCACGGTTACGAGCAGCCGCACCGGATCAGAACCTGGTGCCTGGGCAACGAGATGGACGGCCCTTGGCAAATCGGCCAGAAGACGCCGCAGGAATACGGCCGGCTCGCCTACGAGACGGCGAAGGCAATGCGGTTGGTGGATCCCGATATCGAACTTGTGTCATGCGGGAGTTCCAGTTCCTCGATGCCTTCGTTCCCCGAATGGGAAGCGGTGACGCTGGATCACACCTACGAGGTTGCCGACTACGTCTCCCTGCATCAATACTATGGCAACCGGGATAACGACTCCGCGAATTTCCTCGCCCGTTCGATGGACATGGATCATTTCATCCGGACGGTGATTGCCACTTGCGACTATGTCAAAGCGAAGAAGCGCAGCAAAAAAACGATGTACCTCAGCTTCGACGAGTGGAACGTTTGGTATCATTCCAACGATGCCGACGCTAAGCTGGATCCATGGGGGATTGCGCCGCCGCAGTTGGAAGACGCCTACAACTTCGAGGACGCCTTGCTGGTCGGAAGCATGCTGATCACCTTCCTGCGCCATGCCGACCGGGTGAAGATGGCTTGCATGGCCCAATTGGTGAACGTCATCGCCCCGATCATGACGGAGAATGGCGGACGCTCATGGAAGCAGACGATCTATTATCCCTACATGCATGCTTCGGTTTTCGGGCGGGGCGTCTCGCTGCAGCCGGTCGTCGACTCTCCGGTATACGACGCCAAGGACTATACCGACGTTCCTTATCTGGACAGCGCCGTCGTGTACAACGAAGCCGAAGACACGCTGACGATTTTTGCGGTCAACCGTCATCTGGAAGAATCCCTTGAGCTGGACTGCGATATCCGCGGGTTCGAAGGATACCGCCTGATCGAGCATCTCGTGCTGGAGCATGAGGATTTGAAGGCCGTAAATACGGCGGACCGGGAGGATGTTAAACCTCACGCCGCAGGGAGTGCGACTTGCGATGACGGTTATGTCAAAGCACGATTGGTCAAAGCCTCCTGGAACGTGATTCGTTTGGGTAAGCCAAGAAACTAGCTAGCGAATCGGCGCTTCTCCAAGAGAAGCCGGTTCTTCTCCCAATTGAACGATGACAACATGAGCTATGCACAACAGTGAGCGCTTCTTAGGGTCATTGATGACCAACGGGTTGACTAGAAGTGAGAGAAACAGACTGTACATGGAGTGTGTAGATTTTATTTTGTCAGGGAGGGTCAAGGATGAAGAAAAAAGGATTCATTGTGCTCTTGGTTTTAACGATGGCTACATGGTTATGGGGCTGCGGCAAAGCGTCGACGACGGCCGGAGGCGAAACCTCCGTGCTGGACGGCGGTGCAGGAGAAAGCGCGACTGAGCTTTCCTATTGGACTTTCGTGGAACTGCATGGACAGCATTTCGAGAAAATGTTGGAGAAATGGAATGCCGCCAATCCGGATCGGCAAATCAAGCTGAACGTCACCGTGATGCCTTACGACGACATGCATAATAAACTATCGATTGCCGTGCAAACGGGCGTTGGCGCGCCGGATATCGCCGATATCGAGTTGGGCAAGTTCCCGGACTTCTTGGCCGGGACGCCGCAGCTGGTCGAATTGAACGACGTCATCGACCCTTACCGGGACACGATCGTCAAATCCAGAATCGACCTTTACAGCAAGGACGGCAAGAATTATGGCGTTCCGACCCACGTCGGCGCTTCGGTCGCTTTTTACAACACGGAAATTTTGGAAGCCGCCGGGGTGGATTACAAGACGATCGTCACTTGGGATGATTTCAAAAAAGCCGGGATTCAAGTCTATGAGAAAACCGGGAAATACATGGGGACCGCCGACACGAGCGCGACATGGCAAACTTCCCAGCTGCTGGCGCAGCAAGGGACCGACTTTACGGACGACGCCGGGAACCCGATCGTCAATTCGGAGGCGATGGTGAAGGCGCTCACCCTGCTGAAGGATCTGCAAGACAACAACGTGATCGCCACGATCGCCGGCGGGCAGCCGGATACGGAAGAAGCGTACGGGGAGTTTAACGCGGGTAACTATGCGACCGCTTTCATGCCGCTCTGGCAAATGTCGAGATACACGAACTACATGAAGGACCTGTCCGGAAAGATCGCGATCGCGCCGATTCCGGTCATCGAGAAAGGCATGCCGCGTTCGGTCGGCGGCGGCGGAACCGGGACCGTCGTGACCAAAACGGCGAAAGACGTTGAGCTTGCGAAGGATTTCCTGGCCTTCGCCAAATTGTCGGAGGATGCCAACATTGAAATTTGGAACACGCTGGGCTTCGATCCCGTGAACATGGACGTTTGGGAGATGAAAGACGTCACCCATAACCCGGAGAACCAATTTGTGAAGTACTTCATTAACAACCCGTTTGACGTGCTGGCCGACATTAAGGACGAAATTCAGTTGATCAAATCGACCTCGGCGTCGCCGACGATCAACAACGTGCTTTGTACGGTCACGCTGAACGAGATTTTCGAAGACGGCAAAGATATCAAGCAAGCCCTGGACGATGCGCAAGCGCAAATCGAGCAGGAGTTGAAGTAATCGCAAATCGTTGAAATCAACAGCGAGCTACTCCTCCCGGAGTAGCTCTGTTTAAAAAAGGGGTAGGGCGATGGTCAAAAAATTCCTTTACTCGCAAAAGGTGGCTCCATACGTATTTATTTTGCCGTTCGTTCTCGTCTTCCTTATCTTCTGGGTGTATCCGCTGGCCAGCTCCTTCGGAATGAGCTTCCAGAAGGTCACCCTGGGGCAGGAAGCCGCGTGGATCGGTTTGGACAACTACGAGAAGTTGATGGGCGACGGCATTTTCCTCAAAGCGGTCGGGAACAGCGCGATCTACATGGTCTTGACCTTGGTGATCCTGATTCCGTTTCCGATGCTGTTTGCCGTATTGATCAACAACAAATTCATGTGGGCCAGAGAATTTTTCAAATCCGCTTTTTTCTTCCCGGCGCTGACCTCGGTCGTGGTGGCGGGGACCATTTTCCGACTGATGTTCGGAGAAATGGAAGGTTCGTTAATCAACAGCTTTTTGGGTTTGTTTGGTGTAGATCCGATCAAATTCCTGAAAGGGCAGACGACCGGATTTATCGCTTTATTGGCCTTGGCGACCTGGAGATGGACCGGGGTGAACATGCTTTATTTCTTATCCGGACTTAAGAATATTCCCGACGAATATTACGAAGCCGCTTCGATTGACGGGGCCTCTCCCTTCCAGCGATTTACGAAGATCACCATGCCGCTGTTGAAGCCGACGACGATTTACGTATTAACGATCAGCATTTATGCCGGCTTGGCGATGTTCATCGAAAGCATGATGCTCTGGAACGGCAACAATTCTCCGAAAAATATCGGCTTGACCATCGTCGGCTACTTGTACCGCCAGGGAATCGAGAAGAACAACTTGGGGTATGCAGCCGCCGTCGGCATCGTGCTTCTCGTCATTACGATGGTCATTAACCTGACGCAGCTGGCCTTTACCGGCATGTTTAAGAAGGAGGAGGAAGCATGACGAAACCAACTCGCGGTTTACCCATCAAAATCGTCCTATTCGTGTTTTTTGCCCTCCTGAGCGTGCTGATCCTTCTGCCGTTTTATGCCGTTACGCTGGCTTCCTTTAAGCCCGGAGAGGATTTGATCCGGTACGGGCTCAATTTGCGGTTTGATTTGCCTTCCATGAGCTTCGATAACTTCGTTTACCTGTTCACGGGGAGTCATTCCTACTTCTTGTGGTTTTTCAACTCGCTGTTGTTAACGGTCGTGCAGGTGGCATTGACGCTGCTGGTCAGCGCCACGGTGGCGTACGGGTTTTCGGCTTACGAATTCAAGGGGAAAAACGTCCTGTTCGTCTGCGTGCTGCTGATCATGATGGTCCCGTTTGAAATCCTGCTGCTGCCGCTGTACACGTTAACGTACGATATCGGGTTGATGAACTCGTATTCGGCAATCATCCTGCCGGGGATCGCCAGCGCGGCAACGATCTTCTTCTTCAGGCAATATCTGCGGGGAATTCCCCGGGAAATCATCGCCGCCGGCCGGGTTGACGGGGCAAGCGAGTACGGGATCTACGTGCGGCTGATCCTGCCGGTCATGAAGCCATCGTTTGCGGCGATGGCGATCCTCAACGGCATGAACAGCTGGAACAACTTCCTTTGGCCGTTTATGGTCTTGAGCGACGCGAACAAATACACGCTGCCGATCGGGCTCAAGACGCTGCTGACCCCTTACGGCAATAACTATGATTTGCTGATCGTGGGTTCTTTTTTCTCCATCATTCCGATCTTCATCTTGTTTGTCGCTTTCCAAAAATACTTTATCGACGGGATGACGGCGGGAGCGGTCAAAGGATAGGACGGACAATATCGCCTAACCCGGCAAGGAGGGAAGTTCGTTGAAAAGCATGTACAAGGGCTTGGCCTTGCTCTTGATCTTTATCCTGCTCATGCCTGGCGAAGGATGGGCAAGCAGCGGGGGCGACGCGGAACGGAAGACATCGGGCGGCGACGCTCCGATAAGCGGACCTTCGGAGAAGAAGCAAGGCCCTTCGTTTACCAACGTATCGGTGCACGATCCGAACATCGTCAAGGCCGGTTCGGCCTATTATGTCTTCGGTTCGCATATCGAGGCCGCCAAATCGGCCGATTTGATGAATTGGACGACGTTTACTAACGGCTATCAAACCCCGGGGAACGCCATCTATGGCGACTTGTCCCGAAATCTGGCCGGTTCGTTCGCTTGGGCGGGGGAGGACGACGCCGACAGCAAAGGCGGATTCGCGGTCTGGGCGCCGGGCGTCATCTGGAACGGCAAATACCGCCATCCGGACGGGACGACCGGCGCGTACATGATGTATTACAGCGCTTCGTCCACGTATATCCGTTCCGCCATCGGTTATGCCGTATCCAAAAATATCGAAGGGCCGTACACCTACGTGGATACGGTCATTTACTCCGGATTTACGAAGGAAACGGCATTTGACGAGAATAGCCGGGTGGATAAGAAGTGGACGAATACGAACATCCAAAAGCTGGTAGAGCAAGGAAAGCTGGCGGAGGCGAATCCAAACTGGTTCAACGGCGACGGTTCCTATAATAATGCCATGTATCCAAACGCGATTGATGCCGCCTTATTCTTTGATGAGGCAGGCAAGCTGTGGATGACGTACGGCTCCTGGTCCGGCGGGATCTTCCTCGTCGAGCTGGATCCGGTCACCGGCCAGGTCATATATCCGGGCAAGGACGGCACGACGTCGGACGGACGCCTCGTGGACCGCTACTTCGGCGCCAAAATCGCCGGAGGTTATACGAAATCCGGCGAAGGTCCCTACATTTTATATGATCAAGCTTCGGGATATTATTATTTGAACGTTTCCTATGGTTGGCTGGGAGCGAATGGCGGCTACAACCTCCGGCAGTTCCGGGCCGAACGGCCGGATGGCCCTTATCTAGATGCGGCCGGGCACAATGCCGTGCTGCCCAGCGATACGGACAATGCTCCATATGGCATCAAAATGGTCGGCAATTTCCTGTTCGACCGCAAAATCGGCGATCCCGGCACGGGGCTTGGTTACGGTTATGCTTCGCCGGGACACAACTCGTTGATTTATGACGAGAAAACAAAGAAATATTTCTCGGTGTTCCATACCCGTTTTCCGCAGCGGGGAGAGGTCCACGAAGTCCGGGTGCACCAGCTGTTTATGAACGGAAACGGCTGGCTGGTCATGGCGCCGACGCGTTATGCCGGGGAATCCCTGCAGAAAGTGAAGGCCTCCCAGCTCGTCGGCGATTATCAATTCGTCAATCATGGGCTCGCCTATTCCGGCGAGGTCCCGACTTCGGTCCACCTCACTTTGAACAAGGACCATACGATTTCGGGCTCGAAAACGGGGACCTGGAAGCTGAACGATTCCTACGGAGCGGAGCTTACCCTGGATGGAGTGGCTTACGACGGCGTATTCGTCAGCGGCCGGGATGAGAACCTGGGGAGGGAGACGATGACCTTTACGGCCATTTCCCGCGAAGGCGCTACGATTTGGGGCATCCGACAGCCGGAAATGAACGACCGTCAAGTCGTTAAAGCGGTGCAGGAGGCTTTGACCTTAGGAGATACCGGCAAAGTCATGAACAACCTGACGCTGCCGGCGGAAGGGACACATGGCGCCCAAATCGTCTGGTCCACCTCGGATCCAAGCGTAATTTCCGAGAACGGGGTGATTCATCCGCCTAAGGCGGGGGAAGCCGATGCCCGGGCCACGTTGACCGCTACGATCACTAAAGGGAAAGCGAGTGCCGTCAAGACCTTTGCCATCGTCGTCGCCCCGATCGACCCTTCCTATGGACTGCGGGCTCACTATGGTTTCGAAGGGAATTTATCGGAAGCCGAAGGACGGCTTCCGGATGGAGCGGTCACCGGGGCAAAGCTCGATGCCGAGGGCGGAGCGATTAGCTATACGGATGGGGTACTCGGGCAGGCCGCCTGGTTTGACGGGAAATCCGGGATTCGCCTGGATGACGGCCTGATCCAAGGAAACCGTTATTCGGTTTCCCTATGGCTGAATCCGCAGCAATTCACCCCATTTACGACCAGCTTCTTCGGGGCGATATCCAATACGAGCTGGATCAGCCTTGTTCCGGATTCCTGGGACCATAACACGATGCTGTGGTCCGGAGAAGCCTGGTATGACGGGACGACGGGCGCGCGGATTTCGGCGGGTGCATGGTATCATGTGGCCTTTGTCGTAGACGAAGGGAACGTGAAGGTGTACGTAGACGGGGCGGCGAAATTTTCGGGAACCGGATTCCCGGATATTTTCACGGAGGATCAAGGGAAGTTCAGCCTAGGGGTCAATTGGTGGGATCCCCCCTTCCAAGGGTCGATGGATGAGCTCCGCGTCTACGACATGCCGATAACGGAAGCGGTGGTCCGCATGTTGTACGAGGAAGGCCGGAATGGAACCTAAATGACAGAAGGAGAAGGAGAAGAAACCGAGATGAGTCACAAGCAGGCGTATTTGAATCCGATCGTGGAGCAGCGGGCGGATCCGTGGGTTTACAAGCATCAGGACGGTTATTATTACTTTACGGCATCGGTTCCCGAGTACGACCGGATCGAAATCCGCCGGTCAACAACGCTGCAAGGCTTGGGGGACGCGGAGCCGGTCGTGGCCTGGCGGAAATATGAATCCGGTCCGCTCAGCGCCAACATCTGGGCGCCGGAAATCCATTTTATCGATGGAAAATGGTATATCTATTTTGCCGCGGCGCGGACGACCGAAACGAAGGAAGGGTTGTTCGACCACCGGATGTATGTGCTGGAGAACGCTTCCGCCAATCCGCTCGAAGGGGGATGGGAAGAGAAAGGGCAGGTTCGCACGCGCTGGGAGTCGTTCGCGCTGGATGCGACGACGTTCGAGCATCGGGGAGAACGGTATTATGTTTGGGCGCAGAAGGATCCGGGAATCGACGGCAACTCCAATCTGTACATCTCCCGGATGAGCAATCCATGGACGCTGACCGGTGAACAGGCGATGATCTCCACGCCGGAATACGACTGGGAGACGATCGGCTTCAAAGTGAACGAAGGTCCGGCGGTGCTGAAACGGAAGGGGCGGATTTTCATCAGCTATTCGGCCAGCGCAACCGATCATCATTATTGCATGGGGTTGCTCTCCGCCGACGAATCGGCGAATCTGCTGGCCCCCGGCTCCTGGACGAAATCGCCGGTACCGGTGTTCGCGACGAACGAGGCGGCCGGGCAATTCGGACCCGGGCATAACAGTTTTACCGTCTCGGAAGACGGTCGTGACGTGTTGATCTACCACGCCCGCAATTACAAGGAGATCGACGGCGACCCGCTGTACGACCCGAACCGGCATACTCGGGCCCAGTTTCTGGAATGGAACGAGGACGGCACGCCGAATTTCGGGGTGCCGGTGCCGGACTCGGCCCGAGCGGAGCCATAGGCAAAAGAAGCAAAATGGAGCTTTGTTGCCAAGGGTTTGACCATTGTAGAAAGGCTGCTCTGCCGCTCATCAACCGATGAGGGGGAGCAGCTTTTTTA
>NZ_JAKSXN010000075.1 GCF_022427145.1 Paenibacillus timonensis
AATTCTACAACTAATTCCGCCCGAACACGCTGCCAAATGAGAAATTGCGAAAAATAACGGTATGTTTTCCACTTCGTTCCGTTCCCGTGAGACAAAATCGAAAAAGGACTGCAGGTTTTCCAGCGAATTAATCCCCACCCACCGATGAATCACGACTCGCCTACAATCATATCTTCCAGTGCTTTGCCTTGGGGCACCATCGGGTAGACCAGTTCGTCCCGGTCCACCACGAAATCGATCAGAACCGGGCCCGGAAGGCTTAACGCTTCCATCCAGGCTTTTCGGGCTTCCTGCTTGGTCTCCGCCCGAAGTCCCTTCACACCGTAGGCTTCCGCCAGCTTCACGAAGTCGGGGCTGCCCGACAGATCGATGTGACTATGCCTTCCCTCGTAGACGAGCTCCTGCCATTGCTTGATCATCCCCAACGTACGGTTGTTGATGACGGCGATCTTGACGGGGATTCCGTGGAGCGCGCAGACGGCTAATTCCTGCGAGCACATTTGCATCCCGCCGTCGCCGTTCACCGAAATGACCGTCCGCCCGGGGTTGCCGATTTGCGCCCCGATCGCGGACGGGAAGCCGAAGCCCATCGTACCGAGTCCGCCGGAAGTGATCAACGTGCGGGGCCGGTTAAACCGGCCAAACTGGGCAGTCCACATCTGATGTTGGCCGACGTCGGTCGTGACAATGGCTTCGCCGCCGGTCAATTCGGCCATCTGCTCGATGACGTATTGCGGCTTCAAGCCGTCCTTTTGATCGCGGTAACGCAGCGGGTAAGCGCTGCGAATCCGTTCCAGTTCGCTTAACCAACCGTCTGTCGGTTTGCCGGGCGCGGTCTTCGCTTTCGCTTCGTCTCCCTCCAGATTGAGTTCATCAAGCAAAGCGGTCAAAACCGCCCGGGCATCGCCAATGACCGGTAAGGAACTGGGCACGAGCTTGTCAATTTCCGCCTGATCGATGTCGATGTGGGCGATGACCGCTTGCCGGGCGAATCCATCCGGACGCATCGTTAGCCGGTCGTCAAAGCGGGAACCGACGGAAATCAGCAAATCGCAGCCGAGGATCGCTCGATTGGCGGCGACCGTGCCGTGCATGCCTGCCATGCCGAGGGCCAGCGGATCCAACGTCGGGAAGGCGCCGATGCCTAGCAGCGTCGTGGCGACGGGGATCCCTGCCCCTCGTGCGAGCCGTGCCAGCTCCGCTTCGGCGCCAGCATGAATGACGCCGGCGCCCGCGACGAGCAGCGGCCGTTTCGCCCGGCGGATCGCCGCGGCCAATTCCCGAACGGCGGCTGAAGAGACCTCCGGCGCCGGGCTATAGCCCCGGACGGATACGTCGTCCGGGTAAATGAATTCAGCTGTCGCTGCAGATACATCCTTCGGGATATCAACCAGCACCGGACCTTTCCGTCCGGAATTTGCCAAGTAAAAAGCTTCCCGCAGGATCCGCGGCAAATCCTCCGGACTTCGCGCCATATAGCTGTGCTTGGTTACGGGTTGAGTCATTCCGAGGATGTCGGCTTCTTGGAACGCATCGGTGCCCAGCAAGGATGTGGCCACATTGCCGGTGATCACGACGAGCGGAACGCTGTCGGCGTAGGCGGTGGCGATCCCGGTGATCAAATTGGTCGCCCCCGGGCCGGAAGTCGCCAGGCATACCCCGGTTTTCCCCGTCGATCTCGCATAGCCGTCGGCAGCGTGGATCGCTCCTTGCTCATGGCGGGTTAATAGGTGGTTGAAATCCGGATTCCCGTGCATGGCGTCATAGATGTAAAGAACAGATCCTCCAGGGTAGCCGAATACGCATTCTACCCCTTCCAACAGCAGCATCCGCAGCAATATTTCGGAGCCGCTGACCACTTCCCGGCGCAGCAACCGCTCGCGATCCAGTTTTTTCATATCGATCTCCCCTGTTTTTTCAATAACGGTATCACGCCGGCCTTGGGGAGGGCACTACCCATATCGTTACAATGGTAGTATACTTTTGGCTAAACTTGCGTTGGAACGGAGGTTGTATGAATGGAGACATTCCGCGATGCGGTCGGCCGGCTCGCTGAGGAGGAGTTCGTTGGCCGGGAAAGAGAGTTGGCCGCCTTTAAGGAGCGTTTGCGGCAAAACCCGGGTTCCGGGGGGATACTCAATGTATACGGCACGGGAAGGATCGGCAAAACGGAGCTGCTCACCCGTTTTCGGGCCGAAGCCGAACAGGCCGGGTCGTTATTCAAGCGGGTTGATTTGCGGGAGACGATGGGACAAACGACCTTGTTTCTGCAGACCTTAACCAGCTTGTTAGGCATCAACCGGGAAGGTGCGCAGGCCGCGCTAGACATAAGGCAACTGGCGGAAGAGCTGAACGCAGCGGCGGCCGGCGGCGGGAAGCTGGTATTGGCGCTCGATCAATATGAAGCGGCCGGGAGCGTGGATCAATGGTTGCGCGAGGAGTTTTTTCCTTTGCTCCGGGCGGATACCATCCTCGTGATCGCAGGCCGACATCCGCTGGGCGGTGCCTGGATGCTGTCTTCCGTTTGGCGTAAATGGATCCTGCCGCTCCCGCTGGACGGCTTTACTCGCGATGAAGTGAAGTGTTACCTTAAACGCCGCGGGATCGTGGACGAGCCGAAGGTTGATCGACTATGGCTGGCCACCGCCGGTCACCCGCTTTCGCTGGCGTTGCTGGCGGAGGAGGAGGCGCTTAAGGACGTGGAGGGGCCGTACGAATGGGATGTACGTAGTTCCTTTGAAGAGCTGCTTCAATCCTGGCTTCAGGAAGTCCCGGGGGATACGCTGCGGGCGCTGGTGTATGCCGCGTCCGTACCGCGTTACTTTGATCTGGACTTGCTTCAGGCGATGCTGGGGGCTCCTTTTACAGGTGAAGCCTTCGACGGGTTATTAAAGTTATCTTTCATCAGACCGGCCGGACGCGGATGGGAGATGCATGAACTCGCCCGCAGTCTGATCAGCAGATCGTTGCGGGAGCGCCAGCCGGATACGTATAGCGACTATCGGTCCCGTGCCGCGGAAGTCCTCTCCGCACGGATTCGGGCAAAGGCGGCCGGGGGAAATGAAGCGGCCAAGGAGGTGCACGAACTCATCGGCCTGACAGGAAATCCCATCATGCGGGCGCATTTCCGATTCAACCGAAACTCGAAAAATTATTGGGAGGCGGCCAAGCCGGAAACGGTAGAGGAGGCGAAACAATACTTGGAGAGGAGGAGAGCCGATTGTCGGCCGTCCCGGATTTCCTGCTCGGATACGGAGACGGGCTGTTTATTCCAGTATGAGCTAACCGCGACGCAGAGCCTGTACCGCCTTGAGGGCTGGGAGCCGGAAACGCTGCTCGCGCTCGAAGAAGATGCTTTGCGGCTGCTTCGAAATCCTGAAGGGGACGTAGTGGGTGTGGCGGCGATGCTATCGATTCGTCCGGATACGGCGGAATACTTGCTTCGCAACCCGGTTTCGGGGCCTTATTTCCGGGCTAGGCCCGAAGAGCTTAAGGGCGCAATCGGGCATGGCAAAGCAACCGCGAGATTCGTGTTTGCCATCGACGTCTTCGACCCGGAGCAAATCGAGCTGCGTTCCGATACCGTTAATCTGATGATGGAGCATATTCAAGCGGGAACGCTGCTGATCGCCTCACCGCCGGCCTTGCCTTTCTATCTGGACTCCCATCGAAGCTTAGGTTTTACGCTCGTCCCGGATTTGCCGGAAACGCACCGTTTTGGCGGCTATACGGAAGCGGCGGTCTTCCGGCTGGATACCCGTGGCCGCAAATGGGGGGCTTATCTGGAGCAGATCGCGGATTACCGGGTCTCGGCCGATAGCGGAGGCACCGCCGACACTCCGGACGCGCCGGACGCGGGTCAGCCGGATCGGGCCCGTTTCGGCTTCACGCCGCGCGAATGGGAAGTGGCCGATGCCCTGGCTACGGGGGCATCCAATAAAGAAATCGCCGCCCGGCTGTATATCAGCGAGGCGGCGGTGAAGAAGCATATCAATGCGATGTTGCAAAAAACGGGTTTCCGAAACCGGACCCAAATCGTCATGGCCGTACTAAAGTCGGCCTCTTCCGGATAAATCAAAAAAACCCTTTGTGACCAAAGGGTTCGAAGATTAAAAAGGTTATGGAGCGGGTGAAGGGAATCGAACCCTCGCCTCAAGCTTGGGAAGCTGGCGTTCTACCATTGAACTACACCCGCAAAAGCTAAGCAAGAAATATTATACCGCCAACCAAGACAAGAATCAAGCCCCGCCATAAATTACCGGCCGGGGCATTTTGTTATTACTTTACGATGATTCTTCGGGCCGCCGCCATCCCTCGCAACTCGATGTTTAGGGTCTCCTTCTCTTCGTCGTTAAGCTCCAAAAGTAATCCGTAATGATGGTTTGGGGGTTCAAGCTCCTTCTGCCAGCGGATCTCCCCCGGCAAGGTGCGAATCTCTTCGTTTAAGCATACATGCAGAAGGATGCGTATGGCGTGGGATGACGCGTACAAATCAAGCTCGGTACGAACCCGGCAACCCGATTTGCTGATATCGATTAGATCAATCTGCGCGGGTTTGCAGGGCAGCGCCTGCCCGTCGATGGACAAGATTTCGAGCGATGCCGCAATCGGCGGATTCAAGGAGTAACGGAAAGGTTCGGCTCTTCTAGTGGTCGTCATAAATTAGATTATAGCGAAAAATGTCGAGTTGAACACGTTTTTTGGATCGATCCGGGGCGAAATTTTTTTTACATTTTTACATAGCCTTACAATCTACGAGAATTGATTTAACAATTGTATACGACAATCAAATCGTAGTTACATATGCCAATATAAAAGGGTGAAATGAATGAAGATGAGTAAGGTTTTGGGGATGATACTGGCCTCCGCGGTCGTGGCGACGAGTGCGATGGCGTCAAGCGCGGCAGCCGAAGCCGGCCAAAAGCCGACCACGGCTAAAACCGGCGCAAGCCAGCTGAAAGTGGTGAACCAAAGCGTAGTAATCGACGGCGTCAAAGTGACGTTGAAAACCGTGTCGGTCAATAAAGCGGTCTTGTACTCGCTTCGTGATCTGGCCGGCGGGTTGGGGGCAACCATCAAACAATCCGGCGCTGAATTGACCGTGACGGACAGTTCGGGGCAACATGCGGTCACTTTGAAAGCCGGTTCCAAAGGGTACCGGGTCGACGGAGTTAACGCCCAGTTTACAGTTGCTCCGCAGTCCGTGCAAGGTTCGCTTTACGTAGAGCCAGCCGCGCTTGTCCAAGCCTTGGGAGGCGAAGTGCTTCCGGGGTCGGGGGAGCTTCGCAGCACGGCGCGCTTGAGCGGCCAATTCTCCACTCCGTGGTTTGACGCAGCCGGTAATGTCATCGTCAGCCAAGATGATGCCGAAACCGTACAGCTGTTCAAATTGGGGAACAACGGACAATCTGAAATCTTCTCCGATAACGGGAATGTCCTAGGGGCAGCCTTGTCGCCCGACTTTACTACCGCCGCCTTTACGGATCAAAACGGCGCTTTGTTCTTGATGAATACGGGCAACGGCACGGTCAAGCAGCTTGGTACCGACACCTCGGTGAAGACGGATTTGACCTGGTCAGCCGACGGCAAGAAAATCTACTTCATCCAAGGCGATAAACAGGAAAAAATCGCATACATAAGCCTGGATACCGCGAAAGTGACGGAAGTGTTGGCCGATAAAGTCGAGAATAAAGCCGAGGTGCAGGTATCCCCGGACGAAAAGAAGCTGGTGTATTTCGTTAACGTGACCGGCAAAGCCGAAACGGATAAAGAAGGCACGGAGGAATCGCTGACCATTGATTATTCCAAGGCGGGGACTCAAGCCTACTCGCTGGAGCTTGGCAAGAAAGATGCCAAACCGGTGCAGTTGACGAAGGAGCTGGACAACAAGCTGTATCTGTCCCTGCTGCCGGATGGCAGCGCGGCCTATATCAGCGCAGATCCGGACGGGGCAACCGAGGGCAGCGTGCTGAAGCTCATTTCGGCGGACGGCACGAAGATCAGCAATCTGGTCGCCGACGTTGACGTTATCTCGAGCCATGTCATTAACGGCAAGCTGGTCATTCTCGCTGAGGATGCGAACGGAAGCCATTTGTTCGAAGTTGCCGCAACCGGTGCAAAAACAGAGTTGTACGGCACGAAAGCGTCCGTCTCCGAATGGGCATTGGCGAAGAATGGATCGATCGCGCTCATCGTTGACGGCAAGGTGATCTTGGTTCAAAGCGGCAAGTCGACGGAACTGACAAAATAAACGATTTCGGAAGGGGCTTATTTGAATGAACTGGTTGAAAAAATTATCTCTGGTCGCAGTGGCATCGGCCGTGCTGTTGTCGACTACGATTTCGGGGTCCGCTTGGGCGAAAGACGAGCTCAAAGGCAAAATTACGGTAAACGGCTCGACGGCTCTGCTGCCGCTGACGCTGCAAGCCGCCAAGGAGTTCCAGAAACTGCATCCAAAGGTGAAGATCGCCGCGTCGGGCAAAGGCTCCGTCACCGGCCCGCAAGCCGTGAAGAAGGGAATTGCGAATATCGGCGCCTGCGACTGGGATGCCAGCACGGACGTTCCCGGCTTTAAAGCATTCGACGGGCAAGTTGCCAATAAAGTTGCGGTCATTCCGTTCGCTACGATCGTCAACAAAAGCGTGAGCGTCGACAATTTGACGACCGAGCAGCTGAAGGGGATTTTCGCCGGAAAAATCACCAACTGGAAAGAGGTTGGCGGCGACGACGAAGACATCGTGGTCATCACGCGCTCGTTCGGTTCGGGCACGCGCGTCAACTACCAAGCGAAGGCGCTTGGCGGCGGGGATATCGTGAAAAAAGAAAAGAACTACAAGGAAGTGGGCTCCAGCGGCGACATGAAAACGGCCGTAGCCACGACGCCAAACTCGATCGGCTACATCGATTTGACGTATATCAGCGGAAAAGACATCAAAGCCGTGAAGCACAACGGAGTTGAAGCCACGGTGGAGAATGTCATCAACGGTAAATATAAAATTTGGTCGTATGGCTATTACATGACCAAGGGGCAACCAACTGGCGCGACGAAAGCATTTATCGAATACGTTCAAAGCAAGAAGTTCCAGGAAGGCTCCCTGAAAAAATTGAAGTTCATTCCGATTTCGGCAATGAAGTAAAGAAGAAGCTAGCATGAACCCGGCCAGCCCTACAAAATACGGGGCTGGTCTTATGCATGGGAGGAACCAGGGTGAATCTACCTGCTCAACATACCGCATCACACGCCGGAACGGCTTCCAAAGTCCAGCGCGACCCGCATGGTCTAACGGCCGGAAATAAACGGGCACGGCTGATGGACCGGCTATTCAAAAACTATTTTTTGTTCAGCATATTGGCGTTATGCCTCGTTCTAGCGATGGTCGTTTTCTTCATCGGCCGGACAGCGATTCTAACCTTCGGGGATGTTTCGCTCGCTGAATTTTTCTTCTCCTTCGATTGGACGCCGGAGGAGGACCGGTTCGGCGCTGCCTTGTTTATCGTCAACACGTTGTCTTTGACCGCGTTGACCATGATCATCGCTGTTCCGATATCCGTGGGGATGGCAATCCTGATCGCGGAAATTGCTCCAAACTGGCTCCAAAAAATCATTCGTCCGCTGTTGGACCTGCTGGTTGGGATTCCGTCGATCGTGTACGGTTATCTCGGGTTGACGGTCCTTCTCCCGATGCTCCGCGAGCTGAGCGGTGAAGGCTTAGGGGACGGGCTGTTGGCCGCGGCACTGGTGCTGACGATCATGATCCTGCCGACGATCAGCCGCATCAGCGACGATGCCATCTCGGCAGTGCCGAAGAAGTATCGCGACGCCTCCTATGCGCTCGGCTCGACCCGGCTGCAGACCATTTTCAAAGCGGTGCTGCCGGCGGCCGGACGCGGCATCATTGCCTCCGTCATTTTGGGGATGACCCGTGCCATCGGCGAGACGATGGCCGTGGTGATGGTGATCGGCAATACGCCGCAGCTGGCGAAGTCGCTGTTTGCTCCGGCTTCGGTGCTGACCAGCAATATCGTGATGCAAATCTCGAACGTGGAGTTCGAATCGACATGGAACTACAGCTTGCATATGATGGCGTTTTTGCTGCTGCTCATTTCCTTTGCGCTGATTCTGCTCATCCGCTTCGTCGGTCGAAAGAGAGAGGTGTAAACCATGAACGGGTTTCAACGATCCCGAAACCATACCCGCTCTTTGCTGTGGGACCGCGCAGCCACCGGCGTTTTTTACGGATTAGGGGCGGCGATCCTGTTGCTGATTGCTTGGTTGCTGTTCACGATTCTGAGCAAGGGGCTGCCGCAGATTTCCTGGGGGTTCCTGATCAAGCTGCCGGAGGAAATCGATGCCGGCGGCGGCATCGGACCGATGCTGTTCAACTCCTTCTACGTCCTGTTCCTATCGCTTCTGATCTCGATCCCGATCGGCGTCGGCGCAGGGATTTATATGGCGGAGTACGCGCCAAACAACCGGTTTACGGAAGTGCTGCGCATCTGCGTGGAATCGCTGTCCTCTGTGCCGTCGATCGTCTTCGGCATGCTGGGCTTGGCGATTTTCGCCGAATATTTCGGAATCGGATTAACGATCCTTGGCGGAGCGGTCAGCTTGGCCTTCCTTAACCTGCCTATGCTGGCCCGGGTAACGGAAGAAGCGGTACGCGCCGTGCCGAACGATCTCAGAAACGGGGCTTACGCGCTAGGCACCACGCATTTTCAGGCGATCCGGACCGTCGTGATCCCCGTGGCGATGCAGGCCATCGTCACCGGCATATGTCTTGTGGCGGGCCGCGCTTTCGGGGAATCGGCCGTCATCATCCTGACCGCGGGGCTCAGCACTTCGGGAGAAATGTGGGACTTCAATCTGTTCTCCCCCGGGGAGACCTTGGCCGTCCATCTTTGGTACGTCCAATCGGAGGCGATCGTGGAGGACGCCCGGGAAATCGCCGATAAATCGGCCGCCGTCCTCGTGTTTGTCGTGCTGTTGATCAATTTGGTGTTCCGCGTGCCGCTATGGTTCAACAACCGGAAGTTAAAAAAATGACGCCAAACGCGGAAGGAAAACCTAAAAAGCCGCCGGAGCAAAATGCTCCGGCGGCTTTTGACTGTATGCGCAGGAATGTCGCAAGCTTAGAGGCTTGCCGGCGAACCGGACAGCAGCGTCCGAAGGTCTGGCTCGATTTCCGCGGGCTCGGTGCGGGCACCGTACCGCTTGACGATCGCGCCCTCCCGGTCCACGAGGAACTTCACGAAATTCCATTCGATATCGCCGGTGTCGTAAGGATCTGGCGTATGCTCCCGCAGATACCGGTATAACGGGTGAGCTTGCTCCCCGTTTACGTCGATTTTGGCGAAGAGCGGGAAAGTGACTTGATAATTCATCTCGCAAAACGCCTTGATCTCCGCCTCGGTCCCGGGCTCCTGTTGGGCGAACTGGTTGCAAGGGAAGCCAAGGACGGAGAAGCCTTGGTTCTTATATTCACTGTACAGGTGCTGCAGACCGGCAAAATGCGGAGTCAACCCGCAGGCGCTGGCGGTGTTGACGATCAGCAGCACTTGGCCGCGGTAAGCGGCAAGCGTCGTCGCTTCGCCCGTGATGGTCCGGACCTCGATATCGTAGATGCCCTTCGGCTCTAAACTCATAACATCACCTCTCGCAAGATTTGATAACGTTTACCTTCATTCTACTCCAAATGTTCCCAATATTTCAAATTTAAATAGATTGCCCGAAGAATAGCTGTCATAGATATGACATTAAGAAATTTTCTATTGTCTATCCGGTTGAAATGCTGTAAAGTAACTTATCAAATAAACCTATTTCTCTTATGTGTCAGTAAACTTAACACTTCAATTGACCGTAGTTCGATTAATCGTCACTTTTAGCGAAAAAACGGCAATAAAAATGTGATTTATCATATATCACTCCATTCGATGCCTTCGATCAAACTCTCGCTTTAACTAGTTGCAGTAAGGAAGCGGAGATATACATTCGTCCGCTCTGACGAGACAATTCGACAGTGTTCGAGGGCTCGTAAACTAGAGCCGGATGGCCCATTTTTAGCTTGTCGCTTTAGCGAATCACAGCAAGGTAGAGTAATTGCACATTTGTCTTTTATTGGTGGACATTGTCGAAACCGCGATAAAATCCATTTTTTCAGGAAAAGAGGCTGTAACATGATTCAACCCATTTTGCAGATTAAGGATTTGCACACCCACTTTTTTACCGATCGAGGCGAAATCCCTGCGGTGGACGGCGTGAACCTGTATGTGAATCCCGGCGAGGTGCTTGGCGTCGTAGGCGAATCCGGCTGCGGTAAAAGCGTAACCTCCTTGTCGATTTTAAAGCTGATCCCACAGCCGCCCGGGAAAATTACCGGCGGGTCGATCGAGTTCAAGGGGCAAGACATCGTTCCGATGAAGGAACGGGAAATGCGGGCGATTCGCGGCAACTCGATCTCCATGATTTTTCAGGAGCCGATGACGTCGTTGAATCCGTTATTTACGATTGGCCAGCAGATCGGGGAGACGGTTCGGCTGCACCGGGGGCTAAGTAAAAAGGAAGCGCGAGAGCATACGATCGACATGCTGACAAAGGTAGGCATCCCAAGGCCGGAAGCTATCATTGATGAATATCCGCACCAACTGTCCGGCGGGATGAGACAGCGCGTGATGATCGCGATGGCCATCTCCTGCAATCCGGAGCTGCTGATCGCCGACGAACCAACCACGGCGCTCGACGTGACCATCCAGGCACAGATCCTCGATCTGATCCGGCGCCTGAACGAAGAGAACGGCACCGCCGTGATGATGATCACGCACGACCTTGGGGTCGTCGCCGAAATGTGCCACCGGGTCGCCGTCATGTACGCCGGTAAAGTCGTGGAGGAAGGCAGCGTGCGGGATATTTTCAAAAATCCGCTGCACCCCTACACCCAAGGGTTAATCAAATCGGTGCCGCGTATGGATGAGGAACGCAAGCGTCTGTTCTCGATACCGGGTAACGTGCCGATCTTGAACACGCAGATGAAGGGCTGCCGTTTTGCCGAACGTTGTCCGCACGCGATGCCGCTTTGCCTGGAACAATTGCCTGAGCTCAAGGAATACGAAGCGGCGCACAGTTGCCGGTGCTGGCTCCATGAAACGCCACAGGAGGAAGTCGTATGAGTGAACCATTACTGCAAGTCGAGCATTTGAAAAAATACTACCCCATCGGGGGCGGATGGTTCGGCAAGTCAGAGCAATTCGTTAAAGCGGTCGACGACATCTCGTTTACGGTGCAGAAGGGCGAAACGTTTGGATTGGTGGGGGAAAGCGGCTGCGGCAAATCAACGACCGGCCGTTCCCTGCTCCGATTGATCGAACCAACCGGCGGGAAGGTGATGTTCGAAGGGGAGGACATCACGGCCTTGTCGCCGGAAGCGCTGCGCCGGAAGCGCAAGGAGATGCAGATCGTGTTCCAGGATCCTTTCTCCTCGCTGGATCCGCGCCACACCGTACAGCGCATTCTCGAGGAACCGCTGATCGTTCACGGCGTAGGCAATGCCAGGGAGCGCCGAGCCATGATCGACCGGTTGATCGACGTCGTCGGACTGACGCAAAGCCATCTACAGCGTTATCCGCATCAGTTCTCCGGCGGCCAGCGGCAGCGGATCGGCATCGCCCGCGCGTTGTCGCTGCAGCCGAAGCTGATCGTCGCCGACGAACCCGTCTCGGCGCTCGATGTGTCGATCCAGTCGCAGGTCGTGAACCTGCTTCAGGATCTGCAGGAGGAATTCGGCTTGACGTACATTTTTATCGCCCACGATTTAAGCGTCGTGAAGCATATTTGCGACCGGGTCGCGGTGATGTATCTCGGCCGGATCGTCGAAATTGCCGACAAGCACAAATTGTACTCGGCGCCTCAGCATCCATACACGCAGGCGTTACTATCCGCGGTTCCGGAGCCTGATCCGGACAAGAAGACGGAGCGGATCATCCTGCAGGGCGAAGTGCCCAGCCCGGCCAATGCGCCGGTCGGCTGCGCGTTCCATACGCGGTGTCCGATGGCGATGGACGTCTGCCGGACGCACCGTCCTGAGTTGGCCGAGACGGATGCGGACCATTTGACGGCCTGCCACCTGTTCACGGAAGCGAAGACCGCAGGAAGCGCGAGTTAGGCTTCGTGATCCAAGGATGACGTTAGGTTTCGAGCACCGAGAAGGTTGGATGAAGCTAGGGAGTGAGTAGCGGAGCGTAGCTGGAAGCTACGTGAGCAACGGAAGGACCGGCTGAATTCAAGATTCGACGCCGATGATGCTTCACTTGACTAGCTTCGTGATCGAAGGATGACGTTTTGAACTACCCTTTCAATAAAGGTTCAAAAGGTTAGGTTTCGAGCACCGAGAAGGTTGGATGAAGCTAGGGAGTGAGTAGCGGAGCGTAGCTGGAAGCTACGTGAGCAACGGAAGGACCGGCTGAATTCAAGATTCGACGCCGATGATGCTTCATCTGACTAGCTTCGTGATCGAAGGATGACGTTTTGAACTACCGCTATGGTTTATAGCTGGGAATTAAGCCCGGCTTCTTATAAACAAGAAATTATCCTGAATTTCGAAAGTATCGCTTCTTGAAAATATGAAAAGGGCTCCGAATCTTTGGTAGAATGGTGTTTACTTGGAACACTACACCCAAAGAGAGGAGCACCTTATAGGTGAAGTCTACCACAACGATCAGCAAAATTAAAACAGAATTTTCACTACAAAACGCAACGAGCTGCGGCGGCATCAAAATCTTCCTGGCCTTTCTCGAAAAAATCAAACTGCCGGAGGCGATGTGCAGCCTCTCCGGCGGCAAAGCGCGCAACTCCCTCTTCCCCGTTTACCGTATTCTGCTCTATCTCATCGTTGGCTGGATGCTTGGCTGCGAACGGATTTTTCATTTCCGTCGTTTGCAAAGCGACGTGCTGCTGAGGCGCTTTCTCGGCGGCCGCTGCCCGCATCACAGTCTGTTGTACAAGGAATTGATCCGGCTTGGTCGTTTCTGTCCCTCTCTGGTTAACGAACTGCGGAGGCTGAATCAAGAGATCATTCGACCCTGCTTGCCACCTGAGCTGATTCTCGATCTGGATTCCACGGTAGAGACCGTGTATGGCGATCAGTCCGGCGCGGCCAAAGGCACAAATCCACACAAGCCCGGGCGTAAGAGCTATCATCCCCTGCTTGCCTTTGAAGGCCAGAGCCGACTAAACTTGAACGCCGTGCTTCGACCGGGCAATACGCACTCTTCCACCGATGCGGCCGACTTCCTGCGGCAAACCTTTAGACTGCTCGACGAACACAAAGTGAAGTACGCAAGGTTCGACAAAGGCTTTGGCGGTGAAGATTTTTACAGCTTGTGGGAGCAGCACCACATCGGCTATGTCGGCAAGCTGAAATGGACCCAGCGGCTGGCCAAGGAAGTTGGGGCTTGTCGTTACTGGACGCGATATGTCGACGAAGAGTGGATCATCGAAGGTATTTGCTTGATCTACCAAGCGACCTCCTGGAACAAGGCGCGTCGTGTAGCGATCATCCGTAAGGCGCAAGTGTTCGAGGAGGGCCAAGGCCGCATTGTATTCGATTCGGACTGGCAGTACGAAGCCATGGTGACTAATCTGGAATGGGAACCGATCGATTTGTGGCGATTCTACAATCAGCGCTGCTGCATGGAAAATTACATTAAGGAAGCCAAGAACGGGTTTTCCATCGATCGCATTGCGACAGGTGATTTCAAAGCCAATGGTCTGGATCTGCTGATCAAGCTGCTGGCCTACAATTTGTTCGAGCGCTTCAAACGTGACTGCTGTGAGCCAGTCCATCAAGGCTATACGATTGCCCGGTTCCGTCTGGAATTCTTTTATTGCGCCGCAACGCTCATTCGGCATGGTCGCTCTATCCTACTCAAGCTTGCGAGGGACTTTCCCAGCCGTTATGTCTGGAAACGAATCGAGGTTCGAGTGGCGCAGTTAGAATAATGATAAGCAAAATTTTACATGGAAATCAGGACTGCCTCTTCATTGGGGAGGGGGAAAGACCATCTGCCGCAAGCTTCCGTCTCCACTAAAACATGGGAAACCCCCACCTTTTCACTTCTTAAGTCGCCATTGCTTTAGCATCTTGCATTGATCTTATGCACTTTCGAAATTCAGGATTATATATCGTGATTCAGAAGGGAGCCACAATATGAAAGCAAAAAGATGGAGCAGTGTCGTTTTAGTCATGATGCTTAGCGCGGCCGTAGCCCTTACGGGTTGCGGAGGCAACAACAGTGCCGGTGGCGGCAACACCGGCGGAACGAATGCGGGGACGAATACGGAAGCGAACGCTCCGGCTGATTCTGCCCAAGACACCCTGATTGTCGGTCGCGGCGGGGATTCCGCTTCCCTGGATCCGGCGATCGTAACCGACGGGGAATCGCTGAAAATCGCGCACCAAGTTTTCGACTCCCTGCTGGAGTATAAGGAAGGAACCACAGAGGTTCAGGGCTCGCTGGCCGAGAGCTGGACGGTCTCCGACGACGGGTTGAAATACACCTTCAAGCTGCGTCAAGGCGTGAAGTTCCATGACGGCACGGATTTCAATGCCGACGCTGTCGTATTCAACTTCAACCGCTGGACGGATCCGAAAAGCGAATTCAAATTCGAAGGCGACTCCTTTGACTACTACGATTCCATGTTTGGTCCGGACGGCAAACGCGTCATCAAAGAAGTTAAAGCCGTTGACCCAAGCACCGTAGAATTTACGCTGAATCAACCGCAAGCGCCGTTCCTGCAAAACCTGGCCATGACCTCCTTCGGGATCGCCAGCCCAACGGCCATCCAAGAGAAGAAGGAAAACTTCAAGAACGAACCGGTCGGCACAGGTCCATTCGTATTCAAAGAGTGGAAACGCAACGACTCGATCACGCTGGAGAAGAACGCCAACTACTGGAAGGAAGGGCTTCCGAAGCTGAACAAAGTGATCGTTCGCTCCATCCCGGACAACTCCGCGCGCTTCAACGCCTTGCAAAGCGGAGAGATCGATTTGATGGAAGACTTGAGCCCGGACGATTTGGCGACGCTGGAAGCCAACCCGGATCTGCAGAAGATCGAACGTCCTTCCAACAACGTAGGTTACGTCGGCTTCAACACGAAGAAAGAACCGTTTAACGACGTGAAAGTGAGACAAGCGCTGAACTATGCCGTCGACAAGCAAGCGATCATCGACGCTTTCTTCGCCGGCCAAGCGGAACCGGCCAAGAACCCGATGCCGCCGTCCCTGTGGGGCTATAATGACAGCATCACCGATTATGAATATGATCCGGAGAAAGCGAAATCGCTGCTAGCGGAAGCGGGTTATCCAAACGGCCTGCCGGGCGAATATGTCTTCTATGCGATGCCGGTATCCCGTCCTTACATGCCGGACGGCAAGAAAGTTGCCGAAGTCATCCAACAGAACTTCGAAGCCGTTGGCGTGAAGGTCGTCATCGAATCCCCGGAATGGGCTACTTATCTGGACGACGCGCAAGCCGGCGAGAAAGACGATCTGTACATGCTCGGCTGGACCGGCGACAACGGGGACCCGGACAACTTCCTGTACACGCTGCTGGACAAAGACGCGATTCCGTCCAACAACTACAGCTACTATGCCAACGACGAGCTGCATGAATTGTTGGTTGCGGCGCAAAAAGAAACCGAGCAATCGAAACGCGAAGAATTGTATAAGCAAGCCCAAGAGATTATCAAAGCTGACGCACCGTGGATTCCGCTCGTGCATACGACGCCGCTCCTGGCAGCTAAAGCGAATCTGAAGGGTTATGTTCCGGCGCCGACGGGTACGGAGTACTACAGCAACATCTATTTCGAATAACAGGCGGTATCTTAACGCCTCTGGCAGGTGAACCTCATCTTGAAAGCTTATGTTTTGAAACGAATACTCATCATGGTTCCTGTCCTGATCGGCATGACGATTATCGTGTTTTCCATTATTCATGCGATTCCCGGCGATCCCGCGGAAACGATTCTAGGGCAGAAGGCGACCGAGCAGTCCAAAGAGGCGCTTCGCGAGCAGCTGGGCCTGAACAATCCGTGGTATCAGCAGTATTTCACGTATATGGGGGATTTGCTGAAAGGTGATCTGGGGCAATCGATCCGCACGAGAGTGCCGATTGCCCAGGAAATCACTCCGTATCTGGCGGCAACGGCCGAATTAACCGTGGCAGCCATGGCGTTTGCGATATTCTTTGGCGTGAACGCCGGCATTATCAGCGCCTGGAAGCAAAACTCTTGGTTCGATTACATCTGCATGCTGATCGCGCTCATCGGGGTATCGATGCCGATCTTCTGGTTGGGTCTTATGGAGCAGTGGATCTTCTCGCTCAAATTGCATTGGCTGCCTTCGATCGGGCGAATGAATCAACGGGACCCGGTAGAAGCGGTCACCAATCTGTATCTGATCGACAGCCTCATTGCGGGCCGATGGGATCAATTATGGACGGTGTGCAAGCATCTGGTCTTGCCAAGCGTGGCGCTGGGCACGATTCCGATGGCGGTCATCGCCCGGATGACGCGCTCCAGCATGCTCGAGGTCATGAACTCGGATTTCGTTCGGACGGCCAAAGCCAAAGGATTATCGCAGTTTATCGTCGTGTATAAGCACGCGCTGAAAAATGCGTTCATTCCCGTACTGACGGTCATCGGCCTGCAAACGGGCGCGCTGCTTGGCGGCGCGGTCCTGACCGAAACGATCTTCGCATGGCCCGGCGTGGGACGGTACATTTACGAGGCGATCAGCTCTCGTGACTATCCGGTCATTCAGTCCGGAATCCTGATTATCGCATTTCTATTCGTCATCATCAATCTGATCGTGGATTTGCTGTACGCAGCGGTCGATCCGCGCATCCGTTACCGGTAAAGGAGGGAAACCATGGCACAGGCATCTACGGCAACACCCAACGGAAATACCTCCATCCCGGCCGAGAAGGTTTCCGGACCTTGGCGCGATGCGTGGAGAGCGTTCCGCAAAAATAAAATCGCGATGGTCGGCCTCATCATGCTTGGGTTCTTCATTCTGATCGCGCTGCTGGCTCCGGTCATCGCCCCTTATGAATACGACACGCAGGTTTTACGTGACCGATTGAAAGCCCCGTCTTCGGACCATTGGTTCGGAACGGACGATCTGGGACGCGACCTGTTCACCCGCGTATTGTACGGGGCCCGCATTTCCTTGTGGGTGGGAACTTTTTCCGTCGTGGGGTCGATCATTCTAGGGACGTTGTTCGGTATCTTGGCAGGTTTCTATGGCAAATGGATCGACATGGTGATCTCGCGCTTGTTCGATATTTTGCTGGCGTTTCCGAGCATTTTGCTGGCGATCGCGATCGTGGCCATTCTCGGCCCGTCCCTGCAGAACGCGTTGCTCGCCATCGCCATCGTCAACATTCCGACGTATGGCCGGTTGGTCCGGGCGAAGGTGCTCAGTTTGAAAAATGAAGAGTATATCACCGCTGCGCGGGCCATCGGAATGAAAAACAGTGCGATTCTGCTGCGGCACATCCTTCCCAACAGCTTGACGCCGATTATCGTGCAAGGCACGCTGGGGATCGCTACGGCGATTATCGAAGCGGCCGCGCTTGGCTTCCTCGGTCTTGGCGCGCAGCCGCCAACGCCGGAATGGGGCAAGATGCTATCCGACTCGCGGCAGTTTATCGCCACCGCTCCGTGGACGGTGGTTTTCCCGGGGATTTCGATCATGCTGACCGTCCTTGCCTTCAACTTGATGGGCGACGGCTTGCGCGACGCGCTTGATCCGCGGATGAAGAGTTAAGTTTTAAGCCCAATAAAAAGGTACCCTCTTTCTAAACGCTTTGGAATAAGTGTTTAGCGGAGGGTACCTTTTTTCATTTAAGTTTGTTATTTTTGCGTGTCCCTTTGATCTTGCTTCCACAGCCGCATGTCATCGTGTGTTTCTAATGCCTTATGGTCTGTTGGCACTTGGGGCATATCATTTGATGGAACGGATCATTAAATTTCACCGCTTCTTCCATGTTATCTTCTCCTAAGACCCAATAACAGCCATGGTTATTTCATTTCCCCTGTAGCCATGAGCACGGCTCTCCCCAGCGTATGGCTTTGCATGGTGAACCCCAAGAGAGCAGGTGTGGCATTCGGGTCGACACCGATATTCTCAACATCCAGAGCATGAACGACAAAATAGTAGCGATGAGGACCATGTCCCGCTGGAGGCGCCGCACCGATAAAGCATTCAAGACGTAAATCGTTTGGCAGTTGCCGTGCGCCTTGCGGCAGTTGCGTGCCTTGCTCATCGCCTGCACCTGTCGGTATTTCGGTGACATTGGCAGGAATGTTAATCACAGCCCAGTGCCATAAACCCGAGCCGGTAGGGGCATCGGGATCGTAGGCAGTGATGGCGTAGCTTTTTGTGCCTTCTGGTGCACCCGACCATTTTAAATGAGGAGAAAGATCTCTCCCGCCCTCCACTCCTGACATACCTGAGAAATGATGAGGCGGCAGAGGAAAACCGTCCATAATATCATTACTCGTAACGTGGAAAACGTCGACTTCGGGCAGCGTCGCAAATGGGTCGTTATTCATCAAATCATACCTCCTTGGTTCGTCTACATTATGCGAAAATGTTACGAAGAAACTGAAGTCGGATATCCTCTCAGGACAATATGAACCGGGATTCCCCTTAATCGTTTCAGAATTAGCCAAAAGTTTCGAGGTTTCGGTTGCGGTGGTTCGAGAAGCGCTGACCCGGTTGGCATCCCAAGGCCTTGTCTCTCAAAATCCGAACCACGGATTCTCCGTGAAGACGGTGTCGGAAGAGGAATTGAATAGCATCGTAGAGGCGCGTTTACTCAATGAATCCGCTGCCTTGCGACAGTCCATCGCTCATGGCGATCTCACGTGGGAATCCAATGTGATCGCCATCCATCACAAATTGTCGCAAACAGTAGAGTACGAGGATGTGGATCAAAAGCAGATCGTTCGGGAAGAGTGGTCGGATATCCACCGACAATTTCATCATGAACTTATCTCCGCCTGTCCGAATCAGGTTTTGCTGGATATTTGCAGACGTCTTTGGGATCTGAGCGAATTTTATCGGCATTACTCGGTCCCGCAGCAATCCAATCGAGATGGCCGCGCAGAACATAAAGCATTAACCGATGCCGTGCTAACCCGTAACACCGATCTGGCCGTTGATATTTTGGGGAAGCATATTCAACTGACGGTCGATCTCGTGTTAAAGCACCGATAATGGGATATTGGCTGCGCTCTCCCGGCAGTTTTTTCGTGTGCAGTGCCTAATATACGGGTCCATGGTTTGCGGGTATAATTTAGGCGTAAGATAAAGAGGATGGCAGGATGAGGAGGCGGCGGGATGGCCAAGAAAGCAAGAAAGGTGACGATCGTCGGGTCCGGTCTGGTCGGCACGGCTTGCGCCTATTCCATGATCAACCAATCGATCTGCGATGAGATCATGATGATCGACCGGACGTATGACCGCGCGGTCGCGCATGCGCTGGATTTATCGCATTGCATGGATTTTACGCAAGCTCGCACGAAAGTATCGGCCGGCCGGCTGGAGGACTGTCGCGACATGGACGTCGTTGTGCTGACGGCGGGAGCCAATCCGAAGCCGGGACAAACACGGCTGGACTTGTTGGAAGAGGCGGAGAGCATTACGCGGGATATCGTTAGCCGCATTGTGGGAGGCGGGTTTGACGGCGTTTTTGTCGTGGCCGCCAATCCGGTGGATATCGTGACGTATATCGTACGCGAGGTATCGGGGTTTCCGCGGAATCGCGTAATCGGCACCGGGACTTCGATCGATTCGGCTCGCCTGAAAACGCTGCTGTCGGAGGTGTTTTCAATCGACCCGCGCAGCGTTAACGGTTACGCGATGGGCGAGCACGGCGAATCGCAGTTTGTCGCCTGGTCGCATGTCACGATTGGCGGGAAGCCTCTGCTGCACATTTTGGAGCAGCATAAGGAACGATTCCGTCACGTTAACTTGGACGAAATCGCACAAAAGACCAAAGATGCGGGTTGGGAGATTTTTACGCGAAAAGGGAACACCCAATTCGGCATCGGCAATGCGCTGGCTTATATCGTGCGTTCCATCTTGAATGATGAGCATAAGATCATTGCCGTCTCCGCGGTGTTGGAGGGCGAATACGGGCAGACGGGCGTCTGCACCGGCGTGCCCGCCATCATCGGGGACGGGGGGATCGAGGAGGTGCTGGAGCTGAATTTGACCTGGGAGGAACAGCGCAAATTCACGCATTCCTGCGATATCCTCAAGACGGCGATCGCCAGTCTGCACATTTAATGCAAGGCTGCCGCGTTAAGCGGCCCCAGGAGCATCGGTCCACATGGATCGGTGCTCTTTTTCGTTAATCGGTTCCGGGAAGGAGCGTCAGTTCATCCTCCAGAAGGTTCTACAGGCATACCTCCTCATTATATAGTAGAAAAAAACGCAGGAGGCTCTGAATGATGGGGGACTTCGTGATATCGAACTTAGCGGAGCTGGGGGACGAGGAAGTCAGGCAAGCGGCTGATATTTTTGTGGAGGGTTTTTACGACTCGCTGCGCTATTTCTCTGCCGACCCTGGTAAGCTGGCGAAGGCGCTGGTGCACGCGATGGTCAAGGAACAGTTTTTCGTTGCGCTGGAAGAGGGGAAGGTGCAGGGAATCTTTGCTTATTCAGCGGGACGGAAACGCCCTTTCCGGTTTCACCGGGCGGTGCTCCGGCGCGAGCTTGGCTGGCTTAGGGGGACCTTGTTCTATAACTTAGTTCGGCAAGAGTTGGAAAAGCCATTGGAATTGGCGGATCGCCAATGCTATTTTGAGGCGGTCGCAACGGCGAAGGAAGCTCGGGGGCGGGGGGTGGCCAGCCGGCTGAACGACGAGCTCGTAACCCGCTTGGGATATGAGGATTATTTTCTGGAGGTCGTCGACACCAATACCGCTGCAATCCGGTTGTACGAGAAACTGGGTTACGTCGAATTTCGGCGAAAGCCGCAGCGCTGGTTTCGGAAGCAGGTCGGATTCAATGCCCGGATCTATATGAGATGGATGCAAAGCAAAGGTTGATATCTAGATGGATGAAGATGGGAAAATTAGATCTATACAGGAACATACATTCGATTTATGATGTAAGAAGAAGATGCAAAGGAGAGTGGTTGTATGCCTTATTGCAAGGTTAGCCAAGGGGAATTGTACTATGAAGAAATCGGTTCAGGCCACCCCATTGTGTTGATTCACGGGTTTACGCCTGATCATCGGCTGATGAGCGGCTGTATGGAACCGGTGTTCCGCGAACGGACGGGGTGGCGGCGAATCTACCTTGATTTGCCGGGAATGGGCCGCTCTCGCGGTTATGCGGATATCGAGAGTACGGACATGATGCTGGAAGCGGTATTGGAGCTGATCGACAAGCTGGTTCCGGAATCGCGGTTTGCGGTTGCCGGCGAGTCGTACGGCGGATACTTGACGAGGGGAATCATTGCACGTAATCCCGAACGGGTCGAGGGGGCCGCGTTCATTTGTCCAATGATCGTGCCGGACCACGACCGACGAGATCTGCCGATACATAAAGTCATGCATGAGGATCCTGCGCTGAAGGTTGAACTGCAACCTGAGGAGTACGAGGATTTCCGCGCGATGGGAGCTGTCTTGACTCAACACACCTGGACGCGGTATGCCAACGAGATCGTACCCGGATGCCGTCTGGCGGATGCAGCTTTTTTGGACAAGATCCGGGCGCGGTACGGGTTTTCTTTTTCGGTCGACCTAGAAGAGTTTGGCGCTCCTTCGTTATTCCTGCTCGGCAGGCAGGATGCGGCGGTCGGTTATGCGGACGCGCTCCATCTATTGGAACAGTACCCTCGCGGCACGTTTGCCGTCATGGATCGGGCGGGGCACAACTTACAGATTGAACAAGAAGGCGCGTTTAATGCGTTGATGAACGAGTGGCTGGACCGGATTGAGGAAGCCAGGGATAAGGAGTTGCTCCGGAATGTACGAGTTGAAGACCAAAGAAAACGACAATAACGTCATCGAATTCATCGAACAGATAGCCGATGCCAAGAAGAAGGAGGATGCCTACCGGTTACTGGACGTCTTTACGGAAACAACCGGGTGCCCGGCCCGTATGTGGGGCACCAGCATCATCGGATTCGGCTCCTATCATTACAAATACGCCTCCGGCCATGAAGGGAATGCGCCGTTGGTTAGCTTCTCGCCTCGGAAGGCGAAGATCAGTCTTTATCTCGCGCCGGACGATCCCGGTCGGGATGCCCTGCTCGAATCGTTCGGGAAGCATACTCAAGGAAAGGGATGCGTCTATATCAACAAGGTCAGCGATATCGATGTGGACGTGCTGCGTACATTGATCCGGGAATCGGTCGAGCTGCTCCGGCGGTTATATCCGAACGATGGCAAATAGCCGGTAATTTCCGCTTAACTATTGTGCGAGACGGTGTGGGTATCGGGATGGTGATGGGGCGGGGCGAATAGGGTAGCCAAGAGGTTTTGTTCGAATTGTATGCGAGAAATCGAATAGAATTTGCTTGGTTGCGGCACTTTTG
>NZ_JAKSXN010000076.1 GCF_022427145.1 Paenibacillus timonensis
TTCCTTTGCCGGTGTGGCGGAATTGGCAGACGCGCGCGACTCAAAATTGTACGCGCCTTGTGTTTTGCGCGTAAAACCGTTCCGTTCCTTGATATATAAGGTTTTTCCAAAGAGGGCACCGCGCTTTTGTCGGTAGACCCGCACCAAACTCCCCAAAATTCAGCCGATTTTGGAAGACCGCGCTTTTGTTAAGATGTTACGCGGTCGAGTTGTACGCGGCTGGTGTGTCGAGGATAACTCGATGTAGTATGCAAGTCAAGCAAGGCAAATTGAATATTTTTACTTTGCCGGTGTGGCGGAATGGCAGACGCGCTCGACTCAAAATCGTGAGCGTAAGTCAAAGATTTATCCGCTAAAGCCTTGATATAACTGGATTCTTCAAAAAGTGTTTGAAAAGTTCTCTCCTGTAGTTCTCTCCTTTGTCCAGAGGAGCAATGGAGACCATTAAAATGTGCCGGCGTGGCGGAATGGCAGACGCGAACGACTCAAAATCGTTTGGGAAACCGTGGAGGTTCGAGTCCTCTCGCCGGTACCATATTAGCAGTCGATAGTTCATTAGATATTTTCTAATGAGCTTTTTTATATTTTTATGACTTTATTCATTTTATTCGCTGAAGATACTTTGGTACTGAACTCCAGGTGAGAATAAATATTAGCTGTGGTGGAATAATCACTATGTCCCAGCCATTCTTGAACCTCCTTCATGCTTACACCATTGGCTAACAGCAAGCTGGCACAGCTATGACGAAGATCGTGAAAGCGAATGTGTGGCATCTTAAACTTTTCTAAGGTTGAATTAAAGTTTTGGCTGATGTAGTTCGGTTTTATCCGATCCCCCAATTGATCTACGTAGATATAGTCCAAATAGTCCCAGCAGTACGTTTCTTTGAACTGATGCTGGTTTATATCCTGTTGATATTTCAAACGAACTAGAAGGTCGTAGAAGGTGTCTACGAGCGGTAGTGTGCGGCGACTAGGCTTGTTCTTTGTTCTATCCTTTTCAATAGTGATATACTTGCCGTTTAGCGAGCCTGTAGTGACCGTATGTTTGATTGTAATGGTTCGATGAGTTAAATCAATTGCTGACCATTTTAACCCAACGACTTCGCTTCGTCTTAGACCATAAAAGGCAGCTAGAATAACGCCTAATTCCAATTTTTTTCCCCTTACAATGTCTAAGAGCTGATTTACTTGATCTGCACTGTACGCTTTACCTACGAAGGGCTCTTTTTTAGGGCGAATAACCTTATCAGCAGGATTGGTATCAATTCGTTCAGTTATGAAGGCAAGCTGAAGCGCCGAACGAATATTGGCGTGATAATGAATAACTGTATTAGCTGAAAGTTTCAATTCATCAATGACGTAACTATAGAATGCTTGAATGTCTTGGGGTTTTATCCCTTTAAGCGTAATGTTCTTCTCTCTGAAATAGGGTACAATTCGGACCTTTACAGCGTTTGAATACGAGATGTAAGTAATAAGCTCAATACTGGGTTTCACAGTTTCCAACCACTCAAGCATGTAATCTGCGAATAAGGTTTGGTCAACAGCAGTATCAGTTTCCCCTGTCTCTAATATAGGCTCAACCGCTTTTGCTGCTCCTACTTCTTCACTGGAGACTTCTTTATTCGGCTCCTCCTCGGCTTGTTCATCGACCTCTACAAAATTGCGCCGCGTATCGAGCAGCAAGGCTTCAGCTTTCTTTTTGTTTCCCTTTACTTTAAGACCAGTAGGAATCCATTTTGGCTTTCGCTTTCCATTTTGATCTTTGCAGTTTAAAACGATGTAAAAGAGTCCTTTTTTCTCCTGTAGGTGGCCTGCTATCATGCCGTTCCTCCTTTAATTAGCAGCCCCCTATACCTACCATTGACACTATAATTATAACATAGTTAACACATCAGTTCAATGCGTTAAAGTGTTAAAGTCGATTGTCGTATCTATTTGCTGCGAATGCATCAATGATTGGAGGTAGGCAATAATTTGGTTTTTAGGTATCTTGTATGCTCGCCCGATTTTAAAGTGAGGAATTCGATTCGCCTGTAAAAGCTTATACGCGCTTTTGCTGCTAATTCCACCGAGCATTTCGCATAGTTGTGGAATATTAACGACGTCGGGGTATTGTTGAAACATGGATGTAAGCAGATGCTTTGTGTCCTCGGGCAATGGAACGGATTGTTCTGACATGACAAAGACCCCCTTTCAAATGGATATGTGTACGTGCCGCGGTGGGCCGTGTGCATAATAAGTAGGCATCACTATGCTATTCATCTCCATAGGGTTAAGGATAAGTGTTGTTTCAAGCTGCTGACGGTAGGTCAGCATCATAGCTCCGACTTTATGACGAAGCTCCCCCTCATCCGAGCGAGCTGCCCCCAATGCTGTGACGCTGGCCGGGCAGAAGTATCATAATCCCTTTCTCTGGTTATGGCGATTCATCCCACCCACAGGATGATTTCAGCCGGAGAGATGGTCGCTCAAGCCCCATTAAAGGGACTGTCATGGCGCTTCCGCTTCGTCGCTTCTGGTTTTCACAGTAGAGAAAGGAACGTACCTGAAACAAGCAATATGAAGCTTTCAAGGATCGAGGTGCAATCAAGGGTAACATTAATTCTGATGATTGCTTCCTGTTATATAAGTGGGGATTAGGAAAGAAAAAGGCAACTGCATCCTCAAATTTTTTTAAAATAGAAAAGATTAAAGTACGAGAAAACAAGGACAGCCATGTGAAGTATACTCCACATGGCTTGCCCGTGTTTATTTGTAACGATTAAGATCAAAGCGACGAATAATTGGATACTTGTTAGGTTGATATGTACAAATAGTTTTATGCTTAGAGATTCTTCAAATTACCTTATACTTGCTTAGTAGAAGAATGTCATCTCACTTACTTCTAGGTTTGCAAGAAACAAATCTTTCAGATGATAGGCAATTAACGCAGCACCAAACTACTGGCTATCGTAAACTATCCCAAGATCAAATTGTTTGATGAAGAACGAGTAGTATACGGCAAAGACAGTTTTACATCTTAAAGTTCGATATAGTCCTTCTATATCTGGATTTGACTACTGAAGGATGATTATAGCTGTAAAGTCTTGGGATAAAAGGAGGATATATAGGGTGAGGTGTCGAATACACGTAACAATTACCCATCTCTCTGTAGCATAAGGCAGGTGATACTTTTGGCAATGATTAACCCCAGTGAACCAGAGAAGCAATCGATTATTGATACAATTCATGCCATGTGTCCTACATTTGAGCAAATGGCTAGGGTGTGTCGTGTAATTCTTCAAGAGCCCCCCAATGATGTTTATCCGCAACATTCAACTACACTTCAAGCTTTGAACGCAATGGTAGATCGATCAGTACAAAAAGGGGTTGCTTCGGATTTAATTACTGAATTTGAATCAACCATTCATAGAGTTGGAAGCGCCAACTCTATTTTCCGACCTATTGATGCAGACTTGGCCATTCAATTCGGAGATATGTTTACTTCATTACTGCAGACTCTTGAACAGATGGATGACTCTGAATTAGAACAATATACTGCCGAAATTGATAGAGCAGATATGACTGATTTTAAGGACAAGCTCGAAAATAAAGCGAAATTTTCTAAGGATAAACAAGAACATGCAATGAGAAGTAGAGTGGAAATTTCTGTGTTGCAGCGACTGGCCAAAAAATTAGGATACCGCAAATATAATAAATTAAAAAGAAAAGTGATGTTTTTGTATTTCCGTATTTGTGATACCTATCCAGCAAGTCAATATACAGCGGATTTTCGGTATGAAAGGCTATTCGAATATTTATATGCTCAGTTACCTACTCAAGTTCGGAGTTATTATGATGACTGCCTTGAACAAATTACAGGAGTTATTTTTGATACAACATATGATTGTTACATTTTTAATGAATGAGGGTGAACTACTCTGTTTAAACGTAATGTTGAGCGAGAATTAGCAACGTATGATATTGAAGAAAGCGGCTCCTTAAACGGGCTAATATTACTAATACTGTTGAGATACATGCAAAAGTGTTCAATGAATCAACTTGCTTGCGCAATGTATCTTATACGATTTTCTAATGTACTCATTGAATTTTTAGATGAGAAAGAGAAACTAGAGTTTCTACAAATTGTTCCTAGGTGGGAATTTGGAAACCTTGATACTATGCTTGTTCCGTATATTAATCAAAAATACGATGTGCGTTTCATTAGAGGGATTAAAGAACTCCTAGCTAAAGGGTTAATAGGAATCAAAGATGAATTGGTTCATATTGTTCCATCATTTAATATTTCAATTGAGAGTGAGCTAATAAGACGTATCCAGAAAAAAGCCTATTATGCGAGTCGTATTGTAAAGGAAACGAATATTACATCATTAAATAAAAAAATTTCACAAATATCAGGAGAACAACTATGGGGAAAATTCTCTTTATCAACCGAGTAGCAGTAAACCCTCCGAAAGGGAAGACAGATGTTACATTCAGGGCTGGTTTGAATGTAGTTCGTGCTACCCTAATTGCTAATAATTTAAAAGAAATGGGAGAAAACCAGCCTGGGATACGTAATAGTGTGGGAAAAACAACTTTTGCTCATTTACTTGACTATGGTTTGGGGAAAAGCAATTTTTTGTATAAAGATAAAGCTTATGGACGTAAAACGTTGGAGTCACATGAGTTATTAATGGAATTTCGAATCAATGTGGAGAAGTACACTGTTCAACGAAATCTTGTTAAAGGTGACATTTGCATCCTTCATAAAGGATGGATAATCAACGATCTTTTGGAAGGTAATCAAATTAAAGGTGAGAGGTATCCAGTTAAAGATTATAGGGATTTGTTAGAGGATAAACTTTTTTCTGGGGCCAATATTTATGAAGACAAGAGATTTATATCATTTCGAGACGTCATGCAAATGATTTTTAGAGACCAAGTTGGTGGTTTTGAGGCTATTGATAAAACTGGAAACTATACTGTTAGTGCTGACGCGAAGCGGAAACTGCAACAATTCCTATCAGGATTGACTACCTCAGAGACATTGGGTGCAGATATGAAAGTAAGTAATGCGGAAGAGGCCGAAAGAGAAGCAAAAAAAGCGTTTGATATCATTAAAAAGTATGTAAGGCACAAAGTTAATCAGGCAGAAGAGCTTATTAGATCGGAAGCAGAAACTGTTTTGGAACAAATATCAGTAAAAGATGAGGAGAAAACAGTACTTAAGCAACAATTGATTTTACTCCAACAGCGTAATGACGTTCGTATTGAGCAGAAACAAGCACTTCTTCAGCGAAAGTTAATGCTCGCGCGAGAAGAGAACCTATTAAAAGTGAGAATGGAGAACTTTCAAGCTACACTTAATGAAGTGCAAACTGAAAAGGAAAATTTTGAAACAGCTCATCATGCCTACCAACTATTGGATCCATATGAGTATGAGAAATGCCCAGTGTGCTTGGTGCCTATTACAAATGATCCATCTTTTAAATGTCCTAGAAGAGCTGAAGAACGAGAAGGCTCATATGAAGCATTGGAGACGATGCAAACTATTTTGTCTAATGAGCGACAGGATTTAATGGAAGCCATTGATGAGTTAAATCAAAATCTAAAAGAATTTAAAGTTGAAATGTCTGAGCTTGATAATAAAATCGACGAGATGAATCTGGAAATTTCACAGGATGGTAATGAAATACTTGGAAAGATTAATGAAATCGAAACTGAGCAACATTCGCTTGAAGAAAAACTGGCTGGATTAAGGCAGGATTTAGAGTTTTTTAGAGACAATGAAGACTATAAGAGAAAACATGGCTTGGCTAAAGATCAACTTACAATTGCAAAGGCAAATAGAAACAGAATTCAACAACAAATGGAAGATAGTATTGAAAGTTTAAAACAGTACTTCCATGAGATTGTTTCATATTTGTATTTCAATAATAGAATCGGTTTGTTTCAATTGAGTGAGAGAGCTAAGAATTTTCAAGCTGAGATTAGATATCTCAATTTAAGTGAAGGTAGAGATACTGGGGCCGCGGCAATAACTTTAGCAGTTATTGCTTTTGATTTAAGTTTGTTAAAGTTAGCAATAGAAAAAGATACACCTCATCCGAGACTACTTGTACATGACTCACCCAATATAAATGACATCGACCCTGCTGTCTATAACAGGATTTTCACCTATGTTAAAGATGAGCTTGAACAGTCATTTATTGATAAGCATATGGAGCCAGAATTTCAGTATATTATCACAACTATATTAATGCCAGAAGAGCTAGCTAGTGACCCATACATTAGGTTAGAACTAAATAATAACGGAGATGAGGGGAAACTTTTTGAATTCACATTTTGAAAACAACTTAGGTAATCAACAACGTTTAATTAATTTTTTGAAGCAATCATTCTCCGAAGAAGAGATCTATGCACTGGGACGGATGTTAGATTTGGAAAAAGAAGATTATGTTGGTAGAGGCATGACAAAGCAACAATTATGTGGAGCTTTTGTAGAAATGCTAGCTCAACGATTGTTATTTGATAGACTTTTTGTATTGCTGGAGTCACCTTCATTTAACCGTTCTAGAATGTATCAGGAATTTATTGACTTGGGATTGAAAGAGCCACTTTCTGACAATAGGTTAGCGCAGGTAGTTCAAAGATGTTATGAAAAAAATGAAAGTGGTCATGAAAATACTACTTTCACAGATTGGCTTGATTCATGGAAAAAATCGATGGTTCTGGTTCTAGGGAAAGACAATACACCGGAATGTTGGAATAGATTATCAGCAATTTGTGACGAACTGAGGAGGCTAGGATATTCGCCGTATTTAATTAAAGACCAACCGGACATTGGACATCTTACCAATGAAGAAAAGATGCTTGCCTATGCAGCCGTGTCAAGATTTGTCGTTATTGAAAAGTCAGAGCCATCTGGACATATTGATGAAGCCCATATTTGTGCAATAAACCGTTTTGTAGGGGTTTGGATTAAAGAAGAGGGCAAGGGAGATACCTGGATGCAAGGTGATTATGAAGTGAGTTATCTGAATATAAGAAGCTTCACTTATAAGGCTGAAGAAATAAACGATGCGATTCGTGCAGGGATCGATTGGGCAGAACAATATCTCACTGAAAAAGAGGCACAACTAAATTCGTTATATCCTTTCAGAAGATGAATCGACTGTTAGAGTGCTACAAATTAGTATTCGATAATTTTTGTTATCTTGCAGAGGTCGCTAATCAGATCGATCAAGCCGCAATTCAAAAGTTTAACTATTTAAGTAAGGATATTATGGGGAAATGTTGTGAAGACGTGGTTTACCATTAGCCGCTCCTGATTGACATTGAAAAGAAGAACACACGATATAATGTGTTCGACAAGTCGATAATGGATAGGTGGCAGATGGGGATCATTGATCCTTATGGATGGGCTCAAGTGGTTTGGGGGGGCTCAGAGTTATTGATTCGTGTTGATTTTATGTAACGTTAAGGACAAATTTAATGGTGGTAACAGCGCATGTAAGCTCTGTAGGGAAACTAAAGAATTAATTAATTCACATATAACACCTGAAAGATTTTATAAATCTCTTTACGATGACAAATAGCGAACACCACTCATCCCCTTCAAGAGGTAAATTTTCTTTTATGCAAAAAGGTCAGCGTGAGTATATGCTATGTAATGAATGTGATAGAGACTTGCTAGGGCCTTATATAAATTGAAGTGACATAGCAGTTTAAACGCTTATACAGGGGGAACAACGGCTATGACTAAGGGACGTTCCACAACATGGCAAGAGAGAATTGACATTGTCTTGTACTGCCTTGCAAATGGACAAGATTACACGAAAACAGCGAAGCAGCACGATTACGAGTGCGGATCGCTAATCCCTCGTAACCATATAACTGATAACGACGTCGCCATTTGGCTATTGTAGACTTGTTCAAACCGTACTTCCTGACAGCTCCCTTTACTCCAATATGGCCGCTTTCAATCTCTTGAAGGATAGCTAACTTCTCAGTAGTACTAAGCTTCTTTTTAGACATGAAAAAACTCCCCTTACAGTAACAGGTTTTATTATTTCACCTGTCTACCGTATGGGGAGCATATCAGCATACTCCGCATGGCTTGTCCGTTTTTATTCGTAACGACTAAGATCAAAGCGACGAACTGCCAAGATAAAGGCAATCGTCAACTGTTGTTTGCAATCCTCATCAATGGTTCCATTTCGCTTGGCGTATTTATTAATAACTGGCTCATAACGGGCAATTAATGTGGCTTCTGCTTCTTTGTCACCTTTTTGTGCTAAATGGAGTAGAGTAGAAACGCTATTCATGTTTATCCTCCTTTTTATCGTCCAGATGTGAATGATAAGCGATGTATGATAAAAAGGGAGGACTGCGACAAGCAAACGAGCCTTTACTTCTCCATGATTCTTTTAAGCTTCACCAGAACGTTTGATTTCATTTTGGAAACTGCTTGTCTGCTGGTTCCTAAAAGTCGAGCAATTTCCTTGTCTGTTTTATCCTCGTAATACTTGTGGTACAATAGCCTTTGTTCTTTTGATGTAAGATGCGATATTTCAGAAATTTGAGAAAGAACAGGAACATTTTGAGGTTGCGGCATGTCGTGGTGACGAACTAAAAAGTTGATATTGATCTCGAAAGTGACAGCATCCAAAGGGACAACATAAGCTGAATCACGCTTCAGCTTCTCAAAATAATCTTTTTGAGCGTGCTGGAGACATGCTTTAACGTAACTGCTGAACGCTCTTTCAACTAAATCATTAACGCCAACTCCCAGTGTCATAAGTTTCCATCTCCTCTCTGTAATTAAATGGGGAGCAGAGTCGAAAAAGGCAACCTTCAATCAAAAAAATTAAAAAATGGAAGCTATACTACTATTTTCGTCGTTTACCAACTTGTAATGAATGTAGCCCATGTCAGAATATGCTCAACAATGACGAAATGATGAAGTGCATTTGTACAGAGAGAAACTCTAAAAATCAAAAGCGGGCGTTGTCCTAAATAAAGGATACGCCCGCTTTTGGAAATAACGTATTTTATTTTTAATAAGCAATCAGTTTCCCGTTTCAGCAAATTTTTGAATTCTCTCCCCGATTTGATCGCGTACACGTTGGAATACAGCCCACTTTTCTTCATCTGTGCCTTGAGCTTTTGCCGGATCATCAAAGCCCCAATGCTCCCGTTTCACTTTAGGCGGTGTTACAGGGCATTTATCTGCAGCATCGCCACAAAGGGTTACAACCAAATCAGCGTTATTAAGAATCTCAGGATCAATAATATCGGAAGTTTGGTTCGAAATATCAATTCCTACTTCCTTCATTGCTTTAACTGCATTCGGATTCAAGCCATGTGCTTCGATTCCTGCACTAAACACATTCCAACTATCTCCAATATGTTTTTTCGCCCAACCTTCAGCCATCTGACTCCGGCAAGAATTGCCGGTGCACAAAAAGTACAGTGTTTTCTTTTCCATGTCATTATCTCCTTTTATATGAACATTACAAAATGGTTAACCACAGGTACAAGCCAAGCAATGTAATAAACAGAGTTGGAATGGTCAGGATTATTCCTGTTTTAAAGTAGGTCCCCCAAGAGATCTTGACCCCTTTAGAAGACAGTACATGAAGCCATAGCAGCGTCGCCAATGAGCCAATCGGGGTGATTTTAGGACCTAGGTCAGAACCGATGACGTTGGCGTAAATCAGAGCTTCCCGGATCGCTCCGGATGTATGGGTAGAATGGATTGCAAGCGCATCTATCATAACGGTAGGCATGTTGTTCATTATTGATGACAGAATGGCCGAAATAAAGCCCATTCCCATTGTCGCCATGAATAATCCTTGATCAGCGGCAGCTTGAATAACTTGTGCAAGCAAATCAGTAAGGCCGGCGTTCCGCAGTCCATACACCACTACATACATCCCTATTGAGAAAAACACGATTGCCCATGGAGCACCTTTGAGAACTTCCTTAGTAGGTACGACACTGCTTCTTTGGGCCATCAACAGGAACAAAAGCGCAATGACACCGGCAATCAGGGAGACCGGAATATCCATAAATTCGCTGACAAAATAGCCAATTAAAAGTACAGACAGCACATACCAGGACAAACGAAACATCACGGTATCCTTGATGGCATCGGCCGGTTCTTTTAACTGTGCAGCTTCAAAGCGCCGCGGAATACTCTTACGGAAAAAGAAGTACAGCACCAAGATGCTGGCAGTTAGAGAAAACAGATTCGGAATAATCATCCGGCTTGCATATTCACTAAATCCGATACCGAAAAAATCGGCAGAAACTATATTAACCAAGTTGCTGACGACAAGTGGAAGTGAGGTTGTATCCGCGATAAACCCACTCGCAATAATAAAGGGGAACACTTTTTTCTCATCAAAATTCAAAGCCCGAACCATTGCTAATACGATGGGTGTCAAGATGAGCGCAGCTCCATCATTGGCAAAAAATGCAGCAACTACAGCTCCAAGGATACTGACAAATACAAACATACGTATGCCGTTCCCACGGGCTGCTCGGGCCATGTGCAGCGCGGCCCATTCAAAGAAACCAATCTTATCCAAAATCAGTGAAATGATGATGATTGCCACGAAAGCCAACGTTGCATTCCAGACGATCTGAGTTACGTCCAAAACGTCTTGAAAATCGACCACACCTACAAGTAGTGCTAACACCGCGCCACCACAGGCAGACCAACCGATGGATAATTTTTTGGGCTGCCAGATCACGAGTGTTAATGTTATTAGGAAAATGACACATGCCAATACAACGGATACCATTTTAAAGCCTCCAATTCACGTTCTGCTGGATTCACCGGCTAAAGGAATTACATTCGCAAATCATTATATAACTATACAATTATATAATCAACAGAAGAAATATTACTTGCAAACCGAAGTTATTTCTTCTTTGTTCAGGAAAGATAAGATGCTTTTCGGATCAGGAGTGAAATCCAATACTGCCTTAATATATGGTTTATCCTCTACGTTCAAGGAGTAATATACCCATTGTCCACGCTTATTTTCCTTTACAATACCTTGAGATTTTAATTTTCTTAAATGTTGACTCACGCCGGGTTGGGAAATTTCCAAGATCTCAACAAGTTCACACACACATAATTCCCGATCTTTCAGTAAAGACAATATGGTGAGCCTTGTTTTATCACTTAGAAGCTTTAACTTATCAGCCATTTCATTAATCGGTTCCAAGATCATCCCCCCTGTATCAATTTCAGAAAACGTATTATATAAGCGCATATTTATATATTAATCTTATCAGGCTTAATAATCAATATGACTCTGCATATTGATTTAATCAAAAAAATACTTGCAATTTACAAGTTAAAGTTGTATAAATTTATCAAGAGGTGAACAAGACAATGGAAAGCACTCGCGAGCTTTTTCAAATAATGACCCGCCGATTTGGTTTGCTGAACAAAAGTTGCTGTAGCGTAGGTGGAAATGATATATCCACCGTTCAAAGTCATATTTTATTTGAAGTAGACCGTCAGCATAATCCCTCCATGCAGCAAATAGCGGATACATTGGGAACAGATATTACTACGTTCAGCAGACAAATACAGTCATTAATCAAAATGAACTTGATTAAGAAGACACCGGATTTAACGGATCGCCGGATTTCAACTCTCGCTTTGACCACCGAAGGAAAATACGTAGCTACAACGATTGATCAGCAAATGAATGCTTTTCTTGATGAAGTTTTTTCTTATATGACCGAGTTTGAAAAAGACACGGTTGTTCGTTCCATAAAGCTCATGAATGAAGCTATGGCGAAATCAGAAAAATGTTGTAGACCCGTCTCGGGATAATCTTTTTTGCTTTACACTTGTATGTTACAAGTTTTAGTCTTGGTCATAAACCTAAAAGATGTTACAGCTATATGCAGATAGTCTATCCAGCAAAAATACATCATTTAAGGAGGTTCTGTATGTTTGATAATCTATTCGCCGCTGAATACATGATGAAATTGCATGAGATGGAATTGCAAAAATCTACTCGTGAAGCTTGGAAATGGTCCGCAGTGAAAAGCAAAAAGCCGCTGCTGGGTTTTATCCTCCGTTTGCGTCATGCAAAAATGAATGAATCTCATGTTACTTGCTGTTCGGCGGAAACAAGCTTTGCGCCTTGCTGCTAAACTCAAAGTCGAAGGAGTGTATAAAGTGGGGAAATTATCTAATGATGAAATTCGTCAAAACGTTCGTAATCGTTATAAACAAATTGCCATTAGTGAAGCTAAAACGGATTCATGCTGCCAGACAAGCGATAACCAAGCAGCAAGCTGCTGCAGTACCCAAACGGATTTCGATGCGATTTCAACAAAATTAGGTTATACAAGCAACGAATTGACCTCCGTACCTGAAGGAGCTAACCTTGGCTTGGGATGCGGTAATCCTCAAGCCATAGCGGAAATGAGGACGGGGGAAGTTGTCTTGGATTTAGGTTCTGGTGGAGGATTTGACTGCTTCTTAGCCGCGAGGCAAGTAGGAGAGACTGGCAGCGTTATTGGTGTAGATATGACTCCTGAAATGGTAAGTCGGGCGCGAAAGAACGCAATTAAAGGAGGGTTCACCAATACTCATTTTCGTTTAGGGGAAATTGAACATCTTCCCGTTGGCGATAACCGAGTAGATGTGATTATTTCTAACTGTGTCATCAATCTTTCCCCGGATAAGCAGCAGGTATTCAATGAAGCATTCCGTGTTCTAAAACCTGGCGGTCGGTTGGCCATATCTGATATTGTCACCACGGCAGAACTTCCACCAGAGATCAAAAATGACTTGAATGAACTGTATTCAGGGTGCATTTCAGGAGCATCTGCCATTGAGGAAATTAAAATGATACTTCAGCAAAGCGGCTTTAGCGAAATTTCAATCGAACCAAAGGATGAATCCAAATCTTTTATCAAAGATTGGATTCCAGGTGGTAATATCCAGGATTACATTGTTTCTGCCGTTATCAAAGCAACCAAATGTTAGTCAACGAATTGGAGGAACTGTTGTGAGTTCAGGTATAATCACCACAAGAAAGGCTTTGATCGAGGATATTGAGCAAATTTTAGACATCTACAATCAAGGAATCGAAGATCGAATCGCTACACTTGAAGTAGAGACTAAAAGCCTGTCATACATGGAAAATTGGTTTCGAGAGCATCAAGGTAGGCATACTGTTCTGGTAGCTGAAAAAGATGGGAAAGTTGTTGGGTGGTCTTCTTTAAATCGCTATTCACAACGATGTGCTTATGATGGCGTAGCCGATTTGTCTATCTATGTAGATCGTGAATATAGAGGGCAGGGTATTGGAAGTTCCCTTCTACCAGCCCTTGAAAGCGAAGCGAAAGCAAACGATTTTTATAAAATCGTGATCTTCACCTTCCCATTTAATGAAAGTGGTCAAGGACTGTATCGAAAAGTTGGATATCGGGAAGTCGGTGTGTTTGAAAAACAAGGTTTACTGGATGATAAATTCATAGATGTAATGATTATGGAAAAACTGCTTTAACCTAATACTGCTAGTGAATGCTGCAGCCTTTTTGGAGTAACGCGATGCTCCTACACTGGAAAGCCAAATGATCATACTACATTCATCCTGCCTATTTTTTGGGTGGATTTTTTCTGAGAAAATCAAAGGCACGATTGATCGGATATCGATTTAAAAAAGTAGGTAAAAGCTGACATCCTGCTTCACCTTGAAATGAATGGGGTCCAGAAACACGATAGCATAATCTGATACGCCGACGCGTAAGAAAACGATTCACTTCATGTTGTTAGACATTAAAATATTTAACTAATGACTCGCTAAGGTGGGCTTTTCGTATTATCAGGTTAGCCAGTAATTACTGGCTAACCTGATAATACGAAAAGCGTGCCATAAACGGGGTAACACCAGCAAAGTAGATGGTTATACATGTAAATTAGGTGTTTACCTGAATTATTCAGCAGATAAAAAGATTCATCCTGCCGCCGGATATGGTAATTTCACGGAACAACGACGACTTCTCGAAGCAAATGGGGGTCAAAACCTGCGGATAGGTCAATCCGCGCGAAGCCGACATATGGATGAAGAGAGGGTGCCGAACGGGGCGTTGGTTCGCTGATGGAGAGCGGAACAACGTCGCGGAGGATTTTGCCGTCCTGGACGAACGCTCTTTCAAAGTACGAAGCCAATATCTTAACTGATCTTCCTGTCGTCTTTGTTCTTTTTTCGTCATGAGACAAACTCCTGCTAATTGAAGTTGCCTCGTTTTCTCATGAATTCGGGTAACGCAGAAGGTGTGCTGGGTTTGCCGCTTACGAATAAAAAGGGAATATTTTACCAATAATAAGAATCATTACTCATGAAGAATGGAGTTGAATGATATGTCAAATACAAATCAAATGCCTCGGGAAGAAGGAATAGACCATACCTTGAGCCTTATGAGAGAAGGATATATGTACATTTTGAACAGACGTCACAGTTTTAATTCTGATGTATTCGAGACCCGAGTGTTTGGAAAGAAAGCAATCTGCATGGGAGGAAAGGAAGCTGCGGAAGTTTTTTATGACACTGAAAAATTCAAAAGGAAAGATGCAGCACCAAACCGGGTGGTACAAACACTGTTTGGCAAAAATGGTGTTCAGGCTTTAGATGGAGAGGCCCATAAGCACCGTAAGGAAATGTTTATGTCGATCATGTCTCCTGATGGACTTGAAAAACTGACCGAGATTACAAAAAAACAGTGGGAGATGGCAGTGGAAAAATGGGAACTGATGGATGAGGTTGTTCTTTATGAAGAAGTGCAGGAAATTATGTGCCGGACAGCCTGCCAGTGGGCTGGTGTACCGGTACGAGAAGACGAAGTGAAGAAGCTGACAAACGATTTGGAAGCGATGTTCGAGTCGGCAGCTGCTATCGGTCCAGCTCATTGGCTAGGGAGACATGCACGGAATCAGGTAGAAAAGTGGATCGAAGAACTCATTAATGAGATTCGTGATGGGAAAGTGCTCCCCCCTGAAAATACTGTATTACATAGGTTTGCCTGGCATCGCGATCTAGAAGGAAACCTTTTGGATACAGAGACCGCTGCTGTGGAAGTGATCAATATTTTGAGACCGATTGTAGCTATCGCTATATTCATCAATTTCACTGCGCTGGCAGTACATCATTATCCGGAAGAAAGGAGGAAACTTGAATCCGGCGATGAAAAATATGCTCAGATGTTTATACAGGAAGTACGCCGCTTTTATCCGTTTTTTCCGTTTGTCGCGGCACTGGTAAAAAAAGATTTCACCTGGAACAACTATAAATTTGAAGAAGACACATTAACTTTGTTAGATCTTTATGGCACCAATCATGATCTTAAAATATGGGACAATCCTGAGGTATTCAATCCGGTTCGGTTTGCCGAATGGGACGGAAGCCCCTTCAGCTTCATTCCGCAAGGTGGTGGCGATTACTTTATGGGACATCGCTGTGCCGGTGAGTGGGTCACCATTGAAGTCATGAAAGTGAGTCTCGATTATTTAGTGAATCGCATGAATTATGAAGTTCCTGACCAGGATTTAAGTTTCAGTATGGTCAACATACCAAGCATTCCCCATGGTAAAGTAGTGATCAAAAATGTTAAGCGAAGGACTTAATTTGAAGAAAAAAACATGTACAACCTAAAAATCTATTACACACAGAGTGAAATGAAATATCTGGATCATCACAAAAATAGCCTAACAATGCCAGTACCGGATTAGATCAGGGTGGTTGTGATAATTGGGGAAGTTTGTTTTATGTATTTCTGGCGGCGGTCGCCAATGTGATCGGCGGCCTCGTTTTTTTGTTTAAACGTGACTGTTCGCGCAAGGGATTGAATGCTTTGATATCTTTAAGCGCAGGAATTTTAATCGCTATCGCCATTTTGGATTTTATTCCGGAAACTTTGGAGCATGATTCCTCAAGCCCGATTTTCATCTGATCTCTGACTCGATGCCTTATCCGCTCTGGATGCCCGGAGCGTGTCAATCATGACCATAATAACACCTGTCGTGATAAACACATCCGCCATGTTAAATACCGGATAATTGATAATTGTTAACTCAAACATGTCCACGACTTCGCCATGTAGAGCGCGATCTACAAAATTACCCAGCGCCCCTCCAAAAATCAGCACTAAGGCATAAGAGAGAAATTTTTCCCCACGATAGATTTTGCGCAAGTAGATGATAATACCAAAAAGCACGAGGGCAGTCACCAAAATAAAAAACAACCGCTGGTTTTGCAAGATGCCGAACGCGGCACCCCGATTTCGAATGGATGTCAATTGGATAATGCCTGGAATAAGCGGTATCTTTTGATTGATTTCCATATAAGCCGCCACACTCCATTTGATCCATTGATCAATGGCAAAGGCGATAAAGGCTACAACATAGTAATGAAGCACAAGTGCACTTCCTTTCAAAGGAAAGAGTCAGGGGTATTCACCCCTAACTCAACCTGAATGTTTTGTTTTATGTCTCCTTATTCCTTGACTCTCATCAGTCGCAAACCGTTTAACGCAACCAGGAGTGTTGCTCCCATATCGGAAAGGATAGCAATCCAGAGCGTTAACCAACCAGGGATAACAAGTAGTAAAGCAATGGTCTTAATAGCAAGCGCAAACGTAATGTTTTGCTTGATGATGTTTAAAGCTTTACGGCTTAATTTGATTGCGAATGGAAGCTTTCTTAAATCGTCCCCCATTAAAGCCACATCTGCCGTTTCAAGAGCGGTATCCGTACCGGCTCCGCCCATGGCAATCCCAACAGTAGAAGCTGCGAGCGCTGGAGCATCATTGACACCATCGCCAACCATGGCGACATTGCCGTAATCGGCTCGGAGCTGTTTAATAAAGTCTAATTTATCCTGCGGCATCAGTTCGGCCTGCACATCCGATACGCCAACATGTCCGGCGATCGCATTGGCAGTACCTTTGTTATCACCGGTAAGCATGATGGTTTTTTTGATCCCAATCTGATGCAGCCTTTGAATAATTTCCTTACTGGATTCACGCACCTCATCGGCTACCGCAATCACCGCGAGGATTTCTTTGTCTGTGCCGACGATCATAGCCGTTTTGCCTTGGTTTTGCAGTTTCATAACCAGTTGCTCTTGTTCGTTACTAAAATGAGCTGTAGCTAATTCTTTAAAGAGTTTCAGATTACCAATATAATAGATGGTTCCGTTTACCGTACCCTTAATCCCTTTACCGGTGATGGACGTAAAGTCGTCAACCATGACGTCAGAATAAGAAATATTCGCTTCTTCTGCTTTTCTCATGATGGCCGAAGCAAGTGGATGTTGGGAACGATACTCTAAAGCGGTGATGATCGACAACAACTCGGTTTCATTCGTCTTCTTGCTAAATACGTTGAAATCCGTTACAACAGGGACCCCTTTTGTGAGCGTGCCGGTTTTATCAAAGGCGATGGCTTTTAAGGCACCCATTTCTTCGAGGTAAATTCCCCCTTTGACAAGGACGCCATTTTTCGCTGCATTTCCGATTGCAGACACAATCGAGATCGGAGTCGAAATCACGAGTGCGCAAGGACAACCAACCACAAGAACGGATAAGCCTTGATAGACCCAGGTAGCCCAACTTCCATCAAAGAAAAGTGGCGGAAGTATTGCGACTAACGCTGCAATGATCATAATAACTGGTGTGTAGTATTTCGCAAACTTATCGACAAAGGCCTGTGACGGAGCACGTTCTCCCTGCGCTTCCTCGACAAGGTGAATAATCTTCGCAATGGTCGTATCATCGACCAACTTGGTTACTTTGACTTCAAGCAAGCCTTCTTCATTTAAGGTCCCCGCAAAAACCTCATCATCTACCGTTTTGCCAACGGGAACGGACTCACCGGTGATCGCGGCCTGATTCACGGCAGAGTTACCGCTGACTACCACACCATCCATGGCAATCTTTTGACCGGGTTTGACGATCATGATATCGCCAACGGCGATGTCATCGACATTGACCATCATTTCTTGTCCGTTGCGCCTAACGAGTGCTTCTTTCGGTGCAATGTCCATTAAGGAACGAATCGATTGTCTAGCCCGATCCATCGAGAAGCGTTCCAACGCTTCACTGATCGCAAAGAGGATAACCACAATTGCACCTTCGGCCCATTCCCCAATGATCGCAGCTCCGATTATGGCAACTGTCATGAGTGTCTTCATGTCAAATTCAAATCGCAACAAGTTTTGAAAACCGACTTTAAAGAGCGAGAATCCCCCAATCACAATAGAGGCTGCAAATAACAAGGAAGTGATTAAGTTTTCTTCCCCATTTACATATTGAGAAATATATCCAAAAACCACCAATAAGACTGCATTCAACAATGTGCTATGTTTTTTATAAAACGGTTCTTTCGCTTCTTTGATGCCCTCTGGTTTCGCTTCCCGTGCCACTTTTTCCGGGGTCACTTTTAAATTTTCAAATGCACCAGCTTTCTCCAGTTCTTCAATGGTGGCATTACCGTATATGGCGATTTTCGAAGCCCCGAAATTCACTTTCGCATCCCGAACCCCCGGAAGCTGCTTCACGTTATTTTCAAACTTCCCGGCACAATTCGCGCATGTAAATCCTTGAACGTTGAATACGTTTTTTTCCTCGTTCACTTCCGGTTTTGCCACCCGTACCGGTTTTTCTGGAATGATTTTAAGTTTCTCAAATGCCCCGGCTTTCTCCAGTTCCTCAACAGTGGTTTCGCCGAAAACGGCAATTTTTGAAGCGCCAAAGTTTACTTTCGCATCTTGAACGCCCGGCAATTGCTTGACATTATTCTCAAATTTCCCGGCACAATTCGCGCATGTAAATCCTTCAACGCGGTACACGTTTTTGTTCTCTAATGGTTCAGCCACTTTATTCAACGCCAACAACCTCCTTTTGATGCTCAATGGCAATTCTTATCATTTGTTTAAGCTGCTCATCCCCCAATGAATAAAACACGAGCTTCCCTTCCTTCCGATAATTCGCAATGCCCATGTTCCGCAGCAGCCGTAAATGATGGGAAGCCGTCGCCATCGTGGAGCCGATAATGTTGGCCACATCACAGACGCATAACTCGTCTTCATCGCACAGGGCATAAGCAACCTTTAGCCGCGTATGGTCTGCAAGCACTTTAAAGATTTGCGCCATATCCTGAAAATCATTTTTGCTTAATTTTCCCCGGACTCGATTGACCTTATCCTCGTCATAACAAAAGATTTCGCATGTATCTTGGTTCTTCATTTTTCCCATCACCTCAATCTAATGTTCATTTGATTATTATATTATGCTTGCACCATTGGTTTGTCAAAGGCAAACAAAACTAAATATGAATGGGATGGCCAAGGGCAACTTCTGCCGCTTCAGCCGACAACTCCCCAAGTGTCGGATGCGCATGAATCGTGAGGGCTAAATCTTCCATGGTCGTTCCCATTTCAATCGCCAAGGCAATTTCCGGAATCAAGTCGGACGCGTTTGTCCCGACGATTTGCCCGCCAAGGATCAAACCTGTTTTCTTATCGCCTACCAGCTTGACGAATCCCTCGGACGTACTCAAAGAGAGAGCACGCGCATTTGCCGCAAACGGAAACTTACCCACCATGATGTCATATCCTTTCTCTTTGGCTTCAGGTTCGCTAAGTCCTACGGAAGCAATTTCCGGATCGGAAAACACGACCGCAGGTATCCCTTTATAGTCGAAGGCACTTGGCTGGCCAGCTATAGCTTCAGCAACCACTTTTCCTTCGTATGAAGCTTTATGCGCCAGTGCAGGGCCAGGGATAATATCGCCAATCGCATAAATGTGAGGAATAGATGTTCTCCCTTGTTGATCGACTTCAACCAGTCCCCGGTCGCCAATTTTTACTCCAATCCGGTCAAGACCGAGTTCACCATCGGTATTGGGTCGGCGTCCGACTGTGACAAGAACATAATCGGCCATCACTTGTTGTTCTACCTGATCTACCGTAAAGGTAACCATGATTTCATCAGCCGACTGTTGTGCGGATTGAGCCATAGCGTTTGTGTACACCGTAACACCAAGGGAATCAAGATTTTTTTTGACAATCCCGGTAATTTCACTCTCGAATCCAGGCAGAATCGACGGAGAACCTTCCAAAATGGTTACGTTCGTGCCGAACTTCGCGTACATTTGGCCTAGCTCAATACCGATATAGCCACCGCCGATGACGACCATCCGCTCAGGGATTTCGGTAAGGGAGAGTGCTTCCGTGGAGGACAAAATTCGATTTCCATACGGGAATGCTTTTAATTCAATTGGGCGCGATCCGACAGCAACGATACAATCGTCAAATTGGTATCGGAGCGATTCTTGTTCATTATAGAGACGGGCTTCCCGATCATTAATGAACAGCGCCTCCCCTTTGAAGACCGAGATTTCATGCTTTTTGAGTAAGGATTGAATTCCCGTTTTGAGGCGATTCACCACTTTCGACTGTTTCCACTGTTGAATCTGTAAAAAATCAAGCTCAATGCCTTTCGCTTTTAACCCGGATATGCCGCTTTCCAGCATTTGTTCATAACGATGCGCCGCGGATATAAGCGCTTTGGACGGCACGCAGCCGCAATTGAGACATACACCTCCGAGTTCCGATCTCTCCACCAGCAACACTTTCTTGCCAAGCTGCGCAGCTCGTATAGCTGCAACATAACCCCCCGAACCACCGCCGATTACCAACAGCTGAGTGTGCATGCTTGCATCACCTACTACCATTGTGTTTCCCTCCAGTTCGTCATTTCGATTTTCATGAACGTTATCCAAACAGCCTTATGAGATATGCAAATGAATCACCATGCAGCATGATCGAAATACCTAATGCGATAAATACCAGTGGAACAATGACACTTCCGTACTTTTCCAGAATCTTTAGAATGGACGGGAAGCTTGCCAGCCGATACGCCAGGAAACACCATACCGCGACCATCAAAAGGAACACAATCGCGATGGATAAAAGTGACGCATTGCCCTGGGTCGTAAAATACGGAATGTATATGCCCAGGTTATCCCCCCCGTTGGCAAAGGTAATCGCAGCGACCTTACCCGTTAGTGGTCCAAACAAACGGTTGTTTGAAGGTTGTGACTTTAGATTGCCCAATTTCTCAAGCGCTTCCTCTGCCTCATCTTCTTCCTCCTTTTTGAAGAACATTCGGATACCGAGATAAATCGGTATCAGCCCGAGAAAACCGGCCCATTCGGGTGGCAAAAATGTAAAACCGAAAGCCCCTAATAGGCTCAATACAACGAGCAATCCGAACCCAAGATATTGCCCTAGAACAACTTGTGTGTGCCGCGCTTTCTCAATCTGTGCGAAAAAGATCATCAGCACAAAAATATCGTCAACGTTTGTCACGATGAACGTGCCAATAGCGGAAAGAATTAATGTGAGTGACATAGCGATTTGCTCCATCCAATTGTAGATTTACATTGTTCTTATATCCAAATACTTATTTGATTAAACATACCAATTTAACAAAGGTTTACTCCGGCCAGCTTTTTGGGGCAGTCGCAGCGAAGCTAACTTCACCGTAATGCTGTTTTATTTCTTCGCTTTGTATAAAGAAAGGGTTCCGTATACTGTCATGAACCTATCCGTCTCTTTAGATTTAGCAAACCCGGCCTTATCAATGATTTGCGGTATCAGGCCATTTACATTATCTGCTGTCGTTTTAAAACCATCGAGGATTTGGATTGAAAGGAACGCAATGCGCATGAGTCGATTTTGCGCCTTTCCCCAATCCGCTATGTGAAGTTCACCTTGTGGTTTAAGTACACGAAAAATTTCTTTTAGTGTTCGGAGTTTATTTTCTAAAGTCAAATGATGAAACATTAGACTTGTGATAACACGATCAAATGAATGATCAGGGTAGGGAAGTTCAAACGACATTCCTTGATTAAATACAATGTCCATTCCCATATCCACTGTTTTTTTCTCTGCAATTCGGAGAACATTCGGATCAATATCGAGTCCGGTTACTTCAGCTTTCGGGTAAGCTTGTTTTAAAAGAAGGGTTAATGTACCGGTCCCGCATCCTAGATCAAGCACTCGCTGCCCCGAATCAACTTGAATTTGT